>JBHLMQ010000045.1:0-25478 GCA_048938005.1 Promethearchaeota archaeon | reverse complement strand
GCTGAGGGAATTGGGCTTTGTAGGACAGAACATATGTTTATGGCGCAAGATCGTCTACCAACAGTTCAAAAAATGATAATGGCTCGGACAACAGAAGATCGTCAAGACTCTCTTAATAAAATTTTACCATGGCAAAAACAGGATTTTTATGAAATTTTTAAAATAATGGAAGGAAAACCCGTAACAATTAGATTATTAGATCCTCCTCTGCATGAATTTTTACCCGAGTTATCTACTGTTCTATTAGAAAGTCAAGAACTTAAAATGACAAATGCTTTATCAAGATCATTATTAAATGTGAGTCCGTTAGATGATGAAATAACAGATAAGAATAAAGTTATCTCTTTAATTAGGTCTCTCTCCGAAGAAAACCCCATGATGGGACTCAGAGGTTGCCGATTGGGCATAGTTTGGCCTGAAATTAACGAGATGCAAGTAAAGGCAATATTTCAAGCTGCTTGCGAACTTAAACGGAAAGGGATTGATGTTATACCTGAGGTTATGATTCCTTTAGTAGGGATGATTTCAGAATTACAGTTTGTTAAAGCTCAATTAATGCAAGTAGCTTTAGAAACAATAAAAAGCTATGACGTAGAATTAGAATACAAATTTGGTACAATGATAGAGATTCCCCGAGCGGCATTAACCGCAGATGAAATCGCAATAGAAGCAGAATTTTTTTCTTTTGGTACAAATGATTTAACACAGATGACATTTGGATTTTCCCGAGATGATGCTGAGGGAAAATTTCTCCCAATTTATCTCAACAAGGAAATATTAGAAACTAATCCATTTGAGATTTTAGACCAGGATGGTGTAGGGAAATTAATGAAAATGGCAATAAAGTTAGGTAAGCAGACACGATCTGATCTCAAAACAGGAATATGCGGTGAACATGGTGGTGAGCCTAATTCGATTAAGTTTGCTCATTCAATTGGTATAGATTATGTTTCTTGTTCTCCTTTTAGGATCCCTGTTGCAAGGATTGCAGCAGCTCAAGCTGCGATCGAGCAAAAAAAGTAATCATAATTTTTCCTTATTAAGAGATTTCTTCTCTTGTTAAAATAAAAAGAGAAAAGATAAATATTAATTATTCAATTTAATAGTGAATTTCTAAAATCCATAAAGGTTATATCAACCTAATAATTTACTAAATTATAAAATGTTTAGTGAAAGATGATATGTCTTTAACTTTAGATGAAAAGATTGATTTATTAAAGGAAGTTGGAGAAGAGATTATTGAATTAAATGAATTAAGAGAAATGATCCAATGGAAAATTGATCATAATAAGGAAATATATGCTTATGATGGTTTTGAGCCTTCTGGAAATATCCACATTGCTCAAGGTCTTTTACGAGCTATTAATGTAAATAAAATTACTAAAGCTGGGATAAAATTCAAATTTCTAGTGGCTGATTGGCATGCTGCTGCAAACAAAAAGTTTGGTGGTAATTTAGAAGTAATTAGAAAAGTTGGAGATTTTTTCATTGAGCTATGGAAAGTTTGTGGAATGGATTTAAGTAAGGTAGAATTTCTTTATGCTTCAGATATTGTAAAAGACCCAAAATATTGGGAATTAGTATTAAAAATTGGTATAGCGACAACTTTAAAAAGAGTTAAAAGATGTACACAAATAATGGGAAGGAATGAATCAGATAAACTCTACGCTTCTCAAATATTATATCCCTTAATGCAAGCAGCAGATATTTTTTACCTTCCTGCAGATATATGCCAACTAGGAATGGATCAAAGAAAAGTAAATATGTTAGCAAGAGAGATTGCTAAAAAGTTAAATAAACCAAAACCAGTTGCAATTCATCATCATATGTTAATGGGTTTGAATAAACCACCCATTACTGATGTTACTGGAGTTGATAGAACAATAGAAATTAAAATGTCAAAATCCGATCCTGATTCATCAATATTTATGTTAGATTCTCCTAACGATATAATGCGTAAAATAAATAAAGCATATTGTCCCCCTAAACAAATTAAAGAAAACCCTGTTTTAGAATATTGTAAATATATCATATTTGAACTAGTTGATCTCTTTGAAATTGAACGTCCCGAAAAATATGGTGGAGATATTAAATATAGTTCATATAAGGAGTTAGAAAAAGATTATGTAGAAGGTAAGTTGAATCCACCTGATTTAAAACCAGCAATAGTTAAATATCTCAACCAATTTTTGGCTCCTGTTATAAAGCATTTTGAAAATGATGAAGGAGCAAAAAATTTATATCAATTTGTTCAAAAAGAATATAAAAAATATAAAGAAAATTGAATAAAAATCAGTAAGAAAGCGGTAGAAAATTGTCTAATAATAATATAATTGAGTTGTTTTTAAATCCAAAGTCAGTTGCTGTAATTGGTGCTTCAAAAAATCCAGTGAAAGGTGGATACCGAATAGTAGAAAATCTTGTAAAAAATAATTTCAAAGGAAAAATTTACCCCATAAATCCGAATTCAAACGGAAAATTATTTAACTTAGAATTTAAGAAATCTATTTTAGAAGTAGAAGACGATATCGACATAGCAATCTTTTATGTTTCAAATAAAAGAATACCAAATCTTTTAGAAGATTGTATTAAGAAAGGAATAGAAGGAGCAATTATAGAAGCCTCAGGTTTTGAAGAAGTTGGAAAAGAAGGTTTAGAGTTACGAGATGAAATCCTAAAAATTACAAATAATTTCTCAAAAATCAGAATTGTTGGTCCAAATTGCATGGGTTTAACTAGAATTGATGGAGATAGTGATAACGAAAGCGATAATAAAGGAGGATTTTTCTCTAGTTTTGGTGTTTTTACTAGCTACAAGCGTGGAAATATAGCTATTATAAGCCAATCAGGGATGTTGAATGGTGGTTATCTTATGTATTTAATGGAAAATTATCCCGAAATTGGATTTAGATATTCATGTACTGTTGGCAATAAAATGGATCTGAGTGAAATAGATTTTCTTGAATATTTAATAGAGGATCCAACGGTAAATGTTATTGTTATGTATCTAGAATCTTTCAAAGATCCAAGAAAATTTATAAAATTGTGTAAAAGGGTAAAAGAATTACCGAATAAAACAATAATATTAGTTAAAGGAGGAATGACATCTCTTGGGCAAAATGCTTCATTCAGTCATACAGGAGCACTAGCAGAAAACTCACAATTAATTAATGCAGTAATTAAACAATCAGGTGTAATCCAAGCAAGAAATTTTTATGAATTATTTCAATTTGCAAGAACCTTTTCTATGATATATGCAACAAGTAAAAAATTGCCTATAAACGGAAATGTATCTATGATCGCAGGTTCCGGTGGTGCTGGTACAATTTCAGCAGATCTGGTCAAGCTTTATGGATTAAATTTTCCTCTTTTTGGAGAACATGCCTATAAAATGCTTAAAGATCTATTTCCTGAATGGATGCCTCCTAATCGATTTGCATTTGTTGATATATGGCCAACGATGGAAAAAGCTATGATGAATAAAGTTAATCCAGAAGTTGTTATGGAACAAGTCTATAAACTAGTTATAAATGAATCACATATTGAGGGTCTATTTAATATGATGTTTTGTACAACACGTTTTAGAAATAACTGGAAAAAAATAATAGAAAATGTCACTCAGACTTCAAAACCTGTATTCTTTTGGCTAATTGGTGAAGTTAAAGAGGTTCAGAGAGTATCTAAATTATTAAATCAACATAATATACCTCACTTTCCGAGTTTAGAAGAAATGGTTAAGAATTTTTGGATCTTGGTTCAAGAATCAAAAAATAAAAGTAAAAATTAAAAATAAAGATAAATATAATGGTTCGAATATTGTGTATAGGAGATTCACACGTCCCGATTCGGGCCAAAGATCTTCCTGAGCAAATTTATAATAAAATAAATGAATTAACAGGAATAAAACTTTACAATTACACATTTTTTACGGGAGATGTAATTAATTTCCCAGAATTTCTTGATTTTTTAAAGAAAAAAACAAAGGAAACTCTTTTTAGAGTAATCGGAAACATGGATTATTATTATGGGAATCGGGATTCACCAACTTTTCAAAAATTTGATCTATCTTTTAAAGATAAAGAAAAATTAATAATAGGGCTAACTCATGGATCACAGATTAAACCAAGAGGAGATCACAGTCAATTAGAGGATTTAGCTATTGAAAAAGATTATAATATTTTAATTTCAGGACACACACATAAAGAGGAGGTTTTTCTTACAAATAAAGGGATTTTATTAATAAATCCTGGAAGTGTTACTGGAGCCTGGTCCTTTGTGGCAAGTGGTATTCCCTCTTTTATTGAATTATATATTAATGAGGAAACAAAAGAAATAGTTGTAAAGCTCTTCCAAATTAATAAAAAAACGAGACAAGTTACAGAATTTGCATATTACTTTCTTTTAAAAAATAACCAGATTCAAAAAATGATTTAAAAATTCTTATTCAAAAGTTAAAGAATTATAGATAGGATTTAATCTAAAACAAGAATTTTTGGAAGTTTTAGTAGTATTCCAAAATTGTTTTTACCATTTGATCCTTTTGAAAAACGTAATTTTCTATATCCAAATCTATTTTTTTTAAGGAGCATATGAAGTGTTGAATTTTCTCCATTTGCAAAGAATAATATATCTTCTGGAGCAGCCATAACTTCTAAATCATATTCATCCAATTTTCCCTTGTTTAAACTATAATTTCCTTCTGTCGCAATTAAATTTACCCAGAAGTAATAATCCTCTTCAATTTGAAAGCCTAAATTTATTTTGGCATTAAAATTATTCAATAGTTTTTCATTCTTAGGATTTTTTCGTTTATCCTTTATTACATCTTCAATTGTTTGTTGAAATGTGAAGTAAAGGTTTTCTTTTTCTGATTCTTTCATTTCTATTTAACCTAATTTTCTGTTTTTAAATATATCCCCTTTTATTCCTTTAAAAATTGAGAAATAATAATTGAATATAATGTATATTAAATTATTAAATTTAATAACAACAAAAATATATTATCAATTTAAATTAATATTTATATTATTTTGAATCTAAAAATTTTTAATTTAAAGGTGAAAAATATAAATGTGGTTTTTTTATAGTCCTAATGTAATATTTGGTGAAGATTCTTTAAATTTTTTGGAAAATATAAGTGGAAGTAGATGTTTTATTGTTACTGATAAAGGTATTGAAGAAGTAGGACTTTTAAGAATCTTAACTGAAAAGCTAGATAAATATCAAAGAAAATATATGATATTTAACGAAGTGGTCCCAGATCCTCATGAAGAAGATGTAATGAAAGGAAAAGAAGAGTGTATAAAGTATGCTCCTGATTTGATAATTGCAATAGGTGGAGGTTCTGTTATAGACACAGCTAAAGCAATTTGGTGTTTATATGAATTTCCAGAATATACTATTGATAACATTCAAATCAATAGTACTGAATTATTTGAAATGGGTAAGAAAGCAAAAATGATCGCAATTACAACTAATTCTGGAACAGGAGCAGAAACGACAAACGTTGCAGTTATTTCGAGATATGAAGATAATGTGTGGAAGAAAGTTTTCTGTATGAATAAAGGTTTAGTCCCTACTTATGCCATTGTTGATCCCATATTTACTAGAAATATGCCACCTAACATAACAACCTCTAGTGCATTTGATGCATTAGCCCATTCAGTTGAATGTTTGGTATCTCTTTGGGGAAATGAATTCAGCAACGCTTTGGCTTTAAAAGCTATAGAGCTTATATTTAAATATTTACCACTAGCATATAAAAATGGAGAAAATAAGAAAGCAAGAGATATGATGCATCAAGCAGCAACCATCTCCGGATTGGCTTTCGGAAATGCTCAAGTTATGCTTGCGCACACTTTAGGTCACATTTTTGGCTCACTCTTTCATGTACCGCACGGGATAGCATGTGGAATTTCTCTTCCTTATGCTGTACAATATATTTTAAACGATCCTAATGAGAGTTCCGAGGGTGTAAAAATCTATAGTAAGCTAGCAAAACAATTAGGATGGGCTAAATGGGATGAAGATGATAAAAAAGCAGCTTATAAAGTAGTGCATAATATTAAAGAACTTCAAAAAAAAGTTAATTTTCCTTCAAGTCTTAAAGAAACAGGTGTATCTAAAAATGATTTTGAGGAAAATTTTAAAACATTAATTATGTTATGTTTTCAAGAGGCTACTAGCGTATTAGTGCCAAGAATCCCAAATAAGGCGGAGTTTGAAAAATTATTCACTTATGCTTATGAAGGAAAGGATGTCGACTTCTAATATCAAATGTTTATATTTTATTTTAAATCTTTTTTTATTTAAATTTCTGCTAATTCTAATTTTATTTCAAATATATCATACATAAATATTACGAGATTATATTATTTTTTAAGGTATACTTGATAATATTTCTAGAATAATATTAAACCTAAAATAATAAAAATGACCATTTCAGAAAAAGAACAAAAAGCACTAGAGATAATCGAAGACCAAGTTGGAGAGTCATTGTTAAAGATTTCTCAACTGGAACGTTATTCTTTTGGTTATTTTGAACATGAACAGAATATAACTGGTTTAAGTTTATATTCTTGTAGATTATCAACAATTCCAAAGGAAATTGAAACGCTAACATCACTTAAACACATTTATCTTAGAGGCAATAATTTGAGAACTATTAATATAGAACTTTCTTCTTTTCCTTTTCTTGAGGTTCTAGATTTAAGCGAAAATGAATTGATTGAGTTGCCTGAGTCACTTTATTCCCTTACTGAGCTTAAAGAATTACATTTGGAATCGAATCATTTGAAAAATTTATCAGAATCACTTGGCTCTCTCCCATCTCTTGAAGTTTTAGATTTAAGTGAAAATGAATTGGAAAATATACCTAATTCTTTAGGAAAAATGCTTAAATTACAGACTTTAGATTTAAGTGGAAATAATATTGAAAAACTACCAAAATCAATGGGAGACCTCAGTTCTTTAGAAATCCTCTATTTGGGGAATAATGAATTAAGATTGCTTCCAGAATCAATTAGTAAATTAAATTCGCTAAAAAGATTAAATCTAAGAAATAACAAAATCATAAGGCTTCCAGAAACATTTGGTACCCTCTCATCATTAACTTCTCTCTTTATAAAAGGAAATGATTTAGAAAACCTTCCAAATTCTATTGGTGAACTTATTAATTTGATATATTTAGGTTTAACATCAAATAAAATAAAAGCTCTACCAGTAACAATTGGTTCATTAAATTCTTTAGAAAATTTAAGTCTTTCATCCAATAATTTAATAAATCTTCCAGAATCAATAGGGGAGCTCAAATCATTAATTCGATTAGAGCTTTCTAACAATCAATTATCATCTTTACCAGAATCTATAGGTAATCTTTCTTCTCTTCAGATTTTAAGATGTGATCATAATAGATTAATTAAAATTCCAGAATCAATTGGAAATCTTAACAAACTTGAAAACTTAAAACTTGAAATTAATAATTTAAGCGAATTACCCGAATCCATAGGATTATTAAAATCATTAAGGGAATTGAACTTATATGATAATAGAATAGAGGCTCTACCTGCTTCTTTTGGGCTATTATCTTCATTGAAAATTTTGGATTTAAGCAAGAATGAATTAAAGAAACTTCCAGACTCAATAGGTTCGCTTGAATCATTATTAGAATTAGATATTTCTACAAATAAGTTAACAGACATTCCAGTTTCAATTGGCTCTCTCCCTGTAATAAAAACTTTAATTTTAGGATTTAACCGATTAGAAAATATTCCGAAATCAATTGGTTTTCTCACAACTTTAGAAATCCTAGATCTGGGCAAAAATCATATAAAATATCTTCCTGAATCCATAGGTGCTCTTACTTCACTTAAACATTTATATTTGTATTATAATGAGTTGAATGAAGTTCCAGATTCTATTGGTTCTTTGCAATCTCTTAAGTATTTATATTTAGGTAACAATAAATTATCCAGTCTTCCTGAATCTATTGGATTTCTAAAATCTTTAAAGTATTTATTCCTAAGAACAAATTATTTGAGTGCATTACCAGAATCTATTGAATCATTACCATCACTTCAGTATCTTAACTTAGAAAAGAATAATCTTAAGGGTTACCTTGATTTTCTACATAAACTAGAAGTTCGTGGAATTAAAATATTGAAATAAAGAAATTTTTGTAGCGCTTTTCTATTCTTTTTCAATAAATATAAGATTAAATAAGAAAAGATTACTAATTCTTCAGAAAAAAAATAAGAGTTTCTTTAGAATCTCTCTTTTATTTGATTTGTATCCCAAAAACAATATAATTTAAATATTAAATGGGGTTAGAATAAAGTATGGATATTTCAAAAGCTATGAGAATTAAATTATCTAGTGAGTTACCACCATATCCTGAATTTATTGAAGGTATAAGACGAGCTCCATCTAGAGGATATAAATTAAATCATGCTCAAACAAAAATTGCATTAAAGAATGCTCTTAGATATATACCCATAGAATTACATGAAAAACTAGCTCCAGAATTTTTAGAAGAATTAATCACAAGAGGGAGAATTTATGGATATAGGTATAGACCTGAAGGTAATATTAAAGCAAAACCCGTGGATGAATATATTGGAAATACTCTTGAGGGAAAAGCCCTTCAAGTAATGATTGATAATAATCTTGATTTTGATGTTGCGCTTTATCCATATGAGTTAACTACATATGGTGAAAGCGGTCAAGTTTTTCAAAATTGGATGCAATATCGTCTTGTAAAAAATTATCTCGAGCTAATGAATGAAAATCAAACACTTGTTATTACATCAGGGCATCCTGTTGGACTCTTCCCAACATCATCTAAAGTTCCACGAGTAATTTCCACAAATGGATTAATGGTAGGAATGTTCGATAATCCAGATGGTTTTTCAGTAGCGGCTGCTCTTGGCGTTGCTAATTATGGTCAAATGACAGCAGGGGGCTGGATGTATATTGGTCCTCAAGGAATTGTCCATGGAACCTATATCACTTTATTAAATGCCGGGAGATTATATTTGGGTATACCTCAAGATAAAGATTTAAAAGGTATTTTGTATCTATCTTCAGGACTGGGAGGTATGAGTGGAGCTCAGGCTAAAGCAGTAGAAATTGCCGGTGGGATAGGAGTGATAGCCGAAATTGATGAATCTAGAATTAAAACTAGATATGATCAGGGATGGGTTTCACGAATATCTGACAATTTAGATGAAATTTTTAGATGGGTTGATGATGCGAGAAAAATAGGAAGACCTTTATCTATAGCTTATAATGGAAACATCGTAAATTTATGGAGATATGTAGTTGAAAAAGACATTAAAGTAGAACTTGCATCTGATCAAACTTCTTGCCATGCTGTCTATGAAGGAGGCTATACACCATATCAAATAAGCTTTAAAGAGGGTAGAAATTTGTTAAGTACCAATATTGATAGATTTAAACAGCTTGTTGATGAATCATTAAATGAGCAATTCAAGCTTATAAAAACAATGACAGAAAGAGGCACATATTTTTGGGATTATGGAAATTCCTTTATGAAAGCTGTATTTGATGCAGGTGCTAAGAGTATAGCAAAAAATGGAATAGATCCATCGGAAGGTTTTATCTTTCCATCATATGTTGAAGATATAATGGGACCTATATGTTTTGATTATGGATATGGCCCATTTAGATGGGTTTGTCTTTCAGGAAAAGGAAAAGATTTAGATAAAACTGATCAAGCAGCTATGAGTTCAATTAACCCAGAAGGAAGAGCTCAAGATAGGGATAATTATTATTGGATTAGAGATGCCAAAGAAAATAGATTAGTTGTAGGGACGAAAGCAAGAATTCTATATGCCGATGCTAAAGAACGTATAAATATTGCTCTGAAATTTAATAACTTAGTGAGGAAAGGAGAAATTGGGCCAATAATGCTAGGGAGGGATCATCATGACGTTTCTGGGACGGATTCACCTTTTAGAGAAACATCTAATATTAAGGACGGAAGTAATGTAATGGCAGAAATGGCAGTTCATTGTTTTGCTGGAAATGCTGTAAGAGGTATGACATATGTAGTTCTTTCTAATGGGGGTGGTGTTGGTATTGGAAAATGCTTCAATGGGGGATTTGGTTTAGTCTTAGATGGATCTGAAAGAGTTGACAATGTTATCAAAAATGCAATAGAATGGGATGTTATAGGAGGTATAGCTAGAAGAAGTTGGGCTAGGAATCCTAATGCTTTTGAGACTGCTTATAATTGGAATATCGAAAATGAAAAAAGAGGGCATTTAACATTACCATTTCTCGCAGAAGATCAACTTTTAGATAATATTCTAGATAAATATTTAAAAAGGCTCAAATAATAAATAAATCGATTTAAATTGATTAAAAAATTTTAAATTTGAAGAATATCAACATTTTGATTTAGTATAATAATAAGATTAATAATGTGAAATATAATGAATAATATTTTTAGATACGGAGAGGATCATCTAACAGTAGAAAAAGTTTTAAAAATATCACGGGGAGATATGAGAGGTATTCTAACTGATAATGTTAAAGAACGAATTTATAAAAATTATGAGATTGTTCAATCAATAGCTAAAGGGGAAAAATTAGTATATAGTATAAATACAGGGTTTGCATCTCTCTGCACCACTAGGATTTCAAAAGAAGAAACTGGAAAATTACAAGAAAATCTTCTCAAGAGTCATAGTGTTGGGGTGGGTTTACCAATAGATCATGAAATTTCCAAATTAATGCTTATCTTGAAAGTACAAGCATTATCAATGGGATATTCTGGAATTTCCTTGGACCTTCTAAAACGAATATGTTGGCATATAGATAATAATTTTATTCCAGTAGTTCCTGAACAAGGTTCAGTTGGAGCTTCTGGAGATTTGGCACCCTTAGCTCATTTATTTCTACCTCTGATTGGATTAGGTTATTTATATAAAAATGGTAATAATTATATTCCAGCTAAAAGAATATTAGAAGAACACAATTTAGAACCACTAAAGCTACAAGCAAAAGAAGGAGTAGCATTAATTAATGGAACTCAATTTATAGCCGCATGTGCTATAAAAATTACTGAGAAATTATCAAATTGTCTCGAGCATGCTGATCTCATTAGTGCTTTAACACTTGAGAGCTATTTAGGATCCCCTCAACCATTTGCCAAAAAACTTATTGACTTAAGGCCTCACGAGGGAGCTGTTATTGTTTCTAAAAGAATGAGAAAATTCTTAGAGGATTCTCAACTAGTAGAATCTCATAAGGACTGTGGAAGAGTCCAGGATCCTTATTCTCTTCGATGTATTCCACAAGTTCATGGAGCTTCAAGAGATGCCTTATCACATTTAAAAGAGAAGTTGGAATGTGAAATAAATTCTGTAACAGATAACCCTATTGTTTTTGGAGAAAATGAGACGTATAGTGGAGGAAACTTTCATGGACAACCCTTAGCCTTGCCTATCGATTATGTAAGTTTAGCAGCTTCCGAGCTTGGAAATATATCTGATCGTCGGATTTATTTATTGCTTGAGGGTAAGTGGGATTTGCCTTTATATTTAATAGAAAACGCGGGATTAAATTCAGGATTTATGATGGTTCAATATACTTCAGCTGCTTTAGTTAGTGAAAACAAATCTCTTTGTTTTCCTGCAAGTGCAGATAGTATACCTACTGGTGGAGGACAAGAAGATCATGTAAGTATGGGGTCCATAAGTGCTAGAAAAGCCCTTAAAATTGTATCTAATCTTGAAAAAGTACTTGGAATTGAACTTTTATGTGCAATTCAAGCATTCGATTTTAGAAGACCATTAAAATCTAGTAAAACTTTGGAAGCATGTTATAAATATATACGAGAGAAAATCCCACATATAACTGAAGATACAATACTCTCCGATTATATAGACTTAGCAACAGAAATTATAAGAAGTAAAAAATTAATAAATATCATTCAAAAATTCCTCGAGGCAGATTGATTTGTTTGTTGCATCAACTTACACCAAAAAAGAAATTTTTTCTGATGTTAACCCTGACCTTGTTATATTTAATGTAAATGAGCTAGTAACTATGAATACTAAATTTGGTGCTCCAAGAATAGGTGCTGGCATGTCTGAAATAGCGATAATACAAGAAGGAGCATTAGCGGTTAAAGATGATAGAATTATTTTTGTTGGGACAACTGAAGAATTAATGTCCAAGTACGAATTTGGAAAAATTACCACTAAAATTGATGCTTCAAATAAGTTAGTAACGCCGGGATTCGTGGATCCGCATACCCATATAATCTTTGAAGGTACAAGAGAAAATGAATTATCTATGAAACTTGAGGGGAAAACTTATATTGAGATTTTAAAAAACGGAGGAGGTATTTTAAAGACAGTTCGCGATACAAGGCAAGCGTCCTTAGAAAAATTAATCGAAAATGGAAAAAGAATTTTAGATCGAATGATGTCTTATGGGACTACTACAGTAGAAATAAAATCTGGATATGGTTTAACTACTGATAGTGAGATTAAACAGTTAAAAGCTATCCAAATTTTGAATGAGGAACACCCATTGGACGTAATTCCAACTTTTTTAGGTGCCCATGCTATACCACCAGAATATATTGAAAAACCTGATGAATATGTGGAATTAATCATTTCTGATATGATTCCCAAAATTGCTAAAGAAGGTCTTGCTGAATTTTGTGATGTGTTTTGTGAAGAAGGAATATTTTCAATAAAGCAAACAAAAAAGATATTGAAAACTGCAATTAGATATGGTTTAAAACCTCAAATTCATATTGATGAGATTGCAGATACTAGTGGGGCTTTATTAGCTTCTGAAATAAAAGCAATTCAAACAAGTCACTTACTGAAATCGAATGATGATGGCTTAAAGGCTATGGCAGAATCGGGAGTCATAGCTACGCTTTTACCCGGAACTCCTTTTTGTTTAATGTTAAAGGAATATGCACCTGCAAGAAAAATGATGGAATTAGGAATCCCTATTGCCTTAGCTACTGATCTCAATCCAAATTGCTGGACGGAATCAATGCAAATGATTATTACGTTATCTTGTTATCATATGAAGCTCTCACCAGCAGAGGCTCTCACAGCTGCAACAATTAATAGTGCTTGTGCTGTTCAAAGACAGGATGAAATTGGAAGTCTTGAAATTGGAAAAAAAGCAGATTTAATAATTTTTGACGTTCCAAATCATGAATTTTTACCATATCATTTTGGTGTAAATCTAGTATCTAAGGTAATAAAAAATGGAAAAATAGTTGTTAATTACGATTTACCTAGTTAATTACTTAAAAATCAAAATAATATTCTAATAAGTGTTTTTCCTCCAGTTTCCCTGGCTTTTCAAGTTGTAAGTAATATTCTAGAGAATTAAGAATAGCCTCCATAGGTAATACCCCAACTAATTCAGAGCCTATTACTGATATACCATATCGAGCGGCTTCTAACCTCACTAGTTCCATTTGCCTATATAGTGGGGTTTTCCTATAATTAATGTTACTAATCCCTACTTGGACATAATCTCGATTTGCTAATTCTGTCCCCATCGCCTTTATATTTACTAGTCCACCGGAGCGTAAGTGTATAGCTTTCGCAACCTTCCTGGCAATTCTTACATCTTTAGTTCCTAAATTAATATTAAAGCTTATTAATGGATTTCTTGCACCAGTTATTATCGCACCTGCTGTAGGATGAAATTCAGATGGTCCATAATCGGGTTTCCGTTCTGGATCAGTTTTAATAGCTTCTTTGAGTTTTTCATATTCACCCTTACGAATGTTATCAATATTTTTTCTCTCCATTTTCCGAGCAGATTCTTCATAAAGATAAACAGGTACTCCTTCTTTTGCCATTGTTTCTGCAAATTTTACCGATAAATCAATACATTCTTCCATCGTCACATTTTGTGCTGGAACGAAAGGAACAACATCAACGGCCCCAATTCGAGGATGTTGACCTTTATGGGTATTCATATCAATTAATTCTATAGCTTTTTTAGCAGCATTAACGTTTGCCTTTAAAACAGCTTCAGGAGTCCCAACAAATGTGATAACTGCTCTATTATAATCAGAATCATATTGTACATCTACAATACGAGTATTAGGAGTATTTTTTATCTCAGCTGCAATTGACTCAATCTTTTGATTATCTACTCCTTCGGAATAGTTAGGTACGGATTCAACTATTTTCTTTTTATCTTTCTCCATAGCAAAAACCTTATTTATTCAAGTTCTTACTTAAATTAAAATCAAAGAATCATAATGAATATTTCTTTTTTTTGTAGGTTTTATCAGTAAAAACATAAACTTTATCTTGTCCGTTTCCAACAACTTCATCATTTACTTTTAGCTCTATAATTATTTGTTTATTTTTTGTTCCTCGGGGTGATTTATCAACTGTTTTTCCTTTATGTTTAATTATTTCAACTTCCTGATGAATATAAGTGTCAGTATTTTTACCCATGATTATAATATCATCATTTATTGAGAGATATCCATTGTCTAATGAAACAGTTGTAAACCCCTGGTCTTGATGATATTTCCTAATTTGACCTACCTTTATATATCTGTAATGAGATAAATTTGTTGGTGATTTATGTTGATGGTCCTCTTCAGTCATCCTTTTAAAATAAAACCCGGGTGTAAAACCCCTATTATATACTTCTTTTAACTCCGTTACCCATTTTCCTACTTTCTTTTTTGTAAATGTTCTATTATAGTACGATTCAATAGCTTCTCGATATATTTTAGAGACTATTTCCACATAATGCGGATGGCGCATTCGACCTTCTATTTTAAACGCATCGATATTTGCCTTAATCAGATCGGGTATATAAGCAATAGTACATAAATCTCTTGAATTCATAAATCTGACTCCATTGTAAATATATTCGCTACCTGATTCTTCCCGTACCCACCACCTTCTCCTACATGGTTGTTCACAATTGCCTCTATTGGCAGATTTTTCTTCAGTTCCACATATATCTTGAGAAAAGTAGCATCTACCACTAACAGAAGTGCACATTGCGCCATGAATGAATGTTTCTATTTCGGTTTTAGTTAAATTTCTTTTAATCTCTTTTATTTTTTCAAGCGATAATTCTCTAGCTAGAATTATTCGTTCAGCCCCAAGATTTTCATAAAACTTGGCAGATAAAGAATTAGATACATTACATTGAGTAGAAATATGAAAGGGAATATCAACTTCCAAGGCAATTTGAATTGCTGCTATATCATGAACAATGACAGCATCTACACCAGCCACCTTACTTTTTTCTATTATTTCACGAAGAAAATTCAACTCATTATCATAAACTAAGATATTTGTTGTTAAATAAACCTTCAATTTATTTTTATGACAAAAATCAACAACTTTTTTTAAATCTTCTAAAGCGAAATTTTCTGAACGCATCCTCATATTAAATTTTCTAATCCCAAAGTAAACAGAATCCGCATATTTCATTGCTGCTTTAATAGCTTTTATATTTTTTGCTGGGGCAAGTAATTCTACTTTTTTCATCTATAGGAAAAAAATAAATGGTTTCTTATTTTTCTTTTGGAAGTTTTTTTTTTGTAATTGAATTATCAATGTAAATCAATAAGATTTTTAAAAATTTAGAATATTGCAATTTATTTCAATTCCAAAATGAATATTTAAGTTTTAACATATCTTTTAATCTATAAAATCAAAATAAATTCATTATAATAAATATAAAGGATTGATTTGGCTCCAGATAAAGAAGATCTAATAATTATGAAATTTGGAGGGACATGTCTCCAAGATTCTAAATCATTTGAACAAACATCAAAAATAATTAGAAATTATTTAAATCAATCTAAATTGTTAATTGTTAGTTCAGCTATGAAAGGTATTACTGACAAACTAATCGATTTTTATACAACTTCTTGTGCTGAAAGTTCCGAATGCGAACAAATCATAACAGAAATTAACATTACTCATTCAAAATTAATTAATCAAATTATTAGTTCAGAAAAAGAGGAATATATAAAATCAATAGAGTTTCTTAGAAAAAATATTGAGGAGCTAAGACAATTAGGAAGAGTAATTCAATTAATTAGGCCAAGCTTAGACATTCAAGATCTCATTATTTCTTATGGTGAAAAGCTCAGTACTTATATTTTAACACAATATTTAAATTCAATTGGAATTAAAACCAAATTCATTTCTTCCCAAGATTTAATTATTACGGATGATAATTTCGGAAACGCATTACCGTTATTAGGAGATTCTGAATTACTTGTTAATGATAAATTAGTCCCCTTATTAAATGATGAATCTAATCGAATAATATGTGTTACAGGATTTTTTGGAGCCACAAAGAAAGACAAAAAAATAACTACATTAGGTAGAGGAGGTAGCGATTTAACTGCAGCTATACTTGCATATTCATTAAAACCTTCTTTTAATTGCAGGGTAATTTATTGGAAAGATGTTAAAGGATTATTAGATGCTGATCCAAAAATTTCTGAAAAAACATCTCTTCTAAAACAGATTTCGTATATAGAGGCAAAAGAACTTGCTTTCTTCGGTACAAAAGTACTTCACCCACTTTGCCTCGATGTAAGTGAAAAAGGTGGTATTCCCTCTGAAATTAAGTCCTTTATTGATCCAGGATCAAAGGAATTTACAACTATTACAAAAGAAATTGTGAAAGATGGGAAGATTATAAAAGCTATAACATCTATTTATAAGCTTTCTATGGTCACGGTAGAAAGTGACACAATGGTCCCCTTACCTGGAACTGCCTCAAAAATTTTCTCTTTATTAGGAGATAATAATGTTAACATTATATTTATATCTCAGAGTTCCTCAGAAAATAATATTACATTTGGAATTGATTTTGAAGACTCAATGAAAGTAAGCTTTTTATTAAGAAATTCTAAATTATTTGGGAAGAAATGGTTCCGAGTTAAGATAAATAATGAAATTTCATTAGTTGCGGTTATTGGAGCGGGCGTACTTCATACACCAGGGATTGCAGGTAAAGTTTTTACAACCTTAGGTAACAATAACATAAATATTTTAGCTATAGCTCAAGGTTCTTCAGAGTTAAATTTTACAGCAATTATCGAAAGAAAAAATTGTAAAAAGGCTATAAATATATTATATGAAGCTTTTATCACCCAAGCATAAAAAAAGAAATTAAAAAGTATAGTTCAAGTTAAAAAAATGTTTTAAATTTCTCCTTTGCAATTTCCTTTCTTAACTTTTCCGCTTGGTCTGGAGTAATTTTTTCTTTAAGAGCTTCGTTGCAAATTTGCTTTCCAATGATCACTTTTGGATTATTTGCCCAATTTATATTTATTAACAGGCAAAGATAATATATCGATGATAATATTAATGAAATTAGATTTCCAATATTATACTCAGATGGATTTTCAATAGAAATTTTGCCAGAGGGCACTTTCTGTTGAATTAAAGCCTGAAAGGTTGCATTTGCTTGATAATTTACTATCGTTTGAGCACTTTGACCATTAACATATTCAATCGAGGAGCTTAAAATAATGTCATGTTTTTCATTATTAATCGTCCATAATATTGGGATAACAATTCCTTTTGTTCCTCCTAAAAGATATTCTAAAACAGAATGTTGGCAAATTGGGGCCGATTGAAAAGCTCCTATCATTCCCTTTTCATCTTTTCCACTACTTTCCGATATTCCTTGAACCCATAATCCAATAGATCCCTCAAGATTCTTTGAGTATGGCATTGAGAAAATCATTTTATAACCCCTTTTATATAAGTTAAAGAGAAATGTTGCAAGTTCAATAGCTGGATGTATTTCATATTTTGAAAAGACAGCATAATTATCTTCTAAACCTTTGAGAAATTCTTCAATTTTTATGCCAGCCATATAAGCAGGAACAATTCCAACATTTGTTACAGATCCCGCATAACGTCCCGAAAGATTGGGAACATCTAAAATAGGACAATCTATTTTTTTTAAAATTTCATTCATTGTTCCCATGGATGAAAGCCCTAAAAATTTATATCCCTTTCTTAAAAAAGTTCCAATTGTTGAATTAATATCTAAGGTTTCTCCTCCTCTTGATATTGGAATCACAATAGAATCTTCTGCAGATGTTTTATCTAAGCATCCCTTTAATTCCACTGCTCTTGAACTAGTAACAGGAAAAATTTTTCTTTTTGCTAAATGTTTCAAGGCAAGTAAAGTTTGGATCGAACCTCCAGTACCTAAAACTATAATATTTTTAAGCTCATCTGTTATGAATTGTTTAGTTACCTGCTGAATTCTTTCTATATCTAAATAAGACTTCGTGTCAAAGAAAAAGGGGGTATCCCAATTTTCTTTATTGTTTTTCATTATATCTATTGATTCTCTTAACAAAGCATCATTTATTTCAGGATAATATTCAAATTTAATGTTTGAATTTATGAGATTTCACCTAGTAAATTAAAGTGAATTTATTAATAACTTTATATAATCTAATCATATTTTTATTATTTTATTTATTAATCTTTTTTATTATAGAATTAAGTAGTGTATAGAAACACTACTTAAATTAAAAAATCTCAGAATATTGTCGATTTCTACCTTCTCTTCCTCAAAAAGTAAATTTGAAAATTAGAACTCTATTTTATTTAAAATAAAGAGGAAGACAAATATTCATAACAAAACATATCTATAAAAATTACACCTATTTTTTATTTTTAATGTGATATTTTATGGCTAAAGCAAGAGAAATTGAAGATAATAATGGATTTGAAATGGGTAAACCTTATTACTGCAATGAATGCAAACGTAATCACACAAAAGGAAAAATCTATAAAGAACATTTAAACTTTGCTCTATTTGAAAATAATGAAGAAGGAGAGATTAAAGATCAAAACAGTGAATTAAATAGTGATGATTATGATGACGAAGCAGAATTGATTGAAGCCTTTAATGAAATTGAAAATGAAGAAATTAATATAGAAGTTGAAGATCAATTAGAAAGTGATATAGATTTAGATAGTGAGGAAATCCCAGATAATAGTAATAGTAAAGAAGCATGTATAAATGCTGTGAAAAAACTTCCTGGTGTAGGAGAGGCTACACTAACTAAATTAATAAAAGCAGGATTTTCTAGTTTAGAATCAATAGCATTTACACCACCTAGTATTATACAAGAAGAAAGCGGTTTGGGAGAAAAAACAACTACTAAATTAATTAAAGCTTCCATGGATAAATTAAATATTGGATTTAAATCTGCTGAAGATGTATGGGAACATAGAAAAAATATCGCTCGAATAACTACAGGTAGTCAAGAGTTAGATGATTTGTTAGGTGGTGGTGTTGAGACAGGTAGTGTAATCGAGTTTTTTGGAGAATTTAGGACAGGTAAAACTCAAATTATGCATCAATTATGTGTAAATGTTCAATTAACTGAAGAAAAGGGAGGACTTGAAGGAAAAGCTTTATATGTTGATACTGAGGGGACATTTAGACCGGAGAGGATTATACAAATGTCTGAAGGTTTAGATTTAGATCATAAAAAGGTGCTAAAAAACATAATTTTTGGTCGAGCATATAACTCTGATCACCAAATTCTTTTAATTAAAGAGGCTGCAAACTTGATTAAAGAAAATAATATCAAATTAATTGTAGTAGATTCACTTATAGGACATTTTCGAAGTGAATATATAGGACGTGGTACTTTAGCTAATCGTCAACAAACTATTAATTCCCATTTGCACGATTTATTAAGGTTATGTGATATATATCCAGATTTAGCAATTTTAGTGACAAACCAAGTCCAATCTAAACCTGATGTGTTTTATGGAAATCCATTACAAGCCGCTGGGGGAAATGTTGTTGCCCATGGTTGCACAATTAGAGTTTATTTAAGGAAAGGTAAAGGAGAGCAGAGAATTGCAAAAATTGTTGATGCACCTCATTTACCGGAAGGAGAAGCTATCTTTTCTATAACTGAAAATGGTATATCTGATTAATTAATAGGGGAAAAATAAAGTTAAAATTCCAATTTAAAATCAAATTCTTATTTTCCAACCATCTTTTTGAGTAAATTCTATTTTTTCAATAGAATTCATCTGGTAAATTATTAAATTTATATGTTTTTCAGAAATTGTAATTCTTTTTTTAACAGCTTTCTCTAAAACTTTTTCGGTTAATAATTTTAATGATTTTACCGATTTATCCTCATATAGTATTTTTAAAATGATTTTTTCTATTTGTTCTTGAATATTTGACGGAACTATTAGAGTTTGATCAGATTCTAATTCGGATAAGGATATATCAATTCCTTTATCTTGTTCTATAACCCCAGTCTTCACTTTTGCTTCTTCTGCTTTTTTCTGTATTTCTTCATATTTCGCCACGATTTTACCATTTTTTGTTACTTTTATTATTTTTTTTTCTCCATTCTCAATAAAGGTATTTTTTTTAAGTAGACCTGAATTTTCAAATTCGGTATAAGAATTTTCTCTTTTTTTTATACCATTTTCTTTTTTTTCTCTTTTCCTCTTAATGAATCCTGAGAACATTTTAAAAATCAAATTAGTAGAATTCGATGAATATAATTATAAGTTATTATAGTTAAAAATGCAATTACTACTTTTAATATCTATCGCAATTACTTTAAATTGATTTTAAAAAAATCATCATTTATTTAGAGAAAATTAAAAAGATGAATTTAAATGGTAAGCATTTTAAATAAAAAGAAAAAATTTAAAAAAAATTAAACTAGTTTTTCATATTCCTTTGATTTGTTTGATAATCGCTTAACTTCTTTTGTCATTTCAGTTACTCCTAATTTAAATATTTCTGATGCAATTTTAGAAGAAATCTTGTATTTTTGAGCAGCTTCATTATAGTTTTCTTCTTTAGCAGCTAAATTAGCCTCTTTTTCAAGGGTTTTCATTTTATTCTTAAGATCTTCGATTTTAGTCATACGTATTATATCATCTAATTCTTGAGTTTCTCTAGCTAACTCCCAACTTGTGGCAATTTTTACAGCATTCTGAAAAATTTTGATAGATTTATCATAATCTTTCTCTTTTTTAGCAACTAAGGCATTCTTTTTTAAGCTTTTAATTTCTTTTTTAGCTCCTTTAATAGTATCAATTACAGCAGCTCCCGGTTTTGCTTCAATTGGAGCAGAAACAATTTCATGGTGTTCAGTTAAACTTACAAAATATGCTTCTCTTTCAGCAGGGCCCATTTGAGCAAGTTCATTGACCAATCTTTGTTTTTCTTCTGGTGATAAATCAACTAAACTTGAAACTTTCTGATTAATAAGGTTTAATTCTTGTTGAGAAATAGGTTTAGCTTCGATTGCAGATATTTCTATGGGCATTAGTATTTTCTTATCTCTTAGTTCTTTGATCCCCATAAATATTTCTGCTGTATCTTTACTTGTTTTTTCAGTAGTTTCCTTTAATAGAGTAGCGATAAAGAAGAAATTCCTTTCTGAATCTTTCATTAAGTTATTTGCGATTTTTAATACATCTCGAGATTGAGGTTTCTTTAACGCTTTAGCAGTGGAAAACTCATAGGAGATTTCATGTGGTAAAATAATTGAAGTACTTAATATATCATCAACAATAGTTCCAGCATCTCTAAATAAAGTTAGTTGACCTCTCCAATTAGGAAGCTCATTAGTATAAGTTTTCTCAAAAACATGTATGAATTCCATTAAACTTCTGCGTAGAATTAGTGAAGCTTTTTTACCTAATACTAAAGCAACTCTAATATGTTCTCCGTCTGATAAAAGCAACATTTTATCACCGTAAGATATTTCATTCAATTCTTCTTGGCTAACTAAATCTTTACCAAAACTACTGATTGCAGAAATAAATCCTGAGATTAACTCTGGATCAATTTGTTCCGAACCGAATGATTTAAAAAAGATACAAGTACCTGTTCCTTTATACAGTACTAATATATGTTCTAAATTAATGGCGTCATCAAAAATAGTTTTAACTTCAGTTAGAACTCTAACTTTTTCACGCTTTTTAGGAACTACAACACCTCGGTAAATAGCGACCGATCCTCCTATAGCAGCAACGGCAACACCAATTAAAATAAGATATGGTATTAAATCTGCAAAATCAAATGGAGAAGGAGGTGGTCTTACTATAATATCAGAAACTTCATAGGTATCTCCTATGTGATAAAATGTGCTTTGCACTTCAATAGTCAATGTTATATTTCTAACAGTGTTATCGGTAAGAATTTTAAATTCAACTTCGCCCGTAGCATTAGTAGGGACCCATGCTGTTGGTGATTGTGGCACTGTATCAAAATAAGGTGTAATTCTTACATTTGATCCATTTATAACTAACCAATCTAATCCATTATAATACTCTGCTTTTATTGTGATATTGAACGATTCTCCCGCAGTAATTTGAATCGGTTTATCCACTATAGTTATATTAATTATATATAAAGCCCTTAAAGTTAAATTAAAACTAATTGTTGAAACTTCAAAATCTGTTTTAAATACCTTAATGGTTATTGTATAAGTACCTACCGGAGTTAGAGTCGAACTGATTATATCCCCTTGATATGAATTTGTAGTATTAGCAAATGATTCACCAATAGTTCCTTGATTTGTAGGATTCCCGATTTCAACATATTCTACTAAGTAAGAGTTAGCAGCACCAGTTACTAAAGTATCACTATTATCAGTATCTGTGATATTAAAGTTAACATTTAGGTCTCTTCCAATAAAACATGTATATTCATTTCCTATACCTGTAAGAGTTCCTTCTCCTCCAGGATCAGTAATAGATATCATTTCAGTTTGAGTAAGATTCCCTCTTAAGTAAAAGGTTATATATGCCAAACTTGTGTTATAATTAGGCTCAAATGTTATATTTATCATGAGTTGAATTGAACCTGAATCCAAATCTGCTACACTTATATTCAATGTATAATACCCATCAGTTCCATTAGGAAATAACCAAACTTCAGTAAATCGCGCCCTTGGAATTCCAGTTTGGTTATCAATTACAGTTACATTATTAAGAGGGAGGCCAGTAATTCCTTTGTTATTATCAGTATCATTGAAAAACAATAAAACTGTTTGATTTAACCCATCTTTCTTTATAAGAATATCTTCATAATCTATAATCTTAATTTCGGTTTGTGCCAATATAATGGTTAGATAAATCGTAATATTTTTTGTTTCCGTCCCTGTTTTCGTAATATTAAAAATGCACTCATAAGCTGTAGCTGATGCTTGAACATTACTCGTATCCAATTGAATTGTATAATTTCCTGGTTCTCCTATATTTTCAGTAATTGAAGATCCAGGTAAAAATGAAGGATCAATGTCAACAATATCTGGTGTAGCTCCCGTAATAGGTGTTCCTAAATAATCTGAATAATTAAATTCATATTGTATAGGAGTCCCTCTGATAACATCACCAAAATCTTTAGTGTCTGATGGTGATATAGTAGTATTAATTCTTAAATGGAATGAGAAAGTTGTCGATGCGTTATTATAATACGTATCATAAGCTTCAATTTGAATGTAATTCCATCCAAAATTATAATCACTAGAATTTACCTCAATATTGTAATTACCATCACCTTCATCAAACCAATTTATGATTGTATCGTTTGCTGCAATCTGTTGTCCAGGAATGCCTTGATTTCCTAAGTCCAAACCAGTATTATTATAAAAGACTGTTATATTAAAGATATCATCAAGAAAGCGATTTTGACCAATTGAAGGAGAAATTAGTACTAAATCCGTAACCGCCATTATCGTTAAAAACTTTTCCAAAAATCCTGCTGCTGTATCATTTTTCCACCATACTTGAACTTTAAATGGACCATATTCTATAGCATCATCAGATATATCCCAACTTTTTAACATAATTTCTGATCCCGCAGTGATTGAATTATTATAATAAGTATGGTTTTGATAATTAAATGGATCTGGAGTATATACACTTAAATTAATTTCGCCATTGCTTATTGTTTCTGTGAAGTTTGCCATAAAATTTACTGTATCGGTAAAATCTACAGTTTCATATTCAATTGAATTAACATATGTATGAATTTTATTCAACAAATTAACTGATTGAGCAGTAATATACCAATTGGTTTCATTCCATGCATTAGATATTTGTAATTCTCTATATCCATTACTAATTGATCCTAGAGATATATCAGAAGTTTTATCTATAGATCCATCTGATGCGGTAAAATTCTCCCATGTAGCGGGTACAGTAAAATTAATTCTGTAATCGTTAAATGTTGTATTAAAATCGTTTATTGCTCCAAGAGTAGAATTCCAATCAATTGATTGACCACTTCCTGGTATTTTGAATATAGTTGTTGCGGTTAAATCAGTTTTAGTATAATTTATTAAAACATTTGTAATATCACATGATACATTCCACCAATCGGCATCAATTGTGAAATATAAGGTTCCACTGCTACTTCCAAGCGAGCTAATAGGAGACCAATATCCTTTTCCGCTTGTGAAGTTAAACACACCAATATTATTAATTGTAAGATTAATCTGGGCGGGTCCAGGGGTATTACTTAACGGTTTTAGACCAATCGTCATTAATGGATCAAGTGTTCGAGTATTCCATGAAGAACCAGACCATTTTAATAAAATTGCATCATCTACTCCACCCTCAACATTACATTCAATTTCTACATGTGCTTGGCCTTCTGCAGTAACTTGGTCAACCCAAATAAAAAAATGGTTTTGATAGGTCTCTGAAGTATTTAAAAACACATTTAAATTAGTAAAATTATACCAAACTTGAGTTACATTGTCATTAACAGTATCGGTCCATGTACTTTTTAGTGATGTGGAGCCAGGTTCAATTTTTCCATTACTCCATTGGGCATTAAAGACTTCTAAAGCAATCAATGCATCATTAGAATTTGAATCGGTCTCACTAAAACAAATAGAAAAATTATCTAAAATACCAGATCCTCTTACTTGGAAGCCTATAGCAACAGCATTGTCATAAATCACTTCTGTTATAATTGATGATGTTTCTATAGTTAATATTTTATCTGGAGCATTAATATTTTCAACAGTAATATTAGCATATGAAGAACTGAATGTGGAATCAGGAGGGCATGGTTCATTAAATGTATTTGAGCTATCCAGATTCGAAAATTGTTTAGTTGTAGTATCTAATAATGATTGATGCAATGTAGTGTTTATATTCTCACCAGTACTATTAAAATCAGTAGTATAGTCTGCTGTTTTTAGCTCATTTAATAGTTCAAATACAGGATCGGTAGATGACTTTTTATCATTTATTGAGTAATTTAAATTTGAGATGAATAGATTAACATTCAAAGAGCTTATAGTAATTGTTATTAGTAAAAGAATCAGAATCCGTTTGCCTTTTTTAATTTTTGCGTTATACATAAGTATCAAAAATTTTTATTGTTATATTTTTATTGACTTTTAATACTAATATTTTTGTAGGTAAAATCGA
>JBHLMQ010000095.1:0-6069 GCA_048938005.1 Promethearchaeota archaeon | reverse complement strand
TTCACAGCATCTCAATATCTTGGTCTAGCAAGAAGTGCGTTTGAGGTTGCATTTAAGTATGCACAAAAACGTAAACAATTTGGACAACCCATTTACTCATTTGAGGGTATTTCTTTTAAGCTCAGTGAAATGTTTATGGATTTAGAATTAAACAGAATAGCCATAGCCCAAATAGCTAGAATGCTAGATGAAGAATATTATTGTAGAGCATCAGTAGCTGCTGTAAAAGCACGAGTTTCGGATATGGCTGTTGAAATCACAAAAAATGCTGTGCAAGTGATTGGAGGCTTGGGATATTCTGAAGAATATCCTGTTGAAAGATTTTATCGAGATGCAAAAATTGGACAAATAAGTGCGGGATCAGCAGAAATTATGAGATATTTAATTTCAAGAGAGATGACCAGAATGTGGGGTGATTAATCATGGTTCAATTAGAAATTAGTCCATCTGACTGGATAAATTTTGTTGGAAAAGAGATTGGAACTTCTGAGTGGTATAAAGTGACTCAAGATGAAATAACTGAATTTGGAAAAATAATAGGTGATATGCAATGGATTCATGTAGATCCTGAACGTGCTAAAAAAGAATCGCCTTATGGAACCACAGTTGCACACGGTAACTGGTTGCTTTCTATAGCATACCCAAAATTATTCTCAACGATGTATAAATCAATTAATACTCGCATGTCAATTAATTATGGCTGGAATAAAATACGGTTTCCTGCTCCAACACCAGTAGATAAACGCATTAAACTAGTTGTTAAAGTTATTAATGTTAGAGAAACTGGAGATGATACTTATGATGTTGAATTTGACTTTAAAATTTATGTTGAAGGAGAATCAAAACCCTGTTTTGTAGCGTCTAAGCTTTCAAGATTTTATTCTTCCTGAAGTTAATTAAATATATTAAGTATTTTATAAAATTTTTTATTTATTTCCCTGTAAAATCGGGTTCTTTTTTTTCTATTATTGCAAAAACTCCTCTTTTATAATCTTCAGTTTCTGCTGACTTTATTTGCATTTGACGTTCATTTTCGAGGTGTTCTTCCAGTGGTGTGCTTAATGCTTCGAAAAATAGTTCTTTAGTTCTTGCATATGTTAATGTGGGACCATTTGCTAGCCGTTGTGCCCATTGCATTGAAACTTCTCCTAATTTTTCATGAGATACAATCTCATTAATTAAACCAAGTCCTTTTAATTCCTCTGCAGAGTAAATATCTCCAAAAAATGCCATTTGAGTAGCCTGTTGCCATGTTAGTTGACGACTAAGAATAATTGTACCTGCAAATCCTGGAATTAAACCCAAATTACAAAATGACTGCCGAAATTTTGCTTTTTCAGAAGCAATTACAAAATCACATGAGAAAGCTAAATTCATTCCTGCTCCCACAGCCCATCCATTAACTGCTGCCAAAACTGGCTTTGGATATTTACGTAAAAATAAAGCGATTTTATATAAAACTTTTGTTAGATCATCCATAACCCTCCCAGATGTGCCATTCTCTATACTCAATTTAAACAACTTTATATCTCCGCCAGCGGAGAATGCTCTTCCTGATCCAGTAATTATGATACATCTAATTTCATCCTTTTCTTTTAGAGATTCTAGTATATCGAATAATTCTTTCGCTGTTTCTTTATTTAAAGGATTAAGATTATCAGAATCTATAAATTTGACTGTTGCGATATTTTTATCTATAATTGTATCAATTCTTTTTTCCATAAACAATTAACCTTAAATTTTATATACTAAATCTTTTATCAAGTTTATTTAAAATATTATCAATAATTTAAAAACTTATGAAGTTAGTCGATCGATTTATGAATTTAAAGTTAGAATGAAAGTAGAATTCTCACATACATTTACTCAAAAAAAACAGAGTTAATGGCAGATTTAATAGGGGATCATAATTTTTTTCATTGTAATGGTGAATTTATAAGGAATACACATTTTAAAAAACCGATTGTGCATGGTTTACTTGTAGCAGGAATGAGTTGTCATTTTGGAGGTGATATATTTCCTGGACCTGGATGTCTTGCTGAATCTATGGTATTTAATTATTTAAAACCAGTATTTTTTGGAGATACTATTAAAACTATTGCTGAAATTACCATGGTTGATCTTGAACATCATAGATTAACTTTTTCAATGAAATGTTACAATAAAAAAGGCGAAAAAGTTCTTGAAGGAGAAATAACAGGATTTATGTTTCAAGTGACAATATAAACTTATTTCTTAAATTATAACAATCGATTTCTTTTCTAAGCAGTTATTGTATAAAAGAAAATTTTACTCTAATTAAAAAATAAGAAAAATTTACTTATCTAAATAAACTGTCCATTCTGGTTTTAAGACATAGTACTGATCTATGGCATCCTTCATTGTTTTTCGGCATGCTTCTATTTCTCTAATGGTTGGCGGTTCAATTTGCTTCACATTTTTAGCAACTTTTAAATTCCAGCCTGTGTTTTCTTTTACCTGTTCTATTGATACATCTGGATGCAGACCGTCCAAATAGGCCTCCTTGGTTTTAGGATCAAATCGCATAATGCAGA
This sequence comes from Promethearchaeota archaeon, assembly GCA_048938005.1. Taxonomy (GTDB): domain Archaea; phylum Asgardarchaeota; class Lokiarchaeia; order Sigyniarchaeales; family SOKP01; genus Loki-b32. Next base: position 3,514 of record JBHLMQ010000095.1, on the reverse strand, counting down.
GGGGTGTAATTATGGCTTCTGGTCCGGTATCAGGGGGATATCCCGCTTTTGTTCTACTATCATATCCTTCTAAATACCCCGGATCTGTAATATAGTCTAATTTTTCTTGAAATCTACGTTTACTATGCTCATCTAAAAGCCAGATCAATCTTTTTGATAACCCTGCAATCTCCGTGGCACCTCCACCGCCGGGTAATCGATAAATTGGCTTATCATAAGGACCAATTGTTGTAGTATTACAGTTTCCATACTTATCTATGAGAGAAGTGCTTAGGAATGCTAATGATATCTCCCCACGTTGAAGAACCGATAATACATCAATTGAATCACCCACAAATAAAGAATTTGGAACTAGAACTGGATCACTAATAGAATAAGGCATTTTAGTTGGTTGTATAAGCTCATCTTGCACTATCCCAATTTCTATTACATTATAAAGATAAGGAAAATGTAACAACCTTGCCATATGAACAACAAGAAAAGGCCAATGAAAAGCATTAAAGATTATATCATCTTTTTTAACTTGTCTACTAGCTGACACTAACATCATTTCAAATCCTGTATATTCCTCACAATATTTCTTCTTTTCTTCAGAATCCATAATCAACAGCTCCTTGTATTATATTTTTAGCTTTTAATTTCTTAATTCTCTCTTCCCCTAACACTTTTAAATATTCTTGCCTATTATTAACCCCAGTAACCCATTTTTCAAGCCAATTTTCCCAGTCTTCTAATGTTCTTGTTTCTTTTGCATAATCAAATCTATATTTTAAATCTGTATAGTAGAAACCTTGCATGCTCCCAGGGTGACCTCCCCATGGTTCATGAACAACTGCATCGACTTTATGAGAAGTTACAATAGTACGTTCTGGAGATTCCTTAATTACTTTTTTCTCAACAATTTCTTCAGCAGCAACAATAATTTTTTTGCAAGCATTAATTCCATATTTTGTATCTCCAATAAATCCCCACATTTGAGCATTACCTTCGCTATCTGCTCTTTGTACTTGGATGATTCCAACATCAGGATTTAGAGCAGGAACAACACAAATTTCTTGTCCAGTAAAAGGACATTTGACTGTTGCTGCTTTTAAACCAACTTCTTTAGGAAGATCAAAAATGTTTGTCCCAACAATCGACCGAATAGGTGCAAATGGAATGCCCATATATCCCGCAAAAAAAGACATATTAATCATGAAAAGGGATTGTTCATTGTAGATTATTTTTTGAGGAATACCCTCTTCCATAGCACGTTTATAATTCCAAGCGGGTTGTGGACCGGTACCATTCCAACAGTGTGAAGTAATTATTTGACTGGTAACTCCTGCACCTATTAATTGATCAAATACAAGACTCCCACTACATTTACAAATTGTAAGGTTTCGCTTCTTTTGTCGTATCATTTCATGAGGACCAGAGAACGTGATTCCATTTCCAAATCCACCCAAAAAAACCATTTCACCATCATGAACGAATTTTCCTATTGCTTCCTTCATTGTCATTAATTTATTTGAGATTTTTCCCACCTTTACTTTAGTATCTCATCGTTAACTTAAATTGATAATATATACTAAACTTTTAGGCAATTTATAGATTTTTATCTTTCATAAAATACTCGAGAATCTTATTATATGCTTATTAATCTAAATTTCTTAGTATAATCTAATACAAAACTTAAAACACCAAGATAATTTTTTAAATTAGAATTTAAAAGTTCTTAATAGACTAATAGAATTAGTAAAATTATGATGCAAGGCGGTTTAAAAAAAATAATATGTGGTATTTGCCTAATATTTGGTGGATTATTCATAATAATACCTCTTATAGTCTACATCAGTAAGATGATTGTATATCCCGTTAGACCTAGAGCAGACTTAATAATCACTATCAATCTATGGTTAATTTTTTTCTGTTTCTTAATTTTTTTTCTTCCAGCAATTTATTTAATATATACAAGTAAACCATCACCTCCTATGATATATAGTGGTGCTGTCCTAGCCTGGTTCGTGACTATTACAACATTAACATTATTTTGCATTATAATTATTACTATATCAGGAGGAATAATAGCTAGAACTTCTGATGGTATAGATTTTGAAACATTTTTCTATTCAAAATTTGGATATTGTCTTGTAATTGGTTTTATTTTTAGTTTTTTAGTGATTTGTTTTAGTTTGATTACAGCTAAGTTAAACAATTAATCGTTGTTTTTGAGATTAAAAATGATGTTATTAGCAAGAAACAGTGAAGAAGTTGGTATTTCTGCTATAGATTTCTTTAGTTTCATTCATATAGTTCTTGGGTATTTAATACTCCTAACTAACTATAGCATCTTTAATCTAAGTTTTAAAATATCATTAAATTATTTTCTATTATTGTTAAATTTGATAGCATCTATAAGTTGGGAAATTTTAGAAAATTTTCTTCTTTACAAATTTAATATTAAATATAAACATAGAAGGGACAGTAAAATTAATGTTTTTATGGATATGCTTTTTTTCTTTTTTGGAGGTTTGATTGGAATGTATACAATTCATCAAAATCTTACTTTCTTTATTATTTGCACTTTTATAATTATTAGTGGATTCCTTATAATTTCCGATATTTATGCTTTTTTATTATTAAAAACTAAAAATTAGGTTAGTTCTAAGAAAAATAGAAATCTTTTTTATTTGATTTTTAATTCACGTTAGTTATAATGAGTGATTCTGATATTAAATACTTGAAAAGAAGAAAAATAAAAAGAATTATATTGTGGAGTTTAGTCGGAGCAATCTTCGTGACATTAATAGTGGCAATAGTATTAACAATAATGAGTTATGAAGCAGAACCCACATGACCTTCAACATGTATGATATTCGGTCCTTTATTTCAAAAAAAAATATGCTGGTTCGGGAGTTTAAATTTTATTTCTAATATCATAAAAGGAATATAATTCGATTATAACCGAATAGAATGACTTTTACAAAGAAAAGATAGTTGTAAAAGGACGACCCTGCAAGGGTATCGGTTTTTAACATAGAGTTATATTAAAGAGACAATTTTTTTTATCTTTAATATTTACTTGACCTTTTATGAATTTGTTATGAAAAATTTATAAGATATAGTAGATATAGAGATAACTATGGTTGATGCTACTTTAATAGTTAATGAAAAAAAGATCCCTTTAAAAGATTTCATGCAGGAAATGCTTACAAATATAATTTTAGGATATATAAAATCTAGTAGAGGAATACCTGAAGACATTAAAACTATAAAAATTGAAATTAATCTATAAATTTCTTAATTTTTATTTATACCATCTTTAAAATAACAAAGTAAAAAAAAAAGTAAATTATTTTTAACAAAGTTTGTTTAATATTGAATATTAGAGTAGTTTCTAACATTTCTTATCGATTTTTTGTAGATTATTTATTTGATTTTCAAATAGACCATTAAAATGAATAAAATTGTACCCATTTTATTTCAAATAATCATATTACCTTTATTATTTGTGGCTACAGTCCGATAGCCT
>JBHLMQ010000044.1:0-26156 GCA_048938005.1 Promethearchaeota archaeon | reverse complement strand
TGTCAAAGTAATCACCCTCTTGGTGGGCTTGTTTGCACCCCACCACTCGCAGGTAAAGCAGGAATGGGAGGACAAGGAAGAAGTGGAATGCTAATTACTCCTGAGTTTGGTCCTCGTCAACGATTAGCACCCATATTTATTGAAGAAAAAATCTTTAATTTTACAGACAACTCAGATCACATCTGGATTGAAGAACTTTGTAAAACATGTGACTTATGCCAAAAAAATTGTCCTACTAATGCTATTCATGAAGAAAAGCAAATTACAATTGATAATATTCCCGTTATTGGTGCAATGCGTACATGTATTGAGAGAGAAAAATGCTTTCCCTATTTTCTAAAAACTCAAGGGTGCAGTATTTGTATTAAAGTTTGCCCCTTTTCAAATGGTAAACAAGCTTACGAAAAACTAAAAGATTTAACTACTAAGAGAAGTTCTTAAAACTAACTATAATTAAAACTTATTTAGTATCATGAATATTTAATACAAAATTAATTTTAATATATTATAATGATCTAAAATGAAAGCACTTATAATTTATGACACAAAATATGGAAATACTAAAAAAGTGGCAGAATTGATTGGTGATGGCCTTAAAACTGTTGAGGAAAACGTTATTACAGTCGAGAATGTGAAAGAAGTTGATTTAAATAAAGATGAGACCTATGATTTAATACTCTTTGGTTCTCCAAATCATATGGGGGCTCATACTACCAATGTCAAGAAATTCATTAAGAATCTCTCTAAGGTTTCAGTAAAAGGAAAATCTTTTGCTGTATTTGATACGTATATGGGAAAGGATTTTGAAAAAGCTGTAAAAAAAATGGAAAAGCAAATTAATAAGGTTATGCCAAACTTAAATAAATTAAGCCCTGGTTTATCTATAAAAGTTGGAGGGATGAAGGGACCCATTGTAAACGAAGATCTTCCAAAATGTAAAGAATTCGGGATAAAATTAGCAAAATAATCAATTTTTCTTATTTTTTAACTATTTTTTGTATTATTATTTTTGATTAAAATTTATAGGAAACCAAGAAGATCAGTAACTCCCCCTATTTTAGGGACTTCGACTTTAAAATAGTTCTGAACAATGTTGATTAGAAATGTTAGATAAGGAATTTGGATCCTTTCACCATATTTTTCAAAGACATAATCAATAAGAATTTTAGAAGTCATAGGTTTTCCTTTTTGTTTTTCGAGAGATTCAGCAATAGTTTTCGAAAATTCATAGGTTTTATTTACTTCATTTCTTAATATGATTAAACCTGCCATTAAATCATATTCAGCTAAAAACTTTTGAACCATAGATTTTTCGTTTTCTAATTGTTTGGGGTTGATTATTTTATAAGTGTCTCTTATAATTTTCCTGTTTTTAAAGATAATATATTCTTTGTAGTTATCTTTATTCTTTTTATATTCTTCTTCAGTGATAATTGACATCTCAAATTCAAATGAATTTTGCGCAATATACTTAAAGAAATTTATTACGTGGTTATGTAGGAACTCCTCTTCAGAAATTATTAATACTTTTTCTCCTACAAATATTGACTTGAGAACATATGCCATTAACAATTCGGGGATATTCAACTTGATTAAATCAAATTTAATTGTATCAGTTTCAGGAGTGATAAGTTTTTCAGTTTCCTGAGTTGGGGCCCCCTCCGGAAGTTCAATTTTAAAATCTGCTACAATACAGTCCCTAACAGTTAAATTTTTGTCTACATATGCGATAAATGAATGTTCGCATATCATTCCTGCTGCTATATTAATTGCTAAAAGTCCTTTTGAAACGTTTTTAGTCATATCATCTGAAATCTCTATATGTTGCCATTGTAAGCAAATTGGGCATCTTATTTCAAGTCTTGCCATATTCTATCAAAAAGAAATGTTTTTGAGAAAACTTTTCATATACAATATAAGTAGTAAATTTACAATCTTGTTTTTATATAATAAATGTGGTGTTCTTAATTAATAAATTTGCTCTATAAGAGTAGATTTTATGAGATAGAGCAAATTTTTAATATCTCTTAACTCGACCGTAATTTTTCTCTATTAGATTTGCAATAAGTAAACAAAAAAGAGCACTTAGATTTTCTGCTAATAAAAAAGATAAAGAATTGTTTAAGAACAAAACACAGATAAAAAATATACTAAAGAAAAAGCCGTTAAATAAGATAAAAATAATCAATAATGGTTTTGTTATTGGAAAATCTAAAAATTTTTTTAATCTTGAACTCTTAATTGTAGTTCTGCCAAACCGACTCCTTAATTTTTCTCTCCTCTCAACTTGGGCATAACTTTCAAAAATAATAAGTGTAGCATAGAAAATTGCCACCCAAATTCCAATTGGAATTAAAATCACAATGATATGATTTCCCATCGCCAAGAAATATTGACCTATAAATATAAAAAACAATTGGAATATTCCACATATTGATAACAGTAATAATCCAATACCAAAATACTCCTTTGATAACCAGCGAATTCTAATTGGCATCTTTCTATTATTTAATTATTTAATGGTGGGCCCGGCGCGATTTGAACGCACGACCTTCCGCACGTCAAGCGGACGTCATTCCGGGTTAGTTACTTACCGAGCTAGACCACGGGCCCTTTAATCATTATAAATCCCAAATGATATGTAATTTATAATATTAAAAAATAAATATTTTATTAAAATTGTTAAATTCTGCCATAATTCCTAATTTCGAATAAAAATAAAAAAATAAAAAGATTAACTATTTATACTTTTTTTCGCGTAAAGCTCTAATCATTGGTAAATCATTTCCAGAGAGAATTTCTAACATTGCTCCACCCGCGGTTGAAATAAAGGAAACATCATCCGCTTTTCCGGCCATTGAAGCAGCTGCCCCCATTTCTCCTCCACCTATTATCGTAAGTGCCTTATTTTTCTTTGTTGCAGCTGCCATTGTATCCACAATTTCATTTGTGGCTTTTCTAAAAACCTCCTTTTCAAATATTCCTGGTGGACCATTAGCAACAATTGTTTTACATTTCATAAGAATATCATTAAATTTATCGACAGTTTTTTGACCAATATCGCCAGTGGTTGTATTATAAGTACCAGCTTCATCAATTCCTATTGTTTTTCTATTGCCGTTATCATCAATAATTAAATCTTCTGGAAGCATAATCTTATCTTTGTATTTCTCGTATGTATCTACAATCATATCTTTATTGGCTTCCAAATCTTCAGCTATTATTTTATGGTTTGGTTCACCCATGTTTTTTCCTAGGGCTTCAAAGATTAAGATTGCGGTTAATCCTGAACAGAGAGCATAATCTAATTTTTCATTATCAAAATTATATTTCATTGCCTTAAATTTATCTATCGCTTTAGCACCTCCAATTAACATAGCCATTGGTCTTTCTGGTTCTTGCATTATTTTCTTTAAAACATCTAACTCTTTATCTGTTATAGGTCCTGCCATCATTTTTGGCCATCCTACAATAGAAGCGTGAGCACGATGAGCAGCTCCGAATGCATCAACAATAACATAATCTACTAATGGAAAAAGAGTTTTTATCATTTCAGTATTTTCTGCCTCAGAGAAATCTTTATAATTTTTCATTTCTCCTTCAAATTTTCGAACATTATTAAGGACCAACACTTCTCCAGGTTTGAGATCTTTAATTGCATGAATTGCTTGTTCTCCAAAAATATCTTTAACAAATTTTACCGGTCGACCGAGATATTTTTCTAATTCTCTCGCATGTATATCTAAATCTGTAAAATCTTCACTTCCGGGACGAGATTGATGTGCGAGGATAATTACAGCACTTTTTTTAAAATATTCATTCAATGCGGGAGCAAGGACTCGAATTCGAGGAGAATCTCTGATCTCCATTTTTTCGGTATCAATATTGGAGTTAATATCAACTCGCATCAAAATTTTTTTTCCTTTCAATTTCACATCCTTAAAAGAGGTATAATCAATCTTCATATATTGCATCACTTCAAATTAGGATTAATAATTGATATTATAGTAATTTATAATTATTTTGACTAATTATTATCTTTTTTTAAATATTAGTAAAATACAAAATTTATGGAATTTTATTGATTTTAATACAACCACAATAAGTAAAGGAAACACTAAATGAGTAAAATAAAAGAAATTCTCCTGAAATTACTTGAAAAGAAAATATCGTTGGAGGATGCCGAAAAGTTATTGAAAGCGAATATAGTTGAAGAAGTTGGAGAAGTGGCAAAATTAGACATTTTCCGTAAAACAAGGACAGGCGCCCCCGAAGTAATTTTTGCACAAAATAAAAATTCTCAAGTATTATTAGATATTGCTTCTGGATTTCTGAAAAACAAAAATTTTGCGATAATTTCACGTTATAATGATAAACAAAAGGACTTAGTACTTGAAAATTTTGGTAATAATAGAGATTATTTAATTGATATAAATGAATTAGGGAAAATCATTGTAATTAAAGATATCTCCTTTAATTTTACTAAAAAAGGAGGAGTTGTTGGAATTATTACTGCTGGGAGTTCCGATATACCTGTGGCAGCTGAGGCAGAAGTAATAGCAAAAGCTATGGGTTGTGAAGTCATTTCGAGTTATGATGTAGGAATTGCTGGTATACATCGAATTTTTAATCCTTTAAGCAATATGATAAAAAGCGGAGTCCATGTGATAATTGTCTGTGCAGGGATGGAAGGAACGTTACCCGGTGTGGTTGCGGCTCTTGTAGATGTTCCTGTTATAGGAGTTCCGATATCAAGTGGATATGGTATGGGCGAAAAGGGAAAGGGAGCCCTAATCACTATGCTTCAATCTTGTTCTCCAGGATTATTAGTTGTTAATATTGATAATGGATTCGGCGCAGGAGCTTCTGCTGCTATCATTGCAAATAAAATTGCTGAATAGGTTTGATTCAGCGGTTCATCTAAAAATAGTTCTTAAAATCTTTTCTTCTTTTAGTTTAAACGCAAGTAAGAAAACTATATAAATAAATTGGTTTAAATTTCTTTTAACTAATCATAAAAAAATTCTAATATTAAATAAAAAGTGAGATTTATGGACCCAACCCAAGCTTCATTAGACGCGCTAGGAAAACTTCGAACATTAAATCCAGAATTAGGATGGTATATTATTCCACTACTTGCTTTGGTATTATATATTTATGGTGTAGAGATTAAAAAAGCCAGAGAAACAGGAAATTGGAGTACAGTATTTGCCGGATTAACTATATTAGGCTTGGATTTGATTAATGAAATATGGAATGGACTTGTTTTTGCCTTTACCAACTACTCCGCTTTTTGGACTACCCCTGGAGCAAGCGCTTATATCATTTTAATTGGTTGGAATATTGAAATTGCTTTTATGTTCTCTATTGCAGGCATTATTTTTGCAAAATTTTTGCCAGATGATAAAAATAAAAAATTACTCGGCCTTCCTAATCGATGGGCTTATGCAATTGGTTTTGCGCTATTTTGCGTAATTGTAGAAATATTTTTAAATTTAGGAAATTATTTAATATGGGCATATCCATGGTGGAATTGGTATAATCCAATTCTAATCTTCCTAATAGGATACTTCTATTTTTTTGTAGGAGCTTTTTATGTATATGATTTACCAGATAGAAAGTCAAAAACTAGAGTAGTTGGAATAATCTATGCTATTGGAATTGGGCTTTTATGCATCTTTCTACCATTAGGTATTACACATATAATCAATTTTTAATATATTTAACTCCCATTTTTTTTATTTTAAATTAATTCATTTAATTAGACACATTTTTAATTAAATATCTAAATGTTTAATGAATTTTTTTACTTCAATTGAAGGACCAGATTATCCAAAAATTTATCCCTTTTTGATATCTCTCACCCTTTTATCTATGATGGATAAGTATTTATAGGTAAATTAATATAATTAATATTGAACTTATTTTTCAATTAATAAAATCTAAAAAAAAAATCTAAGAATAAGTAGTTGAGACCCCGATGGTCGCATCTATTGATCATACTGAACTTTTTGAAAAATCTAAAAAGTTTTTTGAAGATGGTGATATCCTTAATACTTTAGAAAACTATGAAAAAGCAATGGAACGCATTGATCGGTCAAAAATTAAAAACAAACCTGAATATATTCAATTTTTAGAATCAATTTTAAATCACTGCAGGGAAAATAATTTACCCGAAGAAGAAGCACTGGTTTTAAGAGCATTAGGAAGGACTTACTCTCTTTTCAAACAATATCCGGAAAGCATGAAATATCATTACCAATCATTAAAAATACAGAAGAAATTAGGTAAAAAATTAGAAACAGCTGAAGGGTTAGTATTTCTTGCGGAGGATCTTGAGGTATCAGGAAACTTTGATAACAGTATTCAGCGATTCCAAGAAGCCTCAGAAATTTTTCAAGAATTGGGTAAATTAAGAAAAGTTAAGGAAATAAAAAAAGAAATCACAAGATTAAAGGAATTTTCAAGAGAAATGGTTGAAGACGAGTATTATCTACATAAGTTTAATGTCGATAAATATTAATTATAATATTGAAACTGATTTTCAAACTATTTTTTTTTCTATTTATTAATTTTATGATATTGTATTTAAAAGACTACTGATTGTTATAAATCTGCTGTATTTTAGCCTGAGCTATTAATTGAACCTTTTTTACAGCTAATCCCGTGTCTTTACTTATCTTTTTTAAGTCTTCATATTCTGGTTTAATGTTAACGATTTCACTTCCACTATCTGATTCAATATATGAAATTTTATAATTTAATTCATAAATTTTCTCATTTATTTCAATACTTTTCCTTTCATTTTTTCTATTAATACATACTCGGTTAATTATGTTAAACCTTACTCCTAAAGTACCTAATTCATTTATTATTTTTTTAATTAGTTTAAAAATATGTTCTGGATAACATAAAACTTTTATTATATGCCCAGGGCGATTTTTTTTCGTTATACTTGGAAATATTTGAATGTCTAAAATTTCCTCTTTTTCGAATTGTGTGATAAAATTTCCAAGAAGTTCCCCAGATACATCATCTACATCTGTTTCCAGTACAGATACTTGTTCTATATATTTTTGTAGTGGGTGACTAAAATCTTTATAACTTGATTCCTCATACTCACCATAAAATAATCTTAAAATATTCGAGAAATTCTTAAATTTCTTCTGACCAGTACTATAAATGGACTTTATAATTTTCATTTCTGCAGAAAATTGAAGAAAATTTGGGTTCAAATTTGCTAATAAAGCTGCCCCTGTTGGTGTAACAAGTTCAGATTCTATAGGCCCACCAAAAGTAACTAGTTTTGATTTTTCCAAGATTTTTAAAGTGGCAGGGGCAGGAATAGCTAATAAACCATGTTTTGTGTTTATTTTCCCACCTCCCAAGGGGATTTTACTATAAAATATTCTTATATCTTTATCAAAACCTTTGATTCTATCAAGGGCAATCGCAACTCCTAAAATATCTACTAGTGTATCAACAGAGCTAAGCTCATGTAAATGAATATTCTCGATTAGGCTTCCATGAACCTCTACTTCTGCTTGAATCAAAGTGTCTAAAACATTATTAGCATATTGCTTTGCAGAGTCAGAAATCTTAGATCTTGCTAAAAAATCATTTAATGTTTTCTGTAGTGTTTTCACAGTTCTGTGATCTTTTGTTTCTTTTATCTCGATTTTTAATTTATTTAATTGAATTCCGTAATGCTCCATGTGAATTAATTCAATATCTAATTTTGAAACATCAGGCAAAAAATTTTTTATATTTTGGATTTCATTTAGAATTTCACTGGGTTTAGAAACTAATCCTAAAAGAGCTGCAAGGAACATGTCTCCTGAAATTCCGGAATTAATCAAATCCAAGTATATTATTCTCATTTTATAATAATTATGAATTTGGTATACAACTCAATAATTAAAGTGATAACAATTTTATAATTATATTATCTTTTTAATAATATTAAGAATTATCAAAAATTAATTGAACATTTCAATTTTAAGGCACAATTATGAGTGAACTCCAAACTCTTAAATGTTATATGACACAATTGCCTGCAACTATTTTAAAATTATTAAATATCGATCCACCCCATAATACCATTCCAGAAGCAATCCCAAAAATAGTCGATTTATATAAAGGAATAGAACGCATTAGTATTAATTTAATCGATAATTTTGGTTTATTCGAAATTACATATATGAAGCCACATTTTATGATTGCTAACTCTGAGGTAATGTTATTATTAAGTACTAAAAATCCATACACTTTAGGAGTACTGCATCAATTATTATATGGTGGTTTCGAGGTTGAACCTAATGGGTTTCATTTATTAAAGGCTATAGGCTCAGCCGGTAAAAAATCGTGTTTCATAGGGAGAAAAAAAGATTTAGAAAGATACGATGGTGGAACAAAATCTATTCCTAAGGACACTGATATGAGTACCTGGGTTGAATCAGCGAAAGCTATTAATACCCATGACCTTTCATGGATGCATTACTTAGATTTTGAGAACTTACATAAACAACAACAGCGATTAAGACAAAGAACTCCAGAAGATTTGATTGAAAAGTTAATAAATAGAACGGATAAATGGATCTTGAGTAATTATAAACAATTAAGATCAAATTCATTAATGATAATTATTGGAGATCATGGTAGGGTAAAATTAGACCTCGAATATTCCGGTAAAATTGCTCAATGGCGTGAAGCTAGTGTGCCTATTGCTATCTTAATAAGAAAATAATTTTTTTTATTTTACTTTAATTTTATAATTTTATTGTTGTCTAAAATGGAAGAATATAAACGTTTTACAATTTCTCTTCCTCAAGATCTATACGATAAATTTGAGGAATTTAGAAATAAATTAGGAATATCAAGATCTGACGCTATTCGTAAGTCCATGCACCTTTTTATGATACAAGAAGAAAATATCTCTGTAGTATCCGAAAATGTTGTAGGATGCATTACAATAATGATGTCTCATGAACATGTGGCCATAAATCATTCTCATTCTCATAAAGAATTACATGATTCTGAGCATGACCATGATTATAGCTCAAAATCTATTTATGCAAATGTTCAGCAAACAGACGAAATTTTAAAAAACGATATTCAACATCATTTTCATGATATTATTATTTCTACAATGCATGTTCACTTAGAATTTGAAAAATGTCTAGAAATTATTGCTGTGTCTGGTCCCTATAAACGTGTAAAAAAATTGAAAAATGATCTCCAAAGGTTAAAAAGCGTATTATCGATTGGTTTCTTCATAATTGATAAAGAAATTGCTCAAAATGTCAAGTAATCATATTTAAATAAAATAATATAAATAAGAATAAAATATTCCATTTTTTTAGAAAGAGTATCAGGTATAAGGCGATTTGGTGGAATATTTATTCTTTATTTGTGGGTTGTGTGTTAATTGCAAAATCTAATTTTAGAAATTTAAATATCATATGAGTATAAAATTTGTAATTTCCATTAGAAAATTTAATCAACTTAGAAAGAAGTAATTAAAATAAAAAAAAAAAAATCTTAATTAAGCTATTTGTAAATAAAACCTCTGAACCCTTACATATACTTTTTTATTTTTTTATTTGAAGCCCTTTTGGAAAAATGAACCCTTTTAAATTACTCTATAGATCTTTTTCTTGGACTGTTTTTCGATTGTTAGCTTTTGCGCGTCCAATAGCTTTATCGAGAATATCAATGATAGCATTGTTAAGTGCTGGACCATCAATTAAATCCCCACTTGTGTTGCAACCCTTACCTTTGATATATTCTCGGACTTTACTTTTCACAAATAGAGCCTCAACAGCTGCTTTTTTAGCCATTTTTTTATTCCTCCTATAATGTTTTAAAAATGTTTTAAATTAAATTATATTTTAAATATTATTCTGTCTTCCTTATTTTTAAACTTTAAGATCAAATCATCTTAAACGATGAATAATCACCCCCTAAATGCAAATTTTGTAATGTCAAAATTATGTATAAATTGGGACCAATTTCAAAATTAATCATAAATTTAGTAAGATATCATAAATTCCAAATTGGAAGTAATTGAATTAATTCAAAAGTAAGGAAATCTTCGATGAAAACAATTTCTCTTGATGGAACATGGAAGTGCAAACTTGAGATTGAGAATTTAGTTATAGAAAAGGAATAGAGCTTGTTTAACTTCTCTCGAGAATAAAACTTAAAAATTCTGTGCTTTTTATAGTTATTTTTTAATAATTTATCATGGGAATACAGGATAGAATCTCTATACCTTCAATGATTAAGCGATCTTATGATAACATAAATATTCATAATTTATTTATATTTAATAGATCTGGTATTTGTTTTTATGGCAGAAATTTTACAGATTATTTTAATATGGAGAAAAATTTAATTTCTCCCTTTATTACTGCCTTGATGTCTTTTTCAAAAGAAATGATCGGGAAAAAGTTCAAAACGATAGAAATGGGTGACGTAAAATTTGTTATTTTTGAAAAAGGCTCTATAATCTATAATATCTTATGCGATACAATTGAAAACGAGAATTTTTTGGAGGAGGTTATTTCAAAAATTAATAAACAACTTGCTGCCCATTTGCGTAAAAATAAAATTAATATAGACAAACTAATTGTATTCGATGGTGAATTCAATGAAATTATTGAGGAGATTGTTGATGATGCGTTTAGCAATGAGTTTAACCTAAACATCGAAAAACAAATTATAGAATATATGAAAGAATTAATCTTAATTGACGAAATTGATGGAGTTATTCTTTTAACTGATAGAGGAAAAGTGATTTATTCTTCATATAATAAATTAGATTTGAAATATTTTTTAAAAGAAGTTGAATTTCGTGTTAAAATCTACAATAATTCCATATTAAAACTTTTTTATACATTTAAAGATAAGCGATTTATCTTTTCAGAATATGTTCAGAATAAATATTTTATAATTCTAGTTTTTGATTCACATGTAAAATTTGGAATGGCTGAACATTATTTAACTCGAATTGTAAATTCTGTTAAAAATATGCTTTCAAATTAATATTACATAAAATAAAATTTGGACTTGAAATTAATTGTTTAAATATTTAAATCTTAAAGACTTAGTTAAAATTCAGAAATCATAAAATTTCGATTAAAATTTATGATTTATAAAAACCAAGTTAAAAAACATCTAAAAATAATTTTAAAATAAAAATATTGTTAAGAGTGAATATTTATGTCAAAAACAGAAGAAGGTCTAAAAGCAGCATTTGCAGGAGAATCACAAGCAAATCGTAAATATTTAGCCTTCGCTGAAAAAGCTGATAAAGAAGGATTTCCTCAAATAGCAAAAGTCTTTAGAGCTGCTGCTGCCGCAGAAACAGTTCACGCTCATAATCATCTTAGAGTTCTGGGTGGAATTAAATCAACAAAGGAAAATATACAATCTGCTATCGAAGGTGAACATTATGAATTTACTAAAATGTATCCTGAATTCCTTGAGGATGCTAAGAATGAGGGTAATAAAGATGCAGAAAGAACCTTTAATTATGCCAACGAAGTAGAAAAGGTTCATCACAAATTATATAATGCTGCTCTTGAAGCGGTTGAGAATAACAGAGATTTAGAAAAAAATGATTTATATATATGTCCAGTCTGCGGATATACCCATGAAGGAACACCACCTGACAAATGCCCAGTCTGTGGAGCCGTAAAAAAAGTTTTTAAAAAAATTGATTAATTTTTTTCTTTTTATTTAATTATTATTCAATCTAGATAATCCAAGGACTAAAACAGTTTTTAATATTTAACAAGTACTCATTCAGAGAGAAATCTAATTCTCTTTCAGCTTTTTTTAATGCCCCATGAGTAGCTCCATTGAAATAATACTTAAAAAGTAAGTTTGATATTTGTTGGTTTCCTAATGAAATAATTGTTTGAAGCCTAGCATTCTTGATAATAAATTTGAAATTTTTAAATTTAAGTTTTAGAGTAATTAAAGTTTTTAATTCTCTTTCTAATTTTTGATATTTTTTGATTAATTCTCGAGTATTTTCTTTTAAATAGAAATTAATCTCTTTTTCATAAGGAGTATTAAGTTTTGGAACAAATGGATTAACGTTTACTCGCAATGAATCTTTATCAAAACCCAAACCATCTATTGAATTTAATAAATTAATAATATCATCAATATTTTCTTCTTTTTCCTCTGGTAACCCTATTAAAAAGTAGAATTTAACGTTCTTAATTTGAGAATCTCGAATTTGAGTTAAAACTGAAAGTATTTTCTCATTGGATATCATTTTTCCAAGAGCAAATCTCAAACTTTCTGAACCCGCTTCTGGAGCAATAGTAATTGTTTTAATGGCTGCTTTTTCTAATAGCTGAATTATATCTGGAGTTAAATGCTCAATTCGAATTGAAGGAATTGTTAATCTTTTTCCATTGTTAATTATAAATTCACAAATTTGTTTAAATTTAGGATGGGATGATACACAAGATCCTATAAGACTTATCGTTTCAAAATTAGAATACTTCATACCATCTTCAATAGTGTTTATTATATTTTCATAACTTCTGTTTCTGAATGGAGAATTATGAAAGGAAGAAATACAAAATTTACATTGATAAGGACAACCCCGATTTATTTCTAGAAAAAAATTTCTTTCAAAAATCGAATTTTCTTTCGGTGATTTAGAGATTAATTGAAAAATTGGGATTGGTGAATCATCAAGATTTTTAAGCACTTCTCTTTTAACTTTATTATTAAGAGCTGGAACAAAGATTCCTTCTATTTGACTGGTTGTTTCTAAAAATTCTCTTAAATTTAATTTATCATCCTTGTATCTCCTAAAGGTTTGAAAAAACAATTTTAAATTCCGCTCTGAATCACCAATAAATAACAAATCAAAAATTTTACTCAATGGTATTGGATTTGATGTAACTACAGGACCCCCACCTATTATTAATGGAAATTGAGTTTTGGTTTCGCTTATAACTTTTTGGCGATCTTGAAAAGTTAAAGGAATCTCTGCTTTTTCTAATATCCATAAAATATTTTTAAAATCATTTTCAAAATGTAATGAGAATCCTAAAATATCAAAATCATTTGGTAATACTTTATTTTCGAGGGATCGTAGAAGATTTTTTGAAGAATAATCTTTTGAAGCAGGAAATTTTAACCGTACATTATCAGGCAAAAAAATTCGTTCACAAGCAATGTTTTTAAAAGAATTAATTATAAAATAAAGAAGTCTAATAGAATAAGAGGACATCCCGAGTTTAAAAATATTCGGATAAATTAATCCAAATGAAAAATCGATTTTTCGCCAATCTTTAACAATCACATTCTTATTAATCATTTAAAAAAGGTTATAAAAATTTTAAAATTAATTTCATTTAATTATGAGTTTTAGATTCAAGTTTTTGTTGAATTTTTACTATTTCCTCTACTATCAATGGTAAGACAATCCCTGTTTTATTATTGATCACAATTTCCGCACGTTCATCCAGATGAGTTGGTTCATCGTTTATAATGATGATTTTACCCTTATTTCTTAAAGTAAATATAGGTAAATCACAAATTGGAGCCACTAATAGGGAAGATCCTGCTATTAGCATAATGTCTGATTTTTTAGCTAAGTCTATTGACATATATTTCTCAAAATTAGGTAAATCTTCTCCAAATAATACGACTGATGGCTTTAAAGGAGCGGCACAGTAATCGCATACTGGAGGTATATTTTTTTCTTTCTTTAATTTACGTAATAATTGTTCTTTATTGTAGCTTGCACGGCATCCTAAACAGGTAAATCTATTTATATTACCATGTACTTCATATACAATAATAGAACCAGCTTTTTGATGTAATTCGTCAACATTTTGGGTAATTACTGCTTTAATAATATTCATTTTTTCAAGATCTGCAATTGCATAATGCCCTGGATTTGGTTCTGCGTTAAATAAAGTTGGTGCGATATCTTCAGCCATTTGCCAAAATTTTGAAGGATCCCTTAAAAAAGATTGAATATTACCATAAATTTCAGGTTTATACTTTTCCCAAATTCCACCCTCTCCTCTAAAATCTGGAATACCTGACTCTGTTGATATCCCAGCTCCAGTTAAAACTATTGCGCTTTTTGAATTTAGCAGAAGTTTTGCTGCCTTTCTGATGTTTTCTTTATCTACAAATTTTAACGTGTCCATTTTTACATTGATTCATTATATTTAAGTTTTAAATGATTTTAATTCTAATAAAATTTATTTTAAAGTATTATTAGTAAGGATCTTTTATAGATATCAAATTATCTCTTTTTCACAAAACCTTGATCTTCTAGATAATTAATTAATTCTTGGATTGTACTAGGATAAATAATTTGTTCATAATGAAGAGATAAATAACTGCAAATTCTCAATACCTTAAATCCTTTATTCAATAAGTTCAATAATTCATGAATTGGACCTAGCCATTTATATGCCATTTTTTCGCTAAATTCTTTAAAAAGAGGGCTCTTAGAAATTTTAACAAGCGCCCTGAATGGAATTACCCCTTCATAAGTTCTAATATATTGAGATGAGTATAATATATTAATATCTTCTAAATTATTAATAGAGTTCTTATTTGATCCAAATAACTTAGCATATCTCTGCGTTTGAATTTTTAACCAAAAATTCACATCATCCTCTAGATTTTTTAAGATTTTATTTTGTTTCAAATTACTATTAAAATTTTTTATCGATTCAATAACGTTATGCTCATATTCATTAACAGTTTTAATTAAATCATTAATTAGAGCGATTGTTTCGCTAAATTGCGCCTCGTTGTTTTTATCATCATTCTCTATTTTTTCAATTGCTAACCTATTCAAAATATTTATTGCCTTACCCATTCGATTATAAAAACCTTCATTTATAATAGGTAAAAGGGTAGTTATTAAATCATAATCAAGATTAGCAAAAATGTACGCAGTACATGCTGCTATACCGATTACACGTTGGAGTTCCGAAGAATCACAGAATTCTATAGTATCCATTGATGAGTGGTAATATGGATCATCATGATTTAGCATTAATGAAGGAATGCCAAAATATGAATCAATAAAGATAGAATGATCACTTCCTCCATCATACGCTTTTATTCTGAAACTTAATGGGGCAACCGATCCATTAACAGCAACTCCTTTAGGGTGATCGGCAATTAATTTAGTAAAGAAACTTACTATATCATTTAAAATAGATGGAGTTGAATATGGTGCTGTATAGATAATCAGAGGATTTCCAATTTTGTTCCTATGTTCCCCAATCATATCTAAATTAATACAACATACTGCTTTTTTTGTGATATCTTCATTTTTCTTAACCCAAGGAAGGGTTCCAATAATTTCTGGCACCCAAACAAATCTTAATGTTCTCTTAGGAGGGGTAATCAAATTATCCTTTATGGATCTTAAAAAAGTTCCAGCTAATTCTATTAATCCTGCTGATCCACTTGCATTATCGTTAGCACAAGCAACAGGATGACAAAGATGGGCAATTAAGATAATTTCTTCTTTTGGATATTTAATCCCTTTTATTGATGTAGAAATTACCTCTAATTTTCCCTCTGAAAATTCTGCATCAATTTTTGCATGGATTTTAAGAGGGCCTTTCTCCATTAATTCTTTTAAATGCATTGCTTGTTTGTAACTAATACTAAATCCAAATAATGCATTTGCCATTCGCTCTTGAGTAGTAAATAGTCCATTATAAATAATTTTATCCAATTCTTTGCCTGCTCTTTCTAAATCTGGATAATATATTACACCACTGGCTCCAGAATTTTCTATAATTTCATGATAAAGATACACCAAATCAGAGGTCATAATTATTTTATTTTCAACATCAATATTTTTTAAACTATCTAGCGATACTTCTTTTCCCACATCAATTACTTCTGCTATTAAATCACAAGATTTAGAATGAGTTATGACAGATAATGGAATTTTGTGATAATCACATAGTTTTTCTTCAATAGGTTCAACAATCCATAGCTCACCTGACTTTATATCCCATTGAAATGAGGGTGTAGAACCCCAGGTTTTAGTTTTTCCATCAGCCGGAGATGTAAATAACTCAACATCTTTAAAACCTAAAATTTTTAGCTCATTTATTATTAATTCAGCTGCTTGGTGATAACCTTTAGATGCTTGGATTCTATTAAATTGAGAAATATGAGATATATAATCCCATGCTTTCTTTCCGTTTATTTCAGATAACATTACATCGATAAACTTTTTTAAATCCATTTTTCTTCCCTATTTCTCTTTATAATTAATTTTAGATTGTATTTTATTGCTAAAAGAACTAAAATTGAATATTAACCCCAAATTTTGGTATGTTTTTAAATCAAAAAAAATTAATATATTAGATAATTTTTTCAATAATAAAAGCTAATTAATTAACTTTTTGCTCTCTCAAAGTTTTTGATATGATCTCGGCTTATTCTATTATTTTGGAAGATAAAATTTTATATTGTTCCGATGATAAAAAATATAATGCTTTTGAGATAGTACTATTTGTCGAGAAGCTACTTAGAAGTATTAATCCTAGAAATACATGGCGATTAAAGAAATTATGTTTAAAGAGTAAAAAAATTGGCAGAGAAAGAATAATTGTTGAGCACGTTGTTACAAAAGCAGGTCAAAATTTATTCTTTTGTAGTTTAGGTAATTTTAGTGTAGGTTCTCTAGAAGCTTTTAAAATGTTAGAAGATTTCGGTAAACAAGTTAATATCCAATATAATAATCTAGATAGATTGATATTCGATTCAGAAGAACCCACATTTAAACAAGTTATTAATTTAATTATAGATTATTTAAAAGACAAATATTTAGAGCCACTTGAAGAAGAAATAATCTATGAAAAAATAAATAATAATAGACAAAATGCCTTATTGTATGCGGGTATTTCTGCTCAAGGATTACCAATTATCTCTCAATTATATGATAAAGATCTTTTGAGAAACTTAAAGAGAGAAAAAACAAATGAAAATATTGAATTATTTAGTTCAGATCTTTCTGCAAAATTAGCAACGATCTCTATGAATACCCAAATTCGCGCAAAAACAAAGATTAAAGAAATTCATATTCAAGATACTGAAAATAATGCGGTTAAAAAAATTATTTTTTTTGGAAATATTAATGGGTACTCATTAGATTTCATCGCAACAGGGAATTTTTATAAAATTAAAGATATTTTCAAGCAACTAAAGGCTAAGATGTCTTTAGATTCCGCCTTCCAAGATGATTTTTCAGGAGATTTGAGACCATTTAAACATTTAAAGTTATACTTCAATAATGTTTTAAAGAATTTTGATCAAATCTTGAACTTATAAGATTAATATTTAAGCAATTCTAACTCAATACTTTATCATTGCTATTTTTCACTCAACTATCATTTCCACTTGCTCTTTTGGAGCTTCTCTTTTTCTAAATTCACGCAGTAATTTTGAAAATTTTAGTGGTTTACCTTTATAATTAATTTCCCTGAGAGCCTGTTCTTGGTAAGCAATAAAAAGTTTATTAGAGAATTCTTCCCAATCTCGACAAATTGCCAAAGTTTCCTCATCATTTCGGAGAAGGGTATCATGAGACATTATTCTGGAGAACTCTGACGTATATGTTTCAACAAGATCTGAATCTGCTCCTCTTAGCAAATCTCTACAAAAATCATCAGCTGAATACCAATCTTCTACTCTCTGAAAATCTCGATGTATTTGTGCTAAAAGAACATTCCGTGGTCCTTCCCATAGTTCCATAATCATTGAATCACGATGGAGCCGTGGAAATGATAAAAAATCTTCCATTATACCATGCCCTCCAAAGAAAGAAATTGCTTTTCTTATCATTGCTGGAGCTTCATCGGCTACTACTATTTTCTGTAACATTATTAATTCACGCAACCTAAAGCGGCGTCTTCGTTCCTGGATATTCTCTATTTTTTCTAATTCCCTTATTCCACTAATCAATTCTTCTCCAAAATGAATATATTCTGAATATACTTTAAATGATCCAGCGGCGCTTCTCTTGGCAAAATGATCCAAATCATTTATTTGGTTTATCATTAATGGAAATGAAGAAATAGGAACACCAAAAGCAGTCCTAAATTGTGAATATAATATAGCTTCTCTTGCTACTCGTAATGCACCAGCAGCCATTCCAAAAGCTACATGAAGTCTAGATAACGATAGAACAATCCCTACAATGTCAGCAAGACCTTTCTCAAGAGGTCCTACGGGATATGCCACGGTTCCATTATAAGTAATTTCAGCAGTGGGTAATTCTGCAGTTCCTAATTTTTGTTTTAACCGATCAATAGTAAAAGAATTCCTGATTTCTCTCTCTTTATTACCAGGAAGCCATGAAGGAACAACAAATGCAGCAACTCTAGTAGATGACTCTACACCTTTAGGTTTTGCTGTAACTATAGCATAATCAGCATGCGTAGCAGAACAGAAGAATTTTTGTCCATATAATCTCCAGCAATTTGAAATTCCATCTGAACCCTCTTCTTTTTCAAATACAGCTTCGACAAGATTGGCAGGAACATCACTTCCACCTTGAATTTCACTTACAAACTGTGCTCCTCTAGCATATTCTCCTTTTTTTCCATCTCTAATATGTTTGAGAATTCTTTTCGCTTCAGGGCTCAATTCATTTTCATATTTTTGCATAATTTCAACAGCTCCATGAGAACAAGCCACAGGGCACATGACACCTGCTTCTCCGTTTTCATACAGCAAAAACATCTTTATATATCTACTCCACGCTGTATTTCTTGCTGGATCATACAGTCCAAGGCTAAAAACTTCACGTTCCAAAATTTCAGTTTCTAAACATCGTTCTATACGATCAATTCGATGATTATGTGCATCATAATGTTTGACTTTTGTAACTTTTATTCTGTTTTCAAGTTCATTAGCTTTATCAGAGAGATTTCGAAACCTGAAAGACACGTAATCAGAAAGAGCACGGAGATCTCTATCAATTTCTTCAAATTTATCTTGAGGAGCGTATGCTTTAACAAGAGTCTGCAAAAAATCATCGTCTTTATAATAATTGAAATGATCCCTAACAAATAGGAAATCATCAAATGAGTATTGGTTATCTCTATTTCCTTCTTGAGAAGACATAAGTACCACTTCTATCTGTCAATTAAAGTAATAATATTTATTTGAATTGTAAAAGAATAATTTTCTATAAAAGTATTTAATTTATTATTCTTGAAAATATAAGAAGTTATCTTATAAAGTAATAAGCTTTTAGAATATAAATATTAATAAGTTATTATATAAAACTAAGTTATTCTGATTCCTCAGAACTGCTTTCTTCTATAGAGCCAATACTTTTTTCTCTCTCAATTGAAGGTGGTTGACTCTTGGATTGTGCGAGTTTTTTTACATTAATTCTTTCAGATCTTTTAATTTCTGATTTTCTAGATCTCTTTACGTCAACTTCTACAATTTCGAATTGATCATCAGGGATTATCTTATCTTTTCCTCCTTCAGGCATAGATACTAGCTTACTCTTAACTATCACAGAGCTTGATAATGGATATATTGTCTTAGCGACTCTTAAAATTTGGTTTTGAAATTCTCCATATACCATTCCTGCAATAAATTTTTCATGATTTAAGCTTTTAGAGAACTCCCTTGATATTTCACTCATTATTTTTCGAATTAAAACCTGTTGGCTACTTCTCGCTCTTCTAATTGTTGTACAAATTATTGTAACACGAAATTTATAATTATCTTTAGTTGTAAGATTGAGAATTGTTTGTATTTTTGTACTTCCCCTGTTTATCAGGGACCTTACATAATCATTTGTATAACTATGACCTTGAAACAATGTATTGCATTTTTTTGCTTCTTCATTAACATTGACAATTTTAAAGTTTAATTTTAGGCTTATATCTTTATATTGTCCAGTAAAATCATACATTAAAGCTTCTACAATCCTCCCGATTATATTGGTCTCAGTTCCGATCACTTCACCAATCTCTTTGTTGTTAAAGATACGCGGTGCTAAAATTTTGTACCAATTTTTATCTTTAAAAGTTACCTTCTTTAATTTAGGTTTACGTTTTTTTGCTCTTGAACTCACTTTCGATCCTCCATTTACCTGGCCACTAACGTCCTAATTTTCTCTGGATCATATTTGAAATCTGGCGCAAGTATTTTCTTCTTTTTATAATATTTAATTAAACGATAAATTTTTGATTCTGTTCTATTAAGGCCCTTCTTAGCTTCTAAGTCTTTATGATTTGTTTCGAGATGCTTTCTTATATTTAAAGCTTTTTTTACTAAGTTGGCTAGTTCCTCTGGTAAAGGTGCTTCGATATCATTTTCTTTTAGGATTTGGCTAATATTTTTACCAGCGACAATTTTAACTAATGGTACCCCTCGAGAATCTCTCATAATCGTACCTATCATAGATTTTGAATGTCCTCTTCTTGCTAATTTGACAACTTCATTTTCAACTTCTTCAGGTGAGAGTTCTACCCATACTGGCTTTTCTAATCTCGCAGGGCGTGTACTACCCGCCTTTCCACGCTTTCTTGAATGCATCCGAGCCATTTTTACTTTCTTCCTTTCATATTGCAGTTCTTTTAAGATTTAGTATAGAGTAAATAAAGAAGTATAAAAAATAAACTTTTGGAATGTTAACTGTTACAACTGATTTGATCTTTATTGAACTCGAATATCTAAATAAATCTTAAGCTATTATAGTAATTATGAACAAGGATCAAAATATTCTTTATTTTATTACTGGAAATATCCATAAATATAACGAAGTATCCAATCTCTTTAAAAAAGAAAATCTCAGATATATTTTAAAACAGAAGACTACAAAAACAATCGAAATTCAAGCAGGATCTATTCAGGAAGTGGCATTATTCAAGTTAAACAGCATAAGAGGAAAAATATATGGCTCTTACTTTATAGAGGATGCTGGATTTTTTGTTGATACGCCTCTAAACGGTTTCCCAGGAGTTTATTCTTCATATATTATGAAGACAATTGGCAATAAAGGAATATTGAGATTAATCAATGATTTCGAAATGACTAAAGCTCATTTTACTTCAGTTATAGCGCTTTATTTTAAACCTCTTGATAAAAACTTATTTTTTGAAGGAAATGTCTATGGGAAAGTTTCAAAAACTATAAGGGGTTCAGGTGGTTTTGGATTTGATCCTATTTTTCTTCCCAATGTTATTCCACATAAAACGTTTGCGGAAATGACAACGGAGGAAAAAAACAAAATTTCTCATAGGGGACAAGCTTGGAGAAAATTTATCAAGTTTCTAAGAGAAAATACTAATTAGGACAATTTATTGATTGAGATTTTAAAAAGAATTAAATTTTTTTTAGGAATTGAATAGTTTGTGATTAACAATTTAAAATGCTTGTAATACCAAAAAAAAAATTGAAATATTTCTTTTTAATCTCGAGGTAGAAATGCGGCAACTATACCTAAACCCCCACCAACAAATAATAAATAACCCCCTATATCCACTAAATCATTAGGTATTATTTGTAAGGGAAATATTCCTAGTGGATTTGTACCGAAAACATAGTGTATCCATAATGTTTTATTAAGTACATCACTAACACTAAATAACAATGCGATAGCTACTGCAATCGGCATAATAGAACCTACAATTACCGCAGCTCTGCTTTTTATACCAATAATTTGTATAAAGCCAGAAACCAGAAAAAAGATAAGAAAGCCAGCAACAATATAAACAGCAAATCCGGGCATACCTAATAAAGGTCCGTAAATATCGGCGTTGGTAAACAAATCTGGAAGATTAGTTATTATCCCTAAACCATTGGAACGAAATATTGGTATGGGTGCCGCTATGAGCATAGTATACCAAGAAAAAACATAGGTAGCAAGAATAGTTATTATTCCTGCTATTAAACTTGTTATTTTTCCAGATTCCATTTTGCATTACCTTATTTGGTTTTGTAAATTTTTTATATGAAATTTATATTCTAATTTTGTTCAAATTATATATATAATTTACTTATTAAGATTTTTAATAGTTTTAAATAAAATTGTCTAAAAATTTGAGTTTCTTTTAGGAATTGGATAACTTATTCATTCTTAAGTACAATTATTTCAATTTAAAATGTTTGTCTGAATATATCCATAATACTCTTCTTGTAGAAGTATTTAATTAGAATCGCATAAGTTCCTAGAAATGCAAAAGCAATTGATAATATAAATACTCTTAATAAAGTGTCCATAGGAATAGAAAATATTATGGGCATCTCAGTCATTAGTCCCATAGTTGACTCCAGAAGATATGCAGAAAACGTACCAATAATTGTCCCCATTACACCCGCCGAAAGTAATGTTATCATACTTTCGATTAAAAACATATTTCTGACATTTCTAGTTTTCATACCCATAGATCTAAGTATCCCAATTTCAAATTTTCTCTCTAAAACAACCGCATACATACTACTAACAAGACCAAAAATACTAATAACTACTGTGAATGTTAATATCAATTCCATGAGGAAGGATTGTCGTTCTGTCATCGTCTTGAAAAAGTTAATTTTAGAAATTGCATCATCAATTATTATATTTTTTTCTTGATACATCATGAGAATATCATCTTTAGTATTTTTGATGTTTTCTTCAGTTTTATCAACCAGGTTTATAAACATTTTATCAACTATCATATTAGGCTCTCCAGGATTTTCAATTTTCATCAAACGCATATAATTCTCTAATGAGACCATTATACCTCCACCTTCAGCTGCCATTTCGTTACTTCGAAAGTTAAAAAATCCCGGAATTCCCCCAGAAATTCCTACAACACGGAGTTCTGTCGCATTTCCAGTTCCTCTTTTATCTGGGTCGCGATCCCATTCTTTTGGAGAATAAAATGTTATACGAATATTTTGCCCTACTTCTCTTATCCCAACATAATCTGCTATTGATTTGGCAATAATACAGGTATTATTATAGGTAAATAATTCATTAAATGAATAACTTGTACTACTACCATCGCTTTTCCAAATTAATAAATCTTTATCTATTAAATCAACAAAATCTTCATTAATACCAATAAAACCTGCCTCTACAACATCAAAATCCATAGTGTCTCCAGCAGTTGTCTTCAGTTTTGTATCATCTTCTTCTCCAAAAAATTGAAACATAGTCATCATTTGTTCAGTGGATTCGCTACTAAATCCTACTTGTCCTTCACTTATTTCAAAAAGTGTTGCTAACGTGGCTTGAAGATCAAATGTATTATGGAGAGAAATTGCTAATTTATCTACACCTGATAAACTTTCTAACTCTTCAACCATTTCAAGAGTTAGTGCATTTTCAGGATTATATAATTCTTGATTCATTAAAACTAGATCTGATCCATATTGGAATCTTAAATTTAAATTCATATTTTCTGATTCCATTTCAATTACACTTGTAAGAAAGAAAATGAATGAAAAACTAATAGCAAACATAATCACAGTGCTCGTATTTCGTCTTCTATATCTTCTTAGCGAGATACTTATTATCTTACTATATTTTTTTATAGCAGGTGAAATAATGCCTAAAAATATTTTTTGGATCAAGGGAATTATTCCTATTGATGCAAAAACTAATCCGATTACAATTGCAGCAAGCAATCCAATAAAAAGTGCTGATGTTAACATAAAATCACCTGTGATAAAAATATTTGGCATTAAAACAAACACTATCATTCCAATTGTAGCAATCGCAATACCTGTAAGAAAACTCTTAACATTCATACTACCTTCTTTTTTAATTTCCCATCCTTCTTCCTTAGTTTGAAATGGTGTAATTGATTTAATAATATTTATCCTCGCCGTTTTGAGAGCAGGTAATAAAGCTATTGCTAAGGATACAAATGTTCCTATTGAAAATGTAAGTATAAGTGTATCTGGCTGAATAATCCATTCTACTTCAGTAAACTCAAATTGAAACTGATATAGAGGAAATAAACCTTGTGCGATCGGCTGCATCATTGTAACTCCAAGTATCATTCCAATAATCGATCCAATCAACCCTAACATCAACCCTTCAAATAAAACCATCTTTATACAGTACGCCTTTTTACTTCCAACTACTCGAACAATACCAAATTCTCTTATTCTCTCTTCAACAGAAGTAGATAAAATGCTGTTAATTAAAATACCTGTTATAAGTGTGGAAAGAATAGTAATAAACCAAAACATTATTGTCACCATCATTAACATAAATTCACCTCCTTCAAGTTCTTCCAACTTTGGTAAACTAACAGTAAACTCATTAAGGTCCAACCTTTCTTGTATCCTTGCACCAATCATCCGAAGTGTCCTAGTTGTTCTCGTTAAATCACTTGCATCATAAACAGATTTAGGATTTTTAATAGTCCCAACAATAAAGTTTATTTGACCTTCTCTTATTAAAAAGGCTTGGGATTGTTGTAAATTTACTAGAATTAAAGTATTTTCAAATTGCATGAATTTTTGATCTTGAATACAAATTTCAACAACAGTTAAATTTAATCTATAAGTTTGGTATTCTATATGTATTACATCTCCTCTGGTCACGTTAAGTATTTCTGCTGTGTTCCATAATATAACACATTCACCATTATTTGGTTCACTGTCATAGATCTCACGAGTTTCTTCTCCCTCATCGTCTACAATGATTAAATCTCCCATATTTCCATTCGTTGCTTCTTTAATAAAGTCAAGACCATATAGCTGTAAAAAACCGCTTGCGTTTATTTTATCTGAAGAAGTTTCAACCAACATCATAATGCGCGGAAATAATTCTTCGACACCTTCAATATCCTTCAATTTATTATCAATAATATTCTCGTCATAAAAAGGATTAAATGTTAAATCTGTTTGGACTGTTCGCGTTATCATTATATCACTCCTCCCAGTTGTCGATGTCACATATAACAAGTAATTATAATTCACTGTATCATTTAGCATTCCAATAGTAGTTAATAAAAATAATGAAATTGCTATACCGGATATCCCAAAAATAGCTTTTGCTTTATCTCGTTTGAGATCAAGCCAAGAATGCTTGAAGAATTGCAGATTTATTCGTTTTCTTATTTTATATAAAAAATTCCTTAAATCCATACTTTTTTCTAATAAATTCTTATATATTTTTTTTATATATCCAAAATGCTAAATTTCTTTTTTTTAGTCTTAAATTCCCTTAGGACTTTTCCTTCTTTAGCTAAAAGTTCTTGTATATCTTCTTTTTCCCTTCTTATTAATCTTACACCTTCACAAACTTTATTTTTACAATAATAATTTTCTCTTGGTTCATCTTTTAGATGGATTTTTCCACAATTTGTACAAATATATGTTGCGTAAATTTGATCATGCTCACAAACAGGACAGATAATATCGAATTTCGAAGAAAAAAACCAGGATCCACAAAATTTACAGTATAAAGTTAAAGGTCTTTTCAACTCTTCTTCATGTTCAATTAGTTCTATTTGTTGTATTACTTGATCTCTATCAAAATCTTTAATCTTTATTTTTTCTATACGAGTGGTCCTAATTTTATCAATCCATATTCTTCTTTTCTTTTCAGAAATAAAATATATTGCTATTCCCGCGATTACTACAATAATTATTATTATAATATATAGACCCCATGTTTGCCACCATCTTACATTATTTACAATTACGGTTATAAATGACTCTGCTTTATTCCCTTCTTCGTCGTAAGCTACAACTCTAATTTCATATCTTCCATCATTATATTGAGCAGTATTCCAATTAAACTCTAAGATATTTGTTGTACTATTAAATGTGAGTTTATGTATATCAACACTCTTATTATTAAGAAGTATATAAATTCTCGACTCATCTAGTTCAATATCGTCAGTTATATTTGCTTTAATCATAATTATTGAATTAACGGTAATATCAGGTTCAGGATTTAATATTTTAATTTGAGGAGCTATAAAATCTGTTGATTTATCATAACCTACATATATGTTAGAGAGCAACCAACCATATCCTACATCGGGTGGTGGTGGGACATAATTATTTGAACGTAAAGTGAACATTATCATTATATCTTCATTAGAATACTGAGAGATATCGAATTTTTTACTTCCAGTAAGATCCTCACTTTC
>JBHLMQ010000043.1:0-26183 GCA_048938005.1 Promethearchaeota archaeon | reverse complement strand
TATAATTGAAAAAGCAAATTTCATTACAGATGGTTGTGGTGCTACAGTAGCAGCAGGAAGTCAAACTACTATGATGATAGAGGGCAAAACATTAGATTTCGCTGAAAAATTAAAACCAATTGATGTTGAAAATGCTTTGGGTGGTTTACCAGACGATCATAAACATTGTGCTGAATTAGCAATCACCACAATGACACATGCGATTGAGAAATACAAGATACAAAATTCTTGATAAATATTCTTAAAAAAAATGAAATATATATATGGCCCGGTACCTAGCAGGAGATTAGGAAGTTCATTAGGAATTGACCCAATCCCCTCAAAGACTTGCAATTATCAATGTATCTATTGTCAATTAGGAAAAACAACTAACTTCACTAATATCCGGAAAAATTACCTCCCAAAGAAAGAAATCACTAATGAAATGGAAAAGGCGATTAAATTAAACGAGAATAAATTTGATTACATAACATTTGTAGGAAGCGGGGAACCTACATTATATAAAGATTTAAAAGATTTAATTTTAAAAGCTAAGAAATTGTCTGAAAAACCTGTTTGTGTGATTACTAATGGAAGTTTACTTTATAAAAAAGAAGTTCAGAACACGTTAATGTGTTCAGACGTAGTTTTACCTAGTTTAGATGCTGGTGATGAAAATTCATTCATTAAAATAAATCGTCCTCATCCTTCTATAAAGTTTGACAAATTAATTCAAGGTTTTATAGATTTTAGGAAAAAATTTTCTGGTAGATTTTGGATAGAAGTGATGTTAATGAAAGGGATTAATGATACAAAAGAAGAATTATTAAAAATTAGAGAAAAACTAGATTTAATAAAACCAGATAGAATTGATATTAATGTTCCAATAAGACCTCCAGTAGAAAAATGGGTAAAAATTCCTGATAAGAACATAAATTTAGTTTTAAATGAAATCTTTTGTGATTATACTAATATTGATTTTCCAGAGGAAGGAAAATTTAATATTTATTCGTCAAATTTCGAAAAAGAACTTCTTTCAATACTTGAAAGACACCCAATGAGGCAAGATCAAATTATTGAAACATTTTCTTCAACTGGATTTAACACTGATCAAATTATTTCACATCTTTCACACCTTAATTCTCAAAAGAAAATAAAAAAACTCAATTATAATAACCAAATATTTTGGAAATTAAATATAGAGAAAAATTTTAAATTTAAAATCGAATAAAATAGAGAAGAGAATATGATAATCTTTTTAGTTTTATTATTCAGCATGATTGGCAGCATTGGAGCAATAATTACCGCAGGAATTTTTCTTACCTTTAAAACTAAAATACAGAAAGTACTCATACCTAGTTTAATTTCTTATGCAACTGGTACTTTACTAACTGCTGCATTACTAGGAATGATCCCGAATGCTGTATCTAATAGTAATCCAACTTTAGTAATGATATTTGTTTTAGGGGGAATTATTATGTTTTTCCTTTTAGAAAAAACTGTGATTTGGCATCATTGTCATGATGAAGAATGTGGAATACAAAGCGCTGCAGGACCTATTCTTCTTATTGGTGATACAATTCACAATTTTATGGATGGTATAGTTATTGCAGCTGGTTTTTTAATTTCTACTAATATGGGTATACTTGTTAGCCTTTCAATTATAACTCACGAAATCCCCCAAGAAATCGGGGATTTTGCTATACTCCTTGATAGTGGATACTCAAAGAAGAAAGCATTTATTTTAAATACTTTATCCAGTTCGAGTACTATTCCTGCCGCACTCATTAGCTATTACATTTTAGATGTTATTAGATCTCTAATTCCTATTTTCTTAGCAATCTCAGCAGCAAGTTTTATCTATATTGCTTTAACTGATTTAGCTCCAAATTTACATCGTAAGGTAGACTTGAGTCATAGTATTAGACAAATTCTATTAATCATTGCGGGAGTTTGTACTATTATTATAATCATTTCAATACAACCTTAAAGACGTTATAAAAAGCAAGAATCATTAATATTCAAGGACTAGATTTTCTAATGCTTTAGATACTTCAGGATTTAGATGATGCTCAATTTCACAAGATAATTTATGCACAATGGATTTATTTTTTACCTTTAGAACCTTTATAAAAAATGAAAATAAACAATTATAGTTTTTAATGATGTTCATACTAATTTCTTTTCCTTTTTTAGTTAATCTTAGAGATTTCCTTGGCTTCCATGTTATTAATCCCTTTTCTTTTAAATTATATAACATGTTAGTCACTGAAGATGGTTTAACATTTAAGAAATTTGAGATTTCGGAATTGGATGTCCAACCACCTTTATTACCTTTTGAAATTAAACATATTGCTTTTAAATAATTCTCATAGCTTTCATGAATTTCTGGCATTTTATTATTTAACCTATCAACAATAAAAAAAATAAAAAAAAATTACTCCTTTTTTTCTAATTCTGCAATCCTTTTAGAGATATCTTCTATTGCGCTATTAATTCCATTCATTTCTGATTCCAGATATTCTTTCTCTTGTTTAAGCATCGTTAATTGATTCTCTGGCGTGATTTTTGGGGTAATACCTGATGGATATGGAGTATAAACAGGTGCAAAAATTGGGCCTCTATAACCCCAACCACGCCCTCTACCGTACCAAGATCCTCTACCATATCCTATTCCCCAACTTCGTCCCCAACCTCTTCCAAGTCCCATTCCGGGACCCTTAGTATATCCTGGTGTATCATAACCTGCACAATATCCTAAACCTCTTCCAGTCATTGAACCTAGCCCTCTAGGTCCAGTTCTATCTCCACCTGGCATATTTTTATTACCTCCTTTTCTTATGAATGATTATTCATTATAATTTCCTATTATATTAATATTAACCTACTTACTTAAGTGTTATGAATAAATATTCAAAATAACTTAAAAATTTTATCCTCAATCATAATGTTCTATAATAAAATTCTGACTCTATTTTATAATATTTGAATAAATCTTTATCGTAATTTAATCAATATTGAATTTAATAATAATTATTAAATTCATGGGTTTAAAAAGTTATCAAATTTAAGAAAGAGGTAAAATGAATAAAAGAAAAACAATCACTTTTTAGGCATAACTAATACCTTTAAATATAATTAAATATATATTTTATTAGAGAAAAAAAGTTATTTTCCACAAAAAAATATCATGGAATTAGAATTTAAAAGTTCCTTTCAAGAGAAAAAAAAAGTGGAACCATTAATATATCGCTTGATTAACTGTCCAATGGGAAAAAAACTTAAAATATTAAGAGTAAATGCAGGGCATCATGCTAAAAGAAGACTTGCTAATTTAGGAATTATACCAGGGGTTCAAATAATTAAAAAAAAAGCTGCTCCTTTTCGAGGTCCTGTTGAAATAATTGTAAAAGGATCTTCATTAATTATTGGCAGAGGATTAGCAGCTAGAATAATTGTAATGAGTGACAATTCTAAATAATTATTTTAAAACAATTTGATAATTCAACCCTAAAATTCTATCTTTTTAGAAACAGAAATGCAGATCCATAAATCTAAGAAAAAGCAGGATAAGAAATATAAGAAAGCTAAAGATATTATTAATATTGCTTTAGCTGGTAATGCCAATGTGGGCAAATCAGTAATCTTTAATCAACTTACTGGACTTTCTCAGACTATTGGAAATTGGCCTGGAAAAACCGTAGAAAAAATGGAAGGACATTTAAATTTCTTAGGTTACCGTTTTAATATTGTAGATTTACCAGGAATTTATTCTCTATCAACTTATTCATTAGAAGAAATTATTAGCAGAGAGTATATCATCTCAGAAGAAGTAGATGTTATCATTAATGTAATTGATGCCACTAATCTTGAACGCAATTTGTTCTTTACATTTCAGCTATTAGAACTTAATGTCCCAATGATCTTAGCTATTAATCAAATGGATATCTTAAGAAAAAGAAATCTAAAATTAAATTTTGAAAGATTAGAAGAAATCTTTAAATTACCCGTTATTCCTGTTGTAGCTGTTCATGGAACAGGAGTTCATCAATTACTTGAAGAAACAATAGAATTAGTAGTTTATCATCAACCTACTTCACATTATATTCAGGAAGGTAAAAAAGTTCATGAACAACTATCTCATAATGATAAAAAGATTAATAATGATTTCTCTATCAAAGAAGCTTTTCATTTTCCAGATTTATCCTCAATATTGAGTTATGGTAAAGAAGTTGAAATTAGAATAAATCAATTAATTAGAAATATTGATATCCATTTAGAATATTTTTCAACATTTAATTACCCTTCACGATTTTTAGCTATTAAGATTTTAGAAAACGATGAAGAAATTGAAAAAATATTTGAAGCTAACCAGAAAACCACTTATATAATTGACTTAGCAGAAAATTTTCGAAAAGAATTAGAAGAATTACATGGAGAAGATATCAGTACAATTATTTCTTCTGAAATCTATACAAATATTCATAGAATTATTGAAGAAGTTGTTATTCTTAAAGGCCATGGTGAAAAAAAATTCGCATGGGCTGAGAAACTAGACCATTTAACTACACATTCTTTTTGGGGTTATATCATATTAATCTTAATTCTTGTTGGAATCTATACGTTTACATTCTTTATTGGAAATTTCTTAGGGGGATTAATTCAGGAATCCTATGAGTTTTTAAGCAGTTTTATTTATAGTATCTTCAATGAGAATGATTTAGGGGTTAAAATATTTTGGGAAGGTGGTTTAGGAAGTATTTTTGGAGCGATGAGTGGTGTTCTAGTATATGTCATTCCTTTCTTTTTAATTATTGAATTCTTGCAAGATTCTGGTTATTTACCCCGAGCAGCATACCTCATGGATAGATTCATGCATTTCTTAGGTGTTCATGGAAAAACTATCATTCCTATGATATTAGGATTTGGATGTAACGTTCCTGCGTGCACTGGATGCAGAATAATGGAAACAGAACGAGAAAAGAAAATTTCAATAGTATTAACTTCTTTAATTCCATGTGCAGCAGTAATGACCGTAGTTATGGGTTTGGTTGGGCGATATCTAGGCATAATTTGGGTTTTAATATTATTTGTAATAAATTTCATTGTAATAATAATTACGGGTAAAATATTGAATAAGATCTTGCCTGGTCAATGTACAGAATTAATTATGGAAATGCATGAATATCGGGTTCCAAATCATAATGTAATATTAAAACAAACCTGGATAAGAACAAAAGAATTCATCTATAAAGCAATGCCTATCATTATAATAACAGGAATTTTATTAGAAATATTATTCATGTTTCGATTATTAGATCCTATCAATTTTCTTTTATCGCCAATTACAGTTTACTGGCTAGGATTACCAGCTATTACTGGTATCTTTTTAATATATGGGATCCTTAGAAAAGAATTAACTTTAGTCCTTTTAGCTGTATTAGCTAATTCTATGGGCACAACCCTCCTAGGATTACTTACTCCAATCCAGATGATAGTTTTCAGTTTAGTAACAATGCTTTATATTCCGTGCTTTGCAACAATAGTCTTAATTGCTAAAGAAACTAATTGGAAATATGCTTTACAAATAGCTGGTCTTGAAATTGGAATTGCCTTATTCATAGGCGGAATAATAAATTGGGTATTTTTTCTTTTTACAGGTTTTTAAATTAAGATTTTTGACTATATTTTAAAAAGTGAATAAAAAATAGCTTTATCAAATTTTATTTAAATAAAAGCTGAATCGTTAGATATATAAAAAAACATAAGCTTTATATAATAGATTATTATTATATTTAATTATATCTAATGATATTTAATAAATTATAATTAAAAAATTAATTAAATTAAAATGCCAGTAAGATGGGAAATTGGAAAAGAAGCACGTGAATTAGATGAAAAACCAATTTTAGAAAGATTGAAAGTGGAAAAAAGTTCTAAAAAAAAAATAGGCATTGCATTACTTTGTTATTTTTTAGTAATGATATTTTTTTATTTCTTCCTGTAGGGCTATATTATTATGGAATTAATCTTATTCATAATTTTGTTAGCATTTTTATTTGAATCTATGGATTCTATGGCAGGAATGGGGTTTGGTACAGCATTATCACCATTACTATTCTTGTTAGGTTATTCTCCACTTCAAGTTGTTCCAGCCATCTTAATTTCTGAAGCAATAACTGGCATAATTGATACTTTTTTTGATCATGAATTTAGAAATGTTCGTTATTCTTTCCGTCCTTTAAATGATGCTACTAAAATTGCTCTTATAATGGCATATTTTGGTAGTTTAGCTATATTAGCATCAGTTCTTTTAGGATATCTTGCGATAAAATTTCCTGCTATAGTGATTAAGACATATGTTGCAATTCTAGTAATTTTTATGGGTTTTTCAGGGTTATTAAGGATAAAATTAAGAAAAATAGAGTTTTCTAATACACGCCCTAAAATGTTAATAGGATTTTCTATATTAGCCGGTTTTAATAAAGGAATTGGAGGAGGAGGATACGGACCCGTTATTACTATGGGACAAATATTTTCAGGTATCTATGAAAAAAGTGCAACTGCAATTGTATCCTTTGCAGAATCAATTGTCTCAATTGTGGGTATTTTAACATTCTTTTTTATCAGTTTTGTAGGTGTGGAAGTAGATCTTGTTCTTCTCCCCTCATTATTTACCGGGGGTTTTTTTGCAGCTCTTTGTGCCCCTTATTTAGTACGAGTCATTCCTAATAAAATCTGGAAATATTTTATCCCTTTTTATGCTGTTGGAATTGGAATATTTTCTTTATTAAAATTATTTATATTTTAAATATTTATGAAAGAATTTGAAGAAAATCAAATTATAATATGAAATTATAAAACTTCTGATTATCGAGCTACTTTAAAAATATTAAAACAACTTTATACTTTATATGATATCAGGTTAAGAGAAGATCAATGGAGACAATCATCTAGTCTTAGGCAATTTAAACCAAATTTAAAAAAAATTACTTTAATTGCTGAACTAAAATCTATTAATGAAATTGTAGGTATGGGAATGATTGAAGCTTCAAAGAATCCCCTAGGTCAATACATTGGATAATTGGGCAATTGAGAAAGAATTCATTGGAAGATAAATAGGTAGAGTCTTAGCAGATAAAGCAATTCAAATATTAAAATCATGGGGATGTGAATCAATAAGAATTAATCTTAACTATAGAGCTCTAGAAAAATTGAATAAAGTAATTGGGCGAACAGGATTTAAAAAAGAATACAAAAAAAAAATTTGAAATGATTTATTGTCTCTTTATTTTTTAAATTTAATCCATACAGCTGGCAATAGATCTCCCTTTATAGCATTTTTTTCTATATCATTCCCTATTGGATTTTTAATATAATAACAGAATAAGTTAATCAAAACTCATAAAAAAAAATACAGAAACATATTGAAAAATTTGTATTATATCATTAATAACATCTTTATCTTATACTCTGAAATTTTACAATCTGCTTTGGAATCTTTCAATTAATTTATCCCGTTTCTTTCTATATTGCCAACTCATAATAGATGCTTTAAAATCTTTCTTAATAACGGATTCACTATTAGTTAATGTTTCATTTTTGGATTTATATATTTCATTATCGTCTAAAATATTTTTACACATCATATTCACTCCAATTTTTTTATTCTTTATTTAAGTAAATTTTAAAAATTAAAAAAAAATTAAGCAGAGATTTTTATTTCATTTCCTAACAAGATCTTCTTTGCTTGTTCAAAAGCATAATTATAATCAAAAATTTTTTTTCCCTTACTATTTGATGCTTCTTTAAGTATATTTGCCTCAATATTAGATTTCAAACGCCCTAAAGCTAAAGCGCCAATTCCGTATATAGTTGGATAGATCTCTTTGTTATCATCTTTTGGCTTTAATCCTTCAATTCCATAAGGAGGAACTAAATTTATATCAATTAGAATTTTATTTTTAAGTTTAAGCATTAAACTTTTTGATAATATTTGTACTCCAGCAGCAGCAAGTGACCAAATAATATCTGCATCTTTTATTATTTCTAATTTTTTTTCATCGTTTGGTGCAAAAATACCCACAATTTCTGTAGCATTTTCTCCAGCTTCTTCCATTAATTCTTTTGCCAATTTTTTAATAGATTGTTCACTGGATTTTTCCCATGTTTCTACTAGATAAGTTGTACATTTTAATTTTGCTGCTAGTATAGCTGCTATTCTTCCAACTGGTCCTGCTCCAAAAATAACTACTTTTTTACCTTTTAAATCATATAGATCAAGTTCCCTTGCGACTTGAATAGTTTTAGCAACGATTGAAGAGGCTGTGGTGTGAGAACCACGAGGATCAATAATCACTGGACATTCAAATGGGCTTATTAACGATTTTATAACTCTTTTAGCTATTTCCTCTCCTTCTTTAACATTAGAACCGCCAATAAAAAATGTTGTGGGTGCTTTTGGCTTACGTGAAAAAATGGCATCCTGTACTAGCTTTGGGACTTGCTCAGCAGTCATCTTACTAATAGGGATAACAACATCAAAACCAGCATCATAAGCCATATTTATATCGAAAGGAGAAGCATTATCATCAGTATCAAAAAAGTAACAAATTTTTTCTAGTGATTCATTCTTTTTCACTTTAATTGGAGATAATTCAAGTATAGATTTGCCAATTATAGTATTAATGGAATTAGAACCAGGATTATTTATAACTTTTGCTAACCGTTTGATTCTTATTTCTTCGGTTTGAATGCCTAAATCTTCTGCTAATTTAGTGATACCTTTGAAATGCCTATGATCACAGATAAAGAATGCTTTCAATTTTTTTTCAATCATTTTCTTTGCAAATTTTATAATTCCCATCATCATCCAAGCTTCACGAACATTATATCTTATTTCATTTTCTTGAAGGTTGTATTCTTGCTGCAAATATTCCTTCCATAAAACCATTCTCTGAAACTCAAAATCATCTTTTGGAAAGTTTTTATCATTACTCTTTTTAATATCTTTAATTGATATTATTAATTGCTTTATAAGTTGTCTGTGATCTTCCAAATTCGAGGAAAGATAATTTTCTGCATTTTCTGAAATATCTACCATTTTATATGGGATTTTATATTCCCTGAATAATGTTTCTAAAGGATCATCGTGAGATATTGTATCTTCCCATCGACTTCCTTTCTCCTCGACAGCAAAATCAGGATTATATTTTGCTATGAGATCTTTAATTAGATTAAGGTATTCCTTCGAAATTAGATGTAAATTCCATACTAAATCATGCTTTTTCTGTGCTGATGTCTCAAACCACCACTCTATTGGAAATTCACTTTCTATCAATACCAATTTCAAACTTTTTTTCTTCAAAGGTTTTAATTCTAAAACTTCCATTAATTACTCTCCCCTTGTTTTATAATTAAATATGGGATATTGTAAATACAATTAAAGTCATAAAAAATTACTTCTATATGAAGCTCATTTAATTGCTTAATTGTTTCTGAAATAATTTTTTCATGAGCAAAATGAATTAGAGAAATATTCTCATTTTTTTGTTTTTTAACTAAATTTAAAATTTTTTTAACAATCCATTGTGGTCTTATTTTTAATTCTAAAATATTTTTGTCCTGTATTATTTCGTTCTTAAGAACATCAATCCAGGATTTTAAGTTTAGGCATTTAAAAGAGTCTTTATCAATCATATTTTGATATTCATGTAATAATTCACTAACTTGTTCTTCTTTTCTCACTATTTCTTCATATATATATCCATATGCATACTCAGGCATATCTAATAGATAATATTCTATATTTAAAGCATTGAGAACCTTTGAAAAACTTGAATTTTTGAACTTTTTGAAATCTTCGCCATCTATATCAATTGTAATAAAGTTAATATCATTCTTATGTATTAATTCATTTAAATTTTCAATATCATTGAGTAGAAAATTAAATCTCGATTTTTCTATTAAATATATACATATACTTTTGTTTTTTATTGGTTTTAATTCTAATACTTCCATCTTAAATATATACCTTTTTATGTTATTTTTAATATAACTTCATGAAACTATCATAACTTCATAAGATGAACCCAATCCATCTTTTTGAGCTATGAGATTAATTCCAATTATATAATAATTTGATTAAAATTTAAATAATTTGATAAGAAAAATTTTAGTCATTTTGACAAATAAAATTTTCAAAATATTATTTAAATAATTTTTCTTATCATTAAGAAAATTGAAGATTTAACCTCACTTTAACGATTTCATAATTTTAAAAATTATGTTTTGAAAATTATTTTTGTCAAATATTTTGATAAAAAAATTAAATGATAGATTTTAATTATTTTTTTATTCAATCAGTAGAAAATTAAAATTAGTCTTATTTTAGAATTATTCTTTGATGAAAGAGGTTAATAACCTTAATAGACTTAGAATTACTAATATATGAATATAGACAAGATTGCTAAGTATTAATTCACAAATCTGTTAAAATCTTTAAAATGTCTTTTTCATTTTAAAAATATCGTTAAATAATATGTATAAATTAGATATAGGATTATCCATCTCGATCAAAAATGTTCTCAAAATCATCATATGTTATTACCAAAAAGATTAATATTATTAATTATACATAGTATTAATTCTATTTTTAGATTTAATAATGGAGAAAAAACTCTATTCAATGTAAGAATTTTTAAATATAAATTACTTCTTTTATAATGGAGATTGATCTTTTCAAAATAATATATTTAATTCCTAAAAATATTAAATTTTATATTAAAATTGGGGGTGGTAAATACACGTTAATAGAAAAGAAGGAAGAAAAAGAAATTTGCATTAAATGTGGGGCACTTCTAGAAAATAAAGACTACATTTTCAGACGCAGGGCTCCTAATGTTAGAACTTATGTTTGTTCTAAATGCGGATATTTTGAAATTTACATCGAGGAATAATTGTCTATGTCTTCTTATATTAACAATGAAATTAAGTGTAGTAATTCTAACTTTCAAAACTTAGGGGTAACTATTAAAAATGTAATTTCAATGGCAAATTATTGTTTTGCCTGCAATCGATGTGTAAATGTGTGTCCACTTTCGCATTTAGACGTATTTTTTCCACGAAAATTGGTAGGAGATTTAATCTTATATCCAATAGAAGAAGTCTTAACTAATCATAATATATGGAATTGCCTTACATGTGGTCAATGTTCAATATATTGTCCAATGACTCAAGAGAATTTAGGAGTAAGAATACCTGATTTAATCTTAGAATTGAGAAAGGCATCAAGAAATAGTAAAATTCAAATTGATAGAATTACTCAGTGTGAAACTCATAATGAAATTGTACCCTTAATTTCGAAAATGACAGCAAATAATCCAATAAATCCAAATAAATTAGATTTTTTGGAAGAAAAAGAGCTAAAAACAGCAGATTCAGGCGAAATTGCTTATTTTATTGGATGTTTGCCTTTAATGGAAGAAATTTTTTATAATTTTAAATGTAATTATACCGAAATACCCATAACGATAATAAGCTTACTTAATGAGGCCAATATTGTACCGGTAGTTTTAAATGAAAAATGCTGTGGCCATGATATTTTATGGGGTGAGGGCGATATTGAAACTTTTATAAAATTTGCTGAATATAATACCCAGCTTTATAAGGATGCTGGAGTAAAAATTGTTATAGTTGGATGTGCTGAAGGATATAGAATATGGAAATATGATTATCCAAAAATAGTAGATGGTTTTGATTTCAAAGTTTTTCATTATTCTGAATTTTTTTTAAAAGAAAAAATTCTTGAATATGTTAAATTTCCTCAAAGTTCTGAGATTAAGGTAACATATCATGACTCTTGTCGAATGGGACGTTTAGGTGGAAAATTATATGACGCTCCAAGAGAATTGATACGACAAATTCCAGGAGTTGAATTGATAGAAATGGATAATATTAAAGATGATGCTAATTGTTGTGGCGTCGCAACATTTCTAAATTGTAATGAATATTCACGCTTTTTAAGGCAAAATCGTATAAATGAAGCAATTAATACTAGCGCGGAATACTTAATTGTTTGTTGTCCAAAATGTTTGACACATTTCAATTGTTATCTAAACGAACCTTCTTCAAATGAAGAGAAAAAAGATCTAAGAAACAATATAAAGGTGATGGATTTAGCAAGCTTTATAGGAAAATTGCTTTTTCTTGTTTAAATACATTGTGAAAACTCGATTTGTTAAATAAATAATATTTTATGATGATTAAAAAATGCAAAAACTGCAGAGTAATGTTTTAGTTATCGGGGGTGGAATAGCTGGTATACAGGCATCATTAGACCTCACTAAGTTAGGGTTTAAAGTATATCTAGTTGAAATTAAACCTACAATTGGAGGAACTATGGCTCAATTAGATAAAATATTTCCTACACTTGATTGCAGTTTGTGTATTTTAGCTCCTAAAATGGTTGATGTGTATAGAAATCCAAATATTGAGTTATTTACTTATTCTTATGTTAAAAAAATTAGAGGATGTGCAGGGAATTACACAATATTAGTTATAAGAAAGCCAAGATATATAAAAGAAGATGTTTGTAAAGGATGTGGAGATTGCGCAAAAATTTGTCCAGTTAAAGGAATTCCTAGCGAATTTGATACCCATTTAAAAACTCGAGAAAGTATATATATTCCTTTTCCATCATCAGTACCTCCAGTATATCTTATTGATGATACAAATTGTTTATATTTGAATTTTCGAATATGTGGAATTTGTGCTAATGCTTGTAATGCTGACGCTATAGATTTTTTCCAAAAACCAGAAGAAATAACATTAAATGTAGGTGCTATTGTTATTGCTACAGGAGAGAGCCAAGAAATGCCAGAAATATATACTAATTTCGCGGGTGATTCCCCAAATGTCTTGTCTAGTATGCAATTTGAACGCTTATTATCTGCAAATGGACCTACCGGTGGGCAAATTATAAAATTAGATGATAAAAAACGTCCTCAATCAATTGCTTTTATACAATGTGTAGGTTCTCGGAACGTTCATCATTCTGGATGTAAAAAATATTGTTCTGCTATATGCTGTATGAATTCAGCTAAAGAAGCTATTGTTGTTAAAGAACATGATCCAAATATTGAATGTTATATTTTTAATACAGAAATCAGAGCTAAAGGGAAGAGCTTTTATGAGTTTATTGAAAAAAGTAAATATGAATATAAGGTTAAATATATTAATGGTCGCGTTTCATATATCAAAGGGAATTTAGCTAACGGGAAATTAAAACTATATTTCGAGGACGTTGACAGAGGGAAAGTTGGAACTTTTGAAGTGGATATGGCTGTATTAGCTAGTGCATTATCTCCAACTCCTTCTTATTATAAACTTTTAAAACAACTGAATGTGAATTCTAATGATTTAGGCTATATTCGTGAAAAAGATATAATCTTACTTGAAAGAAAGAATATATTTGTAACTGGTTATTCTAGAAAACCAAATGATATTCAAATGGCCGTTGCTGAAGGTTCTGCATGTGCGGCTAAAATTAGTGAAAAATTATACTCTGTTAGATTTCAAAAAATAAAAAAAATTAAATATCCTCCAGAAATAACAATAACACCTGAGGATACACCTCGAGTAGGTATTTTAGTTTGTCGATGTGGTACTAATATCGGAGGCATTGTTAATGTTTCTGAAGTAGTAAATTATGTTTCTAAATTGCCTTATGTTGTTCATGTTGAGGAAAATATGTATTCTTGTAGCTCTGATTCCCAAGAACGTATTAAAGACTTAATCATAAAATATAATCTTAATAGATTTATAGTCGCTTCTTGTACTCCTAGAACACATGAACAATTATTTAGGAGTACTTTAAAAGAAGTTGGTTTGAATCCATTTTTATTTGAGCTAGTAAATATAAGAAACCAAGATTCTTGGGTTCATCAAAAAGAGCCTGAAATGGCAACGAAAAAAGCATGCGATTTAATTAGAATGTATTTGGGAAAAGTAATTAATTTAAAACCGTTAGA
Source organism: Promethearchaeota archaeon (assembly GCA_048938005.1). GTDB lineage: Archaea > Asgardarchaeota > Lokiarchaeia > Sigyniarchaeales > SOKP01 > Loki-b32. The sequence continues at coordinate 12,174 of JBHLMQ010000043.1, read as the reverse complement.
TATTATTAAAGTTAAAGTTATAAAATCATCTTTAATAATTGGTGGCGGAATAGCAGGAATAACTGCTGCACATAATTTAGCGAACCAAGGATTTGAAGTTTATCTTGTAGATAAGAAATCTTTACTTGGAGGAGTGGCAATCGAATTTATTGATTTATATTATATACCTATTACGAAAACTCAAATTTTACAGAAAATTAATGATTTGAAGAATAATTCTAATGTTCATATTTTATTAAACTCTCTAGTTGTTGATATTCAAGGTTATGTTGGAAATTATCAAGTTAAAGTTAGAAATCTCCAAAAAAATTCAGAAGATCAATTATTCAAAGTAGGTACTATAATTGTAGCTACGGGAACCAAGCAAATAAAGACAAATCGATGGTCCTATTTATCAGAAAGATATCCCAAACAGGTCTTAACCCAAACAGAATTAACATCTACTAAGGATGAAGATATTCCTAGATTTAATGATGCTTTAATAATACTATGCGTAGATCAAAGGAGGAACCAATATAATAATGGAGATAATATAAAAACCTATTGTTCTAATATTTGTTGTGGAGTAGCATTAAAAAATATCGAGAAATTGTTAAATATCAACCCAAAAGCACATATTCATGTTTTATATAGAGAGTTTCAATTTTCAGATTTAAATGCTGAAAATCTATGGCGAAATCTTCGACAAAAAGTTACGTATGAGAAATACAATTCAATTGATGATATTAAAATCAGCGACGAAAATGGCAAATTTCATATAAGATATAAAAACATTGGTGCTGGAACAGACTTAGAATATAATGTTGATTTATTAATATTAGCCACCCCTAAAGTCCCTGCCGAAGGAACTGAACAATTAGCGAAATTGTTGAAAGTTCCAACAAATAAAGATGGTTTTTTTTTAGAAGCTGATGCAAAGCTTAGACCAATAGATTTTGCAACAGAAGGTATTTTTTTATGTGGTGGGGCTCATTGGCCAAAATGGATTGGTGAAAGTATAACTCAAGCATATGGGGCAGCTGGTAGAGCAGCGATATTAATGATAAAAGGAGAAATAGAAGCTGAGTGTATAACATCTGAAATTAATGAAGATAAATGCATTGGATGCGGTAGATGTGCTGAAATTTGCCCTTATAACGCCATCGAATTATATGAAACTACAAAACAAATGGGTTTATATACTATTAATATACATAAAGCTCGTGTAATTAAAGCTGTTTGTAAAGGTTGCGGAGGATGTGTTGCAGAATGCTCAGTTGGTGCTATAGATCAAAATCATTTTAGCAAGTTTCAAATTAACCAGATGATTGATTTATTACCAGGAATAGAATCACCTATATATGATATTGCTTAAAGATGGGTGAGTATAACTTGTTAAAAATTAAGAAAAGATTAATCAAAGATTTTGAACCAACTATTTTAGTATTTTGCTGTAATTGGTGTAGTTATGCTGGAGCGGATTTAGCAGGAGTATCAAGATTCCAATACCCTCCAAACATTAGAATTGTTAGAGTAATGTGTTCAAGCAGAATTGAGCCTATATATATTTTAAGATCTTTTAATAATGGAATAGATGGTGTATTAATTATTGGATGCCATAAGGGTGATTGTCATTATATACACGGTTTTGAATATATGCTAATCAGAATGGAACATTTAAAGAATTTATTAAAAATGATCGGAATTGAGGAAGGGAGATTTCGGGTATACTCAATTTCAGCAAGCGAAGGGAAACAATTTTCAGAGCTTATCATAGAATTTACAAAAACAATTAAAGAGTTAGGGGAATCAAAAATCCCCAAAAAATTTGGAATAATGGAATTTAAACGTAATTAATTAAAAATTAGAAATAAAAGGATGGTTATTATGACTGAATCAAATTCTAAAAAATTTATTGATTTTAATTTAAAAACTTTTAAAGACCTTGATAATGAAATTATACAAACTGATAAATGCTGTAGTTGTGCTGCATGTGTAGCATATTGTGAAAGTCAAAATTTTGATGTTATTGAAATGGATGAATATATACCAAGGTTTAAATCAGAAAAAAATGGCTATAATTGTACTGAATGTGGTGTATGTTATTATATATGTCCTCAAACTTCCCCATTATTAAAAGAATTAAATAATGCTTACAAAATTGAAGATAAAATTGGACATATTATTAAAATTCTCGCAGCAAAAACAACAAACGCTGCGATAGCGAAACTTGGACAAAATGGAGGTGTAGTTTCAACAATTCTAGCTTATCTATTTGATAAATACAAGATTGATGCCGCTATAGTTTCGGAATTTGATAAAAACTTTAAACCAATTCCAAAAATTATATTTGACAAAGATGATTTGTTAAAATCAGCAGGGACACGCTTTTCCATATCTTCTCAGATAATCCCTTTAAAGGATTTATATCATATTTCACAAGAAATTTTCAGGAAAAGAAGGATTTTTGACATAGACCAATTACGCTTGGCATTTGTTGGCACACCTTGTCAATGCAGAGCAATAAGCAAAATGCGTTTTTTACGTATTAAACCCGCTCATGTTATTAAATATATTATAAGTCTCTTTTGTTTCGAAAATTTTGATTATAGCAAATTATTCGATATCTTAAGAAAAGAAGTAAATGTAAATCCAATTAATATTGAAAAAACATGGATAAAGAAGAATTTTTTTATATCTACTAAAAAAAATGAAGAAATTGAAGTAGACATCAAAAAACTAGACCCTGCAATCAGAAAACATTGCCACGAATGTAATGAATTTACTGGTCGATTTTCAGATATAAGTATTGGATCATCTGGAGCACCAAAAGATTATTCAATGATACTTATTCGAACAGAAATAGGTCATAAAATAATCAAATCTCTTCTTTCTTATGGATTAATTGAACAATTTATTGTAGCAGCTAGCGAAAGTCGAGATTGGATAAATAAGAAACTTAATTGGTATAAAAAATTAATTTCATTAAAAACAAATACTCAATTATAATATTTTAAAAAACCCACACTATGAGTTAGTTACCCTTCAACTACCATTTTTTTGAAAGGATCATTCTAATTTACATTATATATTATGAGGAGCTAGTGCTTCAATCTTTTTCCAAATTAGTTCAATAGATTCAATAAATTCTTCCTTATATTCAAGGTCAGTACTAAAGATCCCCTTTATTTCTTTAATAATTTGTTTGTCTCTATAATATTTGAGATCGATTGCATGAGCGGGACATGAGGATACACAAACCCCGCAACCTTTACAATTTAGATCATCTACTTCAGCAATATTTTCTTCATTAATCTTTATAGCATTATAATTACAGAGTTTTTCGCATCTATGACATCCCATACACTTAGATTCATTTATTTCAGCAATAATTAATTCTTTACTTATTGTCTCTTTAGAAAGTAATGTAGATGCCTTACTTGCTGCGGCTAGGGCTGTAGATACTGAATAAGGGATATTTTTAGGGCCAGCAGCACAGCCACATATATAAATGCCCATATTATTTGTCTCTTGAGGTTTTAAACATCCATGAACTTCAGTTAAAAACCCATTTATGTCTTTGCCTAAACTTAAAGTCTCAACTATTTGTGCAGTATTTTTAGAAGGAACCATACCCGTTGATAATACAACTAAATCTGTATTCATTGTAATAATATCATTTGTTAAGGTTGATGAAGCTCGTATTTTTAGTTTTTTTGTATTTGGCTCTTCTCGTATGTCTCCTACTTTTCCCCGAATCATCATTATCCCCGCTTCTCTCGCTTTTCTATAATATTCTTCATTTCCTTTATCCCATGTTCGCATATCTATATAAAAAATGGCAATATCTATATCAGGATATTCTTGTTTTAATAATTGAGCATTTTTAAGAGCAACATTACAACATACTCCTGAGCAATAGGGATTCCCTTTTAAGGATCTTGAACCCACACATTGAATCATAGCCACTGTTTTTGGGATTTTTCCGTCAGAAATTTTATATACATGGCCTCCTGTTGGTCCAACTGGACTTAACATACGTTCTAACTCTATTTGAGTAATTACATCGGGATAAATACCATATTTATATTCGTTATTTTTCATAATTGGATATTCATCCCATCCTGTGGCTATAATTATTGCACCAACTTTGAAATCAAAATATTCTGAAGATTGGTCTAAGTCAATGGCTTCTGCGGGGCAAATTGTTTGACAATTTTTACATCCTATACATATACTCTTATCAATTAGAGCAACTTTTGGGACTGCTTGTGGGAAAGGTATGTAAATCGCATTTCGCTCACCAATACCTCTGTTAAATTCGTTTGGTACTTTTATTGGACATTTTGTTGTACATAATCCACAACCAGTACATTTTTTTTCATCAATATAACGGGGCTTTTTCCGTATTTTAATATCATAATTCCCAGGGATGCCACTGAATTCAACGACTTCACTATAAGTAAATAATGTTATATTTGGATGTTTTGAAGTACTGACCATAATAGGAGCGAGAACTCATATAGCACAATCATCAGTTGGATAAATTCGATCTAATTGTGCCATTTTTCCACCAATTGTAGCTTCTATTTCGACTAAATAGACTTTTATCCCTTGATTTGCTAAATCTAATGCAGCATTCATCCCAGCAATTCCTGCTCCTATTATTAATACTTCTTTTTTCACTGAAATTTTTTTATGAGGAATAATTTCTAATTCTCGTGCCCTGTTTATTCCTGCTTGTATTAATCTTATAGCTTTTTCTGTGTTATTTCTTTTATTACCTGAGGATACAAAAGAGCAATGTTCGCGGAGATTAACCATTTGAAAATAATATGGATTTAAACCAGCTTCAGTTAACACTTTTCGGTAAGTGGATTCATGAATTTTTGGTGTACAAGCTGCAACAACTACTCGATTTAAGTCTAAATCTAAAATATCATTTTTAATAATATTTTGTCCTGGATCGCTACAAGTAAAATCATTTACTCTAGCAACAATTATATTAGGGAGTGCCTCAACATAATCTCTAATAATATCACAATCAATTTTAGCACCAATATTGACTCCTCATCTACAAATATATACTCCTATTCTAACAATGGTCTGTTTTTCAGACATTTAATCCACCTTTTTCAAACATCACCAAATATTCTTTATGATAAAATTTCAAAATTTTGTTTTGAGAAATAATGCAAAATTTACAAAAATGTAATTAAGCCTACTTCTTTTCCGTTATATTCCGATTATATGATGAGTTAAAAGAGATTTAAAAAATCTGATAAGAAAAATTAATCTTATTTTGACAAATTAATTTGTCATTTTTTCATTAAAAGCACAATTTTGATCTTTCTTTAGTCTTTCTTAGTATTTATATGATCATTTCTCTGATTTACAATATAGGTATTGATCGTGATTTATTATGATCTATGGTCATATCATGATTCAAAAAGATCATATTTATATATCTTGACAATAATATTTATCATGGTAATCATAAAAATTATTAAAATAATCATGATAATTTTTAAGATTATGAATAAAAAAGGGTGATTTTTAATAATGAATATAAAAACTTTTAATAATTTAATTGAAGAAGTCCATAAGCCTGGTATTTGTCAGCAATGTGGAGGGTGCGTAAGTTTTTGTAATTCAATTGAAAATGAGGTAATTGGATTTAAGGAACCAAATTTGCCTCCAGAATATATAAATAAAGAAAAGTGTCTTAAATGTGGGATTTGTTATCTTATTTGTCCACAGACCCACGTTTTAGACGCGGATCTCAATAAAACTTTTAATTTTTCAGATTTTTCGTCAATGCCTTTAGGATTTGTAGAAAGAATTTATTCTTGCCAAGCCACAGATAAAGAATTTTTGAAATATGGAACAGATGGTGGTGTTGTAAACTCAATAATTAATTATTTAATAGAAAATAAAATGATTGATGGAGCAATTGTTGCGAAAACAAAAGCCCCTTTTTCTAGAGAAGCTATACTCGCTAAAAGTAAAGAAGATTTAATTAAAGCTTCAGGTGTTACGTTAGACGTATCTCCACAGTTAGATACTGTACAAAAATTTCACACGTATACTCGCTCATTACCTAAATTAAGATATTATAAATTAAAGAAATTAGCATTAGTTGGAACACCATGCCAGATCTATACAATCAGGTGTATGCAAAATCTAGGGATTATTCCATCAGAAAACATAGAAATTTGTTTGGGCTTATTCTGCTACGAGAATTTTTTTTTTGATAAAGTAAGGGTTGAGAAATTCGAAAAAGAATTTAAATTTAAACTCAAAAACATTGAAAGATTAAACATTAAAGAAAATTTAATTATCAACCTTAAGAATCAGGGAACTTCTCAAAATACTATCCATATACCCTTTGAAAAACTAACAAAATACATGCGCTCAGCTTGTAGTGTTTGCGGTGATTTCACTAATATTTACTCAGATATTTCTTTTGGAGGTTTGGGCTCTCAAGATAAATTTACAACTGTAATTATACGCACTAAAAAAGGAAAAGAAATAATGAATAAAGTAATAAAGGCAGGTGTAATTAAAATTTTAAATTTGGATGCTTCTACTCATAAGGAAATGAAAGAAAAAATTGCGCAATTCTCCCAATCAAAAATAGTAAGAATGGAAAAAAACATGAGAAAAAAATTGATAACATGGAAATATTAATCAGTAAATTCAAGAGATGAATAATAATAATTTTTGTTTTAATTAGAGTAGAATTAAAATACTTTTATTGAAATTGAGGGAAAAAAAAGAGGGATTTATATAATGGATATATATTCAATATTATCTCATCCATTTAGGAGAAAAATTTTATTATTATTAGAAAAGGAGGGTTATATTCCCTATACAGATTTAATGGAAAAACTTGGTTTAGAAACAACGGGACAACTAAATTTTCATCTTAAAAAAATTAGTTCATTAATAGGCAAAAATAGGAAATCATATTTTCTTACTGAAGATGGTAAACGTGTGCTTAAAATACTTAATATTAATAAAAGAATTTTATCGGGCGAAAATATTGACGAATATTTGGATTCAAAGGGAAGCGAAATAAGCCGAATTGGAGTAATAATTTGCACTTGTAATACAGAAATTTCAAATATAATTAATATTAATGCAATTGAAAATTATGTGAATAAGTTAAAAAAAGTAGTTTCCGTAAAAGTTTTTGAGAACTTATGTCAACAAAAGAATTTTAATAAAATTGCTCAATGGATTAAAGATAATTTTTTAAATAAAATTGTAATAGCCGCATGTTCTCCAAGAACACATCAACATCTTTTTGAACGAATTTTTGATAATGTTATTGACAGTGCAAATATAGAAGTAGCCAATATTAGAGAGCAATGTTGTTGGGCACATCAGTTTGAAATAAATCAAATAGATCCTTCACTTTTATTAGAAAAAGCTAAGTTATTAATTGAAGCTGCTATTGAACGTGTAAACCTTCAAAAAAAAATAGAAGTTAAAAGAGTTGAAATAGAAAAGAGCTGTGCAATTTTAGGGGGCGGAATTGCAGGTATAACTCTTGCTTTAAATTTAGCAAGATCCGGTATTAAAGTTTTTCTAATTGAAAAATCACCAACTTTAGGTGGTAAGGTAGCCAGATGGCATCGAATCCATAATATGGGTGATTGTTCAATATGTTTTATTTCAGAATTAATAAGTGAATTAGTGAATGAAAAAAATATAAAAATTTTTACTAATACTGATATTGAAAATGTATCAGGTGAAGTAGGAAATTTCACATTAAATTTGGTTAAAAAACCTCGTTATATTGATTTAAAAAAATGTACTGGATGTAAACATTGTATAGAAATTTGTAGTATAGAAAAACCAAATCAATATGAATTTGGCTTAACTAATCGAAAAATAATATATATCCCATTTATTCATTCATATCCATATATTCCTTTAATTGATGAAGAAGATCTAAAAAATTGTCTTAATTGTAGAATTTGTGAACGCGCGTGTGTGAATAAAGCAATAGATTTAACTCAAAAAGAAGAAAAACTCGAAATCAAGGTTGGCAGTAAAGTAATTGCTATTGGATCTGATTTTTATAGGGATTTAGAGGATTACCACTATAATCCACAAAATAATATAATAACATCGCCAGAATTTGAACGTATATTATCTTACGATGGTATTACTGAAGGAAAACTTATAAGATTATCAGATAAAAAACCTATAAACTCAATTTCTATTATCCAAGAGGTTGGTCCATCAAAATATCTTTCAAATTACTCAGAAATTTTGGCGCAAAAATATATTGAGGATATTAAGATAAGAAATCCTGATTGCGAAATCAATATTTTTTATGATTTAAGTAAATTAAAAGATAAGGAAGAGATTTTGTTAAGATCAACAAATCCAAGATTTTTATATGCTAATCAAATTACTATTGAAACTAATAAAGATATAAATCATGTTATTGCTGATAATATTGAATTTCCAAGCGATTTAATAGTATTAAATCTAAAATATATCCCTAATGAAGATTTAACAAATTTTCGAAAATATATGGATTTTACACTAGATGATAATGGATTTATGAGTGAAGATACATTAGCATCTGGTATTTATGGAGTTGGGACTATCTTTGGTCCATTAGATTATAATTCTACAATTTCATCAGCTAATAAATGTGCTTTAAAGATTATCTCTTTGCTTTCTAAAGATTATTTGATAGCAGAGTTTAGTGGAATTAAAATTGATGAAAATAAATGTGGTTTATGTGGATTTTGTGTTAAAATTTGTCCTTATAATGCTATTACATTAGAATCAGATAAAATAAGTATAGATAAATTCAAATGTAAGGGATGTGGTACTTGTGTTAGTGTCTGTCCTACCAATGCAATAGATTTAAATATCGACACTTCTGAAAAGATTTTTGCAACAATTAAAGTTTTTTCAAAATTCAGAGTGCAACCAAAAATTATTGCATTTTGTTGTGCTTCTTGTGGTTATGCCGCTGCTGATGATGCTGGTCTTAAGAAAATTTCATATAATCCAAATACTTTTATTGTACGTGTTCCTTGTACAGGACGTATTGATACTAATTTTATTATTAAATCATTTGAACTCGGTTTCGATGGAGTAATGATATTTGGATGTAGACAAAATGCTTGTCGATATATTGATGGAATCGAAAAAGTAGAAAACAAAATTAAGTTATTAAAAAATATTATACCGCCGAAATACAAAGATCGAATAGTAATTGAACATATGAATGCGGTAGAGGGTAATAGATTTGCTGAAATCTCAAATAAATTTTATAAAAAATTACAGGAGGAGATTAAGTTTGAAGCCTAGAGTTATAATAATTTCTCTAACTTCTTGTAGTGGGTGCATCTCAACTCTTATTTCTTTAGATATTTTTCCGCAATTCCTTGAGAGAACAAGGATAATATTTTTTCAATTTATTTTAGATGCTAAAAATATTGAAGATTCAGATATTGCTTTAGTAGAAGGCTGTGTTTCTGAGGAAACGCAAATAACGGTGCTTCAAGATGTTCGAAAACATGCAAAAAAAGTTTATGCTTTGGGAACCTGTGCATGTTTTGGAGGAATTTTAAGCCTTTCAAGTTCAAAAGTAGCAGATCCAATCTCTAATTATATTGAAATTGATGGTATTATTCCTGGTTGTCCTCCTCCTTCTAAACTTTTTGGAAACAGTCTAATCAGGTTAGTTGAGAATAAAGATATAATATTATCAGAGAAAAACATGTGTGCTAATTGCTCATTAAAGGGGAATATGAAAATAAATTCTCATATAAATATCTCGAAAATTAATCCAAATCCAGAAGAAATTAGTCTAGATGAAGAAAATTCTGAATGTTTTTTAGAAAAGGGTATTTTATGTTTAGGTCCTATAACTCGTGATGGCTGTGAATATAAATGCATAAAAATGGGGCTTCCATGCGAAGGATGTATGGGCCCGGTATCAAAAGACTTTACATCCAATCTTATTAATTATTTGAGCTTGATAAATTTATCTCAAGAATTAAAAGATTATACTGGTATTTTTTATCGCTATTCAAAACCAAAATTTAGAAGGTGATAAGATTGTTAAAAGTCATTGATGTTTGCAAACGAGTTGAAGGTCATGGAGATGTAAAAATTTTACTCCAGAATGATGATATTTCATTAGTAAATTTTGAATTCGAAATATATCGAGGATTTGAAAATTTCTTAATCGGAAAAAAATTATTGGATATTCCAAAAATAGTGTCTCGAATTTGTGGGTTATGTTATGCTTCTCAAGCGATCGCAAGTTGTAAAGCAATAGAAAATATATATAACATCGAAGTTTCAGAACAAACTATTCTTTTAAGACACCTTTTAATGAGTGGAGAATTAATTAAATCTCATTCTATGAATTTTTTCTTCCAAACTTTACCAGATCTCTTAGCAATTTTTGATTTTAGTCAAAAAACGTTTACTCCTTATGAATTAATTAATTATGACCCTCAATTAGCATCAAATTTATATGAATTAATTAAAATTGGAAATGAAATAAATAATTTATTTGGTGGTAGGTCTGTTCATTTGATTTCAGTTATCCCTGGAGGGGTTATATATTCCCCTTTTAGAAAAAATATTTCACTTGCTAAAAAGAAATTTCAAAAGGCTTTAAACAATTTAGAATGGATTATAGAAAAATTTATTGAAATGTTTTCTAATCAAATACCACCAAAAGAATATTATTTTCCACATTTTATTTTTCTTGGCCTTTCTAACAATGAAAATTATGATCGTTATTCAGGCAATTTAAGAATAAAAGAAAACAATAAAAATTTGATAGAATTTGAAAAAAATAACTATTCTGCCTATTTTGGTAAAGAAAATGATTTACGTGGAATTGATTTTTATTTTGAAAATAAAAAAAATGTGATTGTTGGTCCCCTTTCCCGTTATAATATTATCGAGGATTATGGAATTGATGAAGTTCATACCTATCTTGATTATTTTAATAAATCATGGAAAAACAATATATTATTTGCTAATTTTATTAGATTATTAGAAATGTATATTGAAGCTTATCATGGATTACAAATTTTAAACGATCCTTCTTTAAATATAAGAGAAAAATTTTCTCCTCTGAATTCAATAACAAATCTGGATGGGATAGGTATTATTGAAGCACCTAGAGGGATATTAATTCATCATTATCACCTTAATGAAAGTAATTCTATTGATCGAATAAAATTATTTATTGCTACTGAGTTTAATATTCCACTTATTAATGAGATGATTACGAAACATGCTCAAGAATTATTTGAAAAAACAGGTGATATTAATTTAGTGAAAAAAGAGGTGCAGAGAATAATCAGAGCTTTTGATCCCTGTATTTCGTGTGCTACTCATTAATTTTAATGCTATTATTATAAAGGATTGATCTATATTATTGAAAAAATAAGTAATAATTTTTTCTATTCAAGAAATGTTTTTTAACAATAATAATAAGTATAGATTTAAAAACAAATTAGACAAAAGTAATCATAGTATTAATTAATACTTAGTAGAAAATTAATCATAAAAAAAGAAATAAAATAGATTTATTATTTATAATAAAGACTTAGATTTTTTTAATTCTAAGAGTTTTAGTTCTAACAATATATCCTTTAAGCTAGGCCCAACTGGGCGACCTTTCTTATGAATAGCTCTTCCTACAACTGCTTCTGCTGCTTCTAGAACCATTTCTGATAGAGTTGGATGACTATGGACTGTATCTGTAATGTCTTCGATTGATAACCCATGCTGCATTGCAAGTGTTATCTCAGCAATCAATTCTGATGCGCCCTCACCAATACAAGACGCACCTACAATCTGAAGTGTGTGTTTATCTGCTAAAATCATTAGGAGTCCCTCTTCTCCCATACATTTTGCCTTTCCTAAACTACCATAAGGAAATTGTCCAACTAATACATCTATTCCTAATTCTTTTGCCTGCTTTCTTTTAAGTCCAACAGAACCAATATTAGGACTAGTAAATATTGTTGAAGGAATAACTCTATAATTTATTCTTTTTGGTTTTACTTGAAATTTTCTAAGACTGGATAAAGCATTTGCAACAGCTATATCGCCCTCATAACTTGCCACATGAGCAAGCATAATCCCTCCGGTCACATCACCAATTGCATATATTCCATTAACAGCGGTTTC
>JBHLMQ010000094.1:0-6287 GCA_048938005.1 Promethearchaeota archaeon | reverse complement strand
TATGCCAAGTTTTAAAGAAACATATGAGGCCATAAAGGCAGATTGGAATGCTGGTGAAAAAAATTTCAATGTCAAGTGTGTAATGCTTGATAAGGGAATGCAGTGTGAAGTTACCATGGGAGCAAAACCACATGTATTTATTATTGATGCCCCCCCTGGATTAGATGGAACTGATGAGGGTCCTTCTCCATTATTAGCAATATTGGGCTCTATTGGGGCTTGTATTATAGCGGTGACAAAATTCTGGGCTAAAATAATGGATATTAAGATTGAAGAACTTGAAGTTTACTCCCGAGGGCATATTAACCTTGGAGCTATTTTTGGTATTGATGATTCAAAATTAGCTGGTTATGATAAACTTGAACCTGTCATTAGGATTAAAGCGGATGCTCCAGAAGAAAAAATTAATGAACTGATGGATAAAGTATTTAATCATTGCCCTGTAATTACTAATTTCGGTGGAGCTTCCCAAATTAAACCAAAAGTTCAGATTAGAAAATAAACATTTCTCTCTTTTTTTTTTTATTTTATGTTAAAATAGAAATTAATTCTTTTAATTCTTAAAATTACCAGAAATTAACATGGAAAAGGAGAAACTATTTCCTATATATATAAATCCAAATTTATGCATATTATGTCAACGATGTATGTATAGTTGTCCGAAAAAAGCTATCTTTTTTAGAAATTCACTCCGATATGTGAATTATGATAAATGTCAAGGATGCTTAAAATGCGTAGATGTTTGTGAGCATGGAGCCATTGAGGTTATCTCGATTAATGAAGGAAAATTGATGGGTTTTTGTATTGATCAAGAAAAATGCACTTTATGTAAACTCTGCTTGGAAAAGGATTTTTGTTTTCAAACCCTATTTGAACTTAAAATTGATTATAAATCAGGAAAGGAAAGGATCCAATTTCATAACGAGAATCTTTCACAATGTTTCAAATGTTTGAAATGCTTTAAATCCTGTCCAAATAATGCAATATTGCCTAAAATTATCAATAGTATTACTAGTAAGTAAAATTATTATTCTTCATATTATAATAATAATTAAACAAGGTTCAAGTCTGCTTATAAAATTGAAAACCAAAAATAAGACATGTAAATGGTATCCTGTTTGCCCAATTAAATATTTTGTTGATCATGGAAAACTCGATCGAAAATGGGTTGAAAATTATTGTTTAATTGGCAATAGAGAGTGTATAAGATATAAGTTAGAAGAAAGTGGAAAATACCATCCAGACAATATGCTACCAAATGGTGAAATTAAAAAAGAACTTCATTATTGATTGATAAACAAAATTAAAATTATTTTATAATATAAAAAGGAAATAAATTCTAATTTTTCCTTACAAATAGAAGATTTATCCTATTATTACTAATGTCCATGAAAATGATGATGTTCATGGTCATCATCGGCTTCAGTATGAATTTTATCAACTCCATATCCCTTACCGCCTCCTGGAGCACATAGACTCTCCCCCCCTTTTAGAGTTCCATCCAATATTTGTTTAATAACATCATCAATTCTCCCTGTAACTCCTACAATAACTTCAATTCCATATTGATTAAAAAAAGCTTCAGCTCTGCGTCCCATACCTCCAGCAATCATATAATTTGCTCCTTGTTGATGTACAAATTGTGGTATACTCCCTACAGAATGTCCAGGGTTTTGAAGTATTTCTTTTTCTAATACTTGATTATTTTCGATTTTAACAAAAGTAAACTCTGGCGCCCGGCCAAAGTGAGCACAAACATTTCCTGAATCTGTACTAATAGCGATTTTCATTTTTTATCAACTTTATTGTATATTTAATATTTATGTTTAATTATATTTATAATTTATGAATAATTATTCATAATATATAACGTGTCTATTTTTAAGTTTTACAGTGAAGTTGAGGTATATATTCAGAATAAAAATATAAAGAACTAAAATCTTTCTTAATAAATGTCTTTTAATAATTTTTAATATTTAATAATAAAAATCTATATGAATAATTATACAAATTATATTAATTGGAAAGGGAATAATAATCATTCTTTTGGTGATTCAATATAGGAAGAAGAAGACATCGAAGATGGGTCAATCAAACACCTAATAATATCTATTTCACTAGAGATTCTCCTGAAATAGAAGATTCGATAACAATAACAGTTGCTGAATTTGAAGCTATGAGATTAAAACATTATATAGGACTGAATCAAAAAGATGCGGCTGAAAGAATGGGAGTAAGTCAACCTACGTTTTCAAGAATTCTTGAAAGCGCTCATAAAAAGAATACTTCAGCCCTGCTTGAGGGAAAGCATATTAGAGTCTATGGTGGGAACTTTGATTATAAATTGAGTTTTAAGGGATATGGTTGTTTAAATTGTAATCATGAATGGGAAGATCCTGAGGCATCGAAGGAGATAAAAGTTAATTGTGTTAAATGCAATTCAAAAAATGTATATTATATTGTTAGAGAGCTAATTTAGATTCTTATTTTTTATAAAGAAATGTAATATTAAACAAACAGGTTTATAGAACTTTATCTTATAATATTGCTTTCAAATTTTTATAGATTTTTTTAATTGATTTACTTGCTTTAGAATCTGGAGCAAAATTTACAACTGGTTTAGCAAAAGACATTGCTTTGGGGATTGCTAAATCGAAAGGAATTTTTCCAAGAGTTTTATATCTTGTATCTTTAATATACTTATTAAAGTCATCTTGAAAAGGGCTCTTTAAATCTGATTTATTTATTATTAATCCAAAGGGAATATTAAATTGATTAATAACTTCAATCACCCGCATTAAATCATGTAACCCAGATGGAGTAGGCTCACTAATAGTAATAACATAATCTAAATTTGAAATAGTTGCAATTACCGGACACCCAATTCCAGGTGGTCCATCAATTAAGATTAAATTACTTTTACTAAAATCTTTTAAATTATTTGAATATTCTTTAACATCTGATACCAATTTTCCAGATGTTGTGCTCCCTAATTGAGTTTTTCCATAGATTAAAGGAAAGCCCATATTAGTCCTATATGAAATTATCTCACCGCTCTTTACTTGATGCACTTCAAAAGCGTGTTCTGGACATAAAACTTTACATGCGCCACATCCTTCACATTTTAAATAATCTATTATTGGAATTGAATTTTGGCTATCCCATTTTAAAGCGTTAAACTCACAAAAGTGGTCATCAATGCACTGCTTACAGTTAACGCATTTATTTTCTATAAACTCTGCTTTTCGAGTAGTGAATGTATCTTCTTTTTCTATTGTAGATTCAGTTTCAGGAGGAAGAATAATAGCTAAATTTGGGGCGTCAACATCACAATCCATTACGATAACTTCTGTTTTTATATCTTTATTTGCTAAACTTGCTAATGATGCTGTTATTGAAGTTTTTCCTACACCACCTTTCCCCGAAACTACTCCTATTATTTTTTTTTTCATGTTTTTGTTCTACTTTTAATTACTATTAAGTTATTTCTAACCATTTTTTTAAATTTTCAAATATTTTAGTAAAAGCTACGTATCCTGCTCCCTCTCTATCGAATTCAGTGTTATTATCCATAATCGGTGTCCCTTGACAGTAAGATTCCACAATATCAGAATCTAAGGGAATATCACCTAAAATTTTAATGTGTTCTTCTTCTAGTTCTTTTAAAAACTGATCTTTAAAGCCTAATAATGATGATCTATTTACTATTACTCGAGATTCTTTACTTAATAGCTTAATCAATTCCATTATCCTAATTAAATCTAATTTTCCGAACCTTGTCGGCTCTGTTATAGGAATAGCTACATCTGCGATATCAATTAAAAGTTCCACATCGCAATGAGCACCTGGAGCGGTATCTAAAATGATCATATCATACTTTTCAGAGTCATCTTCAAGAATCTCTTCGAGCTTTTCAAGAAGTGCTTCTACAACTGCGGCTGACCGAGCTTCTGAAGGTTTTAATTCCCCAAGTAATAGTGAAAGTCCATTGATTTCTGTTGAATATATCCATCCTATTGTTTTTAAATCCGCTTCAATTGCATTTTCTGGACAAATCTTATAACAAAGTTGACATCCAGAACAAACAGTTAATATTGGAATTGGAAATGCTTCTTTTACATATAAAAGAGCATTTGATAAACAATTTTGAGCACATAAACCACATTTAGAGCATTTATTTTCAATAATTTTAGGTTTGAAAAATGGAACCTCTCTTTTATTTTCAAGTCTTCCATTTAATAATAAGTAAGTATTAGGATTCTCTACATCACCATCTATAAGAAGAACTTTTTTTCCTTCATTTTTGAACATGACAGCAAGATTAACAGCACATAAAGTTTTACCCGTTCCTCCTTTACCCCCTGTAATACAAATTATTTTGGAGTTCTTGCTATTCATAAGTGATTTCTTTTTTTTTTTTCATTAAACCCTTGCTATTTTAGGGTTGATTACCTCTTCCCATGCCTCGACCGCCTCCCCCCATACCTCGACCTCCTCCCCCCATACCTCGACCGCTTCCCATTCCATAATGAGACCCGACATTTGAAGTATTAATTGTAGGTAATTTTCCTTGTAAATATAGATTGATAATTTCTTTTATCGTTATTACTTCATTTGGTGCCTGTAAAATTTTAATATTTAAAGCATTAAGTCCATTAGCAGCATTAGGGCCTAAAAATCCTACAATTACAACACTAGCACCATTATTACCAATTATTTGAGTTGCTTGCACACCAGCTCCCCCCATTGCATTTGCTGCAGGATTTGGAACTGCTCTAACAGCTTTAATCTCATCATTTTCCAATTCAACAAAAGTAAAACTTGCACATCTTCCAAAACGAGGACTCATCTCATCGTTTAAGCCTCCATTTCCCATTGAAGGAACTGCAATAATACTCATTCTTTATTACACCTTTTCTCTTTTTTTTTTTCGTAACTCTTTTAAATTTTGAATAATTATTCATTACTAGAAAAACTTTAAAATATATAAATTTAACCTATTTAGACTAAAATTACATTTAAAATTAAGAGGTAAATGAATATTCAAGAAAAAGAAATTCCAGATATTGATTTAAAAAAGACTGTTGAACAAGGAAAAAAAGAAAAGATGGATGAATTGACGGAAAATATTAATAAAAACATGGAAAAAATTAAACATAAAATCGTTGTTATATCAGGTAAGGGTGGAGTTGGAAAAACCACGGTAGCTATAAACCTTGCTATGAGCTTAGTAAGCGTTGGATTGAGGGTTGGAATCTTAGATGTGGATATAACAGGTCCAAATGTACTTAAAATGTTGGGTATTGACCCAAATCTTAAACCGAGGGTTGATATTGAAAAGAAAAGATTTTATCCAGTTAATGGGCCCTTAAATCTTAAAGTGATGAGCATGGCTTTTCTTATTGAAAGTTCAGACTCACCAGTTATATGGAGGGGTCCAATGAAAATGAGTGCTGTAAGACAATTTTTAGGTGAGGCGATTTGGGGGGAATTAGACTATTTGATATGTGATTTACCACCAGGAACGTCAGATGAAACCTTAGATATTTTACAACTTATACCCGATGAGAATGTTGTCGTAGTTTCGACCCCTCAAGAAGTTGCTTTAATGGACGCCCGAAAAACTATTAGAATGGCCCAGATAATGGAAAGAAAAGTACTAGGGCTAATTGAGAACATGTCCGGTTTCAATTGTCCACACTGTGGAGAACATATCGACCTATATCCTCCAGGTGGTGTAGAAAAAGCATCTCAAGATTTTAGAATTCAACTATTAGGTAAAATTCCTTTTGAAATTGAAGTAAGCCAACAAGGAGATAAAGGTCTACCTTTCATATTGAAATATCCTAAAAGTAAATCTACAAAGGCTTTTAAAGAAACTGTTAAAACAATTAGAGAGATTCTGGAAAAATAGAAAAAAATTTCTCTTAAATTTTAAAAAAATTTCCAATTAAAAATAATATAACGCTTTAGAGAAAACCTTAAAACTAGGATTATCAAAATGCCAACAGATAATTTAGATAAATGGGTTGATGAAATTCAGAAAGAAATCATAGAAGAAGAAATTAAAAGATATAATAAATATATTGTTGAATTGATTCAAAATCCAAAAAATTGGGGTAAACTAAAAAACGAAGAATTAAGTGTTTGGCATGCATATGAAGGATCCTGTGGTGATACAATGCAATTTTTTCTTAAGATCAATGATAATATAATTGAAAAAGCAAATTTCATTACAGATGGTTGTGGTGCTACAGTAGCAGCAGGAAGTCAAACTACTATGATGA
>JBHLMQ010000012.1:0-93160 GCA_048938005.1 Promethearchaeota archaeon | reverse complement strand
ATCATTTTTTGAACTGTTGGTAGACGATCTTGCGCCATAAACATATGTTCTGTCCTACAAAGCCCAATTCCCTCAGCACCAAATTCTAAAGCTTTTTTTGCATCTATAGGTGTATCTGCGTTAGCACGGACACCTAATTTCTTCATTTCATCACATATTTCTAAGAGTTCAAGAAATTCTCCTTTAATTTCTGGTTCTATTAACGGTACTTTTCCTTCAATAACTCGCCCTACCGTTCCATCAATTGTAATCCAGTCTCCCTCACGAACAATCATATCAGCAACTCTAAATTCTCGATTTTCTTCATCAATTTCAACATCTTGTGCACCAACAACAGCTGGTTTTCCCATTCCTCTAGCAACTACTGCCGCATGTGAAGTTTTTCCACCAAATTGGGTTAATACTCCAATTGACGCATAAAGTCCATGCACATCTTCTGGTTTTGTTTGTGGGCGTACTAATATTATTTCTTTTTGCTCTTGATTTGCCAATTGCTCTGCTGTGTCAGAATCAAAAATTGCTATTCCAGAGACAGCTCCAGGGGAGGCATTAATGCCATGAGCTAAAACATGAACAATTGAATTTTCATCGATACTTTTAAACAATAATTTAGAAACCTTTTTCGAATCTATACTCATTATTGCTTCTTCTTTGGTAATTAAGCCTTCTTTAACCATGTCAACAGCAATTTTTACGGCGGCTGAAGGTGTTCTTTTCCCACTTCGAGTTTGTAAAATATTTAGTTTTCTATCTTCAATCGTAAATTCAATATCCTGCATATCCCTGTAGTGTTTTTCCAATTTTTCCATTGTGTTTAATAATTCTTTATAAATTTCTGGAAACTCTTTTCCCATTGCTTCTAATTTCTTAGGTGTACGAATTCCAGCAACAACATCTTCTCCTTGTGCATTTGTTAAGTATTCACCAAATTTTTTATTTTCACCTGTTGATGGATCTCTAGTAAAGGCAACTCCAGTAGCAGAATTCCAACCCTTATTTCCAAATACCATTGCTTGAATATTAACGGCTGTGCCAAAATCGGGTATATTGTTTATTTTTCTATATGTAATAGCTCTCCTATTATTCCAAGATTTAAATACTGCTTCAATAGCAAGAAACAATTGATTTAAAGGCTTTTGAGGGAAAGCTGAACCAATTTCTTTCTCATATAATACTTTATAATCAGCAATAACTTTTTGTAAATCTATTACTCCTAAATCAGTATCTTGAGCATTTCTTCCAATCGCTCTCTTATATTTATCCAAGATCCTCTCGAATTTTTCAGCTCCAATCCCCATTACCACATCTCCGAACATTTGAATAAATCTTCGATAAGAATCATAAGCGAAACGCTGATTTTCTGTTTGTTCTGCTAAGCCCTGTACACTTTGGTCATTTAACCCTAAGTTGAGAACTGTGTCCATCATGCCTGGCATACTCATTGGAGCACCAGAACGCACACTTACAAGCAAAGGATTTTTGTTATCTCCGAATTTCTTTCCTGTGTTTTTCTCCAACGTTTTTAAATATTCTTTCACCTTAGGTTTTAATTCATCCATAACCTCTTCAGGATTTCTAAAATAGAGTAAACACGCTTCAGTTGTTATTGTAAAACCAGGTGGAATACTCAAGCCTAATTTTGTCATTTCAGCAAGGTTAGCACCCTTTCCGCCAAGTAGGTTTTTTAAATCTTTATTTCCTTCACTAAAGTCATAGACAAATTTATTATTTTCGGTAGTTGTCATGTTATTTCACCAAAATCACTATTATCACCAAATTTAGATAAGATAAAAACAACACTTTTAATTTTTATATTTTACGTAGATAATTTGTAAAACGTTTTCAATTCTAGGAATTCCTTCAGTGAAATAAAATTTTCGAAAAATAGAAATCAATTGAAGATAAATTCAATTATTGTTTTTTAAATTCTGCTAAAAGTTCCCAAATTCCATTTAGTATAAAATCAGGCTTATAACTACTATTATTTATCATTTCCATATTCGTTTCTCCAGATAATACGCAAGTTGTTGTTACACCTGCTTCTTTTCCCATTTTTATGTCAGTATATAAGCGGTCTCCAAATATTACAGCATCTTTAGGTGTTATATTTAGTTGGTTTAACTTGAAAAGGAGCATTTCTTTGTTAGGTTTCCCAAATACTGTTGGTTTTCTTTCAGTAGCCTTATATAAAAGCGCTGCTATACCTCCTGCATCTGGAATATATCCTTGTTCAGTAGGACATCTATTATCTAGATGAGTGGCAATATATGGAAAATCTTCTTTTTGAAGAAGATAAGCAGCTTTTTTTAAACGTTCAAAAGTTAATTCTTGATCAAAAGCAAGAACTAGTATTTCTGGATCTTCCTCAATTAATTCAAAACCCTCACTTTCAAACTCATTTTTAAGAGATTGAGTACCCAATAAAAATATTTTTTTATAGTGGTTTTTCTTAAGATAATCGATTGTCGGATGTTGTGATAAAATTAGATTTTCTCTTGTAACATTAAGATTAAAAAAATTTAATTTCTTGAGATAATCTGTTGTTGATTTGCTTGAATTATTTGAAAGGAAGAATAAATGTCTTTCTTTTTCTTTTAATAAGTCAATTAAATCATTTACACCTTGAAACAATTTATTTCCTATATAAGTAGTACCATCTAAATCAAAAAAGTAGGCCTGCTTAGTTGTTAATTCGAATAAGTCCATTTTCTGATAAAAAATCTCAGATTTTAAAACCTAGTTGAGATACAATAAAAAAGGAAAAAAAAGTAAATAAATATTCTTTATTTTAATAGAATTCCGTATCTATCATGGTTGTGCTATTAACGAGTTCCAATGCCGCTCTCGTAGCTTTTAAAATTTTAGCCATATCACCTTTGAGTCTAAACTTGCCAGCAAGTAATCCTCGGATTGGATCTAACTCTTTCTTTAGGATTTGTAACCAAGCATCGTACGGGCCTGCCCATTCATACTCAGCCTCCACGTCTTCACCCTCTTTTAAAACTCTGGCATCTGTACACTCGCCATGATATAAACCTACAAACATCCTTAGTTCATGATCTAAATTGCCAGCAGGTTCAACAATAAAAACGAAGTCTCCTTCCCATCCATTAGGTGGAAAACCTTCTGGTCCTGCAGCATCTCTATAATTTTCATTTTCATTAACAGCTACTTTATAGGCATCTGCCCATTCTTGAGTACCAAATTTCATACTATCCCTCAAATTTAAGTTTATTTTACTTTACTCTATATGTTAGGTTTTTATTTGTATATTATATTTAATTAATATTTCAATAAATATTCTCTTTTTTAATAAAAACAAAAATTAAATTAATTATTTGTATTAGATTTTAAATCTCTCCTCTTTCTTTCATCTTACTAATTTCTTCGTCCCTAAGTTTCCTCTTAAAAATTTTCATAGCCATTGTTAAAGGTAAGTCTTTTTTAAATTCAACATATTTTGGTACAGCATAAGGTTTTAAGCGGTCTCTACAATATTGAATGATTTCCTCTTCAGTCACTTTGCCTCTATATTCAGGTTTCAATTGTATAAATGCTTTTACACGCTCACTACCTGGTCTTTCAGTATCGGGAATCCCAATAACTCCCGCTTGATAGACTGCAGGATGTTCATAAAGAAGATCATCAATAACTCTTGAATATACTTTATTTCCAGAGACATTTATCATGTCTTTTATACGATCTACGATATGAAAATAAAAATCATCATCAATTTCAGCAATATCTCCCATTCTAAGCCATCCATCCTCAGTTAATCCTTTCCCTGGTGTAGGCCAATATCCTTTCATTACTTGAGGACCTCTTATCCAAATTTCTCCACGTTCTCCAAAAGGTACTTCTGCTCCAGTATCAGGATCTACAATTTTTACATCTGTGTCGGGTACTGGAACACCAATACCTCTCTTTGGTTGCTCCATAAATCCCATTACTTTCGACATGGCTGAGAGATTCATACTGATGATTGTAGAAGTTTCAGTTGCACCGTAACCTTCACTAACATAAAAACTAACGGCTTTTTCGAATTCTTCAGCGAGCTCAGGAGGTAGAGCCGCTGCTCCTGACGCATAAAAAATGGCCGTTTTTGGTAGATCAAGCTTTGCTAAGTAACCATAATGTGTTGGAACAGCTAAAACCATGAAAGGTCGCTTATTTTTTATAGTTTCAGCAATCTTATTAATATCTCTTGGATCCATTAAATATATTTTTAATCCCCATGATATTGATTGATATACTCCCCAATGACCATATGCATGAAAAACAGGTACACAAATACATACCGCTGCTTTTCCCATGACTCCCACTTTCATTCTATCCAACATCCAATGGACTGATTGGATAATAGAACAGGTAATATTATAATGTGTTAGCATTGTGCCTTTTGGCAATCCTGTTGTACCTCCAGTAAAAGGTAAAAGTGCTAAATCTTCCATAGGGTCAATCTCAACAGTGTCTTTTAGTGGTTCATATTTTTCAATTAAGTTATTTAAAAGATAATAATTTTCTTCTGTTGGATGTACCATCTCTGGCAATTTATAATCAGGGAATAATTTAGTAGGGGTGTATATTATTGTCTTTACCTTTGTTTGGTCTTTAATTTCATTTAATCTTTCAAGACGTCGATAGGAACATATCACTGTTTCTGCGCCACTTAATTTTAGTTCATGAATTAGATCAGGAGCTTTATGCAATATACTTAGTGGAACATGAACAGCTCCTATTTTCATAGCAGCATAATCTGCTATTATAAATTCTGGACAAGAAGGGAGTATTGTTGCTACTAAATCACCTTTTTTAACACCTAAATTTACTAATGCATTTGCAAATTTATCAACTTTCAGCTTTAGTTCTTTATATGTCATTTCTTCATCAGCATATTCACAAGCAACATTATCAGGGTATTGCGAAGTTGAATCTTCTAAATATTGATAGATATTAATTTTAGGGAATGGCTCCATAGTCTTTTTCAGAGTAAATGGGCCTATTTTATATTGACTCTGCCACGGTTTATCTTCATATCTTAAATCCTTCTTATCACTCATTTTTTTCACTATAATTAGTATCTAATTTATCTTTTTAATAAATGATATTAATTGCCCAATCTAGTCCAAGTTCTTTAAGTTTTTCCTTAGTAGGAATACCATTCTTATCCCACCCTCGAATTTGATAATAGGCATCTAAAAGAGGATCTAAATTAACTGTCTGTCCCTTAGCCGGCCCTTCGGGCATTGGTTCGTTTAACAGACGATCAGGAAGGGTGTCATCTGCCCTAGTTAATCCTTCTCTAATATTGTAAATCCTAGCGAGATTAAAGAGCCTCTCACCTGTCTTTCTGAAATCAGCCTCCGTATATTCATAACCTAATAATTTAGAAATTAAGGATGCCCAATCTTCGGCACTTAGAACTATCCCCATAAATTTACATCCACCAATTGCGTCAAATATTCCAAATCCATCCTCTAAATCTTTAAGGATAAAAGTTTTTTCCGGAATTTCTTGAAGAGGATCACCTACATCAGCATCGTTAATAAGCATAAAAGGCATTGATAAAAATGCTGGTCCTTCGATCCAAGCAGCCATATGATCACCTCCTCGATTTGCCGTAGCATATGCTAATCCTGTTATTTTAGCAGCCCTACTATCATAAGCTGGAAGTTCCAAGCCTTTAACTTGCATAGCGAATTTTATGGAATCCCTACCAAGTTTATTTGCCATATTTCTTGTTCCCTCAGCTAATAAATCACCAATACCTTCTCTTTTACCTATTTTAGGTACAATATCGACAATGAGGTCAGCATCACCAAAGTTGAGCTCTATTCCACCGGTATCTTCAGTGGTTAAGATTCCCTTTTCAAAACATTCTATAGAAAATCCAACAGTATTTCCAGCAGAAATGCTATCAAGCCCATATTCATTGCAAAGGAAGTGAGCGAAAGTGATTGCTTCTAAATTATCAACTCCGCACATACTGCCAAAAGTGCCTAATGTTTCATATTCAGGTCCCTCTCCTTTACTTTTATACTTGCCCTCTTTGATTTCAACAAGACGTCCACAAGCAATTGGACATGCAAAGCAAGGCTTTCTGTCAGTAAGGATAGTGTCGTTAATTGCTGTTCCATTTATATTATCAGCACCTTCAAAGATTCCAGTTTGCCAATTTCTAGTTGGTAAACCACCTTTAACATGAACTAAATCAAGCATGGTAGCTGTTCCAAATACTTCAAGTGTCATTTTTAATAAGCTTTGGTTTACCCAATCGTATCTTTGTTTGGCCTCTGCCTTATATTCTTCAGGGTTCGCTACTTCAATCTTAGTGTTTCCTTTAGAAGCTACAGCTTTTAATTTCTTAGCACCCATTACAGTTCCCATTCCACACCTTCCAGCTGCTCGCCCCCAATTAGGTTTATCACAATCGTTCATTACTGCAGCGAATTTGACTAGATTTTCTCCACCAATACCAATGCAAGCTACATTAAACTTATCACCAAGTTCTTCTCTAATCAATCTTGTTGTATCTGATGTATTTTTACCCCAGAGATGGCTTGCATCCCTAAGTTCTGCCTTTCCATCTTCTGTAACAAGATAAACAGGTTTTGGTGAGATATCTTCAACTATTATTCCATCAAACCCGGATCTTTTAAGATCTCTTCCCCAAAAACCTGCGGAGTTCGCTTGACCCCATATACCAGTGAGAGGAGACTTTGCAACTACACTATATCTTCCAGTACTAGGAGAGGGAGTTCCTGTTAATGGCCCAGTCATGAAAATTAACTTATTCTCTGGTCCTAGTGGATCTATACCCTTAGGTACTTCGTCTATTAAATATTTAGTTGCTAAACCAGCTCCACCTAAATATAATTTTAATGTTTGTTCGTCAGGAAATTCTTCGCTAATTTTTCCATTTGCCAAATTGACTCTTAAAATCTTTCCCATATAACCGTAAATTTTCTTTACACCTCAATAATATCTTTTATTTAATTTCCTAATTTTATTTTAATCAAATTAAAAATAGTAATTAATTTATTTTATTCCCTTAATTATAAAATAGTTTCTATTTTATTTGTGAACTAATTATGCTTAGTTATTTTAAGAAGAGAAAAAAAATTAAAAACACTATTCAATGAAATTCAAAAAAATAAAGATTTACTATTAATAAAAGTAAAGAGGAATTAAACACCAATTCCTATTGTATTTCCAATCCCTGCGATTATTACTTTCGTCCCTTTTTCAGTTCGCTTCCGTATTGCCATTTTTATATTATCAACGAATTTTGGGACACTTTGAGTAATGGTTCTTTTTTGAGTTGTTATGGCATCTTCTAGAGATTCCTTACAAATTAATGCATCAATAGGGATGGATTTACCTGTTGTTGATTCTTCAATATAATGCTTTTCAATACCAATGCCTCCAATAGCTGCTCCAACACCAACGGCAATTGATCCCGTTTTATCTCCAGTAAGTTTTAATCCAGCATCAATCATGATTATTCTAGAAATATCCTCACCATAGTCATCAATAAGTTTTTTAATGGCTTTTCCTGGTTTTCCAACAGTTCCACCGGGACCTTTTGCCCGAACAATGTATATGGTTCTTTCTTCAAATTGCACTTCTTGTACAATTGTATCTCTAAAGATTTCCTTTGCTTCAATTTCTCCGTCTGATACATCTCTAATAAAGCTTGCTACGACTAAAGGACCAAACCCATCACCAATGGGGCTACCTTCAGCGAAAGCTTTAGCAGCATAATAGTAAGCTTTTGCCATACTCATTATTAATCCTAATTGATATGAAATCTGGAGTAATAATATCATTGATTTTGATTTCTTTCCTAGGATGAGATAGTGACGAATTAATCTATAAATAAAATCTATTGCCATGGTTGCTTCTAGTAAATTTTCCAAGTTGGCTCTTTGAATAATATCTGCATTTGGAGCTAATAATTCAACTTCTTCCTTGAATCTATTATCTCTTACATCAACAACATGATCAAACTTAGGAACGATTCCATAGGGATCGAGAGAAACAGGAGAAATAGTAACAAACGTAATGAAATCTTCGAGTTGAAACATTAAATCTTTTTGAGTTTTTTTTTTATCAGCAAATTCTTTGAAATTCGATATTAATATCTCTTTACATTCGTCGTTCCATTTCTTAAGTTTTTCTAAACTAGTTTGAATTTTTTTGGATGCTTGCCATGCTTGTAATTTTTGCCCATAAAACATCGAAATAAAAATGAGCAAGAACCATAATAAAGATATAATAATGGATATTGGATCTGTAGTTGCTGTTTGATAAATATTATTCATCTCTTTGTTAAAGTTAATGTATATTTGAAAACTTCAATCTTTTTAATTGTTATAATAAAAAAATTTATTTATTCTTTTCTATTATAAAGAATAGAAGAGAAGATATTGAGACATTTTTTATGATTGAAGAAGAAGACGATGAGGATGTATTAAAAAAAGGAGTCACTCTTAAAAGCATTTTAAAAAACATATTGTTAATTTTACTTATTATCTTCGGCGCATTATTAATTTATTTCAATTTTGGGCTTGATCAAATAACGAGTTGGTCAATTGGTTTTATGTTAATTTGTTTTGGTGCTACTTTGATCCAAATGCAGAAAGGCCCTCAAGAACCTATAAGACAAACTTTAACAATTTTGATCTGTAAATTATGTGGACTTACTAAAGTAAGAAATTATGAGAAAGGAGATTTTGTATTTAAAAGAAGAGACAAGTGTGAGAAGTGTGAGGGCTCAATGGAGATAAAGCAAATATACTCAGTTAGATTGAAACGACCTGCCGAAAAAGGTAAAACACCAGAAAGTAAGCAAGAAACTTTAAAAGTAAAAAAATAATTTAAAATAATAATGTCTTTTACTTGTTAGGGTGTTTTTCAGATTCTTAAAAAAATTGGATTAGGTGGAACTTTCGATCATCTACACGAAGGTCATAAATCTTTATTGAAAACAGCTTTATCTATTTCTGAATTAGTAGAGATTGGATTGACATCTCAGGAATTATTAGCAAATAAGAAACATTATTCTAAAATAGAGGATTATAAGACTAGAAAAAAAAATTTAGAGAATTTTATTAATTCTTTTTCACATTTAAATCGTATAAATATTGTTGAAATAAAAAATTGGAAGGATATGGAGTATTATTCTCAAGATCCTGAATATGAGGGATTGATTGTAAGTCAAGAAACCTATGATAATGCTTTAAAATTAAATAAAATTAGAGAAAGTAAAGGATTAAACCCTCTCATCTTAATCGTTATTCCAATTATTAAAGATAAGGATAATCAAAAAATAAATTCAACTTCAATAAGAGAAAAAATATAAAAAAATACTTTTAAAAATTATTTTTAAGTCTTTTCTTAATTGTAATTATTGCTGCGATGCATATTGATGTTATCAATAACATAGTAATATATCCCGATATAATTGGTTCACTTGGTTCTTCAATTAATTCTACTAAAAGGGTATTTTCGGATTCAATATGCCCTACTACATCAACAGAATAATAATATATCATATAGTATCCATAATCATAATTGGATAAATTAAATGAAGAACTATAGTCAATCCACCCTGAGTTATTGATTTTGTATCTAATTACTGAAACTCCAGAACCTAATCCATCATTTGCAGTAAGATTAAATTTCGTTGATTTGATCACTTGATTCATTCCACTATAAGGTGTGAACAATATCATTGATGTTGGAGCATGAGTATCAATTGAAAAATATCTCATATCAGATTGATACATTGTACCGCCTGTATTATTACCAGATACTTGAATTGAGTGTAAACCATCATTTGGCATTGGAATAGTGGTATTCCCTAGAATTGTTTTATTGGCTTGACCATCCAAGGAATATCCAATCCAATTTAAGTTGGGATAAGTATCGAAACTGAGTAATAATCCTTCATTTAGATTATCCCCAATGTTATAATTTGGATCCCATGAAAAGCCAAAAGCATCCCAGTAGGCTCTCCCTTGCGTTGCACTGTGTCCACGAAGATAAATATTAGAAACATCTGTACAGCTATCAACCATTTCCACATTAGAATATTTTAAATTCCCGTTAATATACCAATCATACTGACCATTAATTCCCGCAGTACAATTAAAAATAATTTTTAGATGATACCATTCATTATATGCCATTGGCGCGGTGTTTCCTTGAGCATCTTGAAATAAGGAGTCTTCGAATGTTAACTGAAACCCAAAATTCGTATCAGCATTGTCTTTAGAACGAATTATTATACGATCATTCCCTAAATATGTATCTGATATATAAACCCAGACTTCTAATGTCCCTGATGTTTGAGGATTATCAATATGGTGCCCAAAATTCATTCCAACACTTGTACTTGAATCAAGAGTATATAATACTTTTGAGTGAGTTCCTTGAGATGCATCAATTTGACATGTACCAGCGATACTAACATTATAAATAAAATCTATAGATGTTCTCGAAGTCCCATCTGGTTCATTTTCGAATCCATATGTCGCAGGATAATATCCACTCATTGGTGCTGTATAAGTTATATTTTCTGGTGTTTTTATTATAATATTATCTATATCAACTGTAAAATATCTCATATCAGATTGATACATTGTACCGCCTGTATTATTACCAGATACTTGAATTGAGTGTAAACCATCATTTGGCATTGGAATAGTGGTATTCCCTAGAATTGTTTTATTGGCTTGACCATCCAAGGAATATCCAATCCAATTTAAGTTGGGATAAGTATCGAAACTGAGTAATAATCCTTCATTTAGATTATCCCCAATGTTATAATTTGGATCCCATGAAAAGCCAAAAGCATCCCAGTAGGCTCTCCCTTGCGTTGCACTGTGTCCACGAAGATAAATATTAGAAACATCTGTACAGCTATCAACCATTTCCACATTAGAATATTTTAAATTCCCGTTAATATACCAATCATACTGACCATTAATTCCCGCAGTACAATTAAAAATAATTTTTAGATGATACCATTCATTATATGCCATTGGCGCGGTGTTTCCTTGAGCATCTTGAAATAAGGAGTCTTCGAATGTTAACTGAAACCCAAAATTCGTATCAGCATTGTCTTTAGAACGAATTATTATACGATCATTCCCTAAATATGTATCTGATATATAAACCCAGACTTCTAATGTCCCTGATGTTTGAGGATTATCAATATGGTGCCCAAAATTCATTCCAACACTTGTACTTGAATCAAGAGTATATAATACTTTTGAGTGAGTTCCTTGAGATGCATCAATTTGACATGTACCAGCGATACTAACATTATAAATAAAATCTATAGATGTTCTCGAAGTCCCATCTGGTTCATTTTCGAATCCATATGTCGCAGGATAATATCCACTCATTGGTGTGGTATAGGTTATATTTTCTGGAGTGGTAATATTAATCTCTTGTCCACTAAATTTAAGGTCATTAAATTCAGAATTTTTCTCTTGAATTTTATTTGAAGAATTAGATTGATTTAAGAATGGTAAAATAAGCGTAAAATTGATAGAAATCACAAAAAGTAGAATCGATATTATTATAATTTCTCTTTTAATATTATGATGTATTTTATTCATTTTGGGTAATAACCTGGAATTTTTTTTAAATTATTGATGACATATAAGTCAAATTAATATATAAATATAATAAGTTTCCAAGTCATTTAGAATATTTTATCCAAAATGACGAAATCTTTTTTTAATGAATTGTAATTTAGTTTCTAGTTTCATTTCATTATAATTGTTAATAGAACTATATTTTAATAAAAATAGTAAATTCTTGCTTTAAAACTAAAATAGATTATGAAGCTTAAAAAGTTTTAAGTAAAAATTTTATAGAAAGGATTAATATGGTTACTTATAATTAAGTGAATACTTGAGATTAGTAAAGTATGATGTACTATATTTTTAATCTATCTATTAAGTATAGACTCAATCAAGATTCATTTTCATTTGAAGTTTTTATTCTGCCAAGGGAATAAATTATTGTAACCGAAGTTATTCTCTTGGCTGAGGATTGATTTAGTTTTAATCATTAAAAGAACCTAATTATTTTGATTCAAGATCTAAGAAAATCGTTCTAATTCAAGATCCAGCAATTTTAAGTGATTTACTTCACGAAACATTTAAATACCTTAGAGATTTTTAAAAATATAAATAAGAAAATAAACTACTGGCTAAAATATATGACGATTAAACTTAAAAAACAAGTAATTGGAATTCTAAAAGTATTAAAAAAGAAGCGTTCTGAAGTATATGCTATAGATCTAGCAAAAGAATTAAATATTGATTATATTGTGCTTATGTCAGCTGTCAATGATTTAATTGAGCATGATTTAGGTGGATTTAAAGAGGAAGAGATACATAAAATTTCTCTAAATGACGAAGGTTTGTATTATTTGAAGAATGGACTTCCAGAGCGCCAAATTTTAAATATATTATTAGATAATGATATTAAAGAAATAAATTTAGATGAATTGTTAAAAATATCGAATTTAGAAAGAAATATTTTTTATATCGGTATTTCAAATTTAAAGAAAAACCGATGGCTTGCTCAAAGTAAAGCTTCGGGAGAAAATAAAATATATCTTATTACTGAAAAGTTTCCTCAAACGAAATTGGAAAAATTTTTAAAAAAATTTGAAAAACAAAGCATTTTCGATTACTCGGCTTTTTCTAAGGATGATTTATCACAGTTGGATGTATTAAATAAAAGAAAGTTAATAAATCAAAGTCGAACAACACAACGGACGATTTTTTTAACTGAAAAAGGAAAAAAAATTGTTATCTCTAAAATTGAAGAATTAAAAGAAATAAGCAAAATAACTTCAGAGATGCTAAGTTCTGGATCCTGGAAAAATTATGATTTAAAGCCGTTTGATATAACTAAGCCGGGACCATTATTAAAAGCAGGTAAGCTTCACCCTATGATTAGACTGATAAATCAAATCAGAGAAATTTTCATTTCCATGGGATTTACAGAGATTAGGGGGCCAATTATTGAAAGTGCATTCTATAATTTTGATGCCTTATTTCAACCGCAAGATCATCCCGCGCGAGAGATGCAAGATACATTTTATTTAAATAATCCAAAAATCGCGAAATTGCCTGAAAATGATAGAGTTCAAGCAGTTAAAGAGACACATGAAAGTGGTGGAGAATCAGGTTCTCGAGGATGGGGCTATGAATGGGACATTAAGACGGCAGAAAAAACAGTATTAAGAACCCATACAACATCTACAACAATTAGAAGATTAGCACAATTCTATAGAAACAATGAGAATGCTCCAGTAAAAGTATTTTGCATTGATAGAGTTTTCCGGAATGAAAAAGTAGATAGATCTCATTTAGCAGAATTTACCCAAATAGAAGGGATTGTGATTGATGATAATTTAAATTTATGTGATTTGATCGGGTTACTATCGGAATTTTATAGAAAATTGGGATTCAAGAAAATAATTACCAGACCAGGTTTTTTTCCATATACAGAACCAAGTATGGAAGTAGCTGCATATTATGATAAATTAGATGAATGGCTAGAAATGGGAGGATCAGGAATTTTTAGACCAGAAGTTACTTATCCATGGCAAATTAAAAATCCTACACGAGTTCTAGCATGGGGGTTAGGACTTGAGCGATTGGCTATGTTATATTTTGGTCGTGAGGATATAAGAGATTTATATATTAATCCTATTAAATGGTTAAGACAACAATCATATTAAAAAGAGGTCAAGGAGAATTGCCAACTTTAGAATTAAAAATTGAAAGACTAGAACGATTGGTTGGAAAAAAATTAGATATTAAAGATTTAGAATATGATTTACAGTGGATTGGTTTAGATTTAGAAGATATTAATGAAGAAGCCCAAATAGTTAAAGTAGAATATAATCCTAATAGACCTGATTTTTCTAGTCCAGAAGGAATTGCTAGAGCCCTTAAAGGATATTACGAAATTGAGCTAGGAATACCATCATTTGAGATAATTCCTGGGGAAATTGAATTAAATGTTGATCCAAGTGTTAATAAAGTTAGACCTTACATTGTCTGTGGGGTTATTAGAGAAATTGATTTAGATGAAGATGAAGTAGCAACCTTAATGAATATTCAAGAACAACTTCATTGGGCTGTTGGAAGAGATAGAAAAAAAGTTGCGATTGGTGTTCATGATCTTGATAAAATTGTACCACCTTATAGATATACAGCGGTAAAACCAGATTCAGTGAGTTTTATTCCTCTTCATGGTGACGGATATCCAATGAATTTAGAAGAGATTCTATTACTACATGAAAAAGGCATTGAATATGCTCATATCTTAGAGGGAAAAGAAGTTTATCCTATAATATTTGATAGTAATGATGAAGTATTGTCCTTTCCTCCAATAATAAATGGAATCATAACAACAGTAACGGATGATACAAAAAATCTTTTCTTAGATTTAACTGGAACAGATTTCAAAGCAATAAATTTGGCGTTAAATATTTTATCTACAACTTTAGCGGATATGGGGGCTAAAATTGAAAGTGTTAAAGTGAACTATGAGGATAGAAAAAATATAATAACCCCAGATTTAAGACCTGAGAAATGGGAAGTTGGCACTGAATATATAAATGATTATATCGGATTAAATTTATCACCTGAGGAGATGATAAAATGTTTTAATAGAGTTAGATTAGATGCTAAACAAGCTAAAAATAAAGGATATTTAGATGTTTGGGTACCAGCTTTTCGAGGAGATATTATGCATATTGTCGATTTTACTGAAGAATGTGCTATTGGTTATGGATATGATAAATTACCGAAAACAATCAGAGAAGGTTGTATTGGAGAATATCATCCGATTCAATCATTCTCAAATAAATTACGAATGATAATGATTGGAGCGGGATATCTGGAAGTTCTTAACTTTCTTTTAACTAACTCTGAGAGGCATTATGATTATATGAAACAAGAATATAAAGCCCCAAATCACGTGCAAATTTCAAATCCTGTTTCAAAAGAATATGATACGACGAGGACTACAATATTACCAAAATTAATGGAGACACTATTGTATAATCGATCTGAAGAAAAACCTATAAGGATTTTTGAAGTTGGAGATGTTATTTTATTAGATCCTAGTGAAGAAACTGGAGCAAAAAGAGAAGTTCATCTTTCAGCTGTTGCTTATCATGAATCTGCTGATTTTACTGAGATTAGATCTACTTTGGATTTCATCATGACTTCACTTGGCTTTGTTAATGATTATGAAATCAAATCTGAGTATAACCCTAGCTATATTAATGGTCGATGTGGAACTATTTATTTAAAAGGAAAAAAGATTGGTGAGATAGGTGAAATTCACCCAGAAGTTTTACTAAATTTTAAATTAGAATTCCCAGTTGCGGCTATGGAATTAAATTTACAATCTATTTTTTAAAAAAAAATATATCTCTATTGATAATTAATTAAGGAGCAAGGTTTAAATGAAAGAGAAAGAATTTTTTGAAAGGAAATTAGGTAAATATAGAAGAGAGATAGATAAAATAGATAATAAATTTATTAATCTCTTAAACAAAAGAGGAAAAATAGTGCAAAAAATCGGAATCCTTAAAAATCAAGTTAATAAGAAGATATTTCAACCACAAAGAGAAAAAGAGATCATTGAACGAATGAAAAAAAAATCAGAGATACTAAAAAATGTAAGCATTGAAGCGATATGGAAGGAAATCTTAAGTGCGTGTAAACTTATCCAAGGGTTGGAAATTAAAGATGAAAAATAAAATTCATATTAATTCCAATTTTAGAAACTTTTTTACTTTACAAAAAATATATTAATATACTCTTTTAAATTTAAATTCTAAATTTTGATGTCTCATAATTAGAATTTAATAACCTTGATTTAAAGAAAGATGGATTAATCTAAAATGCCAGAGAATATAAGATTTGATGGACGGAAATTTGATGAAATTAGAAAAACTATGATAAAAAGAAATTTTCTTAAGTATCCAGAAGGATCTGTATTAATAATTCAAGGAAGTACTAAAGTTATTGTGACAGCATCAGTTGTAGAGTCTGTTCCAAGATTTCTGGTAGACACAGGAACAGGATGGATTACTGCTGAATATGCAATGCTACCAAGAGCAACACAAATAAGAAATCAAAGAGAAACTAATAGAGGAAGATCTTTTGAGATTCAACGTTTAATTGGCAGAAGTATACGTGCTGCCTTTAACTATGAAAAACTTGGGGAACGTACAATAAAAATAGATTGTGATGTGATACAAGCAGATGGAGGCACTCGATGTGCTGCAATAACAGGTGCTTTTGTTGCGGTTTTTGATGCTATGAATTACTTATATAATCAACAATTATTATATGAATTTCCTGATTATAAAGTCACTGCTGCGATATCTTTAGGAATTAAAAATAATTCAGTATTATTGGACTTAAATTATGAGGAGGACTCTAAAGTCGATGTTGATTTCAATATTGTTTCAAATGAGGATTTAGAATTCATTGAAATTCAAGGCACAGCAGAAGGAGCCGCCTTTAAAAAAGATAAACTTAATGAAATTATTGAACTTAGTCAAAAAGGTATTCTAGAATTAATTAAAATAGAAAAAAAAGTTTTAAATCTTTAATTTTTTCCTATTATATTATTCTTAATATGGATAAAGAGAGATTTTCAAATTTGTTATCATTATTTGATCAGTACTCTATAATCTAAAAGGGAAGTAATTAGAATGAAAACAATATTTATTTTATCTCCTGTTTCTTTAGAACATGGAAGAGGGGGAGAAATATCTTCTATGGAACTAGCATTAGGTTTGAATCAATTTTATAACATAACTTTTGCAGATACTAATCGAGATCTGGGAAAAAAGTTAATTCCAAGAGAAGATATTAATAAAAAACTAAAAGGGATTAAGAGAATTTATCATTTAAATTTTGCGACTGCTAAAATATCTAACAAAAATTTTGATATTATCTACCCTTGGGAGTTCATAAGACTTTATAGATTAATAAAAAAAAGTGATGTTGTGTATACTTCAATTTCTAACTTCAAAATTAGTTTCATGTTCATGATTTTAAGTATTATCAATCGAAAGTCAAAATTTATAATAGGTTATAGGAGACCATTATATTCAAATAAATTATTTTCATTATACAACGTAAGATATAGAGCTTCTATATTACTATTTTCTTTATTTAGGAAAAGAATTTACCATCACGCATTATCTCGTTATGCTAAAAAATTCTTAGATAATTTTTATGATCCTAAGAAAGTTGTGCATATAACTCATGGAATCCAATTAAAAGATTATGTTTCCAGAAATTTTTCTAAAAATAAAAAGGAAATACTAAAATTCATCTATGTTGGATATTTAGATGATGTTCATAAAGGGATAAAAGTTTTACTGAAAGGGATTGAAATCTTCATTGAAAAGAACAATCCTAATGATGTTATTTTTGAATTTTGTGGTATGGGACCATTAGAATCGGATATTTGTGCATTAGAAAAAAGATTTCCAAATTATATTAAATTCAAT
The DNA here is from genome assembly GCA_048938005.1 of Promethearchaeota archaeon. Classification (GTDB taxonomy): domain Archaea; phylum Asgardarchaeota; class Lokiarchaeia; order Sigyniarchaeales; family SOKP01; genus Loki-b32. The sequence continues at coordinate 75,579 of JBHLMQ010000012.1, read as the reverse complement.
GGATATATTAGCTATGATCAAATAGCTAATTTTTATGGAAAAAGTGATGTGTTTCTATTTTCCTCTAGAAGAGAACCCTTTCCTAGAGTATTAATGGAAGCATTAGCAGCAAGATTGGTAATTATTTGTAGTAAAACAATAGGTTCTATTGAGTTATTAAAGGGAAAAGAATTTGCATTTTTTATTGATAAATTAGACCCCAAGGGTTTTTGTGAAAAAATAAATGAAGTATATAAATTATGGAAAGAATCACCCGAAAAAATCAATCAACTGCAAAACCAAGCACAAGAATTTGTAATTAAGAATTATTCAACTGAAATAGAAATCAAAATGTTTAGAAACTTAATTGATAAAGTTTCATAACTTTAGAAATCGTTCTATTCTTAATGATGATTTCCTATTTATTGATTATTTTGAGAATTCTCCCTCTCATATGAGCAGGAATTGGGATTTCATATAATTTTAAAAGCGTAGGAATAAAGTCCAAATAATTAGTTTCGTTAGAACGTCCATGTATAATATTTTTTCCATACGCGATAAAAATTCCTTTATCAGAATGATTAAAGGAATTGAAGCGGTTTTTTAAGAAAAAAGAACTCTTAACACTATAGAGGTAATTACTTTTTAAACAAAAAATGAGATCAGGTAATGTTTTTGAATCAAATTCTATGACATCTTCAATATATTTACATTTTTTTGATATAATTTTAATTTTTTTTTTGAATTTTTTATCATATTCACTTAAATATAATCCTCCATAATTTGAATAGAAATGTATAAACCTTGACTTATTTAGAATATTTATTTTTTTATTTTGAGAACCCGAAGGATTAATTTTAGCTTTTAATTTTGTTAAGAACGTTTTAAAGTTATTATGAAAAAAAGTTGTATCAAATAGAGTTCTATTAAAAAATCCAAATATTTTAACGAAAATACTCATAAATTTAGAGATTTTATCATTATTATAGAATAAAACTTTTTCTTTTTCTAGAAAACGCTTGATATTAAATTCATATTGATAAATTTTTAAACCATGATCGCTGATGATAAATAAATTGTCAAAATTTATTGAACTTAGTATTTTTCCCAAAAAATTATCGATTCTTTTATATCCCTCTTTTATAATATCTTGAGTACGTTTTAATCTATATTTAGGGTGATGGGTTATACAGTCCGGGACGCGGATGATATAGATAAATAATTCAAAATCTTCTTTCAATTTTTCTAAAAACAATTTACTTTTAATTTTAAAGGCTTGAAAAATTTCATTAATATCGGATCCGTCAATTATCCAGTCCTTTCTAATTATTTTACCAATCCCATTAGGAAAGTACATTTTTTCATTCAATGTGGGAGTTATCATCCCTGTTATCATTTCACCGTTAAAGTTCCAAGCTGGATATGAGGATGGGAGATTTAAACAAAATATACGTAGATTAGTATTACTCATTATACTCCATTCTCTCCATAATTTTGAAGAAAAAATACCAAATGATGGATCATAAAAAGTACAATATCCAAGATCCTTAACTGACAGACCAGTAAAAAGACAAGGAAATGAAGGAATTGTTACAGGAGGAATCGTTACATTCAAATCGGAGTAAAATCCCTCTCGAAATAGTTTTTTAAAGTTAGGTAATAACCTCTTCTTGATATATGGAATAATATGGTTGAATGTTCCACCATCAATTCCGAGAATTATATTTCTTATATATAATCATCCGCCTAATTATTTTGATTTTGCTCATATTTAATTTTACTAATAGATTTTAAAATTTTAAGTTTTTCTTGTGAATCTCTTACTCTTTTTAAATGAAGATCTTTAATCTCTCGAAATTCTTCTAAATCTTCGGGGGGATCCTCAATAAGATTATTTTTTTCCATTGGATCAGTTAAAAGATCATAGAAATGTTCTAAATTTTTCTCTTCATCATAGATATATTTCCATTTTTTAGATCTTATCGAGATTAAAATAAAACCCTCTTTATTATTCCTTTTTATTTTTCCGCTTTTCTGATAACATTCTGAAATCACATACCTTTCATCTTCAATTTGGTTTCCAGAGAGTAGAGGTAAAAGACTTTTACCCTGATAATCTTGAGGGATGTTGATATTAAAGTAATCTAGAATAGTAACAGGAATATCTTTTAGTTGAACTAATTTTTCTATTTTTTTTACTTGAGGTTTTTTACCTATCTCCACGAGAAATAATGGGACCTTTAATAATTCATCGTAAATGCTTCCTGTATGATGAAAATACCCATGTTCATAAAAAGATTCACCATGATCTGCAGTTATTATTATTAAACATTCCCTTTTGTACTTTTTTTTAATTAATTTGAGCAAATTATCTAAGGATTCATCTAAAAAATTGATCTCACCATCATATAAATCTTTCAAATTGTTAACTAATTCCTCAGTTACGTTGAATTCTTCTGGCCTTAAACGTATATGTTCATTTAAGAACTCTCTTTCTAAATATCTAATATCTTTATCTCTAAAATTTAAAATATTTTTAGAAGGTGGATTGAAAGGACTATGTACATCCATAAAATGTGCCCATAAAAAGAGTGGTCCTTCATATTTTTGAAGAAATGAGATAATGGTCTTGGTCACAAATGTCGCGTTGTAAGCAATTGATAAAAAAGGTAGGAATAACTCTGTTAAAAAAGGAAATTTCTCCCGTATCCAATATTTAATATTATTGAATCCTTTAATGCGATAAGTAAGTTTCCTCGAAAGATTTCTATAGTTTAATATTTTTCTTATTTTTAGTCTTAAAACAGTTTTAAATGAATATCTTTTTGGTCCATGAAATTCTGATTTATATCTCTCACCATCTAAAAATATGTCAAAACCGCGATTGTAATTAAAAAATTCCCCTAAATGCGGATTACTATGAATTCCATATGTGAATATTCCATTCTTTTTGAGTATTTGAGGAAAAATGATTTTATTTAATGGTAAAGGGCTATAACCACCACCAGAAAAAGGTAATTGGGAGCTAAAAATTGTAGAAAAGGAAGAAGGTGTTTCTGGACCATTTGTTATAGTATTTAAAAAAGTGGTTCCGTTTTCAGAAAATTTTTCTAAATTTGGTGCTGTATTTCTATGATATCCATAAAATCTCAAATGATCTGCTCTTAAAGCATCGATAGTTATAAGGAAAACTGCTTTTTCATTAGGAGTCTTTTCCATTCTTATATTTATAATTATACAAAATTAAATAATTTTAGGGAAGAAAAAAACAGAGTATGTTTTTACTTCAAATTAAATTTATTTATTTAATTTTTTCGAAATATTATAATAATCTAAAGAGCTATCATTATCTGGTTAAAATCCAGAATGTTAAGTAACTCCTGGGAATATTAATTTGCTCTAAAGAACCAATTAAAAATATCATTAATACTTTTTTTTGTAGAAATAAAAACTAATTGTGATACAAGCATACACCAAAGTCCATAATAGAAGCATAACAGGCGGAATTGTTACATTCAGAATTGAGAAAAAATCTTCCCGAAGGTTATAAATTTTTCTAGGTTTGGAGCATGATTTCTATAATAACCATAAGATTTTAAATGATCTGCCCTTAATGCATCGATTGTAATTAGGAAAACTATTTTATTTTTTAACTTCTTACTCTTAAATTTCTATAATAGTAAATTTATACGTTTTTTTTTTTAAGATACCCATTTGGGTTCCATGTCATATAAAATTTTTCTTTAGTTTTGTCTATTTCAAAATCTTGATTCTGTTTTAAGAATTCTTTAACAGCTTCCATGGGTCCAGGACCAAAAAATGGATCTATAGGATGCCCATTTAAATGAGTATCTTCAACTATAATATAACTTCCTGGAGAGACCAATGGAGCATATAAATTTAATTCTTTAATTACATGCTCTTTCCGATGATCAGAATCTAAAATCACTAAAACATTATCATTTTTTTTAATTTCATTTTTAACTTGAAAGAATATTTCTTCAGAAACAGATGAGCCGAGTAAATATTTTATTCTTTTATGTTGGGGTCTATTATTATAATGTTCAATATCAATTGATATAATTTTTCCCTTATTGATTAAATCACATAAAGATGCTAAATATAAAGCACTCCCTCCAAATTTTGTTCCACATTCTAAAATAATACTTGGTCTAACATCAAAAATTACTTCTTGAAATATCCATAAATCGAAAGGATTTTTAAGAATCTTTACACCTAACCATTTCATGTCCTGCCAAGTACCTTTAAACGCAGCGGTTTTATAGAAGAGTTTGTGAAAATTATCGATTATTTGCTTTCTTATATCTTTATTTTTAGCAAGATGTTTGTAAATTAATTTAATATAAATGTTTCGATAAAATATATTGATCAATTTTCTCATAGCTGGAGGTAATTTCATTATATATCACTCTTAATAGACATTTTAAATTTGTTAATTAATCTAAAAGATTTTTTCTCTTTTTATAAGCCTTTCTGAAAAAAATCATCTCTAAAAAGACTATAATGTTTATTAATAAATCAACAATTATAAAATAAATCATAAAAAGAAAGAAAGAAAACTGAAAAGATATTTTTCTATTCTCTTTGGTTTTTTTAAAAAAAACCATTTTTCTAATTCTTTTCAGATATAGACTTAAAAGTAAAAATAAGCCAAATAAAAATAAATATATATTCAAAAATGCTAAAAAGAAAGATAGAAAAAAATAAAATGAAATACACACTAATCCTATAAATTTTAAAATCCTAACTTTTCGATTCCTTTTTGAAGCAAATAAACTATTTTCTATCCATCTTAAATTTTGCTTGATATACCCCTTTATTTTAGTTGGAAAATTAAAAGATTCAACTTGATCATCCAGAAGTTTAATTTTAAAGCCCTGGGACATGAGATCTGATCCAATAGCTAAACCATCATCTGATAATTTATTTTCAGAAAATTTTTTAAGTTTTTTAATGACTTCGTATTTTAGTCCTGTATTTTGACTAACATATTTTATTTTATTTGAAATATATCCACGAAATTTAATATTTCGATTAATAACAAGATATTTTACTAAATTATTACTTTTAAGTGATTTATGTGGTTTAACTCTAACCACTATAACATTATTATTCTCATTAATTAGAGGATGAATTGTTTTTAAGAATATTTCATCATCTAGATATGTATCAGCATCAATTAAATAAACTAATCCTTCTGATATATGAGCAAGGCAATCGTTTATAGCTTTAATCTTCCCTTCACCCTTTTTTTGATATAAAATTTTGAAATTTTCGAAATTTTTATAAGACTCTGCTATCTCTATTGTTTTTTCAGAACCACCAGCATTTATAAGTACTTTTAAATTTGGATAAGTTAAATTTTTAATACACTTTAAACATCCTCTAAAGATCTCTCCTTCATTCCAAGCAGGTATAATTATATTAACTAAAGGAAATTCTGTAAGAGAACTTATTTGAGTTTCTTTAGTATTTTTACCTTTTTTAATTGTTCCTATATATTTTTTATCTTTGATAAAATATGCCAAAATGTGATAGATTAGAATCATACATAGTAAAAATATGATGAAATAAACAGAAAATATAATACCAATTAAATTTTCGATAAAAATTCTAACTTGATTAACTAAATCCATATCTATTTATAAACTAATTTTATCAATAAAAATCTGTGATTTTTATTTATTTATCTGAAATTTTATATTTATATTTATCTGAAATTTTAACGCTCACCTCAGAACCGACTCTATGATATTATAAAATCTGAGGATCAAAAAGAGTTAATATTAGTTCTGAAAGAAAAATAAAATATTTAATGAAAATTTTGATTCTTATTAAATATTCATTATATAGGATCATCTAGATTAATAATCTATATACTTTTTTGACTTTTTTTCCTATACTATCCCAATCGTATTTTTTTGCCTTATTTAGACTATTTATTGCCATTTTAGATAATTTATATTTATTAATTATTGCTTCCTCTAATTTTTTTTTAAGATCATTCATATCTCCAGCCTTATAAAGAAAAGCATTGTCATTATCTAAAATATCATTCAAACATCCTAGTAATGGGGCTATTATAGGCTTCTTAAAAGTCATTGCTAATAGAGCTTCCCCAGAGGTTAAGATTCGTTTATATGGAAGGGTTACTACATCAGCTGCATTCATATATACCTGAATTTCATTATCTGGAATAAATTCTAACTTGTAGAGAATATTTGGAACATTTTTTAACAATTTTGTGATTCTTTCTTTATATGTTTTTATTGGATTTCCAATTACCATTAATTTAATTCGATTAAAATGTTTTAGTTGTTTAAAAGCTTGTACTAAAAGTTCTATATCTTTATGAGGTCGTATTCTTCCAAAATATAAAAAAATAAAGTCCTTATTATCTAGATCTAATAATCTTCTGGCTTCTTTCTTTGAGATTTGATTATGGTAATTATTTATATAATTACCATGGGGTATTACAGAAATTCTTTTTTTTCTTATACCATATTCCTTTACAAGAATTTTTTTTGCAGACTCACAATGAACAAGAAAATGATCTACAAATTGAACAAACAATTTTCGTATTAAAATTTCAAATTTAGGATAAATTAATTCATGGCTGAGGATGTTATGAACTGTCCATAAAACTTTTCTCCTTAAGATATATTTTACTAGTACAAGATCCAGAAAAAATTTGAGGGAACTCTCAATCATTTTAAATTTATGAAGAGAAAAATTTGTAAAATTTTTGATCCAGTGAAAATGAATTAATCTGGCTTTACTCGCTATCAGATTCCTAGATATTGGAATTATTTTGTAACTTTTGTGAAGGTATATTAGTTTAATATTTTTTTCTATTAGGCTTTTTTCCAGATTAATCAAATAATAATCTTTTTGTGGTGTTTTGTTTGGATCTGGAATTGCTACTAAAATATTGTACATTTTACTTAACCTTAAAACAATATTAAATATATCTTTTTATATAAATTTTAAGCTTGACTTTTTTTCTAATTGATTAAATTAATGTAAGCAATATTCATATACAGCCATTCATATGAGTAATTTTTAATAAAAAATAAATTTCATCGTTTTTAAGAATCTTCTAATGGTTAATATGAAATTAAAGACATCTTAAACGAATATCATAATAAATATCAAAATTAAAATACTAAAAAAAAATTTATAAGAAATAATTAGACAAATAGAATTGTTAATTACTACTAATAAAATGAATAATAATAATAAGAATAAGAATAAGTTAAATCAAAAAAAAGAATTAAAGAATGAGTATAGAAAATTAGCTAAGAATTCATTTTATAACTTCTTAAATAGTTATACTGTAATTTTTTTTTCATTAGTAACTTCTTTTTTTACAGCAAGATTGATTTCCAAAAGTTTATGGGGGCTTTTAATAATTTCTCAATCTTATGTAAATATCTTTATACTTATTTTAAATTTCTTTCCTCCTAGTGTGGGACCTACTTATCATTATTATTTACCCCGATTTATAACATTAAATCAAAATAATAAATTGAAATCATTTATTAAATATTCGTTAATTATTAGATTGTTTTTTGTCCTTGTCGTTTTTATTATTGCAATTCTTATATATCTATTTTTTACTGGAATATTTAATATTAATTTGGGTAATTATTCATATCTCTTTTTTATATTATCACCACTTATTTTAATCCTTGGAATTGATAAAATTCTTCTTAATATTTTTCGACCACTAAACATGTTTAAAACTGTATTTATTATGGTTGCGATAAGATATTTAATATATACTGTAGGTTTAATATTTTTATTCTTTTTTGATGGAGTCATTGAGGTAAGTTTTATTGCTTATATATCACTTTTTGCAAATTTAATCCCTTTTGTAATTAATATCATCATCCTCTTCTTTGTTTTAAATTTTAAGATTAAAAAAACTTCAGAAATACCATTAAAATTTAAGGAAATTCTTAAAAATTTATATGCTTATGGATATCAATTAAGTTTTCAGAGTTTTATTGATAGCACATTTAATGAATTTAGAATTCAGAGTGTTGGATATTTTGAGAGTCTTGAAATGGTCACAGGTTATAATATTTCGGTCCACTATCGAAACATATCTCTTGAGAGTGTTAAATCGTTAAATAGCCCGTTAATTATAAGTTTTTCAAGTTTATATGCTAAGGATCAAAAAGAACAACTTAAAAAATTTTTTAAGATTGCATTTTACTATTTTACTTTTTTAATTTTGATAATAACTGGGATAGTATATTTTTTTATCGATTTTTTCCTACGAATTATTTATGGAAAAAGTTTCCTAAAATTTTCAATAATATTAAAGTTAATGATAATTACAATAATTTTTAGCGTTCAAAATAGCCTCTTCTTTAGTATGCTTAGATCCAGTCCTAAATATAAATATATCATTCCAATTTCCTTAATGTCAGCATTAATAAAAATGCCTGCTTTCTTGTTAGGTTTAATTCTATATGGATTAATTGGAGCTATTATTGCTCTTTTTATCGCAAATGTTATTTACTTTATTTTAATTGCAATATTAAATTTCAAGATCTTTAATATTAAATTAAATATAAAAAAGTCATTTCTTCAATATATAATCTTTTTTATCTCATTAGGATTTGCTATAATTCTGGAAATTTTATATTTAAGTCAAATCAATTATATGGTGCTTGAAGCTTTAAATTTATTAATATTTCAAAATCTTAATTTTTTCTCTTTGATGACTTTCTTGTTAACCTTTTTATTCTTAAATTATATTTTTAAGATTTTCTCAAAGTCTGATGTTGAGAGTATAGAAAGATTTTTTGAAAAAGATACATTTCTCCATAAAATAATTAGAAAAATGTTAAGATTTCTTAAAAAAATTATACGAGATTAATATAATATTATCCTAAATATTTATTAGAAAAAATATAAATTTGGAAAATTCATAAATAAGGAATTAAGGATTTTATTATACAAATTTTGTTTTTAAGAAAATATTTATGGAAAGTGTTCCTTTGACAACATTTTCATAAAAAAAAACAGCACTAAATCTCTATATGTTTTATTAAAAAAATAAATTATTATTAAAATGTATATCCAAATAATTTTATCTCTTTATTATAATTTCTTTCTACAATTTTTTTAGATTGGTTATTATAATATTTTCTATAATTAGATTTTTCCTTTCGATAATTAGTTCTCTCAGAAGGGAGTTCTTTTAAAGGAAGTTTTAATGTATTAAATATTAATTTTAAATCTTTTTCCAAGTTTTCATAGGTTCCTATAAAATTTAAAACTATTTTTCCATTTATAGTATATAACGGATAATTAAGAGGTTGACTATAAGGACTTAATTTCACTGTTCGAACCCAATCATCAAATGGTATCCCTGGTTTACGATGCATATAAAATGAAACTAATTTATCCCAAGGATTTCTTTCAAAAGTAAATTTAAAATATTTATTCCATAAACCTTCACCCACTTTCATTTTCACTTTTCTAGCACTCATATGACTAGTGAAATTACTGAAAAATCCTTTTAAATTCTCTAAATAATGCCTATTTACAAGGAAATTTTTGATTTTATTAAAAAAAACTTTATGATTTGTTGTAGAAACAAAATTTAAAAACCTGTATTTAAGAAGGAATAAATAACTTAGAAGACCTCTATAATTTTTTGCTTTTTTATTATATAGAATACCATCTTCTGTTGAAGGATCTTTTATTGGGGTAATAATATCTTCTTTTCCACAATAATTTGCTAATAAGACTTGAAGAGATGTACTTGCTGTCTTTCTTGTTTTGATATATATAAATTTATGCTTATGAGAGATTATGACCATAATATTTAAATTTTCTTAATATTCGAATTATTTAATATAGTTTGACTAGTTTAATTAATCTTTATAGAAAGTAATCTAAAATAATCAAATAACTTTTCTTGATAATCTTAAATAAAAATTTTACTATATATAAGAATTTAAAAAATGAAATCTTACATTCTTGTGATGAAGTTAAGAAAAATAATTAAAAAAATTAGTTCCCCAATCGTTCGTAATTCAATTGTAAATTATATAAAATATAAAATAAGTTATTAGAATCTCATTTTGTTTATAAAAACTCTTTAAAAATCCTAAAGAGCTATACTTTTTCGCCTAAAATACCAAAATCTGTAACTTGGAGAAACACCACATTAAAAACAAAAAAAGACATCTATAAATCAATAGAAATTATTCATAAGTCTAATTTAAATCTTCATCCCAATAGTTTAGCGAAAAATTGGGATTCATTAATCGCTTTAGATATAATTCTTAAGAATTCAAATAAATCAGTAAAAATTTTAGACGCTGGAGGAATAAAATCCTCTCTTATACTTAATTGGTTGTATCAATTTGGTTATTATAATCTATATTGTATAAATTTAACTTATAAAAAAAGATTTAGAATAGGTAAAATTAATTTTTTTCCTGGAAATTTAACAAAATCTCCCTTTCCGGATAATTGATTCAATATTATAACCTGCATCGGTGTAATTGAGCATGATGTAAATGAAGACCAATATTTTAATGAAATGAACAGAATTTTAAAAAAAGACGATCTCTTAATTACATCTACAGACTACTGGGAAGAGGATGTGGATACTAGAGGCTTGATCGCATATCATAAACCTGTTTATGTTTATAATAGGGAAGCATTAAGCAAATTATTAAAAAAAGTATACCTTAAAGGATTTAAATTATTTGATCCAGAAATTGATCTAAATTGCCAAGAAAAAGCAGTTAAATGGAAAAGATTTAATTTTGATTTTACTTTTTTAACTTTTTGTCTCCAAAAAATAAGATCAATTCAATAAAATAAAAGTATTTAGCAAGAATAGAGTTAAAATTAGTTTGAGTTAAATAATTAAATTAAAGGCTTAAATAACTTTCTTATTTTTTAGTTTATTTACTTGATCTGAAATTATAAATTCTTCTAATAAGTTATTTCTGATGCTATGATCTTTTTCTTCTGGTCTAATTATAAGCCAGGGAACATTTACTAAAGAGGGCATACGAATTCCTCTTCTATGACCAGAAAATGTGAATGGTATTAATGTATGTAATTTTTCTTTAAATGCTTCTCCATGATCCGCAGAAACTATGGTTATACCTGGTAATACATTGATAAGCTTTTCAATATAAGTTAGGGCTATTTGTAAATTTTTTTTATAAATTTTAATATGAGTATAATATTCTATATGAGTATATATTTCTGCAGCATATAACGAAAAAAAAGATTTATTCGGAATATTCTTTTCTAATTTATAACCAATATATGGAAAATGTGGTTGCATGAAATGGATTATATATTTTTTATTAGGATACTTTAATAAAGTCTTAATAGCATAATCATACATAGTTTCTGGTAAAACTGTGTGATGTTTTTCATCCCAATTGTCTTTCCATACTGAAATAATCTTATAAAATTTACCTTTGAGAAATTTATTAACATAAGGATTAGCTGTTATATATATAATATCATCATAATAATTCTTTGTGAAATTTTCAAAAAGAAAAGAGATTGTATGAGCTCCTCTTGAAACTTTTTTAAATAGCTCCCCTTTCATATTTCTTTTTAAATATTGCTCTTTAAAAACATCATATCTACATGCATCCAAGATGATTAAATTGTCCCATGATTCATTAAAAATATAGAAACCGTTGTTTTTACGGTATAAAAATGAACAGAATTTATATAGAAGAGCATTCCGAAAAGTTAATGGGTTTTTTATCTTTTTTAAAAGTGTTTTAATGCTTTTAAGATTCAATGTTTTACTCATCTTTTAGAAATTTTGATATCTAAATAACATTTTAATGAATATTAAATACTTTAAAATACTAATTGATGAAAAAATTATCATTTTAAAACAGATTACGTTAAATAGATTATTTAATCGCTTTAAATTTATTAATTACATTATTTGGAGCTTTTGATTATAATATTGAAGGACAAAAAATCAACAGAAATATCAGAATCTTAATTTCTAAATTTATAGATAAAATTTAAAGAAACTTTATTAGAAAATTACTTCTCTGAAAGAAAATCTTTAACCTTTTTTTTGATCAATTCCTGTGATTTTATATCCTAAACTAGCAAGCTGTAATGCTAAAGAGCTTTTCGTACAAAATTTTTAGTTTAATTCCAAAATGAATTATAACACTAATAATAATTAAATAAAATAAATAAAAAATACCAAATAAGTTTAATTTAAGATGTAAAATCCAAAGCAGAATTTTTAAAAAGCTTTTTTAATTATTTTTAATTATATACCATTAAATTTAATTATAATAATTTAAATAAATTTTAGGTAAAGCTTATGTCAGAAGATGACCTAAAAGTTGAATACACTACAGTTTCAATACCTAAACCCCTTGTGGAAAAGATTAAGCAACGTATGAAAGGAACTGGGTTTTCATCTGTTTCTAGTTATGTGACATATGTACTTAGACAAGTAATATCTTCCATAGAGGAAGATGAGCGATCCAAGCAAGCATTTACTAAGGAAGAAGAAGAAAAAGTTAAACAACGCCTTAGAGATTTAGGTTATATCGATTGAAAAACAAGTAGTAATAATATATAGAATTTTAATAAATAATCGGAGTATATAAAGATGATTCAGCCTCATGGTGGTAGTTTAATAAATAAGGAATTACCAAAAATTGAAAAAAATAGAATTTTAGATGAAATACATGAATTTGAAAAAATATCAGTAAATCAACCAACTGTAAAGGTGATTAAAAATATTGCACATGGAGTCTTCAGCCCTTTGGAAGGATTTATGAATAAGAATGATTATAAATATGTTTTAGAACATATGTATTTGGAGAACAATTTAGCATGGCCAATTCCTATAGTGTTGGATATTACTGAAGAAAAGGCGAGATCTTTTAGCACTGATGACAGAGTGCTGTTGGTTGATTCAGAAGAAACCATAATTGCTCTGATGGCAGTTGAAGAGATATATGATTATGATAAAAAGGAATTAGCAGAAAAAGTGTATGGCACACTTGATAATAACCATCCGGGTGTTAGTTCAGTTTTCAAAATGAAAGATAAACTAGTTGGAGGTGAGATTTTTTTAATAAATGAACCTAAATCAGTTTTTCCGGAATTGGACCTTAAACCAATAGAAACAAGAGTTCTTTTTAAAGAAAAAAAGTGGAACAAAGTTGTAGCTTTTCAAACAAGAAATCCACCTCATTTAGGCCATGAATATGTACAAAAAGCAGGTTTAACCTATGTAGATGGGCTTTTTATAAATCCTGTAATTGGTAAGAAGAAAATTGGGGATTTTTTAGATGAGGTTATTATACGTACATATCAAGTTCTGATAAAAGAATACTATCCAAAAGATAGGGTAGTTTTAAGTACATTTGAAACTGAAATGAGATATGCGGGACCTAAAGAGGCAATTTTTCATGCAATAGCAAGAAAAAACTTTGGATGTGATCACATAATTATAGGCAGAGATCATGCAGGTGTAGGTAATTATTATGGACCATATGATGCTCATGAGATTTTTGATTATTTTCCAGATTTAGGAATAGAACCAATAAAATTCAGATCATTTTCAAAATGCAGCAAATGTAATTCAATAGTTAATGATAAAATTTGTCCTCATCCTCCAGAGATGCAGAATTACTTTGCTGGAAGGGAAATTCGTAATACATTACAATCAGGAAAAGCCCCAGATCCCGAAGTTATGCGTCCAGAGGTAGCAGAAGTTATTCTAGAGTATCAAAATCCATTTGTTTCCTAAGTAAAATTTTTATTTATCAATAGAAATGCAAGATAAAATAAATCATGAATAAAAATAAAAAAAAATTAGTTATCATAGGATTAGATTGTGCAACACCCAAAACATTGTTTGAAGATTTCTTAGATGATTGCCCTAACATAAAAAAGATGGTAGAATATGGTGTTTATGGAAAATTGAGATCATGTGATCCACCAATTACCATTCCTGCTTGGATGGTGATGTCTACTGGTAAGAAAGCTGGAACATTAGGATTATATGGATTTAGACATAGAAAAGGAAATTCATATGATGATTTTTGGATTGCTACGTCTTATAATATTAAAGATCCAAAAGTATGGGACATAATTTCGAGAAATGGTTTAAGATCTTGCATAGTAGGAATTCCCCCAACCTATCCTGTTCAACCAATTAATGGGTGTCTAGTTTCTGGTTTCATTACTCCCGATATAACCTCAGATTATACATATCCTCGAGAATTAAAAGAAGAAATTAAAGAAAATGTAGGAGATTATATCATAGATGTTAACTTTAGAGTGGAAGATAAAAATGTTTTATTGAAAGAGATTTACGAAATGACAAAAGTTCAATTAAAAACAGTTAAATATATTATGCGAAATAAGGAGTGGGATTATTTTAATTTTGTAATTATTGGTTTAGATAGATTCCACCATGCATTTTGGAAATTCTATGATAAAAGTCACCATAAATATGAACCGGGAAATAAATTTGAAGGAGAAATGAGAAAATATTATCAATATTTAGATAAAAAAATTGGAGAGATATTGGATTTAGTGGATGAAAATACAATTATGATGATTGTGTCAGACCATGGTGCTAAAGCAATGAAAGGATTAGTGTGTGTCAATATGGCACTTGAAAATTTAGGATTACTAAAATTTAAAACCAAACCAAAACCTAAAACAAGATTAGCAGATGCTGATGTTGATTGGGATAATACTTATGCATGGGGGTGGGGTGGTTATTATGCTAGAATATTTCTTAATATCGAAGGAAGAGAGCCTCATGGGATTATTAAACAAGAAAAGTATGAGGAAGTAAGAGATCAAATCATTGAAAAACTAAAATCCATAAAAGATAATAATGGTAATTCAATGAACACAAAAATCTTTAAACCTGAGGAATTATTTAAAGTTATAAGGGGAGACCCACCAGATTTATTTGTTTATTTTGATGATCTAAATTGGAGATCCGCAGGGACAGTTGGGTATGACTCAATGTATTTAGACGAAAATGATACTGGTCCTGATGATGCCGTACACGATTGGTTTGGGATTTATGTTATTTATGATCCTATAAAAAAGATAGGAAAAAATTTAGGAATTAAAAGCATTTTAGATATTGCTCCAACATCTCTGAAAATTCTAGGAGTAAATATTCCTAATGATATGGAAGGAAATATAATAAATTTTTAAAATAAGTAAAATAAAAAAGATGGAACATAAAGGATTTACATTATGGTTTACAGGACTCCCTTGTTCTGGGAAATCAGTATTAGCAGATGCAGTTGCAGAAACTTTAAAGGAGAAAGGAATGAAAGTAGAAAGACTTGATGGGGATATTGTTAGAAAAAGTCTAACAAAAGATTTGGGATTTAGTGAAGAGGACAGAAATATGAATATTGAAAGAGTTACATTTGTAGCCAAGCTTCTAACACGGAATGGAGTTGTTGTTCTTGCTTCTTTTGTATCACCATACAATAAAATTAGAGCGTACTCTCGGAAAGAAATCGGGAATTATATTCTAGTTTATGTAAAATGTAGTCTTGAAGAGTGTGAGAAACGTGATGTAAAAGGGATGTATGCCAAAGCAAGAGCAGGAGAAATAAAGGATTTTACTGGAATTAATCATCCCTTTGAAGAGCCGGATAATGTAGATATTGTTGTCGAAACTGATAAACAAACTTTAGAAGAATGTAAAGCAATAATATTAGACGCATTAGATTCAAAGGGATACCTACCAAACTGATCTAAAAATCTATTAGCTAAATAAACTAAGAATTAAATAATTTTTTTTATTTGCTCAATTATTTTTTTTTCATTTAAACCATATGAGTCTAATAAAATTTCTCTCTTACCTGATTGACCGAATGAATTATTGATTCCAATAAATTTCATGATTTTTGGATAATTCTCAGAGATGATCCTTGCAATTATACTTCCAAAGCCACAGTAAATATTATGCTCCTCTATTATAATAATTCCTTTTACTGATTTAATCTCTTTTAATAATAATGCATTATCAATTGGTTTAATACTTGGAAAATTAATTACTTTAATAGAAATTTTAAGTTTTTTTTCAATTTTCGGTGCTGATTTTAATGCTACAATACTCCCATATCCAACTCCAATCAAGCAAATATCTTCTCCTTCTTTAATTATATCAGGTTCTCCAATAGAAAATTTATAAATTTGATTATGAATTTTAGGAAAAGCTCCTCTTGGTAGCCTTATATAAAAAGGACCATTATGATTGAGAGAATATTCTAATATTTGAAGTAATTCAATATTATCTGAAGGGATTAAAACATTTAAATTTGGAAGAGATGCCATTAAGCTTAAATCTTCTAAAGCATTATGAGTGCTTCCATCTTCTCCAACAAATCCGCCATGCGTAGTTACTATTTTTACATTTAAATTATCATGGCAAGCAAATCTTATAAATTCCCATGCTCTCCCTGTCGTAAATATAGAAAAACCACTAACTATAGGAATTTTTCCTGAGATTGCAAAACCTAATGCTGTTCCTAACATATTTTGTTCAGCAATTCCCATATTAAAGAATTTATCGGGGAATGCTTTAGAAAATTTAACGGTTTTCGTAGAAAAAGACGTATCAGCATCTAAAACAACCATATCTTTATATATTTTACCTTTTTCAACTAAAAAAGTTCCAAATGTATCTCTAAGAGGTAATTCAGACATTTGATTTATCACCTCTTATTAATTCCGCCTTGATATCTTCAAGTTCTTTAAGCGCGATTTCATATTCCTCTTTGTTTGGCGCTCGTCCATGATATTTTTTAGTATGTTGCATAAATGATACATCAGATCCTTTAATTAGATAAGATATGATTACTTTAGGTTTACCAATTATAGTTTTTAATCTTTCAAATCCATGTATTATTTCTGTTAGATTTGAACCATCAACTTCAATAACTTCCCAACCAAATGCTTTCCATTTTTCTGCTAAAGGTTCTAAAGCCATTATCTCTTCTGTAGATCCATCTATTTGTAGCCCGTTTCGGTCTACAATTGCTATTAAATTATCTAACTTATAATGACTAGCTGACATTGCTGCTTCCCATATAGCACCTTCATTTAATTCTCCATCTCCTAATAAAACATAAATTAATTTATTTTTAGAATCTAATTTAGCAGCTAATGCACACCCAACACCGATTGATAATCCCATTCCTAAAGATCCAGTAGATATTTCTATTCCGAATTCTGGATTTTTAACAGGATGGCCTTGTAAGTTAGAACCAAATTGCCTTAAAGTAAATAATTCCCCCCTATTTATAAAACCAAAATTTGATAAGACAGCATATAAAGCAGGTGCAGCATGTCCTTTACTTAAGATAAATATATCTCTTTCTTCCCATGTAGGATTTTCAGGATTTATTCTCATAATATAGTTATAAAGGAGATATATGATATTAGCACACGATAATGAGCCTCCCGGATGACCCGATTGGGCTTTATATATCATCATCAAAATATCTTTTTTGATATCCAGAATATCAATTAAGATTTTCTGTTCATCAGCTTTAGACAATTCCATTCTAGTATTTAAATGAGTAAATTATAATTTATTCATTTTAGTTAAAATATAATTATGAAGCTTCTCAATTTTATAAAATTCGACAGGAGGAAGCGTTGCCGTAAAAGCAGCAGCAAAAAGTGCAATTCTTACTGCATTTAAAACTGAAATTCCCGAAGCAAATGATAATCCCAGTACTGCCATTATAACACTACCAACAGCTACATAACTTCTTACAGGTTGTTGCAAAATTGGACTAAATTTTTCTACTTTTTCATTTTCTTTTGAAAAGAGAAAAGATTCTAATTCTAAATAATTCAGTAGAACATTATTACATTTTGAAGAGTTTAAAATTCTTTTTCCCGCAATTGTTATACTAGTTTCATTGCAACAATCGATTGAAAATGTATCTAAAGCTTTCTGAAGATTCATCTTAATTAATTCTACATTTTCATAGAGATAGTAATTGAATTTTGTAGGACGGACAATAATAGGGGCGTTTTTATAGTTTTCTTTTAAAAAACGTAATAATTTCTGAATAAATATATCCTTGAATATTCCTTCTAAACCATAGTCTAAAATTAGTATTGCGCCAATATCTTGAGACATATTTAGTATGCGATCTTTAAACTTGTCTATAATAGGTTGAGATATATCACTATTATAATCAGTTTCTAAACGTAAAAGATGTTGATTCATTGCTTTTATTCGAGTTATTTGAGGTGTTTTTAAACTATCATCTACGAGAATTCCTGAAGGATCTAATTTTAACTCCTTAACCTTTTTTAAAAAAAAATCTCCCTCAAAATCGCTACCAATAATAGTACAAATTTCCGGAATTCCCCCTAAAGATTGTATATATTGTAAAACTAATCCAATTGCACCTATGTAAAGATTACTATTCTCTATTTTTACATTTGGAACTGGTGCATCAGGAGAAATTTTATCGGTATATCCGAAAATATACTTATCTATTAAAGCATCTCCAATTATTAATACTTTTTCTTTATTCCATTTGGAAATCTCATCAATAAGAGACATTTTATTAGATTGTTATTTTAATTCGCTTTGTAATTTTTCCCAATCTTTGAGAAATGCTTTCAACCCTTGATCTGTATTTGGATGTTTGAACATTTTTTCAAGCACAGAAAAAGGAATTGTAGCAATATGCGCCCCCATCTTTGCAGCCTCAATAATATGTCTAGTGTTTCTAACAGAAGCAACTATTATTTCAGATTTAAAATCATATGCCCGGATTATATCCATTGATTCCCATAACATATCAATTTCATTTTGGCCATTATCCATTAATCTTCCTATAAAAGGACTTATATAAGAAGCTCCTGCTTTTGCTGCAATTAAAATTTGATTCTGTGAAAATACGAGTGTAACATTCGTCTTTATTCCCTCAGGTTCAAGTATTTTAACTGCTTTAATCCCATCCTTAGTAAAGGGAATCTTAACAACTATATTAGGAGCAATTTTGGCTAATTCACGAGCTTCTTTCACCATTTCTTCAGTAGTTAATCCTATCACTTCTCCACTTACAGGTCCATCAACCAGTTCACATATTTTTCTTAATTGTTCTATAGGTTCAGCTCCTTCTTTTGCTAATAAAGTAGGATTTGTAGTAACTCCATCGATTATACCTAGTTCTTGCATTTCTTTTATTTGTTCTAAATTAGCGGTATCTATGAAAAATTTCATACTACTTCACTATTACATTTTGATGATTATAATAATTATTAGTTTTATATATTTATAGCAAATTCTTTTAAGTTTTTAAATATCATGTCTGGTATTATCGAGCTTTTTTTTTTCTGTTCTTCCTTTCCATAACCAGTTAAAACTAAAATAGTTTTGCATCTCGCTGATTTGCCTGTTTCAATATCATTCAATGTATCTCCAACCATATAAGAATTATTTAAATCAATATTATACTTTAATTGTGCTTTCAGAATCATACCGGGTTTTGGTTTCCTACAATCGCATGGACCAGTAAATTCAGGATGGTGGGGACAATAATAAATACCATCTAATTCTATATTATTTTGCTTTAAAATCCTTGTCATTTTACTGTGAATAGATTCAAGGGTCTCTTCTGTAAAAAATCCCTTTGCTATACCAGCTTGATTAGTAATAACAATAATTAGGTATCCTTTTTGTTTCAGAATTTTTAAAGCGTCAATTGATCCTTCAATAAATTCAAAATCATTGGGTTTGGAAAGATAATTAACTTCTTTATTTATCACACCATCTCTATCTAAAAAAATAGCCTTCCTTTTTTTAGTCATTTTCACCAGATTTTTTAAGTAATTTAAGTATTTTATTTGGATCCTTAGCTTTTAAAATAGTGCTTGAGCTTGTTAATATATCTGCATTTTTTAATAGTTTTGCGTTTATTAAATTAATCCCACCATCAACATCGATAACAAAATTATAATGTTTTTTAAATTCAGCCAACTTATTTACTTTTTTTACAGAATTTGGAATGAATTCCTGACCGGACAAGCCAGGATTTACACTCATTACCAAGACAAGATCAATTTCTTTTAAATATGGTATAATTTCAGAAGTTTTTGTCTCTGGATTTATAGCAAGACCAACCTTTTTTTTACTATTTCTGATTTCTTCTATTATTGCCCGAATATTATTTAATACTTCAAGATGAAATAAAAATATATCAATATTTTTAATAATTTTTTTAATATAATCAAATGGATTAATTACCATTAAATGAGCAATTATTGGAGTATTATAAGTTTCTTTTAAAGGGTGGAAAACATTTAAATTATTATTAATGCTATTTACAAATTTACCATCCATGACATCTACATGTATATAATCAAAACCTTTTAGGCCCTTAATAATATTTAGTGTAAAATCTTCTATTGCATGAATAGAAATTGCGATTTTTTTCATAAATTGTCGCTTATCCAAAAAATTCTTTTTCGACTAAATAACAAATAATATGTCCAACAGTTATATGGCCTTCCTGAATTCTTGGAGTATCGGATGAAGGTATCTTTAGACAGATATCAGCAATTTCTTCAACTTTACTTTTTTTTTCGCCAGTGAAGCCTACTGTAATTGCTCCTTTTTCTTTAGCTTTTATCAAACCTTTTATTACGTTTGGAGAATTACCTGATGTGCTAATTCCAATAACTACATCTCCTTCATCCACAAACGAGGACACTTGTCTTTCAAACACAAATTCATAGCCAAAATCATTAGCTATTGCAGTAAGAATAGAGGTATTCGTATGAAATGCTAAAGAAGGAAGTGAATCACGATCATGATAAAATTTTCCTACAAACTCAGCTGCTATGTGTTGAGCATCAGCTGCACTTCCTCCATTTCCGAAAAGTACAACTTTTTTCCTATTCTTATAGGCATTTATTATTTTTTCAGAAATCTTTGCTATAGTCGGTGTTAAAGCTTTTGTAGCTTCTTTTATTTTGATATTTTCATCCAAAATTGAAATTATTTCATTTTCCATAATATATTCTCTTTTTTAATTATCTTTTAATTATTTTATTTCCCATACTTCAAGTCCTTTTGGGTTAAAATGAAAATTTATAATTTTTCCACCAATTTTTTCTAGTTCTTGAATTATTTTAAATTTCTTACCATAATCTGAAAAAAGTAATAAATGGCCCCCTCCTCCTGCGCCAAGTAATTTTCCTCCAAGAACACCAAACTTCCTTGAAGTTAAATAAAAATTCTCAATCTTTTTGTTTGAGATTTTTGTACTTAAACTCTTTTTTGCTAACCAACCTTTATGTAATAGTTCTCCAAATTCATTTAATTTATTTATTTTATTGGATTCTACAATATTTCTCATATAATGGGCTACATCTTTTAGATCCTGCATTGCTTCTATATATGATTTCTTTTCAATTTCATAACCTTTTAATACTTCATCTTGTATATTAGAAGAAAAATGAGAACCTCCCACATAACATAAAATTAAACGAAATTGGAGCTCATTTAACATTTCTTCACTAGCAATTATAGGAATTACTTTTACATCCTCGGTGAATTCTATAAAATTTAGACCCCCATATGCGGCAGCAAATTGATCTTGATATCCACCTTTCTGTTTTAATTCGATACGTTCAATATCATATGCTTTTTGTGCAATTTTATGTTTAGGCATTCCTAATCTATAATATTTATTAAATGCTCCTATTATTGCGACTGTTAAAGAAGATGAACCTCCCATTCCAGAACCAGCAGGAAGTTCCGAATATATCGTGATATCAAACCCATCTTTTACTTCTAAAACATGAATAATACCTTTAATTAATTCAAATTCATTAGAGTAGTCTCTATCTCCAATTTTAAAAGTTGCTTCTTTATTGAGATTAATTGAAAAAACATGGATATTTTTATCCTTTCTTGGTTTTAAAGTAATATAAATATGACGATCAATTGTAGTGTTTATCACACAGCCCCCATGTTCAATACAATAGGGAGCCATATCTGTTCCTCCTCCTCCAAAGCTCACTCTGAATGGTGCTTTTGAACGAATTATCATATTAATCACCGTTATTGGAAAATTATTTAAATATCAAATTTTTTCGTGATAAATCATTAAAAAATTTGATTAGTTTTACTATCACACAAAAATATACTTTTAGTATTAGTTTATCATATTCTTTAATTTAAATAATTACTTATGAACTATTAAAATATCTAAAATAAGTCTTAAGAATATTAAATGACCAAAAAAGTATTAGTTACTGGAGGAGCAGGTTTTATTGGTTCCCATTTGGTTGATAAATTAATTGATCAAAAAGGGTATGAAGTTTCTATTCTTGATATCTTAGAAGAACAAGTTCATGGAAATGTCAATCACCCTCCAGATTATTTAAATAAAAATTCGAAATTTTTTCTAGGTTCTGTAACTGATTATAAAAAATTGGAACATTTAGTAGGAGAGAATGATATTATTTTCCATTTGGCAGCTATAGTTGGTGTAAGCCAATCTATGTATCAAGTAGAAAAATATATAGAAAATAATATACTTGGCTTAGCAAATTTACTTGATATATTAGTTAATAGTAAACATAATGTGAAAAAGGTTGTTATAGCATCATCTAACACCGTGTATGGTGAGGGAAGAGCTCAGTGTAATACATGTGGTGTTGTTTTCCCTCGAGTAAGACTACAAGATCAATTGGAACGTAAAGATTGGGAACTTGATTGCCCATATTGCAGATCTAAGGTTAAACCTCTTTTAACAGATGAGAATTCACCATGTAATCCTAGTTCAATTTATGCGTTCTCAAAGCAAGCTCAAGAAAAAATGAGTTTGATGATTGGTAATACCTATGGAATAAATACAACTGTGTTAAGATTTTTTCTAGTTTATGGCACAAGACAAGCTCTTTCAAACCCCTACACAGGTGTTTGTGCAATATTTAGTACTAAAGCACTTTATGGAAAACCTCCAATTATATTTGAAGATGGAATGCAATCACGCGATTTTGTGAATGTAAAAGATGTTTGTCAAGCTTTGATTCTTGCTATGGAAAAAAACGCTGCTAACGGTGAAATTTTTAACGTGGGTACTGGCATACCAGTAACAATAAAGGAAGTAGCAGATTTAATTACTGAAAAAATTAATCCTGAATTAAAGCCAGTCTATAATCAACAATATAGAATTGGTGATATAAGGCATAGTGTAGCAGATATTTCAAAAATAAAAAATAAATTAGGTTATTCCCCAACACTTACTTTTAAAGAAGGGATAGATGATTTAATTAATTGGATCAAGACACAAAAAAATGATATTCAAAAACCTTCACAAAAAGCTATACAAGAATTAAAAGAAAAAGGATTATTAAAATAAATCAGATTTAATATTAATAATTTTAAGTTTAATATGCGAAAAAATTCTTATTTCTGGAGCAAATGGTTTTTTAGGATCCCATTTAACTGATCTCTGTATTAATAAAGGTAAAGAAGTTTATGGTATAGATCTTCCTGATCGCCCCTTACAGAATTTAATTCAATATAAGAAACCCTAAAAGATATATTCGATTATTGGCGGGATTATTATAAAAAATATGGAGCTTAAAGAATTATTATAAAAATAGAAAAAGATTGGTATAATAACAATACTATTTTTTCTTAAAACTAAATGTAATTGTTTTAATTGTATTCTCACTTATATTAGATTTACAATGTGGACATTTTAATTCTAATCTTTTCTTTAATCTCGAAATTATATTATCTTTTAATGCGGCAGAACAATCTCGATTTGGACATATATTTAAACTTCCAAAAATTTTATCTTTTTCTTCTGTAAGATCTACAGAAGCGATTTCAAGATTTTCAACATTTATTTTATCTTTAATTGTATTTCTATTTCTTTCAAGAAAATCTTTCAGATATTTTATTTTCGTGCCAATCTTTAGGAATATTTTTTCTCCAACTTTAAATCCATTTTTTTTACGAATAAACTGAATATTTCTTATTAAATCATTTACTAGACGTTCAGATAATAGATCATTATCAATCGATATATCTAAATAAACATTACAGAATTTAGATTCAGCTTTTATTAAATTATCTGAGGGTTTGACCGATTTGACTATTTCTAATTCTTTTACATTTCCAATTTTCTTAATTATCTCAGGAAACTCTATTTTTGGCATACCCTCTTTTGCCTCTATAATTATCTTTTTGTTTGGCCATCGTAATCTTATTCTATTTTCATCCTTTATAGCTCTAACAATTTCTATCAATTCTCGCGTAAAATGCATTTGTTCTTCTAATTCTGAATTAATCTTTCTCTCATCATATTTAGGCCATTTTTGTAAATGAATGCTTTCTGTTTCTTCTAAATCAATTGATTTTAATTGTGATTTATACATTTTGAGAAAAATTGTTTCGCTTATCATTGGATTAACTGGTGCTAATAGCAATAGGACTTCATATAGGATGTGATAGAGAACTTTCATTATTAATAATTTATTAGGATCTTCGGAATAAATATCAAGTTTCTCTCGATTTAACATTATATACCATCTACTAATATCATTTACAATTAAATCTCTTAATTCGCCAGTAATCCATGGTAATTCATAATTATCTGCCAATTCAGTAATTTTTTTTATTACAGAATTTAATCTTGAAAGTATCCATATGTCTAATTTACTAAGAGATTTTTCATCCCATTTTACCTTTGAAGGGTTAAATTCTGCTAAATTAAATTTTTCATTAGCATATACATAGACATTCCAGATAGTGTTAATAATTTTATAAGTATCAGCATATTCTTTTGCAACAAAATTGAAATCCCGACCTGGTTGTGTTACACCCATCGAATAGAAACGGAAAGTCTCAATTCCTTTTATATTTGAATAAGCTTTATTCTTTTTAAGCTCTTCTAAAGTTCCATCAATAAGATCTTCAGGATAAATTTGAGTTCCTCTTGATTTACTCATTTTTAATTTTTCTCTTAAAGTCCAGCCGTGCATATAACAGGCATCATAGTTTTTACGTCGAGATGAAACCATTGCACTACATAAAAGAGTATTAAACCATCCTCTTATTTGATCTTTACCTTCAAGTATAAAATCCGCAGGAATCCATGTGTCAAAATGACTTTTCCCATCATAAATTTCTTGAGCAGCCCATATTACAGAACCGGAATCTAACCAAACATCTAGAATATCGGGAATTCTCTTTTTTGTACCTTGATTACATTTTTTACATTTCCAAGTGACTTTATCGATCCATGGACGATGCAAATCTTCAGGACATTCTCCAGCGATCTCTTTTAATTCTTTAGCTGAACCTATTACAGTGATATCTTTACATTCTTCATTATCACAAATCCATACACTTAAAGGTATACCCCAAAAACGTTGTCTTGATATACACCAATCTTTCAAACTAGATAACCAACTTTTAAACCATCTATTACCTGCCCAATCTGGAACCCAATAAATTTCTTCATTCTTTTTAAGTAATTCAGGGACAAGACTTTCTGTTTTAAAAAACCATTGATTTGTTGCTCTATATACTAATTTTGAATCACATCGCCAACAATGAGCATACTCGTGTTCTATTTCATTTGTTAATATTAAGGTTCCTTTTTCCTTTAATAACTCCAAAATCTCTTCATTTGCGTCAAATACAAATTTTCCTTCAAATTTTCCTGCTTCTTTTGTATATATACCTCTTATATTTACGGGTGTAAACACAGGAATATT
This sequence comes from Promethearchaeota archaeon, assembly GCA_048938005.1. GTDB lineage: Archaea > Asgardarchaeota > Lokiarchaeia > Sigyniarchaeales > SOKP01 > Loki-b32. Next base: position 49,776 of record JBHLMQ010000012.1, on the reverse strand, counting down.
ATTGGCAACTCCTACCTCAAAATCTTCAGGACCATGTCCTGGAGCAGAATGAACTAACCCAACCCCTTCTGAAGCTGAAACATATTCATCAGATAATATAATAGAATGAACGGTATCACTTTGTTTTGCCAATTCCTTTTGAAATGGTATTTCTTCTGATAATGGATGAATATACTTCATCCCTTCTAGCTCCTCACCTGTATAATCCTTTACAATCTTATATTTATATCCTAATTCTCCCGAAATAAGATGGGTTATTGATGCTTTTGAAAGTATCCAATACTCATCAATTTGTTCAATATACACTTTACTATATTCAGCAAATGGATTCGCCATAATAGCTTCATTAGCAACTAATGTCCAAGGTGTTGTTGTCCAGATTATAAAATATGTATTTTCCATATCCACAGCCTTTATCTTTAAAAATAGACTTGTATCCTTAATATTTTTATACTCATGCTCATGCTTAGCTAAAGCAGTTGCACATCTCGGACAACAATTTAAAGGTCGATAAAATTGATATAACAAATCGTTTTTCCAGGCTTTCTTTAAAGTCCACCAGATGCCTTCAAGATAACTATTTTTAAAAGTAATATAGGGGTTATCCCAATCCCAGAAGTAACATCCTAATCTTTTAAACTGTTCATTCATTATCTTAAGGTTCTTTTGTGCAAATTCTTTACAGTTCTTAATAAATTTATCTATACCATATTCTTGAATTTCCTGTTTATTTGTAATGCCTAATTCCTTTTCCATTTGAACCTCGATTGGCAATCCATGAGTATCATAACCCGGTGTATCCGTAACTTTAAAACCTCTCATCCGTTTATATTTTATTAAATAATCTTTTAAAACTTTATTCCATGCTGTTCCAATATGAATTGAACCTGTAGTATAAGGTGGGCCATCAATAAATCTCCAAACTTTTTTTCCTTCTTCCTTTTTTCTTATCAATGAATATATATCTTGATCTTTCCAGAATTCTAATACTTTTTCTTCTAATTCTATTAAATTCAACTTCTTATCCAATACTTCCAAGAAAACCATCTCGTAAAATTATGAATGTTTATAATAAGAAGTTCAGATTAAAAAATTTAATTAATTCACCTAAAAACTTATATATGTGAATTTTCAATTTAACAACAACATAAAATCATTCAAATTGAGGTTCAATCTTTAAATTGGGCATTATTTCAAGCTAGAAAAGCCTTGAACAAAATCCATTTTTAATTATTTTAAGGTTTTTAAAAGCTGAACAATGTTAAAATAAAAAAGTAATTGTTGAAAACTTTTTATTTAAAGTTAAAATATCTAATAGTATTGATTTATGAAAGGTATATAGAAGTTCAAATCTATCTTAAGCAGAAACCACATTTACCAAATGATTTAATAGTTTGTTCCCAACAATGTTTATGATATACTCTATTACAATGGGGACATTCTGAATGACAATTATCTTCACCTGCAATTTTTTTAGTACAACTTGGACATTCAATTTTGTGGCAGATGACACACGATACTACTGATACTTCAAAAATTTTCTTAGAAATTAAATTAAATAAATCTACAAGATAACTAAATGGTGTCCATTCATTAAAAAAGTCATTAAATGAGGCATGTAAGTTATTTTTTATTTTCTCATGAGCTTCAAGTTCAAATTCGTTTATAACTTTAACTTCGGGCATTTTCATTGGATATTCAATAGGTAAATTAATTTGAAATTCAAACGTTAAATCTTCAGTTTTCATTTTACCTTTCATTTCTATATTTATAGTTGCTGTTGATGGTTCATATTTTATATTTTGATAATGGTCTTTTAATAAATCAATTTCAAAATTAATTCTCGAATTCTTATCAACTAACCAAGAAATTTCTCTTATAATTTCGACTGGTTCAGATTCTTTTTCTATCCAATTTTTATAGGCGTTTAATTCTGTAATGGGGATCTGGATAATTTCCTCCAATTCAGAGGATAAATCAAGAATAGGGGGATTTGGATAAGACTCAAGATCAATACTCATATTATATTTCTTAAAACCATAAGTTAATAAATGAACTTGTAGTGCTGTGATACTAGCAGGAACTTTTTCACATTGATATTCGCCTGAAATTTTTTTAGATTGAAGTTCTATTTCTCTAATAAAAAATAATTTTTTCTCTAATTCATGGATGATATCTACAATGTGTAATGGTGTTTTAGAATTCCATTCTCTCAAAGTGCTCAAGGTTTTGTAAGGATCCCTTAATATTTTGTTCAACTCATCAGGAAAGGTTATAATTGGTCGTTTAGGGTAACTCATGAAATTTATTGAAATTATAAATGTTTTTGTAAGAGTTATTGTAATATAAACATTAATATCTGCTCTCTTGGATCCTAGTTGATCATAAGCATATTCTTGTTGAATTAAACCTAATTCAGTATTAATTAAAACACTTAATTGGTTATTCTCCTCTATAATATTTTCTTGAATTGATATTTTGGATTCATTTTCAGATTTGTCGATAAGAGATGAATCAAAATCACTTGATGGGCTCATAAATGGCTGTTCGCTATAAAATAAATCATCAGGAGAAGCTGAAGTAGTAATATATTCATCATATTGAAAATCTGGTGGGTAAACATTTAGATCAGGTGTAATATATTCTTCACTTTTGGAAGTACTATCAATAGTGTGTTCTTCTTCAATTGGAATTAATCTTTTTTCTGTTATTTCTTTAAGTGATTTCAAAACATCTTCAATTTTTGTTTTAAGCTCATAAATAATATTAACTACGCTAGACTCAGGTGTCCAATTAATAAGATTATTTAACTGAAAATTTCCTAATAATTCTTTAATCTCATTATTATAAATCATTTGAGGGGGACTATTCGGAAAATTTTCATCAAACTTGATTTCCAATTCATATTTTTTTTCCGGAGTTTCATATATATAACCATATAAATGAGATATATTTCCCGAAACCATCCAAAAAGAAAATTCCTTAGCAATACGTTGAGCTTCTTTCAAAATTCTCTGTTTATCCATTATTTCACGGTTGTATTTTTGTTTTTTCTATCTATAATAAAAAATAGACTTTCTACTTAAAAATATTTATAAAACATCCTAAAAATAAAATAGTTTGCAGATTTATTTAGTTGTTTTTTAAGATTGCCAAAAAAATTGTTTTAATATTTTATATTATAAATAACTGCAAATTCTTTAATATATTAGAACCATCTAAATTGTGCTAAGATGGATAAATTAATTGATTATCTATTATTAAGAAGCTAGGATTTAATTCTAGTAGATATTCATGATCTTTATCTTCAAAAAGATAATTCATTTAATAAAGCTTTAATTTTTTCTCTATAAATCTGTTTTGAACGATTTTTCCTATGATATTTGCTAATATTTATTGAAATATCTTTATATTTATCATAGTTCTCATAAACTAGTTTTATTTTTTCAGCTATTAAATTACTTGTGCACTCTTTTAAGATTAAATCGTTGTTCCCTAAAAATAATGAGACATTATTACCACTCTCAGTTGTAATAATAATTTTTCCTTTCATCACACCTTCTAATATTTTAATTGCTACTGCTGAAGGGCAAATATTATTTAACATTGGCAAAACGAGACAATGATATTGATTTATTAAATCTGAAACTTCTCTATGAGGTTTTGAGCCTAAAAATATAATGTTTTCTTCTAAATCCCTTGTTTTTACATAATTTTCCATACTTTTTCTTGTAATTCCATCACCTATTAAAAATAATTTAATTTTATATCCTTGTTCCTTTAGTAAATAAACTGCATCAATGACGGGATTTAATAAATCATATAGACTAAACCTTCCAGTATAACCTATTTTAAAAATGTCTTTTTTTTTTTCAAAATTAAGAGTGATAGTTTTAAGGAAATAATCTTGAACAAAATATGGAATAATTTTGATTTTCTCAAGATCAGCACCATAAAAGATGGCCATATTTTTTGCCCGTTCATTTTCTATAATAAATCTATCAGCGTGACGGATGGCATACAACTCTAGATGGGGTTCGAGAAAATAGAAAAGTCTTTTGAATAAATTTTTACTATATTGAAATTCTGGATTTCGTGCAAATGCTCTTCTTTCAATAAAAACTACAGGTGTACATCCCATTCGTATAATGACTTTATTATTGAAGAGTTTTTTCAATATAATTGGAAAAAGAGCTAATTTTGGTGCTCGAGTAATAAAAATCCTATTTGAGGATACAATTTCATTGAGATATTTTATAAAATATTTGAACAGAGATTTTATTTCTATTTTATTAACTTCCTTATATTTAGGATAAAGAGCAATTTTCTCATAAGCTGAAGGGATTGCCCTAAATAACTTTCTATCATTTACAGAATCTCCTTGATTTCCAGCTTCGAAATCCGAAAATGTACAAAAAATTACTCTTTGTTTAGCACTATTCTTTTTCATACTTATTTCTATTATTTAGCAAAATTACATAATTTATATAATTAATTATAAGTAAACAGGTTGTTTTCAGTAAAAGGATTATTAAAAAATTCCCTAATTACATTGGCTTTTGCGCCCAAAAAATTACTGTCCATGTAAATAATTTAAACGGCCACCTATTTAATAAAGGTGTTGTAATAAAGTGAATTAATTTAGCTAAAGGAACGTAAAAAGAACAATGACTAAAAGTTCCACCATACAACTCTAGATTTTTAAATCCTACTTGACTTAAGGAGTTAATCATATATTTTGGACGAAAAGGGCCCTCCTCTTCTATTTCCCCAAAAGGATTTCGAAAAATTGTTTTTAAAGGTCTAGTAATTGCATTTAAAGGATAAAAAACAGAAAAATCTAAAATTACAATTTTTCCACCTGGTTTCAAAATTCTATAAAATTCTTTTAAAAAAGGTTGAAATCCAATTTTTATTAGGTGGTGGAAGAATAAAGTACTTGCTATAAGATCAAAAGTTTCATCCGAATAACCAGATCTTAAGATATCACCTGTTTTAGTAATCATTTTAGCTGGACAGTTTTTAATACAAATAGAGGAGAGATCAATTCCATAAATTTCATGAGAAAAATCTTTTAGATATTTATAGTCGTCTCCTTCACCACAGGGAGCTATTAATATTTTCTTAAGTTTATCACTTTTCAAATGTTGTTGAACAATATTTTTCAACCTTTTTTTAGAAAGAATATAACTAAAACCACTCCTTAAAGGATCATAAAAAAGTCTTGAACTAAAGAATTTACTAATTGAAACTTTTCCTTTTTTTCTATGCTCCCACCATTCTAATTCTCTTCTTTTTTGATCTTCATAATTTATATTTTTATTCATGAATATTTATACCCAGATTACTCTTTACGTTTATTTTTTATTACATTCAATAAAATTCTTTTAAAATCTTTTAAGATCTTTGGCCAAACATAAGATTTTTTGATTAAGCTAAAACCTTTCTGTCCAATTTCCTTTAAACTTTCCTTATTATAGGATAATGATTCAATTTTCTTTATAAGCTCACCTTGATTTTTAGCAAAAATTACTCCACTATTTTTTCCGATCTCACGTATAACCCCTGGTAAACTATTAGATAAAACTGGTTTTTTCATTGCCATATATTCCATGATTTTGACTGGAGTTATTTCTCTCGTAACATTATTTAAAGCAAAACTCATGAGGCATAGGTCAGCTAATTCAATATATTCAGTGATTTCAAAAAATGGAATTCTACCTGTAAGAACTACCCAATCTGCCTTAATTTCTTCAACATATTTGACTAAATTGTTAAATATTCCACCATCCCCTATTATTATAAATCTAAATTTTAATTTACCATTTTTGACATCTGTGTTATAATAATCAATAATTTCCTTTAATCCAGCAAAATCATATAAATATCCCATAAAAAATAAAACAAAATTATTTTCTTTTATTGAATATTTTACTTTCAATTTTTTAAGTTTTATCTCATTTACTAGTGTATTTTCTAAAGAGATTCCATTTAAAAGAATTTTAACCTTTTCTGGTTTAATTCCCTCATTTAGAATATATTTTTGAAGAGACTTTGTCACAACAATAACCTTATCTGAATATTTAAATAAAAACCTTGAAAGAATCATAGCAATTTTTCTAACATATTGAATAGGTACTAATGTATGTAACTTATCTATATAATAGAATACAAAAGGAATTCTAAATAATTTAGATAAAAGTAAACCAATTGTTCCATTAGTCAAGGAGAATCCTATAATAACATCAGGGTGATTTTTTCTTATTAAGTTAAGCATTTCAAAAAAATTTGTTATTAAAGAAGATATTCTTCTAAGATAAGGAACTTGTATGTGAGCTGTTCGAAAAATTTGTACGTTTGAATGTTCCACTGCCCGATGAATATTAGTAAAAATCTGCTTTTTTATGAAAATTGATTTAGAACGCATTGTTTTATCAATATCATAATCAAATACAGTAACTTTAATATTAGGATTTTTTGAAATTCTCTCGAAAATGTGATGTTGTGTATTTGGCCCTCGAGTAAGCCAATCTGTTTCTTGGAGAACAAGAATATTCATCAAATAACTCTTATCAGTAGATTTATTTTAAAATCTTAAAAAATACTCAAAATTTTTCGTATAATATTAAAAATATTTGCAATAAATATAAAATTTGATATAATAAATGAGAAAAAAAGCTATTCGGATTAAAAAATCTGAGATTCTTAATTAAAAACTTAATTATTCAAATGTAATATCAGGGAGTAAATTATTATTCTGAATTTACTATTTCAGTTATTTTATATTTTGATAAGAGAATTCTAAAACTTTCATAAATGACGAAAATTAAATTAATTTTTATTATTAGTTAAATTTACATTAGTAATAAATAGTGAAATATGATTTAGAGAAAAATCTCTTGAATAAAAACCAAATAGAAAGAACTATGCCAAATAAAGTTTTGATTTTGGGTGGACTTGGATATATTGGAAGTGTTTTATACGATATTATGAAACAAGAGGGATGGGAAGTTGAAATTTTAGATAATCATCTTTATCGAGATCTTCACCCTCCAAATCCATTTATTGAAGCAGATGTACGAAATAAAGATCAAATTGAGAGCATTGTTAAGAATTATGATATTGTAGTAAATCTAGCGGCAATTGTTGGCGATCCTGCTTGCTTAATAGACACTAATTTAGCTATTGATATAAACTGCATAGGTGCGAGAAATATTGCTGATATATGTAAGAAGATGAAAAAATTTGTTGTCCATATTAGCACATGCAGTATTTATGGGAGTGAACCAAATGTTATTGTAAAGGAAGAAGATGAGGGATTTCCTATTGATTTTTATGGTCAAACTAAATATACTCAAGAACGTCTTATAAGAGAGATATGTGGTGATAATCATTGTATTCTAAGGTTAGGTACAGCTTATGGACTAAGTCCAAGAATGCGTTATGATTTAGTTGTAAATACCTTTGCAGCGAGGGCTGTAAAATTTAATAAAATAACTATTTTTGGTGGTGAACAAGAACGCCCATTTGTTCATATTCGTGATATAGCTCGAGCTATAGTGCATGTTATTAAAAATAATTTACTTGGAGTTTACAATGTAAGGGGTGAAAATCTAAGTTTATTACGATTAGGTGAAATTGTAAAGGAAATTACGAGTTGTGAAATTGAAATAGATAAGAATATTGTAGATAAGAGAAGCTATATGGTAGATAGCAGTAAATTAATGAATACTGGCTTCGAATTTAAGTATAATATTGAAGATGCAGTAAGAGAAATTATTAAATCTCCAACTATATTGAATTTTCATAAAGGAATATATTCTAATCTAAAATTAGCTGAAAGAGTAAAAATAACACAGACTATCGGCAGAAAAGAATTACAATTAATTGAGGGAGGAATTGCTGTTGATGATAGAGGCAGTTTAAATTTTGCTAATGATTTCACTTTTTATGGTGTTAAACGCTTCTACCAAGTTCATAATTTTTCAACCTCAACTATTCGCGCATTTCATGGACACATGAATGAAGCTAAATATATCTATGTTTCAAAAGGTTCCGCTATTGTTGCTGCCGTAAAACTTGAAGATATTAAATCACCTTCAAAAAATCAAGAGGTTAATCGTTATATTTTGTCTGATAGACATCCACAAGTTTTATTTATACCACCTAATTATGCTAATGGATTTAGGTCATTAGAAGAAGATACACGCATTATTTTCTTTTCTACAAGTTCTCTCGAAGAAAGTAAGGGAGATGACTACCGCTTTCCTGCAGATTACTGGGGAAAAGAAATATGGGATGTAGAAAATCGTTAATATTTCAATAAGTAAAGAGAGGTAATCAGAATTACAGGCATTTTAGTTCTAGGTGTTAGCGGAATGTTAGGTTCAATGGTTTTTGATTACCTTTCGAAAAATCCTAATTTTAAAGTTTATGGAACTGTGAGAAATTCTAATTTTTTAAAAGATAAAATGTTTCTTTTTGATGCTTATGAAATTTCTCAGTTAGAAGACCAACAATTTCTTGATCTAAAATTAGATTACATTATTAATTGTATAGGGATTACTAAACCTTTCTCCAAAGATGATGATCCTGAAGGAGTTAAAAGAGCAATCCTTATAAATTCAGATTTTCCATGGAAATTAGCTAGTTATGCTAAAAAACATAATATTAAATTAATTCAGATTGGTACCGATTGTGTATATTCTGGTAAAAGAGGTAAATATATTGAAACCGATCCACATGATCCGTTAGATGTTTATGGGAAATCAAAAAGTCTTGGTGAAGTATTTGATGGTTCAATGTTAATAATAAGATGCTCTATAATTGGTCCTGAATTCAAAAAAGGAACAAATTTCTTACTTGAATGGTTTTTAAGTCAACCTAAAGGAGGTACTATCGGAGGTTTTGAGCACCATATATGGAATGGGGTAACTACACTTCAATTCGCTCAATTATGTGAACAGATAATATCATCTAATATTTATAATCAATTATTACAAATATCCTACATACATCATTACATACCAAACAATACAGTCAATAAATATCAATTAATGCATATCTTCAATGATATATTTGAAAAGAACTTAAAAATCAATAGAGTTAATAAACCAGAAGAAAAAATAGATCGATCGCTTTCTACAAAATATTCTAATCTAGAAAAAATCATAGAAAAAAAAGATATGAAAACAGTCATCTTAGAACTTAAAAATTATATAATAAACAGGGACTTATCCTAACAATTATTCAATAATTTCTAAAGAAATTATCTCTCAAGATTTTTATAGAAATTCAAAGAATTTCCTATTAATATGTTACAGATCTTATCTGAGATATTTTTGCCATAGTGAGATACTGGTTCAATCTTGCGAGATAATGCTAATTCTGCTGAATCAAGCATCTGATTAATATCAATACCCGCTAGAACATTTACACCAAGTTCAATCAAATCTATTCTTTCAGTACTTTCCCGTATTGTCATGCAAGGAGTTCCTAAAATAGCACATTCTTCAACAACGGTTCCACTATCAGAAATCACTAATTCTGCTTCTTTCTCCATTCCTAAAAATTCTAAAAATCCTTGTGGGGGGATTGAATTAACACCCTCTGGAAATTTTAAATCATATTTTTCCATCATATGCTTTGTTTTAGGCATTAAAATATACTTTATCTCAATATTTTTTTTTTTATAAAGCTCTCCAAGAAAAGTTATGATTGTCCTTAGATTTTTCTCATTTTCAGTATTTTCTGCACGATGACAAGTCACCAAATAAAACGGAGAATCTTGTTTAAAATCTGTTTTTACGGCATGAACAACTTCTATAATGGGATTCCCTACTACCCAACATCGCCGAGGATTTATCCCTTCTTTTAATAAATTTTCTTTATGTTCGGGTAAATAACAGAGATTCAAATCTGCTAGATGATCAATGATAACACGATTTTTTTCTTCAGGCATTGACCAGTTTTTACTTCGCATTCCGGCTTCGATATGGACTAATGGAATATTTAATTTAGAAGTAGCTAAAGCAAAACCCAAACTACTATTATTATCACCTAAAACTACAACAAAATATGGTTTTTCCTTGAATAAAGTATTTTCGAACTCAATCATTAATTTGGCCACTTGAGAAGCATGAGTACCACTTTTTATATTTAAATTGTATTCAGGGATGCGAACTCCGAGCTGATCATAAAAAATTTTATTTAAGTTATAATCATAATGTTGTCCACTATCAACAATGATGTTCTCAAAATAGAAATCTAATTTTTTTATAATCTGGGAAAGACGAATAATATCTGGTCGAATTCCGATACACGTAATAATTTTTCTCATAGTATCTTAGAAGTACTAAAATATCAAAAATTTTTTGTTTTTATTAATAATTGATTTTTAAAAGTTTCAAATTAAAATTGTATATATAATTTTAGGATTTCAAAATTTTCGATTTTTATTTCTTTTTTTCATCATTAATTTCAATTTTTGAATATAATAATAAAATAAACAAGAAAAAATTCTTCTAGCTAATGTTGTTAATATAATACTTGAGGATCCATATTCACGTCTATAAACTTTGATTGGGCATTCTTTTATCTTAAATCCCGATAATGAAACTTTTAAAATTTGTTCTGTACAAAAAGCATATCTATGATATTTGATATTATCAAAAATAGGAAGAACTTTTCTACTAAAAGCGCGGAATCCCGTCTGATTATTCATTACTCTTTTACCAAAAAATATTTGTATTAATTTTTCTACTAGTACTTCTCCTAATCTAGTTAACACAGGTAATTTATAAAAGTAAGTTCCTTTATACCTTGAACCTATTGTATAATCCGCTTCCCCATCGAATATTGGTTTTACTAAAAAAAAGATATCATCAGAACTGTGTTGACCATCTGAATCCATAGTTACAATAATATTACCATTCGCATGTGAAATTCCTGAAACTATCGCATCTCCATAACCCCGATTTCTTTTATGATTTATTACCTTAATCGCTCTTTTTAATTTAACTTTTTCAATTTCTTTTAAACTGTTATCAGTTGAATGATCATTAACAACGATAATCTCTATAGAGTTATTATATGGTAATTCCTCTAAAACTACTTTTATTGTCTTTTCTTCATTATACATAGGTAAAATAATTGAGATAAGGATCTGACCTTCTTTAGTTTTGAAATTTTTGATGTAATCGTATAAATCTTGATATAAGTATTTTGTATTACCATCTTTTGTTTCAGATCTATTTTTTAAGGTTTTTGTTTTCCTCTTTGAACTTAAAGTTTTCAAAAATAAGGCTCCTTTTATTAGTTCTCTACTTTTTCAAGTTAAGTTTTTTGGAATTTTATTGGGATTAATATTAATATTATTCAATTTAAAATTTATTTAATTATTAAATTTGTAAGATATATAAAATTAAAAAGTTGATTTTCGCTTAATTTGAAAAGAAATGTTAAAGATTTTTTTAAAGTGGTAAGTATGTAAAGATTTTTCAATTTTTTGATAAAATTTTAATCTGCCATTGATATTGAGATAATAATCCTTCATCTATTCCAATTTTTGGAGTGTAGTTTAAAAGATTTTTTGCCTTATTTATATTTGAATGGGTAATATCAACATCTCCTTGTTGTTTATCGATATAATTAATTTTTCTTTGTTTATTTGTTATTTTGTACATTTTATTTACTAAATCATTAATACTTATGGGATTTGAACACCCTAAATTAAAAATTTCTCCATTAGATGCATCTCTTTCACAAGCTAATATTAATCCATTTATAATGTCTGAGATATAAGTGAAATCTCTAATTTGTTCACCGGTTCCATATATTGATATTTCTTTATTTTTAAACATTAGATTAAAAAATTTTCTTATAGCCATGTCTGGTCTACCCCTTGGTCCATAAACACTATAGAATCTTAATGAGGTAATTGGTAAATTATATTCTTGATAATAATAATTTGCATAGATTTCTCCACATAATTTTGATATTGCATATGGTGAAATAGGATTTTTTGGATGATCTTCATCAACAGGAGTATAAATAGGATTCCCATATACTGATGAAGATGATGCATAAACAATTTTTTCAATTGTCTTTATTTTAAGAGCATATTCGAATATGTTAATGGTGCTTATAATATTGTTTTTACTAACTTCAGTAGCATGCATAATCGAGTATCTTACGCCTGCTTGAGCAGCAAGATGGAAAATATAATCAATTTCATATTCCATGTTTTTGTACAAGGATTTATTTGTAAGATCTTCTCTAAATAGAATAAAATCTTTTTTATTCTGATAATTTTTTGTTATTTCTTTTAACTGTTCTTCTTTACCTGAATAATAATCATTAAAGTTGTCAATTAATAACAAAAAATTATTATTTTTCAATAATAATTCTGTCAAATGAGTCCCTATAAAACCAGCAGCGCCCGTTATTATAATGGTTTTATTTTTAATCATAACTTAGGAAAAAATTTCAAATTATCATAAATTTTTTTTTAATGAAAAATATTGATACCTAAATTAAATCTTTTAATAATTTTATTTATTTAATGTATTTTTATTATTTCAAAATCGAATACAATTAATATTAATTAAATAAAAAAATAAATGTAATATTCATCAAATTTTAATAATGACTTAAATAATTTTATTTGTTTGATTTTGTCTTTTGAAAATAAAAAAACTTTAGATATATCTAAAGCAAAAGATCTAATTAAATTCGAGCTCGAGTATAATCAAGAGCAAGATCTAAAGGATTATTTAAATTGGTATTGCAATAATTATAAAATTGATTTAAAAATTAAGTAAAATATTTTATTATAATGAAAATTCAAAATTTGAAATTTAATACTATAATTTTTTTCATAAAAATAAGGATTCATCTATTTATAATATTAATCTCTATAATATCCTTAATATTTATATTTCTCAGAATTATAAATTTTAATATAGTTTCTGGTTTATCGCAAATTATTTTTTTAGATTGGTTTTTTCATTTAATTGTTTATATAAGTACAGGGTTTACACTCTTATTTTTACCTCTTTATCCGATTGTTTTTATTATATTTAAAAAAAAAAAATTGAATTTTTTAGAACGATTAGCTATTACCTTTGTAGCTAATTTATCCTTTTATATACTTGTTGGAATTTTTGGCTTTTATTTAGGATTTGCTTTAACTGGATTGTTTTTCTTCTTTATTTTGTTGATAACTTACTTATTAATTATTTTATGGATTTTTATTATTGATTTGAAGAAAGGAAAATTTAATATAATTGAATTAAAATTTACTTCTGATTATAAAAATAATTTTATTGAGAATTTTTCTATTTTAAATTCTATTAAAAAGTTTAGATTTTCAACCTCTGTTTTATTAAGTATTTTTATTTTTTTGGTTTGTATCTTAGGAATTTTTGGGACTAGTATATTTATAGGAACAGACCCTTGGATGCATATTTCAATTATTAAATTTATAACAGATATAAATTATTTGCCTTTAACTGATTATTTCGGCACCTTTGGATTCCACATTTTTGGGGCTATATTCCATTTTTTTTCAGGAATAGATATTTTTTTAATTCCCAAATTTTTTGTTTTTTATACGTTTCCATTATCTTCTATAATTATATATAATCTCTTTATGAGGATTTTTAGAAATAAGAATTTAGCAATATTTGGGATTTATATTTTAGTTTTTTCATCATTAGGATTCTTAAGTATGATGTCTCAGTTTTGGCCTTCTAGTTTAGCCTTAATTCAAGGAATAACATTATTTTTTCTTTTATATATAAGATTGCAAAGTTTAATTAAAGAAAAAGAACCAAGTAAGGAGCAGATTTTCTCTGGCATGTTTTTTACATATTTTTTATTTATCATAATTTTTATTAGTTGTCTCTTGGTTCATTCATTAATCGCTATGATTTTTTTAATTTCTTTCTTATGGGTTTATTTAATTTATTTTTTTAAAAGTTATAGGAGAGGTAATGATTTTATTTTATTATGTGGTTGTTTATGTATCTTTTTTATCTTTTATTTTTTAAATATTAGTACTGGACATTTCATTGTTTTTAATAGATTAACCACCATATCATGGTACTATATTTTATTTGGGGTAATAATATTTGGAATATTGGAAGGATTCGTACTTTTACATTATCGTAAGTCAATGAGCTTTGAGAGGGGTAGATATTCTTTAATTATTAAAGGGAAAAAACATAAAATATTAAAAAAAATAGAAGAAAAATTACTTTTTCCTCTCATTTTTACTTTTGGTATAATATTTACATTCATCTTCGCGATTACTAATATATTGTTGTTTAAATTTAGCCTTGTAGTAGTTTTTACTGGATTTGAAATATTAATTATATGCGCGTTTGCAATTTGGGGATTATGGATACTCCAATACAAACCAAGGGGAAAACCATTGTTATTATGGGGATTTGCATTAGGAATTATTTTAATTGCTGGTTTTTTATTTGATTTCATTACAGGCTCATTTACTTTTTTTTCTAGAATATTTTATTTATCATCTATATTAATTGCTATTGGATTTGTATCGTATTTCTATAAATTAGTTAAAGCCAACTCAATACAGAAAATAAAATTAAAATTTTTTATGATATTTATAATAACTTTCTCTTTATTTGCTACTTATTTCGAAGCTCAATCCTCAATTGAATTTTATAGTTTAAAAAGACGAGAGGTAAGCACTGTTCAATGGTATTCTAACTATACTTCTAATCAAAATGTTATAATAGCAGAATTTGGATGGGGTCCCATTTTTATTTATTATGATTATCCTTTTGATGAAAATAATGCATCTCGCCCACTTACTTCCATTATACTTTTTCTTACAGTTTCAGAAGACTATCTAAATCCTAGGCTACATATACAAAATGGAACAAATATCCTTGTTGAATTAAAAAATGATTCAGGAAAGGATGTTTTCTTAATAGTAACCGATAGTTATCTTTTAGTATCAGGTTCAGAATTAATTGGTTATTTAACCGATGAAGAGATTGAAATGTATTATAATTTAACTTATTTAAATAGAATCTGTGTTTCAAAAAGTGAAGATGGAAGGAGTACTCCGTATTATTGGGTTATTTAAATATTAATATCATTACAGGGGAGCTTAAATTATCAAACAGAAGTACATAAAAAAATCAAATTATGCCTATTATTAATATTTTCATTTTACAATTATCTATATTTATATTGTTTCTCATAAAACTTTAAATACTCTTTAGTTGTCACATTTTCTAACCAATTTTTATTAGAAATATACCAATCAACAGTCATTTTTAATCCTTTTTCAAAATCTACTTCAGGTCTCCAATTTAATTCTTTTGTTATTTTATTGTGATTTATTGCGTATCTTAAATCATGACCAGGTCTATCTTTAACAAATGTTATTAATGATTTGGGTTTATCTAGAAGTTTCAACAATAGTTCTACTAATTCAATATTAGGAATCTCTGAGTCTCCTCCTATATTATAAATCTCCCCAATTCTTCCTTCTAATAATACTTTTAAAATAGCTTTGCAATGATCTTTTACATAAATCCAATCTCTCACATTTATTCCTTTACCATAAACGGGTAGTTCTTTGTTGTTTAGTGCATTATTAATCATTAATGGTATTAATTTTTCAGGAAATTGATAAGGTCCATAGTTATTAGAACACCGAGTTATATTTACAGGAAGATTAAAACTCTTGTGGTATGCCCTTACTAAAAGATCAGCAGAGGCTTTGCTTGCGGAATAAGGGCTGTTAGGAAGCAATTTATGATTCTCGTCACAAGGAGCGTCACTGAAGCTTAAAGACCCATAAACCTCGTCTGTAGATATTTGAAGATATTTTTTGATTTTATTTTTTTTAGCAGAGTTTAATAAACTAATTGTACCAGAAATATTGGCATCACAAAACAAAGTTGGATTATTAATTGAACGATCAACATGAGATTCTGCAGCAAAATTTATGATATAATCTATATCATTCTTAAGAATTATCTCATCAACAGCGTTAAATTCACATATATCAATTTTATAGAATTCATATTTGTTAGGATACTTTTTATCAATATCTTTTAAATTTTCAGGATTTCCCGCATAAGTTAATTTATCTACATTAATAATTTTTAAATCGTTATAAGATTCAAGTACATATCTTATAAAATTACTTCCGATAAATCCCATCCCACCAGTAACAAGACAAACTTTCATAATGCCATTTAAAAGTTAATTTTAATTTTTTTGATTAATATCGCTTTAAATATAGTTTTATGATAAAATCCCAAATTTTAACAATGAATCTGCACTAAAAAAGTTATCATATTCAAGTAAAGAACATCCTTAAGAACAAAAAATCAACATCTGAAAAAATAATTTCTTTTTCTGGACTTTATATTTTATTAAAGTTTAAAAATCATCTTTTTTTTTCCACAATTTTTTCCCAATAATAAAGATAAAATGTAGGATCCTATTGAAAATGGGAATATTTTGGAACTCCTGAATGAGATAAGATATTTCCTGGTATCTAATAAGGTTAACCCGGATTAGTACAATTAAGAGCAAAATGTAGAAACAAACGAATATTCCACCGATTATCAGTAATTTGAGAATAGGGTTCTCCAGCACAATCATCAAGTTGAAAAGATAAAAACCGCCAAATAAAAGCCCACATAATAATCCTGCAATAACTATGATCAAAATTGATTCTTTAGTTTTTGAAAAGAGCTCCTTCCCAAATTTTTGATTGGTCATCAAAATTCCAAATATAAGCCCCAAAATAGCACCGAGAGGGATTCCTATTGCAAATCCAAAACCTCCTCCTAAGAAGAGTGAAAAACAAATACCTAAAAGGATACTTACACTAAAGGAAAAAAATTCTATTAAAAATGCGAGATTCTGGTAACCTTGACTGAAAAAAAAAGATGGTACTGCCACCATACCAATAGTGAGTGGTAGAAAATAAATTAAAAATACGGATATGAATTGGCTACCAGCCAAGTAATTCAAACCAAAGACCAAAGGAACTAACTCAGAAGCAAAAATTATGCAAAATATTATCAATGGAGAAATGAAGAGAATGCAGAATTTAATGGAATATTGAAAAATTTGGTTTAAAATAGTTTTTTCTGTTTGAATTTTCCACGAATACCTTGAGAAAATCGGGAAAAGACTTATCATAACAGGTCTTAGTATCACGTAGAAAATTGCGAAAATACCAACTCCAACTTTGAGATAACTAACTTCAGTATAAAAACCAAATATTGCTAAAAAAATAATAAAAACCTCATATCTAACATTATGTATTACTGATATCAGGGAATAAGAGAACCCTCTTTTCACTACTTTCGGCAGACATTTCCAATCAATACTTTGCTTTTTTCCATTATACCTTAAAAGGTTTTTCCGGATATAAAAGAGTCCCATTAATCCTGCAATACCAGTTGCAATGACTAATCCTACGACTGGACCGAAAAGGTTCCAACCAAGCAGTACCAAAAAGATTGTGATAACAAATATTGTACCATTCTGAATTACAAGCAATATGATGAAAAAATTCATTTTTATAGAGCCGATTAAAATGGAATTGACTGCTTCCAATAAATTTTTAGTCACTAAAAGAATTGAGGCTAATTGTACAAGAGGAATTAGTACATGGTTTTGTGTTCCTAATAGAAGAGGAACAAATTTCTCAGCAAGGAAATAAATAGTCATAGCCAAACCGATCCCTATTAGGGATTTAGTGACCAATGTAATCTTTATAACATTTCGTACTTGCTCTTTCTTATTTAATTTGCCTAACCGCGCAACGTAATATGAACAACCATGATAAAGGCCAAAATCCGCGATATATAATAAGATCACTGGAACCGTTAAGATTAAATTATAATTACCATAATCCTTAACTGAAAGGAATCTGATGAGGAAAAAATTAATCCCGAAGGATAATGCAAAACTGATAATTTCTCCGATAATCAAATTTCTCGTATTTCGGATAAAGCTCGAGAATTCTTCCATCTATTCTAAATCCCCATTAAAATTTTTTATATAAAAAATTTCCATTTTTCTCATAAATTAAAAATTATTTTGGTTAATGTGAAATATAAAATTAATCTTGAAATTTAAAATTAAAGAAATAATTGGAAATTGTATATAACATTTGTTATATTATTTTGGATTCAGGTTTTTCCAGAATATTTTATTCTCTTATGTCTTCCCTCCACTTAAATATATTTGAATTCTTCTATATAATGCATTTTCTCTTTTCAAAAATCTTGGCAAAGTCACAATACAATTTTTCAATTTTAGATAAGAAGTATTATAGGCCTCTTAAAACATAATAATTTCATATTTCTTCAATTTTGCCTAAATCAGGTTGGATTGGGCAGAAAAATTTGGAATGATATTTTACTTATCGTTCTTCTTGGGAAATGTTATTTAGGTATTTCCCATAATCTGTGTTTAACATGGTATCTGCGATCTTTTTCAGATCTTGTCGGGTAATATATCTTTTCCTATATGCAATCTCCTCGATACATGCAATATATAGTCCTTGTCGTTTCTGAATTGTTCGTACAAAATTGGATGCCTCAAGTAATCCGTCATATGTACCCGTGTCAAGCCAAGCGAATCCTCTTCCTAAAAGTTTTACTCGCAATTTCTCCATTTTAAGGTATCCATTAAGCAAATCAGTTATCTCAAGCTCTCCTCTCGGTGAGTGTTCTAAAGCCTTTGCCATATCTACAACGTCATTATCGCAAAAATAAAGTCCAGGAATGGCATAATTAGATTTTGGTTTTAATGGTTTTTCATGTATTGAGATAATTTGACCATTTTTATCAAATTCAACAACACCAAATTCTTTAGGATTATTAACATAATAACCAAAGATTACTGCTCCTTCTTTTAACGAGGATGCTTCATTTAAAACTGGTGTGAACCCTTGACCAAAAAAAAGATTATCCCCAAGAATAAGAGCAACTTTTTCACCCGCTATAAATTCTTCTCCAACAATAAAAGCATCCGGCAACCCGCGAGGTTTAGTTTGAATCATATAAAAAAATTTTAAACCTAGCTTACTACCATCTCCTAACATTGTTTTATATAGATTTACATGCTGCGGTGTTGAAATTATAAGAATTTCCCTAATACCAGCAAGCATTAGGACAGATAAGGGATAATATATCATCGGTTTATCATAAATTGGAATTAGATGCTTACTTATTGCATGTGTAATTGGATAAAGCCTTGAGCCACTTCCACCAGCTAATATAATTCCTTTCATAATAAATGTGATAAAGAATTAAAATATTATTTCATAATTTTTTTACAAAGTATAAATACATTTTCCTCTATAAGAGAGTATCTATCATCTCTATTCATAAATTAACAGCGAATCTCGTTTTTTTATTTTTACAAATTTAACTCCTGTTTTAATTTTATCGAATTTTGGATGGTTTTTGCTTTATCTCGTTCCTTTATTTTTACCATATTCCCATCTTTCATAATATAAACCCCCCATGGATCAACATCCTTTCTAACAATTGAACCTGCACCAATTACAGCGCCTTCACTAATTTTAACTCCCGGAAAAACAATTGTATTAACACTGAGAAAGCTGAAATCTTCCATTATGCACCCTTCTCTTGAAACATTTCTAAACTTTTCAGGGATTGGTGGATTCATTAAAGCTCCGTTAGCATAATGGTCAGATCCAGCAATAATTCGAGAACCAGAAGCTATAGCACAAAAATTACCTATTTTAACAGGCCCTCCTGTAATAGATGTAAAACTTGCTATGTGAACCCATGAACCTATTTCTATTACAGCATCTTCTTTTGGATAAAGCAAACAAAAATCGTCAATAATCACATTATCTCCAACAAATAAAAATTCAGGATTGATAATTTTAGTAAATTCAAAAATATGTAGATTTTCAGGTTTCCTTCCATAGGAAATGGAAGATTTTATTTTATTTATTAAAGGATGCATTTGATTTCCTCAAATTTATGATAAAATATTAAAAATTAATGATTTAATTATTTATACTCTTCAATATGTCGCAGATTTGCTTTATATCTTGTGGAGCTAGCTCTCCATATAAAGGTAAACACAAGATTTGATTTGATATCTTTTCAGCATTTGGAATGTTGCTTGGTATAAAAGCTTTTAAGAATTGATAATTGGTACATAATGGATAAAAATATTTGCGGGAGAATATATTAAATTTCTTTAAATACTCAAAAACATGATCTCTATTAAACTTAAATTGACCCTCATCAATTAATATCGGAAAATATTGATAATTATACTTTACATCCTTTTTTTCATTTACAAGTTTAATCCCTTCAACTTCATTAAGGTTTTCTCTATAAATAGATGATAAATACTTTCGCTTTTCAATTTCCGTTTTTATTAAACTCAAATTTATTAGTCCTATAGCTGCTTGTAACTCATTAAGTTTAGCGTTAGTTCCTGGTAATATAATTTCTTCTATATTTTTTTTATTAATCCCAAAATTTTTCAGAAGATAAAAAGTATCTTTTAATTCTGAATTATTATATGTAAGGGCCCCGCCTTCTAATGTATGGAAGATTTTTGTGGCATGAAAACTAAACATGCTAATATCTCCAAAATTTCCAATGCCTTTACCTTTATATTCTACTCCAAAGCAATGTGCTGCATCATAAATAACATGTAAATTATTATTCCTAGCAATCTTAGCAATTTTTTCAATATCACAAGGATTTCCAAAAACATGAACCGGCATAATAGCTGAAGTATTCGGATTTATTAACTCTGTGATTTCATCTGAATTTATAGTAAAATCATTAATTTTAATATCACAAAAAATGGGTTTTAATCTGTTAATATATAACGAATTAACTGTCGCTGGAAATGTGAAAGGTGTGGTGATTACTTCTCCTTTCAATTCTAGAGCCCTACATGCTATTTCTAATGCCAATGTTCCGTTACAAAAAAGAGTTAAATTTTGAACATCCAAGTATTTCAATAATTTTGATTCTAATTTTTGATGCTGAATTCCCATATTTGTTAGCCATTTGGATTTCCAGATCTCCTTAATTTTTTTCCTGATTTGTCTAAGTGGAGCTAGTAATGGTCTTGTAATATATATAGGTTCATAAAAGGGTTTTATTTGCTTCATAATTTCTGTTTTCTTATATAGAATTTTTTTATTAACTTGAATCCTTTTTTCAATTTATTTTTTTTATTGCGAAACTCAAAGTTCTATCAGTTTCATGAGTTAGATAAATAAGTTCCCAATCATATTCTATACAAAATTGATTTACAGCTTGTACAACGCCATATGCTAGCGCTTCATTAATATTACCTTGACAATAATCATGACCTGCTATTATTCCTCCATCTTTTACTTTTATTCGACATAAATCTAGTTCTTTTATTGTTTGTTTGTAATTATGAGATGTATCGATATACACCCAGTCAAAATACCCATTTTCAAATTTCCCTAATTCTTTCTCGGAGGCACCTCTGATTACTATAACTTGCCCTGCATTTATTTCTTCTTTGAATCTTTTTTTAACATAAAGCATTTTATTTCTATTATGTACTTCTGAATCCCATATATCTATTAAGTAGAGTTTTTTTGGATGTGTGATAGTTATAATTTTATTTGAAAAATCTCCTTTGTCAACGCCTAGTTCGGCAATTATGCCATTTTTAGGGAGGTAATTCAATAATATATCTCTGTTAAGTACTATTTTGAGATGTTCAATATTTTTTTGAGATAAATTCACTTGGTGTGCGAAATTTGTATTAAAATTAACTTTAATTCTGCTTATTAGTAAGTTATATCCAAACAAATTAACTAATTTTTGGAACCTCTTATAAAGTTTATTTAGCATAATTATTTAATTGTTTTTTAGGTTTAATTTAATTATTTCGCGGTTTACTTTTAATTTTTTTATTTAATTTCCCCTCCAAAACCTCATCCAGTGTTTCTTGCTTCTATGAGATTTAAAAGGTTTTTTATAGATGATATCGCTGATTTTTTTGAAAAATAGTTAGATGCGATTTTTTTATTATTTTTCGACATATCTTCAGTAAATTCAATTTCATTTAAAATTAATTTTTCTAAATCTTGAGTTGAGAAAACTATTATCCCTCTTTCTTTAAGATAAAAAAATGCTGAAGTTTTTTTCATACATATAGGTTTCCCTAAATATACAAGAATTTGTATGGTTCCCATCCCTTGTTGCCGATTATGGTACATAATCGCAAGATCAATCTGTTTTAAGATATGGTAATAAATATCTGGACTTAAAAATTCCAGCAAAGTAATAAATCGATCTCCAAAAAGCTTTTTACCATTTTTGATAATCTTTTTGATATAAAACGGTGAGCCATAAGAGAGTGGGCAGATAATTTTAAAATTTTGTTCTTTCATTTTAGATAATCGTATCATTGTATCGAGATGATTATTTGTTGGTGTTCCGGAATTGCCAAGTAACAGTAGCTTATAGCCACTTTTTTTAAAATTAAACTTCTTATCAATGGAATCAGCTTCTTTATCAATCTCTTCAAAATCAACTGGATTTTTATAAATATTTAGAGGAAAACTTTCTGCCTTATTTTTAAAATATTTTTTAAATAATCGAATATCCCCTTTGTATGGAGAAATAATATAATCAAGATTTTTTATTACCATTTTTCGGATCTCATCATGAAAAGAATAATAGATTCTTTTAAGCATCGAAATTACTTTATAATCCAATTTTTCTGCTGTAAGTCGATCATACAATTTTAATGGGATGTATTCGTATAAATCAGCACCCCAAATTATCCATATTATTTTTGCTTTTCCCCTGAATTTGAATAAAAGTCTAGATATTTCATCTGTCAAATAATGAATAAAAATATACTCAGCTTTTTTCATCAATTTTTTTATCTTAATATTTTTAATAGTAAAGAATCTAATCAATATATTGCCCGAATAAGTAAAAAATTTAATTCTCTGATATTTTTCTGGATTTATGTTAAATTTTTTATTCTTATAATTAATTATAATGAATTGATGTTCTTTAACATTAAAATTAGATTGAATTTCCTCAATAAACTCTCCTGAATAAAATTGGTCACCCATAAAATGCAGATATTTCATTTGCCAATCGAGTGAATCATTAAAAACTTTTATGTTTAATTAATAATAGATAATACTAAAGTTATTCTAATTATAAAGTTTCATTTCTAAGATTTTAAAAAATAATCGAATATAGTTATGATATTAAAAATGACTAATGACATTTTGATTATTGGAGGTGCAAGACCCAACTTTATGAAAATTGCTCCTTTAATTAAAGAATTTAAAAAACAAAAAATTAGATTTAAATTAATTCATACTGGGCAACATTATGATTATAATATGTCCAAAATCTTTTTTGATAACTTAGGAATACCAAAACCAGATTATTTCCTTAATGTAGGCTCAGGGTCACATGCAATTCAAACTGCAAAGATAATGATTGAATTTGAGAAGGTTGCTTTGAAAGAAAAACCAAAATTAGTTATAGTTGTGGGTGATGTCAACTCAACTATTGCTTGTGCCTTAGTTGCCAAGAAGCAATTCATAGAATTAGCTCATATTGAAGCAGGATTAAGAAGTTTTGATTTTAAAATGCCTGAAGAAATAAACAGAAAGTTAACAGATCAGATAGCAGATTATTTATTTGTAACAGAAAGAAGTGGTCTACTTAATTTAGAAAATGAAGGAATCGATTCAAGCAAAGTTTTTTTTGTTGGAAATATAATGATTGATAATTTAATTAGAAATCTAGAAAAGGCTCGAAACAACAATTACTATAAAGAATTGGATTTATTCTTTGATTCTTATGGATTAATAACTATTCATCGACCATCAAATGTAGATAATAAAAGAGATCTAGAAAAAGTTGTCGAAATTTTGAATTATATCCAATCTAAAATCAAAATAGTTTTTCCTGTTCATCCAAGAACTCAAAAAAATCTAGAAAAATTCAATTTAGAAAATGAACTTAATAAATCTAACATAATTTTAATTAAACCATTAGGTTATTTGGAATTTCTAAATTTAATGATGAATGCAAAATTTATTTTAACAGACTCAGGGGGTATTCAAGAGGAAGCATCTTATCTTAGAATCCCGATTTTAACATTAAGGAAAAATACTGAAAGACCTATTACAGTTGAAATGGGAACTAACACTTTAGTAGGTAGTGATTTTAATAAATTAAAAATGTATTTTGATGAGATCTTATCCAATTCTTATAAGAAAGGGCAACAAATTGAGAAGTGGGATGGAAAAACTTCTCAAAGGATTGTTAATATAATTAAAGATAAAGTAATGCAAAATTAATTCCACATTAATGACACAACTAGATATATTGGGAGTAATTTAACTAATTATTTTATTGAATTTGGACCTGAAATATAGTCTAAATTATTAAATTCTTCTAAAACTGAAAAAGAAAAAAATTATATAGGATTATTTAAAAATTTCAAAATCATCAGGGAATAAGAACTGTTTTGTCCTTTTCATAATCTGATATTTTTCTCCTTCAATCTTTATTAATTGAGGTAATTTACCTGTTTGACCTACTTTATTTTCCCTAGAAATAAAAGCTCCTATGATACCATCTATTTCATCTATAACGTCTAAACCTGCTTTTATAGATTTTTCAATATCCGTTCCCTTAACATAATTGCCTACTTTTGTGGCCGCTGCATCTGCTAAAGCAGCATTTTTGGCGAAAATTGTAACCGCATCTGCTTGTCCCAAACTAATTGCATGACCTACTGTTGCTGAACTTGTTCCAATACCTATAGGGCAATCTTTTTTTTTTATTAAAAAACCTAAATTTAAGTTTAATTCATTTTCCCCTGCATATAATGCAACCTTCATCGGTACTTCAGAATCTATAGCAATTTCTCCTCCATTTTCTACTAAAGCAATTTTACAGGGGATCCATTCGGAAATTTGATTATTAGTTTGAACTATCATCACGTCAAGCATAAGATCTGCTAATGCTCCTGCAACAGAGGCCATTGGTCCTACATCACAGATCTCTGCCACTTCAGCCATAATATTAATGATTTTTAAGTCTGATTTTACTTTAACTGGAGAAAAGGAAGTTAAAAAATGCGTATCTTTTGTTATATATCTCTCTAAATTTTTTCGGTGGAAATAAAAACTCTCTTTTGCCTTCATTATCGCTTTTTTTGAATCAGATATAATAGTAATATCGGATTCTTTTTCTGTAAAACGTGTTTTGTAAGTTTTCAAATCAATAATTATGTTGGAATCATTAAAAAATTTGTAATATAATGAGTCTAATAACTAAACAAATATAAATAAATAGCATTTCATTATTTATGTAAAAAAAATTTCTCTTAACTATGAACCAAATTAAATACGAGGAAATTATTTCCCAATTAAAATCTGACTTAAATGCTGAGTGTGCTATAGCAAATAAATATGGAATTATACTTGGATCGTTAATTAAGGAATTTGCTAAAGGAAAAATTATTCCCCAAGGGATATTATCTCTAATTGCTAATTCTAAGGAAATTGCTAATGAATTAAAATTAAATAGGATAAATTCTTTTGCTCTGGAAGCCCAAAAATATAATTATTTGTTTACTTTCAGTGAAGAATTGATATTAATTTCAAAATTAGATTTAAATGTAAATTTAGCAAAATTTATGCCTAGCGTTAGCGTCTTTTTAAAGAAATTGAGTGAGAGTAGTAAGGAAGGAGAAGTAAAAGAGTTTTCTATCTTCGATTTCTCAAAAGAAATTTCTAAAATAGAAGATACTTTAGAGCGAGAAAAAGTTAGAAAAGATAAATATTCAATTATTAAACATTTAGTGAAACATATTTCAAATTAATTTTTTAGAAATAAATCCTAATTATCTTGGTGAAAAATTATTCTAAGACAAGTGTTTATATACAGAGGCAATGAACTTCTATATTATAGACATTTTGGTAAAGCGTTAAAGCAAGAAGCTTTAAATCTTCTAGTAGAAGATATCATTGACGAAGCATTGATTAGTCGCGAATCTAAATTAGGTTTTCATGATTATTATAAATATAGGGTATCCTTCATAACAGAAAAAGAAACTAACCTTATTTTTTTATTTGTGTCAAGTTTGACCGATAAATTCGAGAATATTAAAAAAGAATTAGTTAAATGTAAAACTGAGTTTTTAAATTTATTTGCAGATATTTTACAACATCGTTTTGATGCAAAAACTTTTGAAGTTTTTGATCCTATTATAGATTCAATTCATAGAAATTTACGTCCTAAAATTTCTTTAGTTGGATTTTCTGGAGTTGGAAAAACTACAATTACTAGATTGATCAAAGCAGATGAGATTCCAATGCAACATATTCCCACAATTACTGGTGATATAGCAACTATAAGAATTGGAAAATTACATTTTCATTTATGGGATTTTGCAGGACAAGAGCAATTTAGCTATTTATGGAATAACTTCATTAAAGGTAGTGATGCAATTCTTTTGATTACTGATTCTACACTAGAAAATGTTGAAAAAAGTAAATATTTCTTAGAACTAATAAAAGAACAAGCGCCATATGCTCAGTCTGCTGTAATAGGAAATAAACAAGATTTAAAAAGCGCAATGAATCCCGTTCAAATTGAGAATTTGTTAGGTTTAAAAGCTTATTCTATGATAGCATTAGATCCTAAAAATCGTGATAAAATGATTCAAATAATTGCAGATATTTTAGAGATGAGTGCAGAAGTCTCTCCTCTTTTAAAACCTTTACTTGAGAGAGATAAATTAACTGAGGAAGCAGTTAAAGCCTTAAAGAATGCTGATTTCAATAAAGCTGCATTCTTATTCGATAAAATTAGCGATTTATGCATTGAATTAGGAGATGATTCGTTGGGAAGAGAATTTTTTGAAAAATCTCAAAAAATAAAAGATATGTTAAAAAAAGTAGGTGCTCCACCGCCCACACCAGCAGTACCTATAATACCTGAAGAACAACAAGCTCCGGTATTTCATAAAAAAGCAGAAGAATTAGAAAAGTCAATTTCTCTACCAAAATCAACAATAACACCACAATCACCTCCATCAATACATCAAGAACTAAAGACCGAACAGAAAGCAGTAGAAACACCTATATTAAATAAATCCCCTCACATCCCAAAATCTGATATTAATTCACTTCAGCCTGAAATAAGTGTTAAAGATACTAAAGAAATTGTTAAACCTAAGGAAACTGGAGTTATTAAAGAAAATGTTGGTTTAAAATTAAATCCCGAAGATTTTATGGTAAAAATTAAACCAAAATCAGTAGAATTTGTTCCAAAAGATGCAAAATCTAAATTAAAAATATCACCATTCAGCCAGGTAAAAAATACTGATGAATTTAAAGCACCTGTACCAGTTTCACCAATTAGATTAATGGAACAAAAAGTTAAAACAAGTATACCTGAATCTAAGAAATTGAAAATTCCAAAAACAACGGTAAATTCAGTAGATAAAATCACTTCTGAAGTAATTAGCAAAGTAAAACAGGAACCTATAATTATGGATACTCAACAAAAAGATGATTTAAAAAAGTCGTTATTAGAACTTAAAATTAAAAAAGCGAATCTTACCAAGATGTCTTTGGATTTTGAGATGAAAGAACTTACAGGAGAAATAACTAAAGATGAACTTAAAGAGAAAAAGGAAAAAGTTAGTGAATATGTAAAAAAGATTGAGCAGCAAATTCAAAAATTACAAAAACTTTTAAATAATTAGGATAATGAAATCTTACTTCAAATAAAACTTTTTAAGTAACTATCTGGTACACCTGCTTCTCCGATTTTAATCTTTTTTTTTCTTCCATGATAATCAGAACCACCAGATTTAATGAGATTAAATTTTTCAGCAATTTTTCTATAGTAATCAGGAAGGTAATTCTGAGCCCAGATTTCTTTTTCTGTTTCATAAAAAGGTCTATTTTTAGCATATGTATATTCTACCTCAATGCCTTCAATCCCAGCTTCAATGCACAATTCTACAAATTTTTTTCTATCTAAAACTAAATGAATTCCTGGATGCGCCAAAATTGGAATACCACCAGCAGATTTAATTAACTCAATAGATTCTTCAAGGTTTAACTCAACTTTTCGATCTACATATGCTGCACCACCAATACTAATCAATTTGAATAAATCATTTTTGGATTTTCCTTCAACTTTCTTAGGATTATTTCTCTTCATAATCTCAACAATATGAGGACGACCTATAATCTTACCTCCTGCTAGATCTTTTACATCTTCAAATGAAATATCATATCCAAGTTCCTGTTTTAAGCGTTTACAGATTGTTTTTTTCTGTTCTAATCTCCCTTTAATCTGATCATTAATCACATTTAGCAAACCTGTAGAAGAATGATCGATGTTAAGTCCAATAATATGAACATCTATTAATTCTCTTTTAGGCTCATGTCTTATTGAAATCTCAATACCAGGAATTACAATTATTTTGTTCAATTCTCCATATGATAAAAATTGTTCTATACCCGCTACTGTATCATGGTCTGTTAAAGCAATTGCTGTTAAATTCAGTTCAAGTGCTAAATCTATTAATTGTGAAGGCGTATCTGAACCATCAGAAACTGCTGAATGTAGATGGAGATCGATCATTACTATTATGAATTAATAATATCATTTTATTTTTATTTAAAAAAAAATGAATGAATAAGATTTAACCAATTAACTATAATTATTATTTAATATTTAGAACAATTAGAACTTTAAAAGAAAGGTACGAGTATTATGCCGATAATTATTATGAAATTCGGGGGTTCTTGTCTTATTGATGAAGATGCATTCAAAAAGATTTTAAATATTACAAATATTTATAGTGAAGTAAAGAAAGTTTATGTTGCTTCCGCTCTGAGTGGAATTACAGACTTACTTCAAAAAACAGCCTACACCTTAGAAGATGACAAAGAAACTGATAAAAACATAGCATTAATCGAAAAAAAGCATATAGATATAATTGAGCAAATATTTCCTGAAGATTCTGAACATTATGTTAAAGCAAAGGATTGGATCGATCATAAATTAAGTGAGTTAGAGGATGCATTTTCAGATATTAAAGAATTTGGATTAGAACCTTATTATAAAGATTATATATTGAGTTTTGGAGAGATAATATCTACCTATATATTAAATCAATATCTTTTAAACAATGGGTTAGATTCTGTATTCATTCCAGCAAATAAGTTGATTATTACTAATGATGAATTTAATAACGCATATCCATTGTATAGTTTAACAAATTCTCGCATTAAAAGATTATTAGTTCCACTTTTAGAAAATCCCAATAAAAATACTATAGTTTGTTTAACTGGTTTTATTGGAAGAAATAAAATAGGATATATTACAACTCTCGGGAGAGGGGGTTCTGATTATACAGCGACCATTTTAGCACGAACCTTATATGATGTAGGAGATGATAAAAATATTAGAATAATTTTATGGAAAAATGTTGATGGTCTATTAGCGATAGATCCAAAATATTTAGCTCACTCTTCTCTGATAAAAAATTTGGATTATGATGAAGCTAAACATATTGCTAATTTTGGCGCTAAAATACTCCATCCGAAATGTTTGGAGGCCATTGAAAAGCATAAAATCCCATTAGAAATAAGAAATTTTGATAAACCATTAGAAAAGGACTTTACAGAGATCTCTGAATTAACAGATAAGGAACAAATTAAGGGAATTTCTGCTGTTGAATTTGCTACAATTATAACTATAATTTCTGGTAGTATGGTGGATGTCCCTGGTGTCTTGGCTAAAATTTTTAAAGTTATGAGCAAAAATAAGATTAGTGTTTCGTTAGTAGCCCAAAGCTCCTCTGAAATAAGTACATCTTTTATTATAAGAGAAGAAGACTCTGAGAAAGCAATAGCTGCCTTAAGAAGTTCAAAATTCTTTTCTGATTTCTTTAAGATTAATTGGGAGCACGTTGCTGTAATTAATATAACTGGTCTTAAAATTCTTGAAACTAAAACTAAAGCAGAAATTTTTAACGCACTAGATAAAAAAAACATAAAGGTTAAAGCTATTTCCCAAAGCTATGATGAGTTAAATTTATCAATAGTTATTGAGAGAGACAAATTAGTTGATGCAATAAATATTATTCATGACGATTTATATGAGGAATTTAAAGGTGGTAATTAATTTTATCTAAATTTCCACAATTTATTTTTCAAAAAGATTTAGAAAATCAAAAAGTGTAAATTAAGGTCTAAATTATGGAATTAGAATTTAGATAAATAAATTTATCTGGTTAATACTAAGTTCTAGAATCAATAATACGACGTGTTAATTCAGTAAACGCTTCATCAACATTAACACCCGTTTTAGCAGAAGTTTCTATATAAATACTTCCCTCATTTTCAGCATATGAGCGAGCATCATTTCGATCTATGACCATACCAACATCTTCCATTAAATCCGCTTTATTTCCTATTAAAACAAATGGGATATTCTCACCAGCAAATTGTCTTATCTCAGTTAGCCACTTTCTCGTTTCAGTATATGTTTGTTCTCTAGTCAAGTCAAAGACTAATAATGCTCCTGCCGCACCTTTATAGAATGTACTACGTATAAATTCGAATCGTTGTTGTCCTCCTATATCCCAAATACTTAAAGTGGCAATCTCTCCTTGCCTAAATTCAACATCTTTGGTTAAAATATCAACTCCTACAGTTAACTTGTAATTGGCTTGGAACCTATTCTTGATGAATCGTTGGACAAGACTAGTCTTTCCAACAGCAGCAGCACCAGTAAGTAATACTTTCAGTTTAAAACTTGACATAAAGGTTCACTCATGAAGTTTATTTTTAATATTTTTTCATAATTTTTTAGTTATGTATATAAATTAATATCGTAAATGGTATTTAAGAATTTATTTTGTTTATTAATATGGACTAAATTAAAGATAAAATAAATTATAAATTTAAATATTTTTACATAAACTTAATTTTGTTTTTATTCATTTCTACAAAAATTTAATTGAATAAATCAGCTAAATTTTACAGAAGTAAATTTGATTATTTGATTTTACCTTTTTGGTATTTTGTTGTATTCTATCAAGCTAGGAAAAAAATCAAGATTTAAGTGAGGAAAATACATTGCTTCAGCGTATTCTTTTTGAAATCCTTCTTCTATTGCAATTTCAACATATTGAACTTTATCTAATAATTGTTGCGCTTTTTTTCGTATACTCTTATTTAATAAAAAGTGCTGTGCTCCAATTCCAGCAGCATTTCCTATTTGAAATATTTTATGATCAGGAATATCAGGAATCATTCCTATGAATTTTGCATTGTGAGCATTGATATAATTACCAAATGCTCCTGCTAAAAAAATTTGTTCAATCTTAATATTTTTCTTTAAATGATTCAAAATAATCCTTGATCCAGAATAAAAAGCTGCTTTTGCCATTTGAATTTGCCTAATATCGCTTTGGCTAATCGTGATTTCCTTACCTAAAGAAGTTTCCTCTTTTTTAGCTATAATAAATTCTATTTTTTTATCTTTTTTGATAAATCTTTCATGATCAATAAATTGTTGATTAAAATTTCCACTTCTTGTAATAATTTTGGATCTTAACATCTCTGCTATAGCATCAACTAATCCAGAACCACAAATACCTATTGGTTTCTTATTCTTGATTGTGGTATAAGATATATCAAGATTATTAGCGTTAATTTTAACTTTTTCTATAGCACCTGCCGCAGCTCTCATTCCATCGCTAATATGAGCCCCTTCCAGAGCAGAACCTGCTGCACATGAACCTACAGCCAAGATTTTACGATTTCCAATTATTATCTCTCCATTTGTTCCAATATCGATAGCTAAAGTAAGCTCTTTTTCAGCATAAATTTGTGAAGAGAGTATTACACCTATAGTATCCGCCCCAACAAAGCCAGCTATAACAGGTGCGGTATAAACATTCCCATTTTTAGAGATATTTAGATTTAAATTTCTTGCTTTAACATTCAAATTTCTTTGAATAACTGGAATAAATGGACTTAATCCTATATAAACTGGATTCAATCCTAAGAATATATGATGCATGACAGAATTGCCTACCATAGTTGCCTCATAAATCTGAGATGGGTTAATATGAGCTCTACTAGTCGTATTTGAAATGATATCATTCAAATCGTTGATTACAGCAGCATTTAATTTTTGAAGATTATCTTTTTCCTCATTGATAAAAGTTAAGCGTGTTATTAAATCCTCTCCAAAAGCAGTTTGACTATTCAATTTAGAATCTACTGAATATATCTTACCATCATTCAGATTCATTAAATAACCAACTATTGTTGTGGTCCCAATATCAAAAGCAATTCCAAAATTCTCTTCAGTAGTATTACCAGGTTCAGAAGCAATAATATTAGTATTATTCCGCAAGACTAATGTAATTTTATGGTCGTTTTTTCTTAGCATATCGGGTATTTCTTTTAAAACATTAAAATCAATATTAAATTGTTCATTTCTCTTCAAATGCGGAATAGCAGAAAAAATGCTTGATTGAATTCTTTCAAAATCAGGATTAGGTTCCTCTAATGATGGCTTTTTTACTTCAAGATAGATTTTTTGAATATTTGGTTGTACATTTACTCCTTTACTTATACCAGTTGTTAGGATTTTAAAATCTTCAAGCAATAATTCACTTGGTAAAAAAATTCGAAATTGAGGAGCTTTAACTTTTTCTAAGTGTTGTATATATTTATTATCTATTTTTGTTTCACATGCCAATCGCCACCCATTTTCAAGTTCCTCCTTATTTAAAAACTCTTTTTCAGCATTAGTCGGAGAAATCAAATACTCTTTTCCACTTTGAACCATAATTTTGCATTTTCCACAGGTTCCTAAACCTCCACATAAGGATCTGATTGGTATATTCAATTCTGTTAGAATTTCATAAAGAGAATTGTCATTTGAAAAATATACCCTCCTAGAAATGGGCTCAAAATCTATGATAATATTTTTGCTTTCTATTTCCATAACTTAGTTTCAGTAATGAGGATTGTTTTTTTTGAAAAATTTGAGTTCAATATTCTTATAAATTCAATTTTATTTATCGTTTTCAATAATCTAGTTAAAATAATTATAACAATATAAAAAGTTTAATTACTTGGTGTGGTTAAATTAAAGTAAGAATAATGTTTGTATATTTTTTATTTCATAATAAGATTAAGTAGAATTGCCTAAAATGCAAAATCCAGAATTTTTAGCACAAGAAGCTTTAAAATTTTTAGAACTTGCCCAAAAGTTTGAAGAAGAGAAAAAGGTAGAAAATGCAATTTCACATTATCAAAAAGCAGCTGATTTTCTTAAACAAAGTGGATTTTTGATGCATAGAATTCAAGAAATTTATGATAGAATTAGTGAATTAAAAGAATTTATCAAAAAAGACGCTTTATATCAACGAGCTCAAGAAAAAGCCCAAATTGAACAATTGCAAGATCAAGCTTTTTCCTTATTAGAGGGGGCAAAAAAGTTGGAATTTGACGGTTTTACTGAAGAGGCTATTCAACAAAATTTATCTGCTATCAATCTATTAACTCAAGCAGGTTGGTCTGAGACACAATTAGAAAATATAAGATCTAAAATCAATAAACTTGTAAAAGATTTAGAGGTTAAAAAATCTATTCAAGTACTTCAACAGCAGGAAATTGAATTAAAGCAACAAGAAACTCAAATAATACCAGAAGTGAAACCTGAAATTGTTGGAATGTTCGGACAAAAAAGTAGCGTTGAAAAAGCAAAAGTTATTGAAAGATTTAGGGCAAAGAAAAAACATGAAGAGGATATCCAGAACCAGGCTTTTGTTCATATCGACACAGCTAAAAAGTTTGAAAAAGATAAAAAATTCGATAATGCAAGAATGAATTATGAAAGAGCTATAGAGTTATTAGATTCTATAGGTTGGAATGCTCAGACAAAAAATATTCAAATATTAATTAAAAAACTTAATAAAGATAAAGCAGATTTTGAATCTCTTCAATTAAAACAAAAAAAAGAAGCATTAAGGTTATCTGGTGATATTGAAGAACAGAAAGTTGTTTTAGAAAAAGAAGCAGAATTAAAAAAGGAAAAACTAATTGAATTTGAAACTAATAAAAAACATGAGGAAGATATTCAACTTAA
Organism: Promethearchaeota archaeon; assembly: GCA_048938005.1. GTDB lineage: Archaea > Asgardarchaeota > Lokiarchaeia > Sigyniarchaeales > SOKP01 > Loki-b32. Next base: position 15,535 of record JBHLMQ010000012.1, on the reverse strand, counting down.
GGCATTTAATTTAATAGATATTGGAAATAGGCTTGAAAGAGAAAAAAAATATGATCAAGCACTCAATAAATTAAATCAAGCAATTCAACTTCTTAGATCGATAAAATGGGATTCATATATCCAACCTATTGCAAATTTAATTGAAAGCATAAAAAATAAACAAAAAAGTGAAAAAGTAACTGATCAATTAAAAGAAAAAAGAGAAAAAGATTTAGCAGTACTCCAGGACTCAATTTACAAAAAGCAGAAAACCCAAATTATCGAATCAACAAGGGAATTAGATAAAAAAAGTATAGAATATAAAGAAGTCAGAAGGGATGAAATACAGAAAGAAAAAGATCTCTTTAATACATTAGATAAAGCGGATGAGATTTTAAAAGAAAAAAATTATGATGATGCTATAAATGAATATCAGAAAGCTTTATCAATTCTTACAAATTTAGGTGCTGGTTGGGAACCTTATGCATCTATAATAAAAAATACAGTCTCTAATGTAGAACTGCTAAAGCACGCACAATTTACCAAGGAATACGAGGAGCAAAAAAAATTAGAGGAGAGAAGACGGGAAGAATTAGAATTTCAGAAGCAAATATCAATTGAAATAAATAAAGAACGAGACCGTTTAAAAAAGAAGGAAATAATTATTAAAGATCGTGAAGAGGAGATTAAACTTTTTGAACAACGCAAAAAAGTTGCATTTGAATTTCTAGATTCCGCTATAAATTCCTTAAAACAGGGGGATTATGATAACACAATTTCAAATTATCAAAATGCTGCAAATATATTTGCAGAAATTCAATGGGCAGATGAAATTCCTTTAATTGAAGATTCAATAAGAGAAGTTGAAGAGTTACAAAGAAAACAAAATATCTTGAAACAAAAGAAATTACAGGACTCTGTTAAAAGACAAAAGAAAGAAGATGAGTTTCAAAAGCAAATATCAAAATACTTACAACAAGAACGGGAAAAACTAAAGAAAAAGAAAATTGAATTAATGGAACGTGAGAAAGAATCTAAATTTCGTGAAGAAAGAAGAATAGCAGGTTTCAAATTACTCGAAGAAGCACAAGACAATGTAAAACAAGGAAATTTTGATAAGGCTATTGATATATTTCAATATAGTCTAAATTTTTTTGCTGATATTCAATGGCAGAATGAAATCAACCTCATACAAAATGCTATAGTTGAACTTGAAAATAGAAAAATAGAAGCTGAAATTCAAAATCAGATTAAATTTCAAGCAGAATTGGAACGAGAAAAACAAGAAAAAGCATTTCAAGAACATATCGCAAAAGAAATGAAAGCCCAACATCAAAAATTAATAGAGAGACAAATAATTCTAAGAGAAAGAGAAAATGAACTTGTTTATCGGGAAAGAAAGAAAGAGGAAGCATTTGGTTTATTAGAAAAGGCCCAAGATTTCCTTTCTCATAGAAAATTTGATGAAGCACTTCAAATTTATTATAATGTAATAAATATTTTTGCTCAGATTCAATGGACTGAAGAAATCCCCATCATCCAAGAAGCGATTCAAAGTATTGAAAATAGAAAGAGGGAGAATGAATTAAATAAACAAAAGCTTTTACATAAAGCAATTAGGAAAGAAACTGAAGATAAAGCATTTATTGAAAGAATAAGGTATCAAAGAGAGAGAGAAAAAGCAGAACTCTTGAAAGAAAAAGAATCAATCGAAGAACAGAAACAGCTATCTGCCCAAAACTTAGTTAAACAGCAAAAGGTATTTAGTTTAATAGAAATTGGAGATAAGTTTTTTGAAGAAGAAAATTTCAATGACACTATTAATAATTACAATAAAGCCATAGAAATTCTAAAAGATATCGGGTGGGGAGAACAATATTTGAAATTATTACATGAAACTATTCAAACAATTAAATTAAGAGGGAAGGAAAAGGAAAAAGAGAAACAAATAGAATTTGAAGCATCATTAAAACAACAGAAAGAAGATGATTTATTCCAAAAGAAAATTAGCGAATATATGCTTAAAGAGCAGAAAAAGTTAAAAGACAAAAAAATTGAAATACAAAAAAGAGAAGATTTAGCAAAAAGAATAGAGTTGCGTAAATCAGAAGCTTTTAAAATAATGGATGATGCTCAAACTCTTTTAATTCAAGGAGATTACGTAAAATCAATTGAAAAATATCATCAAGCAGAATTGATATTAAATGAAATCAATTTCCCAACAGGAGTTATTGGAGAAATGATTTCAAAAATTCAAGAGAAAATAAGAGAAGAAGATTTAAACCGGTTTAAAGAACTAGAGTTAAGAATAAAAAGAGAACAAGAAGAATTACTATTTCAAAAGCAAATTTTAGAGAAAATTAGATTTGAAGAGCAAAAAATGATAGAAAAGCAAGAGAAATTGAAGAAACAAGAAGAATTAAGAATTTTTCAAGAACAAAAGGAAGAAGAAGCATTTAAAAAGTTGGAAATAGCTCAAAAACATATTCAACAAGGAAAATTTGATGAGGCAATTAATTTATATCATGAAGCAGCAGAAATTTTTAGAGAAATTAAATGGGATGAAGAAATAAAATTAATTCAAAATTCTATTATTGCTGTTGAGGATAAAAAACGAGAAGCTGAATTAAGAAAACAACGGGAATTACAATCTGCTATGGAAAAGGAAAAACAAGAGAAATTGTTTCAAGAAAAACTAATCGGAGAAATGAGAATACAACGTGAAAAATTAAAGAGAGAAGAAATTAAAATTAGAGAAAGAGACAAAGAACTTGCTTACCGTGAAAGAAAGAAGGAAGAAGCATTTAGCCTATTAGAAAAAGGTCAAACCTGCATTTCACAAAGCAAATTTGATGATGCTATTGAACTTTATCACAATGTCGCCAATATTTTTGCTCAGATTCAATGGGGAGATGAAATTCCAATTATAAATAAAGCAATACAAGATATTAAAAAGAAGAAGAGAAAAAAAGAATTATTAAGACAAAAATCGATCACTGAAGCAATAGAAAAAGAGAAGGAAAATTATACTTTTATGGAAAGGATAAGACATTTAAGGGAAATAGAAAGGGTACAAGCATTAGAGGAAAGAGAAATAATTCAAAAGAAAGAATTACTTACCACCCAAAATTTAGCAAAACAACAAGAAGCTTTTAAACTCATTAATGATGGATATACTTCACTTTACCAAAAGGATTATGATGAAGCGTTAAATAACTATCAAAATGCAATAAATATTTTAACTGAGATTGGATGGACAAGTGATTATTTAAAATTACTTCAAGATACTTTAAATACAATTAAAGCTAGGAAGAGAGATATAGAAAGAGAGAAAAAATTTGAAATTGAATCATTAAAGCAACATAAAAAGGAAGAAGAACAATTTCAGAAAAAGATCTCTGAATATATGCAAATAGAACAAGAAAGATTAAGAGCAAAAAATATTGAAATCAAAAAACAGGAAAAGATAAAACAATTGTTGGAAAATCGTAAAATAGAAGCATTTGCTATATTGGAGGCTGCTGAAAACTCTTTTAATCAAAGGCAATACGAACAAGCAATTGAAAAATATCGCCAAGCAGAATTGATATTAAATGAAATTGGTTTTCCTACAAATTCAGTTAGAGAAATGATTTACAAAGTTCAGGAAAAAATTAAAGAAGAATTATTAGCAAAACAAAAGAAATTAGAGGCTGAGCTTCAAAAAGCCCAGGAAGAATTTAAATTCCAACAAGAGATAGCAGAGAAGGTCAAAATAAATGAAATTAAGTTGAAAGTAAAGCAAACAGAAGCTGAAAAACAAAATCAAATAAAAGCATATATGGAAAAAAGGAAAGAAGAAGCTTTCATTCTTCTTGAAGAAGCAGAGAGTTATATGAAACAATTACAGTATGATAAGGCTCTTGAGTATTATTATGCGGTAGAATTAATGTTAAATGAAATTTCATTTCCAACTGAATCTATCAGAGAATTAATTCTTAAAATTAAAGAAAAGAAAGGAGAATATCAGCTACAGAAGCAAAAAGAGTTTGAATTGAGTATACAAAAAGAGCGAGAAGAATGGGAGTTTCAACAAAAAATTGCAGAGACCACTCGTGTTGAACAAGAGCGATTGAAAGCAAAAGAATTAGAAATATTAAAAAAAGAACAATTAAAATCAAGATTAGAACAAAGAAAAGAACAAGCATTCAAGATTTTAGATGAAGGAGAACATTTTCTAAAAGAACAAAATTATGATAATGCAATAGTATGTTATAGAAGTGCTGGTATTATATTAAATGAATTGCAATTTCCAACAGACTCAATTAATAACATGATATTTAAGATTAAAACACTAAAAAATCAAAAAGAAGAATTAAAAAATTTGCAAGTTCAAAAAGAATTGGAAAAGCTAGAGGAGGAAAGAGTATTATCAGCACTTATAGATGAAAGAAAAAGACAAGAAAGGGAAAAGAAAGAAGCTCAACGATTAGCTCTTCAAGAACGAGAAAAAATCATACAAGAACAAATGAGTGTAAGAGAGTCAGCATATTCTCTTCTAGAAGAAGCGGGTAAGTTTTTAAAACACCATATTCCCAACTATAGTAAAGCAATTTCATTACATATTCAAGCAAGACACATTTTAGCGGAAAATATAGGCTGGGAGCCAGAAATAAAGAATTTAGATGCTCTAATTAAAGATTTACAACAGGAACAGACAAATTTTATTGAAAAGAAAAGATTAGAGGAGCAAGCTCGCTTACAAAGGGAAAACGAATTTGCAATGTTTCAAGAGGAAGTGAGAAGGAGACGTTTAGAACAAGAAAAAATTAAACGAGAACAAGAAAGACAATATAGAGATTTAGTTGTTAAAAGGCAGCAAGTGGAACAAATAAGAGACGATGGATTAAAACTCATTGATGAAGGAAAAAAATGGGCAGCATATCATGAATTTGAAAGGGCATTTAAAAATTTTGATTTAGCCATTAAAAAGTTCAGTGAAATTGGTTGGGATGAAGAAGTAAAATATATTCAAACAGAAATTAGAAATGCGAAAGCTTTAGAAGAAAGAGTTACAAGTGAAGAAGCCAGAATAAAAGCTGTTCAAGAACAATTAGAAAAACAAAAAATTTTAGAAAAAGAGCGTAGAGAAAAGGAAGAAACAGAATTAAAAGAGACAGTTGGAGAAGTCAGTAAATTAACTGATAATATAATAAGCCTAATTGAAGAAAGGAGAGAAGAACAAGTAGTATTGGAAATTCAGCAAAAAAAGAGATTTGAATCTAAATCAAAAGAATTTCGCAAGGAGATGACAAATTTAATAAAAATGAAGCAAGAACTCAAGGATGAAATAACAAAAAAGGAAGAGGATAAAAGAATCTTCCAAGAAAAATTGGAAAAAGCGAAGGAGAGAGAAAAAGTTGATAGTCTTAAAAAAATGATTAAAGAAGCTGCTGAAAAGAAAAAGAAGTGAAAATAAAAATTTCTATTAAATATTTTTATCTTTACAATTAAAGTAAATTCTGTTTTTTCAAGTTAATTACTTTATATCATAATAAATTAACTAAAAGAGTTTAAATTTTGAATACAAAATAATTATATTATAATAATAAAAATTGAGTTATCAAAAATGACAGAAAACACTGATAATATTGTTAAATCTCGAATGTATGCTCGGCAGCAGTTAATTGAGGGATGGGATCAAGAGATAATAAATAATGGGTGTATTATGATTATTGGTATTGGCGCATTAGGCTGTGAAATTGCCAAGGATTTTGCTCTGATGGGAATTGGTAAACTGATCCTCGTTGATCTAGACACTATTGAAACCTCTAATTTATCTCGACAAATGCTTTTCAAACCCGGTGATGAAGGTCGTCCCAAAGCGGAGGTTGCAGCAGAAAGATTAAAAGAAATAAATCCGTATCTTAAGGTTGATCATTATTTTGAAAAACTCCAAAAATTACCTATGTCAGTTTATGAAGAATCTGATGTAATAGTAGCAGCTTTAGATAATTTTAACGCAAGATTAGACTTAAATAAGATATGTTTAAGATTGAAAAAGCCAATGGTAGAAGGTGGAACAGTTGGGTTTGAAGGGCATTGCCAAATTGTAATTCCTGAGGATTCAGGATTACGATATAAAGATAGAGAAAATGAAATCGATAAAATGGTTGAAGCTATGTTGTGGGAAATAGATGAACTCGAATACCCAAAATATTTTCAAGCGCAGAGAAGAATTGATGAACTAGAAGAAGAAATTGAAGTAATAAAAACAGAAAAAATAACACCCATAATCCAAAAAATTCGTAAAGAAATAGAAATGGTGTTTGATTGGAAATATGCTCCTAAATTATTAGATCAAACTCCCTGTTATAGGTGTTTAGTACCAATACCTCCTGCTGATGATAAACTCGTTGCAGCATGTACATTAAAAGGTTTACCACGCAATAGGAATCACTGCGTAATAAAAGCGGAAGTAGATTTTGAAAAGAAATATGGACACAAACCTGATTTAAATCTCAACAATGAAGTGATAAAGCTAAAAGAATTAGCTCAAGAAGAATTAATAAAACTACGAGAACGAGTTTTTAATGAAAATGTTCCTCCAGAAAAAAGAGAAATCTTAACAGAAGAGGAAATTGAGGAATGGAAAAAAAATATTAAAGAAACATTTGGACCAGATTATAAATTCGAAGAAATGGAAAATATTCTTGGTAATAAAATCGCAGCTATACAAACAGTTAGCTCAATTATTGCCAGTGTACAATCTCAAGAAACTCTAAAATTATTATTTAGAGTGAAAGGAAGAAATATAGGTCCTCCAATGGATCCTCCTTATGTAAATTATAATGGCATATATGGGCTATTTGATCATCTAGATATCATTAAAAGAGAAGATTGTCTAGCTTGTGGAAAGATTGAAGGAGAAGAGAATGTACAAATCGTAGTTCCATTTGATGCTGATGTTGGTTATATTTTTGAAGCTATGAAAATCACAGGATATGAATTAGATCCGAAATTATGGATGATAACAAATCCAATGACTAAAGAAATTTATTGGAATCCATATATGCCCTCACTGAAAGATCCTGATGTAAAATTAACTTCACTAAAAATAAAAAGTAATGATATTATCACCTTAACTCCTTTAGGAAAAGCTTTAGCAGAATCTGACATCAAGAAATATAATGTTGTGATCACTTTTATGTAAAATACCTTTTTTTTATCTTCATACTTATTTCTCAAATATAGGTGATTAGGATTCCACAAAATAATGAAAAAAGGAAAAAAGACAAACCAATGACCAAAGCAGCTTTTAAGTTTATGGTAAGACATTTTAAACAGCGTGATGAAAAATATCCTCCCTCTGATAAAATTGAAAAAACTAAAATAAAGAAAGGAGATATTGTATTAGATTATGGATGTGGTCCTGGGAGTTACACCATAGCTGCAGCAGAGGTAGTTGGTGATACAGGGAAAGTTTATGCCGCTGATATCCATCCCCTAGCTATTAATAGTGTTAACGAAAGGGTAAAAAAAAGGGGATTAAATAATATTGAAACAATTTTAACTGATTGTGATACACAGTTGGAAGATAATTTTGTTGATTTTGTTCTATTATTAGATATTTACCATGATTTATCAGATCCTGAAAAGATTTTAAAAGAATTGTATCGCGTTTTAAAAAAAAATGGATGGTTAATATTTGATGACCACCATTTAAAGGATGATGAAATTATCACTAAAATAACTAGAAATAGATTGTTTAAATTTATCGAAAGAAAGGATGAAATCTTCACTTTTATAAAAGTCTAAAAGTGTATAATAAAAAGACTCTAATCTTTCTTAAGCTCTTTTTTCATTTTATTTATTAATTGTATTAAATCATCTATTAAATACGTTTCTATTGTAGCATTTTTACCCGTGAAAATATCTTTTTCCAAATCTCCGAAATAAATCATATCTTCTTTTTTTATTTTGAAATATTCTTGAGTTTTTAAAAGCCCCTCTGGATCTGGTTTCCATTTTCTTACATCCTCCCTTCCTATGATTAAATCTATTTTATTGCTAATATTTGCTAATTCTAAAGACTTGATTATAGTTTCTCGAGTATTAAGAGATAGAACTGCTAATTTGGCATCTTCCTTGACTCCAAATAACTCTTTGTTATTAATAAAAAAAATAATCTCTTCGATTGGTTCGTTGTCTTCTATATTTTTAAGCTCATAATGTCTAATAATATCAAAAAAATTCTTTAAAACTTTTTCATCTCCTCTTTTAACAATTTCACTAAGACAAGCTGATATACTTTTAAAATCACATGTTTCTTTGTATATCTTTTGATATTTTAATACTAAAAGTTCTTTTAATGACATCCAATCAGCTGTTAACCTTACTATTGTGCCATCTAAGTCGAATACAATAACTTTTTTGCTTTTGAGCGAAGATTCCCTCATAGTTTTTCCTTTCTCTAAAAATTATGAAGTTCGTAACTTTATATAATATCGCAATTTATACCCAATTCTATGAAATTCGTATAATAAGAATTTATTATTTCTAATTGAATAAATTATTTTTATTGATAAAATAAAGGATTAGAAAAAATAGTTAATTTTAATTCAATCCATAGCATATTTCTTAGTCCAAGTAGTAGCTTTTGCTTCAAATTTTTTCTGTGCTCTAAAATATTGTTCTCCTGCCTCATGATTTAATGGATCTCCAGGATTAAAAAATGGAGGTTCAACATGCATCATCCCCTTAAGAGCCTCTATAATATTTGTTAGTGTTTTGCTTGGAGTCCAACCAGATGCCCCTGTGGATGCATCAACTTTACCTACTAAATCTGGATTAATTAAATCTAAACAGATATTAAGTTTCCCAGGTGGAATAGAACTATCAATATTAGGATGCCACATCAATGTAACTGCGTAAGCATATGGAGGTGCGAATGGATAGTTGTCTGGAAATTTTATCTCGAATACAAACTTCCCATCTGCATATGGTGTTGCTTTTTTTCCTAAGATGGTCAGTCTTAAATGATCAATACTCCTGCCCCATGGTTCTAAAATAACGTATGGATCGTTTTTATATGCCTCAATCGCTTCAGTATAATCAGTCTCTTCTCTGATGATAATCACCAATTTTAAAAAATTGTAATTAATTTTTTTTGTTATATTAGTTTAATTTTGTAAAATTATTGATTAATTTATTAAAAATTTTTCACAACAAAATTATTTTATGGTTTTTAGTTGGAAAATTTTTGGGTTATTAATCTTATAAAGTAAATATATTTGAAGTTTTTGTTTAAGAAAACCTCAAACTCAATGTTTTTTTACACACAAATTTATGTCTATTATATTTCTCAATCCATAAAAACGTAAAAAATATATAAATCCTATAATTATTTAATTTAACACTCCCTCCCTAACTCAGTGGTCAGAGTGCTCGGCTGTAGAGAATATCGCGTACTAAAGCTTTTAGCTAATGAAGATACGTCAGCCGAAACCGAGCGGTCCCCGGCTCGAAACATGGATTTGAATCGAATTCAGCCAGACTCCGGGGGGAGGGACCATTTTATCTGATTATAAAAGAAAAAAAAATAAAAAAAATTAAATTTTGGTTTTTTTTCTATGTATGATTAATATCTTAGCAATTAGATAGATAAGCGGTAATAAGGAAAATATTAATAGTGAGCTTACACTGTATCCAGGAATAAAGCCACCTCCTCCATTAACTTTTTGAACATACTTTTCCAAGTAAAGAGGATCAATCAAACCTAATTGAACTAATACATCATCTGTATATATTAATCGCACTTTGGTAGGCTCACTTGTCATTGGAATATTTAATACTGTTGTACTATTTACCCAAATTATATCGGTATGTATAATATTATTAAGCTCATTATATACGTTAATTGGTATTTGTTGAGAATAGGTATAACTGTTTATTGGTTCATTTAAATCATTAATTACGATTTGTAAAGTCTTTTCAGTAGTATTGTAAATACAGGATAGAAAATTATATTTAGGGAGAAAATCATTATCAAACCAAGGTAAAAAGAACCAATCTAAGGAAGACCCATATACACTTTCCATAATTAGTTGTAAATCTGACAACAAAGCAATTTTATATTTCTTTTCTTCAAAAAATTGTTTTAATCCTGCGAAAAAATTTGAATTCCCAATTGTGTTACGCAACTTCTCAAAGATCAAGGGAGCTTTGCGATATGCAATATAATAGTAATCCATTCCCCTATCAATGCATTCATAAACAGAGCTATTTATTTTTGAAGGGTTTCCCGTATTCGCATAATGGTACCTTACTTCTTCAATATATGGAGGACGATTATTATAGAGAGGATCTTGAAAATATTCCCAGTCTCCATAGTTTATTTCTCCGTAATAGTCTGTTGACCAACATACTAGACCTTCATCCAAGAAACCCCAATCAACCTCGTCATTCCCGACTAAATTATACCACCATTGATGTCCCGTTTCATGTACAATAATTTTTTCTAACCAGAATTGGCCCCAATCATCGGTTTCTTCAGTAATATAAACTTGGCATGGGTACTCCATTCCTCCGAAATATGTATATTCCTCAACAATATTAAATGTAGGATAAGGATATTCACCAAAAGTGTCATTAAATAGAGTCAAAGCTTGTTCACCATAATTTAAGGCCGTTGTTTGCCAAACAAATTGAGATTTTGGTATATAATAGGTAGAAACATTTACTCCATTTACTAAAGTAGATTCTACAATGAAGTCTTCTGATGCCGAAAATGTAACTTCTCGTACAGGATATATTGGATCAAAATGATAAAAAATATTTGCTCCTTTGTTTATTTTTTTCATTAATTGCCCTGTTGCAGCAATTACGAAATCACTTGGTGCTTCAATAAAGAGATTGTAATAAGCCATATCATAATAAAATGGATCGCCTATTAAGAGGTAAGGATCCGTATTCCATTCATCATATTCATCATAAACGCATGGGAGAGGATAAAAGCTCGCAAATTTATAAATTCTATTAGGATCAGTTCCATGGGAATTTGCTCGATCAATACCACCATCAGGAAGAGTTGAATTAAATGAAATCACAAAAGATGCGTTTTGATAGGGTTCTAATGTAGTATCAAGATGTACCCACATTGTTTGGTTATTTGAATATTCATCATAGATTAAGCTAGTGTAAGGAGCCTCAAGCTTGGTAACACTTAAGATGTCTATATATCCCATTCGGTATTCATAAGCCATTCCTGATAAAAAAATATGAAATGGAATTTTTGAAAAACTCTTAGGATCGTTATTATAGAAATTAACCGTTAAATTTCCCTGTACAGATGATGTAGAATTATCAAATACTATAGAAAGGTTATAATATGAATATTTTTCGCCATTTGTAGCTACTTTTGGAAATTTGATAGGAATATTATGACGATCTTGAGGTTTATCTAATGAACTTTGCGGGGAATCCAAAATAGGAGTAGGAGCAACCATCTGAAATATCCAGCTAGAAGATAAGCTTAAAATGATAACAATTGTAAATAATCTATAGATTTTTTTAATGGTAATCACCCTTTCTATTAAGACAGTATAAATTTTTACAAAATTTTAATAATAATTTAGTATAACTTAATTTTTAATACTTATTAGTCTCTTAGCTAAATTATTTAATTTCATGTAATAAAGCATCAAAAAATTATTATTCTAAACACCATTATTCTTTAGTAGAAAAATTTAATTAGATTTAATAGAAAAAAGCTGAAATAAATTAACTTAATCAAATTGAAATAATTCAAGAAGATCAATACGGTTTAATCCTCGGAGGTAATGTAAAATTGAACAATGAAAATAAAGATTTTGATCAGCATGAATTAGAGAAAATTCGTATGAAAAAGATGAGGGCAATGATGGAAGCTAAAAAGAGAAAAGAAGCAGCTCAACAAAGAATTATTTCAACTTCAGAAAAAATAGATTTTGTTTTAAAAGTTGTTTTAGCCTCAGATGCGTATAATCATTTAAATAATCTAAGGATTAATGAACCATATGTTTATCAGACTATTTATAATGAATTAATAAGTCCAGATGTAATACAGAATATTGATTATTTATTAACAATAATCAAGAGCAGAGGAGGTGTCCCAAGAAAGATCCCTCTTGATGCAATTATTTATTTAGAACGGAAAGCTAAAGGTATCAAAAGTAAAATAAAAGTTCAACGAGGAGATGACATAATGGACTTAAGTTCTTTTCTTAGCAAAGAATGATAAAAAACTATTAAAACATACCAATTTTATTAAAAAAATTTTACTGTTCTCTTCCGGAAATTATTGCTACTACTTCCCATTCATTATTTGGAAGAGAATTTGCTGATATATCAAAAAATTGAAAGGCAAAAGGTCTGCCAAATATTTGTTCAACCATAAAACCAAATGAACTTATTGTAAATATAAAGATTCTCTTTAGAATTGATTCTGTATTGGCATTGATCTTTAATTGTTGCATAACATCTTCTACAACTTCAACTTCTTTATCGTTATAATGATATTTAAAAACTAATTTAAAGTCAACTGGAGTTGGGGCCTCCGGTTCTGAGAATTTTAAGCCTCTCTTCCGAAAATGAAAGAAATTATTCAAATAAAAAGCAAAAATTTCCTCATAATGATCTCTTAAGAGATGAGAAATGCGAGATCGTTCTTTATATTCAGGCCAATAATTATTCATTAACTCTAAGAGCCTAGGGTAATTTTTATATTTATTTTCGCTTTCTTTTTTTAAATAGTTAAGAAGCTGGTTCTTAAGTGGTTTAAATTCAGATTCTCGACCAACCCGAGTTATAAATTTTCGAAAGTTAACACTCATTCTCTTAAGACAGAAAATAACTTTATATGAACAATTTTATATGAACTATAAATTTTTCTATGATATTTTGATAATACAAGTTCTCATTTATTATTTTTAGGATTTATCAATTATTATCTAGAAAAATAAAAGAGAAATGCAATTTACATTAATATAACTAATAGGATTTTTAGTTCTAATTACTATTATGGTAGATAAAGTGGGTTTAATTTATTCAGAGGAATATCAGAAATACAATTTTGGTAGAGATCATCCTTTAAGACCTTTAAGACTTCAATTAACATATAGTTTAATGGAGAAACTAAGGCTCTTAGAACATCAAAGACTTACAATTATGAAACCTAGAATGGCTACACAACAAGAAATTGAAACAATTCATTCTCCCCAATATGTAGAAGTCATCAAAAAATTGAGTGAAAATCCTAATGATAAGAGTGTGATTCCTTATCGTTATAATTTAGGTCCTGGAGATAACCCTATTTTTAAAGGAATGTACGAAGCATCTGCTTTAATCTGTGGAGCATCTATTATAACCGCAGAAACAGTTTGGAATGATGAAGAATTCAAAATCGCTTTTAATCCAGCAGGGGGACTTCACCATGCAATGAGAGATAAAGCTTCAGGATTTTGTATTTTTAATGATATTGGAGTTGCTATTAAACATCTTAAAAAATTAGAGAAAGATATTAGAATTGCTTATTTAGATATTGATTGCCATCATGGAGATGGTGTTCAGTGGCTATTTTATGATGATCCTAACGTTTTAACAATCTCATATCATGAAGATGGGAGATATCTCTTCCCAAGTACAGGTTTTATAAATGAAATTGGTGAAGGTAAAGGAAAAGGATTTTCTATTAATTTTCCTCTTATCCCTGGGACAAATAGTAAAAATTTTATCAATTTATTTAGAAAAACAGCACCAAAAATATTGGAAACATATTCACCAGATATTTTGATTACTCAATTAGGAGTTGATACATATTTTGATGATCCTCAAACACAAATGGGATTTTCACTATCCGTATATAGAGATATTGCCCAGACAATGAAGACCTGTGCTCGAGAATATTGCCAAAACAAATGGGTAGCATTAGGTGGGGGAGGTTATTTAATAACTGCTGTACCAAGAGCTTGGGCATTATTTTTGGCCAGAATGCTCGATGTTGAATTAGAAAATAAATTACCAGACAGCTGGATAAAAGAAGTCAAAGAGAAAGTTCCATACGAAGAAACTCCTTATTTATTATGGGATAGAGGAGAAAAAGTAGATGTCCAATGGCTCTCTCACCCTGAAATTGCCAAGAAAATTATAGATTATACAAAATCTTTAATAGAACTCTCTAATGAAAAATACATACCTAATTTATCCAAAACCTAAATTCGCTCAAAAATTAGCGATAAGAATTTATTAATCCATATACCCGCTTTCATTTATTTTAAAGGATAAATATATACAAACTAAGATAGAGTTAAAATAAAATCCGGGTAAATGTCTAATATTTTATTAAATCATAACACAAAATCAGAATCTTTTTGTCACAAAGCAATTAAAAGGTTGATTTTTAAATATATTTCAGAAAATAATAAAAATATAGAAGAAAAATCTCTTGAAAAATACGTTAGTAATAGAAGATCAGATGTTTATTTTAGATTGAACTCGGGAGTAGAAATCGTTGTAGAAGTTCAGAATTCAAAAATAACAGTCAAGGAGATTGTTAATCGAACTGAACATTATAACAAAAATGGGATACATGTTTTATGGATTCTTTATGGAAAGGGAGCCTGTGTTGCTTCTCCAAAATTTCCTGAAGATAAAAAGGATGTTAAAATCAGTATGGCTGAAAATTTCTTACATAGAATGTACAGTGGAAGAGTTTACTACGTCAATATAAACTTTTATAAAGATAAAACAACAATATCAGCTCCCTTTGCTTTACATTTCTCCTTTTCATCGAAAAAAAAGAATCGAAAAATTTTTCGGGTAAAGTATGAGAGCTATTATATCAAGAATGTGAATTATGCCAAAATTCCAAGCTGGGCCATTTGTTTTGTTAATTATAACGGTTTTAAATTAGCTAGATTTTATGATAGAAGTGTAAAAAGAATATTAAAAAGTCAAATAATAAACTATTTCAAAATAATTCCTAAAAATTACAAATCTAATATGAAATTGGTTAAATTGATCATTAAGCATTTTAAGCAAAAATATGGAATATCTTTGATCCTGAATGCACTTGTTGAATTATTTAAAGAAAAGAAAATAGAAACTGATCTAAGAGTTATAAAAAAAATTCAGAAGAAAATTTGATTTAAATTTACTTTCCAAAATTATATAACAATTTTGTCGGTTATCAAATTTATGTGAAGAATTGAAATTTTAATGTCAAAAAAGGAGTAGGAAAGAACAGGAAACCATGATTTCTAAAATTGCAAAAAGAGGAGACGTATTTATCTAATAATTACCCGCCCAGTCTGTTGAAAACTGTGCTCAGGGTTAAGGGTTGAGGTATTTAGCCGATTCAACGGCATTAGGTATAAGAATATATTTTCTATCATGGTACTCCGTTCTTTATATTTTTTTGACAATATATATTGAATTTTTTTCGTTTATAAAAATTTCCTTTTTTCACATGACAAAGTTGACAAATTAATATTTTATTTTGAGCATAATTATTTTGTCTCTTTAAACCATTTTTGGTGAA
>JBHLMQ010000042.1:0-27420 GCA_048938005.1 Promethearchaeota archaeon | reverse complement strand
ATTACCAAGCAGAGATTAATTTTAGCTCTTGAAAAAATGGATTCATATACAGAGAATGGTAGGACTTTACCAAATATTGAATTCAATTACAAAGTAGGTAATGCTATAATTGGTTTCATAAATCAAACAGAAATTGATACTTCACGTTATACAGACTTAAATGATTGCTTTTATGATGAAATAAAAAGTATTTTTCTAACTCACAAAGATTTAAAGAAGATTAAATTAACAGAAAAAGAAAAGAAAACTATGGTATTAGCTTTAAAGCCGTTTCATTGGTTCAATGAATTTCCCGAAATAATGGCAAAAGGTGGTTTCGATATTATTATCGAAAATCCGCCCTATATTTCTAATAAACAGTTGAGTCCTCTCGAGAAAGCAATATATCAAGACAGGTATGAGACGCCAAAGGGTTTAATGAATGCATTTGGAATTTTTATTGAACGATCTATCAAATTATGCCACACATCTTCAAGGATCAGTTACATTGTTCACAAGAATATTATTCGCTCAAATAATTATATTTTGTTAAGGAAGCACCTTTTAGAAGATACTACAATTGAAGAAATCATCGATGTAGGGGCAAGAGCATTTCAATTTGTAACTGCTGAAACGGTAATTATAGTATTAACAACAAGATCTCCTGCAGAAGGTCATAAAATACTAATAAAAGCTAAATTATCTAATCAAAAATATTTTACATTTCGAGATTTGACAGTAAAACATATAGCCCAAAATACTTTTTTAGAACAAGAAAACTATAATATTAATTTAAACCTCCAATATGAGGAACTTGAAATAATTAACTATATTAAAGAAAATAAAGATTGCGATTTAGCTAAGTACTTTGAAGCTAAAACATGCATAGCTACCGGAGATGATGCGAAATTCTTAGCAAATTATAAAATTAACGACTCATATAAGAAAACTCTCAGAGGTAAAAATATCGGACGGTTTTATATAGATTTCGAAGATTTATACATACATTATAATCCTAAATTACTTCATAGAGCTAGAAACGAAAAGATATTTTTAAGAACTGAGAAATTAATTATCCGAACAATTAGTTCAAATCTTACTGCGGCTTATGATA
This sequence comes from Promethearchaeota archaeon, assembly GCA_048938005.1. Taxonomy (GTDB): domain Archaea; phylum Asgardarchaeota; class Lokiarchaeia; order Sigyniarchaeales; family SOKP01; genus Loki-b32. The sequence goes on along the minus strand of JBHLMQ010000042.1, from coordinate 26,327 downwards.
ATCAAAATTATTATCCTTTAAGCACATGTATTACTATTATTCCAAAAGAGGGTCTTGATGGAGATATTAGTTTAAAATACCTTCTACTATTAATGAATTCAAAACTAATGAATTTTTATTATGATTTTGTATTTAATTTAGGGGCACATTTAACAACAGAAATTTCAGTGAATAATGTCAATAGACTACCACTTAATCTACGGGAGGATTATGAAATTCTTAATTTTATTTCAGATATTATGATTATTATGAATAGTAACGATACTTTAAGAGAGCAAAACAAGGAATTTATCTTATTCTTTGAGGAGTTGATAAATCTTTTAATCTTCGAAGTGATATTTTGCCACAAATTTCAAATGGATGCCTTAAATATAAATTTAATTAACCGAATATCTCAATATTTAGTTAATGTGAAATCAAGCTCGATAGAAAAGATTCAAGAATGTATTATAAAAATAAAAAATGACAAAGATATATATCTTGAAACTCAAAAAGTTAAAAGCCATCCTTGGGTAAAAATTATTGAGGAGTATTTTCCAAAAACTTTTTAAAGCCACAGATTTTGCTTTTCAGTATTTTAAGTTAAAAAAGAAATAATTTGTAAAAAAATTAAGTTTTATTAATTCTAAGATTGAATTATATTTGTTATAAAAATTTTGATTAGGAAATATAAACGGGAGCTTAAAAAATGGAAGAATTTTCAAAGAAACCGAATTATGCCGATAAAGATGAGGTTTATGAAGCGATAGGAAAGATTCTGTGGGGGAAAAATGGAAAAAAATTTTCTATGAAACGTTTAATCTTTGCCTATATGAAGAAAAAGAAAGGAGGTAAAGAAAGAAATGAGCAGTAAAGAAGAACTTATTGATGCAGTTGTAGAGTTGGAAGAAGAAAGGTCATATTCCCTTGTGAGGAAATTGTTAGAGGAGGGAACTAATGCAAAGGATATAATTGATATTCTACGCAAGGGCGTTGAAATTATTGGAGATAAATTTAATAAAAAAGAATATTTTTTAACTGAGCTTGTAATGGCTGGAGAAATATTCCAAAAATCTGCTAAAATTCTTCAACCTGCATTAGAAAAGGAGACAGAAAGCGGACAGCAGGGTATAGCTGTTGTTGTTGGAACAGTCCAAGGTGATGTGCATGATATCGGAAAAAATATTTTTGTTACACTTTTGCAATCCGCTGGATTTGAAGTGTTCGATTTAGGTGTTGATGTTCCACCCGAAGTATTTATTGAAAAAGTAAAAGAAACAAATGCTCGTATTGTTGCATATTCAGGATTACTCACAGTAGCTCTTGAGGCTATGCAAGAAATAACAGAAGCATTGAAAACGGAAGGGTTAAGAGATAAAGTAAAAATCATAATTGGTGGTTTACCTGTTGACGAAATGTGGATGAAAAAAGCAGGAGCTGATGCATTTACTGACAATGCTTTTGAGGGTGTGAATATAATAACAAAATGGGTGAAGGAGGGATAAAGATGAAGGATATCATGGAAGAACCTATGACTTCAGTTGAAAGGGTGTTAACTGCTATAGATTTAAAGGAACCTGATAGAGTACCTGTTTGGCCTCTAATAGACTTTCTTCCGGTATACTATACTGATGTTACTGCTCAGGAAATGATTGAAGATCCGGATAAATCACAAGCAGCAAATGAGTGGATCTATCATAAATTAGGTGGATATGATATTGCTATGGCAGGAGGTGGAATGTATATGCAATACGTTAATCCCTTTCCCGATTTTTTTTCAGTTTTTTACCTTGATTGGAGATTACCCGGACGTATGCTAGATAAAAATGCATCGCCACAACTTTTTGAGCAAAGCCTTACAGATCCATTTATGACTGAAAACGATTATGATCGCATAATCGAAGAAGGATTGTTCTGGTTAGCAAATTTTAGAAGGGCAAGCATGAAAGATATGAGGAAGTTAGGAAAAATAGGTGAAAAAGTTAAAGAAAATACTGTAAAATGGTGGACAGAATTTCAAGTACCTACCTTCAATGATGGAGCAGCAATTCCTCCTTTCGATCTTTTATCTGTATTTAGGGGTTCAACTAACTTCATGAAAGACATATATCGGTACCCTCATAAAATAATAGAAGTAAGTGATTATCTGATTGATAAATTGATTTTAATGGGAGAATATGGTTTTTTAAAATCCGGTGGAAAGACTATTTTAGTTGGGGCAGCAAGAGCGAGTTCTGATTTTATCTCTATCAAGCATTTTGAAGAATTGTTCTGGCCGTATTTCAAGAAAATGGTCTCCAGATATGTAAACGATGGATTTATTGTACAACTTCACATGGATACTAATTGGACAGATCGTTTACACTATTTAAGGGAGTTACCAAAAGGAAGAATTTACATGCATATGGATGAGAGAACCGATATTTTCAAAGCAAAGGATATATTGGGTGATCATATGTGCATTCAAGGAAATCTAAAACCTTCTTTATTTACATTAGGAACTCCAGCTATGGTTGAAAAACAAACAAAAGAGATAATTGATAAATGTGCTGAAGGTGGTGGACTTTTTGTAGGTTCAGAAATACCTGATAATGCTAAACTTGAAAATGTAAAAATTATGATAGACACATGTAAAACTTATGGGAAATATAGAAAATAAAAGTTAATTTTTTTTTTATTCTTTATTGATTATAATAGGGATAATCTCTCTTCTCGAATTTGTTTTCTAACTTTATTTATATTAGCAATCAAATCATGTCTCTTTTGTTGCCACTGGTTTAGATTACTATTTAATGTTGTTCGACTATTATTAAGCTGATAGATGGCACCTTCGACTCTTTCTCTTGTACGAGTGATTTTTGTATTGCCAAATAGATCAAAGAAAAAGTTATCAAAAAACATGTCGAAGAATAAGTTAGGTGCTTCAAAATCTATATAGATGTCATCAATTACATCAACTAATTCTTTAGCTCGCCTTACAAGTGCTTGAGCTTGATTAATATTGTGACGTGCTCCATCTAAATTACCATGTTTTATAGAATCAATAAAGAAACCTCCACGAAAGAATGTATCCCATGTGCCTAATCCTTCAGCAGATCTTAGGCTATTTAACGAGCTATTCAAATGATTTTCTGCTTCAAGTAGAAGTGAATCTGCTTGTTTAAATTTATTCTCAATGTCTTGTGCTTTTGTTACATCTTTCTCTATTTGCTCATATTGTCGTTCCAATTCTTTAAGTCTATCTGTTGTTTTACCCGCAGTAATTTGAGCCAATATTTTTTCCATCTCATTTTCGAGTGCTGGAATATGTGATTTTAATCCTTTAATGCGGTCTATTTCATTTTGAACTTTTTTAACTTCAGCATCGAGTTGATTATGTTCTTTTTCTACATATTCGAAATTAGCCAAGGCCTCTAAATATTCTATTTCCTCTTTTCGTTTTCTTTCATCTAAATCTCCACTTAATCGCGCTTTTATTGAAGAGAAACTTACTTTTACTAGAGAATCGTAATCCTTTTTTTCTTTTAACATTACATTGCGAACAAGTTGTAGTTGGTTAAACTTTTGATCTCTGGACTGTTGTAAACGAGCTAAGTATGCTTGTTTTGAGGTTAAGGTGCCTAATTCATCATTTATATCTTCTAATTCATATTCTAATTCATAATACCGATTCAATCCTTCGGATTCACTAATCCATTTTGTCGCATCTTCTTTTCTTACTTTAACTCCACATTGCTCGCAATATATAGCAGCAGCATCAATTTTTTGACCACAATTATAACAAAACAATATTAACACCAGAATAATTTCTCATTTAAAATTTACATTAGAATAAAATGAATTTCAATTAAATTTTTTGTTTGTTTTAAAATAAAAATCAAATAACCTCTAACACAATTAGAGTAGATTTTGATGAAATTTATCATATTGATGGTTTATTAAAGAACAACCTCTATTATTTTTACCATCTTTGAAAATATTCCTCTCGCAAAAATGACAAAGACAATTTGAATAGATTATGTTTTTTTCCTTATGATATTTCTGAATTTGATGGCAAATCTCTACTGCGGTATCTTCTGGGATTGGAGTTGTCCAAGAATCCTCAAATAATGAAAATAATATAGTCATTAAATTGATTATACAAAAAAGTAATCTTAAGTCTTCATTAGTCCAATTCTTGCATAAGAATAGAAAAATATAGGTTTTTATTATTAGATATCTATAAGAGGTTTTTTTTATTTGATAATATGATAATATGAAAAAAAATAACTTGCTATCACAGAAGGTTAAATTAAAAATACAAATAAATAATTTAATAACCATTTATGAGCAAAAGGCTGAATGTGGTATATTTTTCAAGCTGAATCAACACAAATCGCCTTTAGAGATTCTTGGTGTATTAGATTTCTTGAAAGACCGGATAAAAAAATGGGGGAACACAAATCTCTTTAGTTATAATGGAGACTGGTTCAGTAGAGGGACTGTTCTCGTGGTTGGAGCTAGAGATTTAGAAGAAGCAGTAAGTATAATGATTTATATGTTCTTATCCAATGTTGTGGACGATGAATATGAAATTAACTATCTAATTGAAAAACTTGGGTCTTCAACAGACCTTGAATTTTTTATAAGAAATCATATTACAAAAAATATTGAGAGGGGATATCCAACTAATCCCGATTTAGAAGCAAAATTAGTAAATCACTTAAATGGCATAATTAAAAATCAAAATGAAAAAAATATAAATCATCAAAAGAAGTATAGAATGCAATAATTGATAGGTTTTTTTATTTTTAAAAGTATTCAACAAAATTCACTTAATTTTTTTAACTCATTTTCAAAGAACTTTTGATTTTTTATTATACGAACATAGAAATCTATAGATTTTCATTTTAAAGTAATTAAAACAAAAAAAATTAAGGTGAAATTTATGTCAGAATTAGCAGAAGTTGAAGAAAAAGGTGAAATTGAAGAAGTAGAAGAAAAGCCTAAAAAGAGAATCGTAATTCCTGAGATCTGCACATATAATAATGAAGATAGTACAGGCTCTGTCATTGAAATCGTGCTACCCGGAGTAGAAAAGGATACTATTAAATTAAAAATGAATAATGATAATTTAGTTGTTTATGGTGAAAGTGATACAATTAATTATGGTGCGATTTATCAATTGTGTTGTCCCGTTGACCCTGAGAAAGCGAAATCAACTTATAAAAACGGATTACTTAAGATTGAAGTCCCATATATAGACACACTGAAAGATACTATAGATGTTAAAATAGAATAAAATTTTTTTTCTCTTTTTTTTTAAAATTTTATAAGACTATTTGATTCCTTCTCTTTTGATATTTCGAGAAAGAAATATAAGAAGTATTAAAATAATAGGTCCTAGAATTGTTAAAAACCAGTGTATTCCGTATAGATATACTTCAATAACATATCCTGCAATTATTGGAGTTAAACCGAAACCTATTCCTATTAAGATTTCATTTATTGTGGAATATTTTGAGCTATTTTCTGCTGTACCATATTCAAGCATTATTTTCATCCCAACACCATGAATTAAACCTAAAAGTAGTCCACTAATAGCGCTTATTATTGAAATGTACCAAATATCTCCAACAAGAACAATTGTTAGTGCGATTAAAGAGACTGTTATAATACTTATCAGTGAAGCTATTTTTCTACTATAGATTTTCATTGAATTTATCCAAATTAAACCAACGAGTTGCATAAATTGTACTCCACATTGTACGAGATAAGTTAAATAGGAAAACTCCTCGGATAGAAGGGCTTTTACAAGAATAGGATAACCAAAAATAAAAATTGATTTTGATATCGCTAAAAAAATTATGCTTATCCATGAAAAAAGAACAGGATATACAATCATGGGTGTATTTCCATTAACTACCAAATCTTCTTCGATATCTAAGTGAGAAAGTGGGTCTTCTGATTGATAAATTACAAGTTCTTTTGAAATCTCCGGTTTTTTTTCCTCTTTTATGAAAAAACTTACAGGGATTAACAAAAAAGATATTGACCACGAGAGAATCATAGCAAGAAAATCACTCCAAGAGAATGCCCAAAGAAAACCAACAATAAGCCCGCTTATAAATCCCGAGTTCCAAGAAAGATTAAATAATGCAAAATTCTTCTTTGATTTTTCAATACTACTTATTTTTTGCCATTTACTTAATAAGTTGAGGCTGTTTGGCCAATATAATCCCAATATTAATCCTAGTAAAATACGGCAAATAATTAAGAACCAAGCCTCGGGATATAATATTTGAAGCCCAGTTAATAATGGTGTTAAAACTGAAGTTAATATAAGAGCATTTCTAGTTCCTAAAAATTTGTTTGTAAGAAATTGCCCAAAAATTGGAGCTACAATGTAAATAAGAGCACCAGCGCTAGATATAAAACCTAAAGTACTTTCGTTAATCCCTATATCATAATATAGATAATTCGATAAAGCTCTTTCAAAAATAGAAACATAAAATAATCTTATAAACGCTAGCAGGAAAACTGGCCATGCTCGATAAGCTAATAACGATTGTTTTGTAATAGTAGTTTTTTCTTGAGCTTTTTTCTGTTCTTGCACAATTTTAAGCTATTCTTATTAAATTAAAAAGCAAAATAGTACTTTACTCAAATACTTTTTTAAAAGATCAAAAAACCATTTAAAAAGTAATTTATAACTATTTTCTTAATTTTGGTATAAATATAGGAACTTTTTTTTTATAATCTTCACATTCTTTAACAAAATCATTAATTAATTCTCTTTCCTCTTTCCATGCGATGAGATAATTTAATAAAACTACAAGTGGTATAGTTATTAAAGCTAGGAATGAAGATAATAAAATAGAAATTCCAATATGAGCTAAAATGCCACTAAAGTATTGTGGATGTCGTATTACTGAATATAGTCCCGTTGATATTGCTTTTTCCGCTCTATGGGTTTCTGCCACTTTTAAAAGGAAAGGACAAGATACTAATTTATCCTTTTATATTTTTTTAGTGTTTTTAACCTGATTTTCTCATCAGGATGATTAAGGTTATAAAGCACTGACCTCGGACGGAGTAGTTCTTCAAAATTTTTATTTTGATTATTATTCACCCTTTAAATTTCTCAACGCTATACATTTCGTTTGTCAAAATATAATAGATTGAAGACTAATATCATCAAAATTCATCAAAATTTTTTAATGATTTATAATGAGTAAAATTTGGATAATTTTTTTAATTTATTTTGAGTTTGAATAATCACATGCAAAAAAATTTTAGCATAAACTTATTACAAAGAAATACTTACATTTAATAATCCCAAATTTCTATAGGTTTTTTCAATGGGAAAAGGAACAGTAAAGTGGTTTAACAAAAAAAAGGGCTATGGGTTCATTACTCCAGATGACGGATCTCCTGATATATTTGTTCATTATTCTGCCATACAAGGAGAAGCTGGTGAATTCAAGATAATTTATGAGGGAGATATCGTGGAATATGAAGTTTCAGAGGGTCAAAAGGGTCCACAAGCTAGCAACGTAAAAATAATTGAAAAGGGACCCCGCCCAAGTAGGAATAGCCGAAGATCTTTTTATTAATAAAATAGTTTATTAATTAAAAAAAGAAGTAAATGATTTAAATAGAAGGAATTTTGGAAGATATGAAATATATGAAAATAAGTTTATGAACTTCTTTTTATGATTATTTTGCATCTTGCATATTCCCTTTTTTTTATTTTTTAGAAGATATCTTTATCTGGATTCTTATTAGTAGGTCGGTAATTAAGTTTATAAAAACTAAGCTTTTAAAAGGTATAAAGAGAAAATATAATTATAATATCTCGTCTTAAAACACAAATAATAAAGGGAGAATTAGAAAAATGGTGAAATATGGGACTCAAGAGTTTGCTGATGCATATCGCGAAGCATTAAATAAAAACGAAAATTATAGAGATGCTGCCGCAGATTGGGAAGGTGATTTTGTATGGGTGGCTACACCAAGTGGTCCCTTAGACCATGAACAGAGAATGTGGATAGGACTTTATCACGGTAAATGTACAGGAGCTAAAAAGTTGGAACCTGAAGATAAAGTTAGACTCTTAGAACCCGGAGAAAAACCGAGTGGAGAAGGATATGAGGTTGAATATATCTATACAACAGACTATGAAACATGGAAAAAAATCACAATGGGTGAAGAAGATTCTATTCGAGCAATGCTATCAGGAAAAGCCAAACTTGAAGGAGACATGGCAAAAATATTAAAATATACTAGAGCTGCTGCTGAGCTAACTGTATCGGCTCAAACCTTGGACATTGAATGGCTTTAATCATAATATTACTATGAATATGCTAAGAAACCAAAAATAGCTTTAATAGTGTTAATCTTTTTTGTAATTATGTCCTATACTAAAAGCTTCACCAATACTTTCAGATAGTTTCCAATATTTACTAGTTGAATATATTAGAGGATTTAATTTTCTTATATCAGGCTTTAAGTAATAATCATCAGTTTCGTCATCTATTAAATAATATTCATCAGCGTAAGCTTGTACAATTCGTCCAATGAAAATTTCGTGGCTTTTTTCTGCTCCAGTGATATCTTTAGTATCAATAGTTTTTACAACCTCGCATTCAAGATTTAAAGGTGCATGTGTTATCATTGGTGCCGTTTTTAACTCTCCATAAAAAACATCGAAGATTTCTGATTTATCTATTTCTTTCCCTGAATGTAATCCGCAGTAATCGGTAACTTCAATCATCCCCTCTGAAGGTGTATTTACACTGTAAGTTCCATTTTCTTTTATACCAATATTTGTATAATGAGTTTCATACGAGGATATAGAAATCAATGGGGGATTAGATTCTACAATACCGACATATGCAAGTGGCTCAAAATTTGGTTTTCCGTTTACATTTGCCCCAATAAGTCCAACAGGCATAGGAAATAAATAAGCTCCAATTTTAATTTTATTTTTCATCATTACATCTCTTTTATAATTCTTTGATTTATTAATTCAATTATTTTAAATTAAAATTTTTTATATTTAAACTTTCTATTAAACTGTATATATTTCATAATCTTTTAAGAGAACAGCATTATCAAAATTTGCACTAAACCACTCAGGATGATCAGTGTGTACAGGAATTACTATATCAGGATCTATTATATCAATAACATTAATTATTTCGGATTTTGAAACATGCCCAGAAGCATGATATCCTTTTATAAATTGTGGTTTAATACGAGCATCTTCCTCAATAATGTTGAATCCTATAATCTTAAATTCAAAAAACTTAAGCCAATTATTCAATCTTAAATAATCAAATTCAGATTCTTCCTCAAAAGCTTCGCTTGAGGAATAAATGTACGTTCCTCCTTTCAATTTAATATCTAATAAATTTTTTATATCAAAAAGAGAAAAACATAACAAGTAGCTATTAGGATCTTTTGATATAGAGGAAGGATCTAAATAATTTATTTCAATATCCTCAGCAAGGATTTTATCTTCCCAATATCGTGTTGAAGTTTTTAATTCTTTATATATGAGTGTATCTTTTATTCTATCTATTCCATCAGCTTTTTTAAGTGCATTTAGTAAGTATGCATCTTTTGCAGTAATTACGAGAGTTCTACCAACTTCTTTAGCAATTTTTTTAAATGCTTCTAATCTTTCAAAGTTTCTTGCTGAAAAATCTGCTACAACAAGTCCTTTAGAATCTTCAGCTGTTTTTACACAATTTTCATAGACAATATCTTCAGATTCATGAATATCTTCTCTAGCAGCCCTAGTGCCCTCGATTATTAAAATGGATGCGTTTTTTGCCTCGTTAATAAATTTCTCACTTTTCTCTCCTTTTTTACCATGTAGCCGAAAATCACCCGTGTACGCAATAGTATTATTACCAGAAAGAATGTAAGCAGTCGCTCCATAAATGGAATGATCAACCTCAAATGCTTTAATCTCGAAATTTGAAGAAAACTCGTTTAAAAGAGTGAGATTACCTCCTTTGAGGGTTTTTCTACTCTTAGCACTTATTTCCATGAAATCGCTCAATGGATCCGGATAACTTTCAGTACAAATGAAATCCCGGCCAATAAGATTGTATTTGTCTGATTCTAAAACTGTTCCATCTTCTTTAGGTTTTTTAATTGAGAAGTAAGCAACATCGGTGCCAATTTTAACACTTGAAGTATCCAAAATCCCTTTAAGTAAAGCTAAAGTGGAGGGAGATGTTACGATAGGGTATTCTGGATTTAGTAATCCAATATTTCCAAAATGATCCATATGAGCATGAGTTAATAAAACCGCTTTTATATCTAAAGTCGGAAATGTGGAAACATCAAAGTCTGAGGGAATAATATCTTTGCGGTATATGTTAAGTTTAGGAATCAAATTCAGCTGAAAGAGATCATAAATCCCTCGAATACCTCGTGGAGAAATATATTCTTGGTAAAATTCACTATATTTTTTGAAATTCATTCCAAAATCAAGAAAAAATTCTTCTCCATTTTCTTCAATGTATATTTTATTTCCTCCAATTGTGTTATTACCATCAAAAATTTGAATAGTAGTCATCTTTCTGGTGATCTTTTGTTGGTTAAAAATTATTTTCTTTCTCTAACTTATTACTATAGAGATCCTTTTTAATTAATTACTTTTTTTTAAATTTTTCTAGAATTTTACCTATGTATGTTTTTTGTATTGTATCAATTAAATTAATGAGTTCATTTATAGCTCTTCCCAGAATGAAAATAATTTTACCTTTAAAAAATATAACAATTGAATTCTCACATAAAGTATCAAAAAAATTCAATAATAATAAAAAAAAAAGGATTTAACAATTTTTAAAAAGCTTTTTTATACTTTACACCCGATAAAGAAAACTTTATGACCAGAAGCAACTGACAACCATTTTTTAGTAATAATGACCGTGATCTTACCGAAATTATTCTTTCCTCTATAAATCTCGTGCTTCCATCCAACTTGGTGACTAATTATATCCCATGATACACGTATTTCATCAATTCTTAGTTCAATTGTTAATGCATTAATATAGATTGCTGCTTCTCCCCAGATCCAATCTCCATTGGACCAAATTCTACCAGATCCAACAAGCATTCTATGGCTCATTAGCCACTCATAAGTAGGTTGACTGACTTGTACTGCAGAATATTCACCAGAATAGACATCCAAGTGACCATATCCCCAAAGATATGTTCCTGTAAAGTCTGGATTAGCAATACCGTGCATAAATGGACCCCAATAAGCTAGTCCCATTAACTCGCTTGTAAAAGCGAGAAGTGGAACATCAATCTCATAATAGTAATCGTCAAAATCAAAGGATACATATGGACAGTTATCCCAATCTCTAATTGCATAACTCTCAAGATTTAGTCTTGATGGCCAATACCTATCAAACGTAGCATCAATGTGTATCATAACGGCAGGATCACCATAACCACCATAGATATTACTAACCACGCCGGGACCCCAAGCATAATGTATTGACCACGCAGCCCATTCAGCGATATTAGCGAATGGTAATCCAGTATGGTTATTTATTCCTGGTGGGAGAGGTATACCTTCATATGGATGTCCTGGTGGAAATACAGCTGGAGCTGTAGGATTTTCATCAGCATATTTCATTAAAAATATCGACCCGGGGCTCCCACCTACTTCACTAGCCCACTGACCTGTTGCTTTCATTCCAGCAATCATTAAAGGTAAATTAGACGTATTAGTTACAAGCCAAGGATATTTAGCTCCGGTTCCACCATCCCGTAGGAGTATACCTTTGAGATCTTCCTTCCAATACATTGATGCATAATTCATAGCCGCACTTCCGCCGAAACTATCACCGGCTATATATACTCTATCATCTCCAGATACCACTTTTGCTAATTCTACTGCTTCCTTTATATCGCTAATCCACTCATCCCAGCCCCAGTCTGCCATAAAGGCAAGATCAGGGGGATTCAAGTATTGATTTACAAAGTGGGTTCTATAATCTATTGCATAGACGTCAAAATTTCTATTTGCAAGATAGAAAGCAAAGCTATGATTTTCATAGTGGATCCACATGTCTTCAGGCGGATTTGAAGTTAATTGTTCACCATTACTCCAAGTTCCTGGTAAGAGGAATACAACTCCTTCTGGTTCAACACCTGTCTTCACTAATCTATGTAGACCTATTCTATCAAATGGACCAAATGGTGGGCGTTCTAACTCCCAAATATATTCTCTTAATTCAGGATATGCTTTCACACTCCGACTGTCGACCGTCATATCCCATTTCAATAAGGGTGCTGAGGTTTTGTCAATTCTGTTGATGATATCTCTTAAAGCTTTTACTGTTGGCACTAAAGCATCTTTTTGGACTGTCTCTGGAGTATCCATATGAGTAAATTGAGGAGCGTTATGAGCGATAAGGTGCACAGTTGGTATGCCTATAGCATCAAATAATCCGCCTTCTCCAGGGGCGTGAGGGAAAAGTCCTCCAGAAGCAGGTTGAATTGATGTACGGTCTAAATTATTTTCAATAACCGCATCTATAGCAAAATCTAATAGGTACGGATTTCCCGACCCTGGAAGTCCTGAAACAAATAGTGCTCTTGGAGAAATTAAACCAGTTTCGACAAATTCTCCACCAATAATCTTATATTGTTTTGAAATCATCTCAACGCTAACATCAGCAACAATTTTATCTTGCAAAGCAGCAACTTGCGGACATAAATCTAATAAACCAGGTCTTATTCCAAAATGACTTGACAATGCAAGGAACATCAATGTTCTTTCCCTATTGCATTTAGGAATCTTAGCGAAATATTTTGCCAAAGCCATGACTACTGACATTCCTGAACCTTCATTGGTTGCCCATCCATCATGGTGAGAAACAACTACAATTATCTCATCTGATTTCCCTGGTAGAAAACCATATACGTTGTAAGTTTCTCCTATTCCTTCATATCCGGTTAAAACCATTGTCGCTTCAACTGGAGTTCCACTCAATAATAAATTCCTTAACTCAGTACCATCATTTGGGCTTATATAAACTCCTGGAATAGAACCATCGACGTATGCATGCAGGTATTGATGAATATCATCAGCTGTAAATGTAAGGATGCCAACGAATCCAGCAGCACCGTATTCAGCAGCTAAATCATAAGCACTGTTGATATTGGCTACGGGCCAATTTTCAGTAATCTTATCTCCCGGCAAGTTGTTATCTGGATCGTAAGTATATAAGTCAAAAAAGTCAAGCACCGCCATTGGAATACCTGGCGCAATCAAATCTACAACAACTATTTTGTCTGCAACTCCTACAGTATTATTTGCTTCTTCGAAATCTGTCTCAGATCCCGTATAAACATAAACCATTTCCTCTTTAATTCCTCCTGGAGGTGTGAATTTCGCATAACGGACAAAACCACAAGGTAGTGATGTATCTACTCCACCTACGTGTATTGTTAAACTCCATACATCAGGAAAGTTCACAGGTATAGATACAGGTTCCATAAATGTATTTTCTAATCCAAACTCCTCAAATTTCTCTAAGACATATTCTGCACCTTCATGATCTGCCGCTGTTCCTGGCATTCTATATCCATACTTACCCTGATCACCTATTTCCCATAAGTCTTCAATCCAACCGAACATCTCATCTTCGGATGGTACCTTTGGCTTCCCACATTTATACCAACATTTTCCACCAGCCCAAGAAAAAGCCGGAGTTATAAAGGCACAAAATCCTAAGATAAATAGAACTGTTATTGCGTATATTCTAATTTTTTTTAGATACATGATTTCACCTTTATTAATATTAACTTTAATTTCAAAATTAAAGTCGTAATAAAATTGATAGTATTTTATATAAATCTTTCGAACTTGTTAATACAAGTTTGTATAATTTATAGAATCAACTTTAACTCGAAGAATTTAGCATCTTCAAAGGGATTATAACGATATGGTTTTATTTCTTTAAATCCTAAAGATAGATAAAGCGATATTGCCTCTTTCATAAAAGGAAGAGTATCCAAACGCATGAATTTATATCCCATTTCACATGCCTTGGTTATTATTGCTTTTGAAAGAATTTTACCAATATTTTTTCTGCGAAATTCCGGACGAACATAAAGTCTCTTCATTTCACATATCTCCTCTCTGAATTTTCTTACACCAACACATCCTGCCAATTTACCTTTATAAAATCCTAATAATATACTACCCTCCGGCGGCGCATAATTCCCTGGTAAGGTTTTTAGTTCTTCATCAAAATCTTGAAAGCTCAAATCAAAACCTAAATAATTAGCATATTCTATAAAGAGTTCTCGAGTTTGCCTAATTAATTCTTCAGATAATGATTCTTTAATTTCTATCATATTTAAATCCATAGAAGTTTACTTAATATCTCTTTATTTGCCGATTAATGATATCTAATAAGCTTCCTTTAAATTAAAAGACAATACTTTAAATAAGAATTATTAATAGTAGAAAACATGACTAAAAATAAGCAAGAACAACATACTAGTCATTCAAAATCGCTTGAGTTTGTAATATTTTTACTTTTTCTATTAGGTCCCTTAACTGGAAACATAATCAATGTTTTATTTCGTGTTCTTTCTTCCGATTTTCAAGTTTCACCAGATAATATATTAAATGCGATTCCAGCATTTATGTTTCCATTTGCTATAACACAACTTTTTTCTGGTGCAATCTCAGATATTAAAGGTAGAATCCCAGTATTAATTTTTGGTTTAATTTTATTTGCGATTGCAATGTTAATAGCGGTATTGTCATTTAGTCTGGAGATGTATATAATTGCTAATGTAATAGGAGGGATAGGGTTTGGTTTTATTAATCCAGTTCTTATAGCTTTAATAACTGATATTACATCTCCGCCGAATATCCCTAAGAAATTGGGATACCTAGGTGCTAGCGCAAATTTAGGAGTCGGTATTGGTCCCTTAATTGCTTCTCAGATGATTTTAATTGGTTGGCAGTCAATCTATGTGTTATTCATTATAATTACTTGCTTTTGTTTGATTTATTTCATTACGGCTAAAAGACCTCCTCAAAAAATCCCTGAGGAGTCTGGAATTCGTATCATATTATCTCAAATTTCAAAAGAATCGCGTCGATTTACGATCATTCTGATGATATTATCTGCCTTTTTAATCGCACATACATACTTAGCAATAAACATCTGGACTTCAAAAACACTGGCACAATCTCATGTCATAAATGAGACATTAATAGGGATAGTTCTTGGTTTAGCTGGTGTTGGAGCAGCAATAACCGGAGTAATAACAGGAAATTTAATAAAAAGAAAAGGTGTCGGTATTCCATTATTTACAGGTTCGTTGATTTTATTTTGCTCCTTAGCAATCTTACTAGTTATTGGGGATATTAATAATCCAGAAAGATTCATATTTTTAGCATTAGGTTGGATTCTGGCAGGATTTTCAGGAGGAATACTTTTTACTACAATTACTTATTATAGCCAAGTGTTATCACCTGAAAGACGTGGTGTTTTAGCAGGATTATTGACTGCAGGTTATTTTACCGGTATCGCTTTAGTCCCTATAACACTAGCGCCATTCTCAAATGCTTTTAGTATTATAGGAGTTTATATTGCTATTTTAGTGGCATCGGTGATTTTCATTATAGTAATGGCTTTATTATATAATATAGCAAAACGTGTCATTTTAGAAAAAGGAGAGATTCAAACTGACATGTAAACACCTTAAGATTATCGCATCTTAAATTATTTAAATTGTTTAATACTTAAATTTATCTTTAATTCTTTTTTCTTTTAAATCTAAAGATTCCTTCTCTTTTCTTATAATGCTGAATACATCTCTTTTTTTTTCGCTAGCTTTAAGTGCTTTATCTAATTCTTCCTGTAATTCATCATCAGAGATATCTTTATCATTCATAATATTAAAATAATAAGAAAAAATTTATAGGTTTCTTAATTTTTTCAAGATTTTATCATTATCAGCATCATTTTAAACTTTTCTATGGCTTTTAATGCATGTGGCTCATTGGCAGGCATGATAATCATCTGCCCCTGCTCTAAAATAAATGTTTCACTTGAAATTATTATTTCAGCTTTTCCATTAAAAATGTATACAAGTGCGTCAAATGGAGCAGTATGTTCACTTAAACCTTCTCCTTTATCGAAAGAAAATAAAGTAACTGTACCAACATCTTTATTAATTAAAGCTCTACTAATAACAGATCCTTCTTGAAAGGCAATCATTGATTCTAAATTTAAAATTTCTTTTTTAAAATTTTTATCACTCATCTAATTCTCATTTTCTTTAGTATAATTGTTTTTTAACATTAATAAAGAAGTTTCAAATTTAAAACTAAACCCGAACATCTTAGAAGAGGGAATTTTTAATTATTTCTTCTAGTAGAGATTGAAATTTATATCACTTAGAAGTTATTAAATCTTAGTTTATATTTCCACTGGCAATTTCCATTCTCTTCCACACGAACCACATTTGTATTTCTTACCATAGAGCCTTGGATACGCAGATATTATATGTGTCCTATCTATCGTTTCATGAATCTGTGCTTTATTCCTATTTCCACATATGGGGCACTCTCTTCTTGAAATTCCTTGAACAATTGGACCTTTACCCTTTTCGAGTGAAACTTTATCTTGAGAAAAAGAAAATTTGGAAACAGCTATGTCTGTTTTTAATATAGGAGTTTCAGATGTGATTTCTTCAATTTTAGGTGAAGTTTTTTCTAGAATTGTATATTGTGGTTTTTTAATTGATTTAATTTTCTCTTCTAATTGCATAATTCTTTCTTTTAGACTCTTATTCTCTTTCATTAATTCCGCGATGATATTTTCATATTCTATGAGAGTAGGTTCCTTAGTCATATCTTAAAAAATTTTTGTATGTGTTAAAAAATTGTAAATATTCTTTAACAAAATAATAGGGTTTTTATTAAAAAACTTAAGGAAATTAAAAACTTATCTAAGTAAAAAAGATTTTTAAACTTGTAAATTATTTATTCTTATATTATTAGAGTTTTCTTTTAAGAGAATGTTATGCGATTATTTAATATTAATGATAAGGCAGAATTAATTAAGTTAGATAAATTATCTTTCGAAGAAAACGAGGTTTTTCTTGTTGATGATAAACAAAAAAACACTATTTATATTTGGGTAGGATTAAAAGTATCTCAAGCAAAAAAAGATATTACTGCGGACATTGCAAGGAAAATAGATAAAGAACGTGGCGGATCAGCAAAAATTCTCATAATGAAACAAAAACGAGAATATGGTTCCTTTTTAGCTATGATGCACAATTTAGAAAAGGGATTAATACCAGGCAAGACAGTTGAGCGAAGACCAGAATTTGTATTTGAAGTACCCCCCGAAACTATCAAATCTATTGGTCTTAATGGAACTCCAAAAGAGAGAGAAATTAGTGTTGAAGAGAGATTACTAAGATGGTTCAAGCAAATTAAAGATCATCGGAGGGTTGAACCGCAAAAAGTACAAGAACCTTCTACTACTGTTAAGTTCATTAGGTTTGAACAACCTCCAGTTCAAGTAAAAAAAAAAGAGGACGAAAAGGTTGCTATTATAAAAGAAGTAAGAGAAGAACCGGTAGAAGTAGATTTTAATACACAAATAAGGGAAGCAGCTTATTTCCTTTCACTAGATGGATATACATACGACCAGTTATGCTGGCTCCTTGGAGAAAAAATTCAGAAGATGAATTTTGATATGCCTTCTATTGAAGATATTAAGAGGAAGGCAGAGGAAGTATTCAATTCAAGCTGTACATATGATGAACTTTGTTGGTTAAATGCTGAAATGGATCTATTGACCAGAAAAAGGTTTCTTGAAAAAAAAAAGAAGGAATTTGAGTATTAAATACCTATATAAAGTACCTTCATAATATAATTCAGAAATATGAAAGTTCTTTATCCACAACAACTATTATTTTGTGGATTTTTAGCAATATAACGAGCATTCCATAAACAGCCACAACCTTTTTGCTCTTGTAACATTATTGCCATTGTAGGGCAATTCCGTTTGCAAGCAGAACACTCTGTACAACGTTCAGGTTCATACATTTCGAATTTTCCATTATCATTTAACTTTGGAATTCCAAAAGGGCATACTTCTCCACATATACCACAACCAGTGCATAAATCAGGATTTATCGAGATTTTTGGAATAACTAAATGCATCTTAACTGATGTTGTTTTTAAAGTTATTTTAACCACCTTTTTTTCTAATTTAATAATATTTTTTTATCTTATTTATTTTGTTTTATTCTAAAATATTAAAAAAAAATAAAAGCAATTGCCTTGGTTATGAGACCAATTATTAATAAAGTTATATTTATTTTAGTAAAAATGGGATATTCGTCTTGAATTTCTCGAGGGCTGGTTGCCATCGTATATCCACTAAACGACATTGTAGCGAAAAATGCTAACCAAAAATACAAGCAAAGACTCAAGAAAATCGAAGGTATTGAGGTACCTAAAAGCCAAGAAATCCCAATGAACAATAGTATGTTGATAACTCCAAAAATTATTCCTTTAATGATAAATTTCCGTGTGAAATTTGTAATAGGAATTAATATCGCAATTAAAGCGTTTGTTATAATTATCCAGAGCCAAAATTCACCAACTATCCATAATTTACCTATCCATAAGGTATCAGTAAGTACAAGTACCATCAATAGCAGAAACAAAGCAATGCTAGGTAATAGAAAAACTTTTCGAAATAAAAAAGTAGTATGTGTTATTCCAGCTCGAAGACGATGGGATAATGAAAATCTTGCCAATTTCATTTTATCAGGTTTATGGGCAGGGCGTTCTTCAAGGAATTGAGGTAGATATTTAGCCCAAACAGGACCGTATAATAAATTAAATGGAAAATTTGCTGCTTCACTTTTTATTAGAGGTGTTGCTATCCCTCCAGCAGATAGTTGAGGTAGAAATAATGTTTTCTTACTGGTGATCTTTGCAATTTCAGTTGCTTCAACTGCTTCAATTAATTGCTTGTTTCCAAAATCATTTCCTCGCGCAGCACACCATACATTTATTCCTCTTGAATCTACACACAAAACCCATGCATCTATTCCTTTAAGAGCACGCATTACTTTAATATAAGTGTAAATATAATTTGCAGTTACTATAACAGGAGAATTCTCATCTGGATTTCCAGATTGGTAAATTCCTGGTTCAATTGGAACATGGTCTACTTGTCCTGTAAAAATGCAACGATAAATATTCATTTGCGCACGTAAACCCTTAAATTTTCGGGGATTAGGACGGTAAAATCCTGGTTCGTTTAAATTCTCATCATCAATTTTTTCTAGTTCAATTGCTCGAATAGATCCATGTCTCCATTTTTTTTCTGCTACAATTTTAAAACCTATAGGTTCTAAATAATTGAAAAACCATTTTACTATAAACGTACTCTCTAACCGAAGTCTCCTTAATTTTTTTTTGTACAACCATCTCTTTATTTTGAACCATATCCTCCAAAATCCTGAGGGCATAAATTCTGCTGCGAGAAGAACTCGTCCTTTTGGCTTCAATGCTTTCCATATTTTTCTGAGAAAGATTTGTTGTTCAAATGGTCTAAGCTCTGAAAGCATGAATGTACTAACAATTAAATCTTTAGAATTATCTTCTACAGGTAAATTATGAATAGAGCCTATTTGATATAAAAGTTTCAGTTCTTCCTTAGAAGAATAGTTTTTCATCGCAATATTTATCATTTGCAAGTTTTGATCAATCGCTAGAACTTCGTTGCCTTTTAATGCCATCTTTTTAGCAAGAGTACCTGTTCCGCATCCTACTTCTAAGATTATTTGCGGTACTTTAATCCTTTCTAATATCCAATCATGAACTTTAATATTCGTACTTTTAGTAAGTTCTGTGAATTTTGAATCATAGGTTTCTGGTTCTAATTCCAGCTTTCGCATATATACTACAGCGATTTTATTCACACCTTTTTATTGTATTTAGGATATTTATTAAACCCAGTAATGGATTTTAATTCTTTTGTCACTTTTAGTATATTAAATCCAAGAATTTCTGCTTGTTTTAACTGGTTTTCTTGATTTAAAATATCTCCTGGCTTGTCGGCTACAGATTTGACTCCATTTAATTCCCCGGGAATGCATATGATTCCGCATGAAAGCATCCATGAATAAATTGTATTAAGTGCTAATGTTTGACCTCCACATGTTCCATTACCGACCGTAAGTGCTCCCCCTACCTTTCCTTCTAAAGGTTTTTCGACATGTACGGCGTAATGTCTATCAAGTAAGGAAAGTAATTGAGCACTAACATTGAGGTAATAAACTGGACTTGAGATTATGATGGCATGACACCATCGAAATGCATCATAAATTTCTTGCATATCATCTTTAATAATACAAGTTCCAGTTTCCTTACATGAATCGCAAGCTTTACAATGATTTATAGTTAACTCACTTAATAGAAAAGTTTTAACATTCCATCCATTATTTTTAAAAGGTTTTAAAGCATACTCCAAGAGGATTTCACTATTCCCATTTTTTCTAGGGGTCCCTGATATACCAATAATATTCATTTTTTGAACTTCCTAAAAATTGTGATCTTCTATATTTCAAATATTGCCTTAAAGTGAATTCTTTTTACTTTAACAACATCCTTCTTTTGATTGGGATTCCCCATCATCATTTTTTGATTCTTCAGAACAACATTCTTTAGTTTTCTCTCCCATTTACATTTACTACCTCATTAAATCAATTTTATTTTTATTTTTGATATTTTCATTTTTTATAAATTTTAACTTTAAAGAAGCTGAAATAATAAAAGAATATATCATATAAAAATATTTGGATATGAATCAATCTTTTTAGATATGAATAAAATTTTTATAATTTCAATCGTTCTATTATAGTGACAATATAAGAATACAAGGTTATTTGGATGAATATCGAAAGAAAGCAAAAGATTAAAGATACATTATGTGGATGTGATGATTGCTCTAATGGTGATAAATACTTTAAAAATTTACACCAAATTGGAAACGATTTAAAATTTGATCAAGAATTAACTTCGCTGTTAACATTTCTTCATGCATTAGGAAATAGGGAACGATTAACCATATTAACTGCATTAAAGGATAAAGAACGCTGTGTTTGCGAATTGGAAGCGATCTTGGATAAATCTCAACCATCAATATCTCATCATTTACGAGAATTAGAAAAAGTAGGCTTGATTCGTGGATGGAAAAAAGGGAAATTTACATACTATACCTTATTAAAGAAAGAATTTGAAAAGTATCTTACTAATTTTAATCAAAAATTCAGTTTTGGATAGTTTAAGGTTTATTTTCGTTTTAAGTCTGGGTATATATAGGAACTACTTCAATTATAAAGAGTAAATAAATTATAAAGACCAAATATTTAAATAGTCCTATTTATTTCTTATACAAAATTTTTATATAATTTATAGGTAATTTGAATGGAAAATAGTGAAGAATTAAGTGACGAAAAATTTTGGGGAAAAAAAATTAGAGAACATTGGAAAACATTTATGATCGCAATTATTGCTGGAGTTGTCGCTTGTTTAGGTGCTATTTTAGTGGTGTTTTGGTTTATGCTAACATCTCCTATTGGTGGACAAGGTACATGGACATTTAATCAGTGGACATTAATGCATGTAGTCTGTTTCGCGATTCTTTTAATATTATGGGAACTATTATTTGTTGGTCTTCCTACAGGATTATTTTTTGGTATAGGAGGATATTTATGGTGGCGTAGATTACCGGATGAAGAAAAGCAAGAATTTAAATCTAGAACGAAGAAAGAAACACATAGAGCAAGAACTTGGGGTGGCGGCGGTGGGGGTGGTCTTTTTATGTTTATTGCGTTTTGTATCTTTGTAGCTGTAGATGGATTTTATGACACTCAATTTGCTTTTTTAGAATATAGTTATTTCGTTAGGGCAGGGTTTTTAACAGTAATGTGGTTAGTAATTTATTTTGGAATTCCCGCAGCGGTAATTCTCCTTATTGTCTATTTAACCGTATGGCGTAAAAAATCAGAATAAAAAGTTAAAAAATTTTTTTTTTTATTATATTCAAAACATTAATGTAAGAGTTTAATAACTCTAAAATAGGAAAAGAAATTACTCCTTAACTTGAATAATATTGTTATTCATAAGATTAATGATAATCTCAATATCCTTTGGAGTACAAGATTTTTCAGGTAATAATGAATTTAAATAAAAATAATCTATATTATTCCTTTTCATAGAAGAAATTGCTCTATTAATAAATGACTTTTCACTCGGCTTTATTTTAATGCTTTCCAACTTTTCTATCCTTGCTATCTGTAATGGATAAGTAAGTGAAGTATTTAGATGGTGTTTTAGCAATTTCTCAATTGGTTTAAAAGGTTTAATATCGCCAGTAAATTCATCAATAAATTTGCCATAATATTTATAGATGTCATACGATAGGTCTTCAAGTGAATATAAAAAATTAGGAGAAGGATGCTCCTTCATGATTAGGATTAATCGAAGATTTACAAATTCTGTCATAATTATGATTGAGTCTTTGTATTCTAGCTTTATAGTTTGCGATTGATCTTCAATCTTTATTAACTCAATTCCAAAGGAGTGGATTGCTTGTAGAAATCCTGAAATCATCGCAGCATCAATTTCTTTTTCTGTAAATTGCTGTTGATACACGTTTAATCCAGATTTTTTATTAGAGACAATTATATAATCTAAATTTAACACATCCATACATTTATCATATATATTCTGAGCCTCTTCTATCTTTCTGTTTCTATATTTTTTAATTTTTATATAAGAAAAGGCACTTAAAGCTGAAACTACAATTGCAATAACAACACCTATAACAATCATCATTGGATCCACGCCAGGTAGAGGTACAATAACCTCAAATTGTTTAGATTGAGCTCCCGCATCTGTAGCATTATTCCAATATATTTCTAAAAGATAGGTTCCCTCATGTGAATTACCGGGAATTGTATATGAAAATACTGTTTCTCCTGATCCAAGAGTTATATTCATAGATTCTTGGGAACGAAAATTTCCTGGATTGGTTATAAAGACTGTAAAATTACCTTCTACAATGGTACTAGAAAATTGTAAATTCTGTCTAGGTTTCAATTCTGTAATAGGTAAGTTCAAATTCAAATTTATATTTGCAGAATTCGCAGTAATCATCCATTTATCATCATTAGTTATTGTATTATTGGTGATAATAAAATAATTTTCATTAAAATAAATTTCTGAAGTTTTATTTTCCCAGATACTCGCTATTTGTTGAAATATAGTAAAATTATACCAACTTTTTGGATATAAGAATTGAATAAATTGATAATCATAAAATCTCTCGATTATAGGAGTTAATGTCCAAAAAATTGGGGAATCGTGATTTATTATTGCTGAACCATCACAAATTAATTGAGTCTGTAAATTAAAAGTATAACTTAAATTGAAGATTAAATTTATTGAGCTATTAATTCTAATGGGAATAGTTATATTATGATCACTTGGAGCAAGGGATATACTTTCGTTTAAAAAACCAGTTCCAGGATCAACTCCATCTGAAACTGGATAGGATATTCCATCAATGTCAACAGTCATATTCATGTGTTCTGGATAAAACTGACCAATTATCTTTTGATCTAATTTGTATAGAAATGGTTCTCCAGTAATTCCATTAGTCCACACCCCAAGATCTTTATCCCATTCCGATGTATGTAAATTTGGATTTTCTGGATTATTGTTATTAAACCAATAATATCGCCCATTATCTGAGGACACCATTCCTGTTCCATTCATTACTAAATAATAATTTCCTGGATTGAGAAAAACGGGCTTAGAAAAATTTTGAATATACCAATTTATTTCGCTTGATATATTTATTTGTGTGGATCCATATATGGTTTCATTTGGTCGGTTTGCGATTGAATCATATCCACTAATTTGAATAGATACATTAGTTGTAGTGATAGGAGCACTCTCATATCCATATATATGAACCCTATAAATTTCAGTAGGTTTTGTAATATTTATTTGCACTCCCATTCCTCTTCTGGTTTTATATAAAAGTAGAGCTGCAACAGGTAGAATTTCTATATCTTTAATTTCCCTCCTAGATTGAATACCAGTAAAATTTAACTCTATATTAGTTAAATTCCAATTTTCAGAGGGTAGAGAAAATTCAATTGAACTAGCATTTAACATTTCACCATTTGTTTCTCCTAATTCTAACATTTTAAAGTCAGAATATACTGTGAGAGGATCCCCATTACCCTGACCATAAGTTATATTTACATTTTGAAATAAACTTAATATAATAATTGAAGTAAATAGAACAGTTAAAGCCAAATTCTTTTTTATATTCTTTATCATTTTCCTAATAATATAAATTCATAAATATATAATTATAACAATTGTGATACCTGTATGTTAGACTACTAATTCTTATATCAATAAATTAACTACGTAATTATAAACTATTTTTTTATAATTTATTTATTTTTGAAATTATAGGTTCCTGTCTTGTTAAATATATTCTTAATTTACTTATTCTTATAAAAATATTTGCGGTATTTATTATTTTGTAATTTTAAAATAAGTCTTACGTAGCGGCAATTCTTTGCGGGTATTTTGCCTGGGCTTTTAAATTTTCTCTTAATAACTTATTAATGAGTTCAAATCGCTTGCGTCTGAAATTATTATCATACCACAAATTATTTAATTCATAGGGATCATTTTTACGATTATAAATGTCACCGAAATCATCCAAATTTTCATAAATCGTTAATTTATAATCCTCTGTTATAAGGTGTCGTAATCTTGCTTCAAGAGTACCTACTTCCTCGTCATTTTCAATTAAAATACTATCTCTTACTTTCTTTTTAGCATCCACTAAAATAGGAGAAATATCATATCCTTGCATATCTGAGTATCTTTCATTTATCCCCAGAAGATTTAAAATTGTTTTTGGATAATCTATTGAACTTAATAATGAATCAGACACACTTCCTGGATTTGTTAAACCTGGCACTTTCCATATTAGGGGAAGTTGTAAAACGCCATTAAAAGGACAAGGTCCTTTAAATAATAGGCCATGATCGCCCATTAAATCGCCATGATCACTCATAAAGATAACGATAGTATTTTCTGAATATCCTAATTTATCTAATGAAGCTAAGATTTGTCCTATGCTATAATCTACATATGCAATTGAAGCATATGTCAATGCTGTGATCTTACGGATTTCATCTTCAGATGATTCGCGTAAAAATGCTTTTTTGAAAGGTGGATTTCTCAAATGGTATCCTAAAAATTTGTGGTTATACAAATTTTTAATATTATTAAAATTAGCTGGTAGCTCAATATCTTCTGGTTTATACATATCTTGATATTTTTTAGGTGGATATAATGGATAATGAGGATCAGGAAACGAGCAATGTAAATAAAAGGGTTTATTCCCATAATTTCCCTGAGCATATCTTTCGAGGAATGCCAAGGTTCTTTCTTTTACCCACGTAGTATTATAAAATTCTTCAGGTATCGCATCACAGAAAAGGCTAAATAGATTATCGTAATTTTGAACTCTAATTTTCATGTCCTCAGCGATTTCAGGAGCCTTTTCCTCCAGCCATTCAGTATAATGTCCTGCACATATAGTGCCATTTCCAGAAATCACTTCAACTTCTTCATAACCATAATATGGTAATGGAAAATTCTCTCTAACTGGATAACTTTTATCTCTAATTATAGACCAATCCGTCAGACATTCTGCAGATCTACTCTTATGTTTAAATGGCCCTAACCAGTATTGATGGTGTAGTTTTCCTATTGCTGCTGTATACCATCCTCTTTTCCTAAGAGTTTGAATAATTGTAGGAATCTCTGGCCTTAGATTTATCCCATTACTTCTAACACCATGCACATTGGGATAAACTCCTGTAATTAAAGTTGCCCTATTTGGCATACAGATTGGATTAGTGCAAAAATGATTTGTAAATCTTATACCTTCCTTAGCTAATCTATCAAGATTAGGTGTCCTTAATATTGGATTCCCTGCGCAGCTCATATGGTCTGCGCGCATTGCATCAGTAATAATAAACAAAACATTAAATTTTTCGCTCATTTCCATCAAGATACAGCGTTTAGTTTAAGATTTAAGTTCTTTTTTAAAATAGTTTAATAATATTGTTTAAAATTAAAAGAAAAGAGTTAGTTTTGTTTTATTTTTGGTGGAGGAACAAAAACAATTCTTGGACCTGTTCGTTCTAATCTAATAGCTTCTTCAGGGCAA
>JBHLMQ010000041.1:0-27536 GCA_048938005.1 Promethearchaeota archaeon | reverse complement strand
GCAGAAATAAATGCTTCACAATAGCGAATTCCTAATTCCTTTCCACATTTGATAAATTCTTGAACAAAAACATATAGTTCTTCAAGATTATTTACTCTATATTTAGTCTTTTCGAAATTTTGCACCTGTGAAGTATATAAAAATTGAAAATAAGATTTTGTACTAGCAATGCTAAACTTGATATTCTCATATCCAAACTTATCGGTCTCCACATTTTTTACAAGTTTCTTCTTAATTCGAGAAACTTTTTTTCTATCTAATTTTATATCAGGGACTTTAATGTGATAATCTCCTAATTGATATCGCCTGTCAGAATATAAATAACACTCTTCTACTTGTGGAAGTATTTTTGGAATTGCTCTCGTTCGAAACTCTCTTAATGCTCTCTCATCGTAGCAAATTTGCATTAAGTCAGATTCTATTTTTCCTAAAAATACATCCTTATTTGGATAAAATCCAATAGGAGCGATACCGCAGACACACATTGAATATTGAGACTTTGAATGAGCAGTTCTGTTTTCTACATACCATGTATAGATTTTATCTCCGAATTTATGTATCATGCCTATCATTGAGCCAATCATCGCTTTTGTAATATCAACATATCCTTGATACTTCTTTTTGAGCATAAATCCTCGAATATATCCCCGTTTATTATCAAAATCTAAAACAAATGTTATGCATCCTGCTAAATTATAGGAAGGATCTTGATAAATAATCCATTGAATAGTTGGATCTTTTATCATCTTTCGAACCTCATCCGTATTTTCCATTTCTTTATATGGATATGTACCGTTATACAGTTCCTTGTAAATTTCGACAATTTCTTCTCCATCTTCTGGTCTAGCAAGTCGAAGTATTGGATTTACTTTTTCCTTAGAGTCTCTATCGCACAGTTCGAAATCAAGGCACATCCCATTATGAAAATCAGGATCCACTACTTTCTCAAATGGTTTAATAAAGTGATTTGTATAACTAGGAAATAATTCCTTTAATGACACAGTTGAATTTGAAATCACGTCTTCAGATAACATAGTTATTTACATTTTTGTAGTTATTTACGTATTTTGAGCGTTCTGTAATAGTTTAACTATAAATTTCACAACTATATTTAAATAAAAAAGGGGAGAACTCACTCAGGTTTTTTCCTTTAAATAGTAATTATCAAAAAATTAGAAAATTGAATAAAAGTCAGATTTTATTCAGAGATCTTTTTATTCAGAGATCTCCTTATCTTTTAACGTTTCATAAATTCTATTAATACGGGATCCGACTTTTTCAAGAAGTTCATTTCTCTCTTTTAATTCTTGTTCTAATTGATGATTATTAGTGTTATTCATAGTAAATTCTACTAAAGATTTCTTAGTAGTTGTTTGCTTAAGATAGAATGGAATGTATTTGATTAATCCCTCTAACAGTCGTACTCGAAGATCAATGATCTGTTGCCTTAATTCCTTCAATGAAATCTCTCCTGAATCTACCTTATTAATAGCTGTCTTTAAGATAGCTAGATTATCCTTATCAAATACTATTTTTTCTAACATTTCTTCAAGATTATTTTCTTTTTGCATAATTATTCTCCATAAATATAAT
The DNA here is from genome assembly GCA_048938005.1 of Promethearchaeota archaeon. Classification (GTDB taxonomy): domain Archaea; phylum Asgardarchaeota; class Lokiarchaeia; order Sigyniarchaeales; family SOKP01; genus Loki-b32. The sequence goes on along the minus strand of JBHLMQ010000041.1, from coordinate 25,943 downwards.
GCTGAATTTTAATAAAGAACTCATAAATAAAGTAATATATTTCTTTGGCTAAGGATTCCAGATTCCCTTGTTCTAGTTCTATAATTTCATATTTATTCATATATTCCATAAGTCCTTCTGTGGTAAATGGAAATCCCTTGACTTTTTCTAGCGTAGATAAGAATTGAGTGAATTTATCAATATTTATCGTTGTTACATTTTGAAATTGCCGATATACATTAATCAAATATGTTTGAATTAACTTATGTTCTATTTTTAACGCATCAGAATAATTTTCCTCGTCGATACACATATAGATCTTAAAGATATCATAGTTAAAATCGCTAAATTCACGCATTAACGCATCTTTTAAATTATTTTGCTGAATAATATATTTCCGAGGGGGTTCTTGAAAAATGTGTTTTAAATCATCAGGGTGTCTAGTCCCTTTTTCTAATATCTCAACGTTAATATCTGTGAGAGTTTTCCCTTTCACTTCATAATAATCTTCTAACGCTTGTTGGTATCGTTCTCCAACAGAGTACGATGTTCTTAGAGCTTCTGTACCACTTGCCCTTCTGGGATGGTTTTCAACTAAATATCCATGTTTAATAAGGGTGTCTAACACTTTATCTCTAATCTTTTTCATATGCTCTTTCTTTTGTATCTTTTGTGAGATCTTAGGATACAGGTATTCTTTCAAATCCTGTTTTAATTTTTGTCTATAGAGATTTCCGATCTGATCGACAGTTTGTACATAATCTAAGAAATTTATTATCTCTTCAACATAAATGAAGTAATGCCCTAAATCTATCTCAAATAAGGTCTCACGTGCTTGATCCAGTATTTTTCGTTCGGTAAATTGTATATCATAGCCCTGGACTTTCATGAATGCAACTATCTCTTCATGCGATAAAGGATTTAATTCTTGAATCTCTCCCCAGTCTATTCGTGCTGGAAAAGCTTGATAAATATCATCCCTTCGAATTAGCACTTCATTGTTCCTCATATTTTTAAGATAATCAATTTGATATGTGTTATTACGTGAGGAAGTATAATACCCTGTTCCATATAGTTCCTGTAGATTCATTAAATTTCGTAGCATCGCAATATCTCGTATATCTGTTGCTCTTAACGCAATAATATTATTAAAATAGAGCATCATATTCGCATGGAGATAATTAACTTGATTTGCTGTAAAAATAAGTCCGAAACCCTTTTCTATAAGTGGTCTTAAAAAAAGATCAACTTTATCGTAATTTCTTTTCAGATTTATGTAATATGCATCAAAGAAGCTATCAATAAATGGAATAAAAATAATCTTTTCATAATAATTCTCTGCTGTGGTACTATAATGGATGATCTTTGCCAGAAGTACAAATGTTAAAAACAATTTCTTGTTAAGTTCTCTTAATATTGAGAGATCAATAATTATGGTCTGGTGTGTCTTGATGAAATTAGAAGTAGTAATACTATCTTTTTGGACTGGTTGAAAATAAGTTAAATCATCTTGAGTGAAATCTGAGAATAATGAAAGCAGTAAATTATTGATAGGACTTTTCTCCCATTCACTTTGATTTTGCAATGCCATTCGAATTGCACCAAGATCCATTCCCGGATGGCTTAATATCGTATTTCGGAACATTTCTACCGTTCTATCATCTTTTTTAAATGCAATTCCAAATGCATCATACAAATATTCTAGATAACTTGTATTTTTCGTATCATATAGGATATCCGAAGTTAATGGATCGATGGTAAAGGCACTCCCATATTTGAAATATAAAATTTCATCTTCAAAACGCGTATTGTGAAAATATTTTATTAATTTAGACCATGTTCCATCAAAATCAAAAATGAGGGAAGGAACTTTTGCTTTTATTAACTCTGCGACAATTTTCATGCATAAGGCATCTCTCTTTTGCGAAGTGCCATTTACAATGAGTAAATTCTTCAATTGATCATTTGTGAATCCTAAAGGAACTTCTCTCTCCCATACTTCAGTATTTATTGTATGTCCGAGTGTAATAAAATTTTCTAAATAGAGGGGTGTGTTAAATTCAGCAGCGATTTTTGCTTCAACACCTTTTTTAAGGATATCTACCACATCAGAAAGTGAATACATTCTTGCGCCCTGTAGCATGACGTAATTAAGATGAGTCCCATTTAGTCTAAAAAGGTTATTTTTTATGCTGGTAAAAAGATAACCCGAAATTAACTTAGTAGAACTTATATCTTCAATATGATATCCATAAAAATTGATTTTAAATGCTCCTTTAAGAGCCTCAATCTTTTCATTTAGTTCATCTTCTAAATTTTCAAATGTATCAGGTTTAATTAAATTAATAAAGGTATATGTATATACCGACATGATTAACATACTATCCCACATTCCAGAGCGATACCCTAACCATTTTTCCCATTGAACTTCTTTTTTAGATCTGGTAACTTCTCTTTTTAGAAGCAACTCTTTTTGTTTTTCATTTAGAAAATCTAATCCATGGTTATAAAACTCATACGGGTGTAATGGCCTATTTTTTAATGTATAGCTAAAATGGACTTTATGGTTATTTAGACTTTCAATGAACTTACTCAACGAGCAATAAGGAGCCTGATATACATATCTGAGGTTTACCATTTTCATCCCAATTACAAATTGATTATCTATATGGAGAAATAAGCTGTAAGGATGCTTCTTAATACGATAAAAATCAATATTTTTAAAGGGGTTTACAGTGATAACATTATCATGTCGTAGCAATTTTGCCTTTGTCAATTGAAATAATATTGATCTCCACCATATAAAAATTAATGAAATTGTAACCCCAAGATTAACAATAAGGATGTACAGAATAAATATTCCCAAGAAAAAGAGTACAACATCAATGTATAAAATAAGTAGGGTACAGAAGCCTAATTTTGCAATTGTATGATAATTATTGCCTTTCAATGCTTCTTTTTTATCTGATTTTATATCGAGACATATATCATGTATTGTAAATATTGCCCGAATTGCATTTAGTAGTGCGGTGTCTGAAAGAAGTGTCGCTCTAAAATGATGAAAATTACTCACAAGGTTGCTTTTTAGATCATTTGAATCTTTTTTTATATTATATTTTAGGCGGTCGATTTTATGCTCAGAAAGAATCCCTTTTTCCAGGTTAAAGACCGTGAAGTATATACTAGCTCCTCTTGACTGTAATGATTTAAGCATGGTATCCCGTGATCTTTGCTCTTTAAATAAGGGAATAATTGGCTTCTGAACTATTTGGTATGAAAATGATAAACGTTTATCTTTAGTATTTAATGTTCTTACAAATTTATGTACTGCCGAACTCACATTTTCAGGGATTATATCAACCTGAAATATCTGAAGTGCAATATGAATTAGATCTTTCCTATTGGATATATATAATGTTGAGGGATTATCTTCTTCAAACCAGAACACAAGATCTTCGAAAGGATTAAACTTTAATTTACTACGAAAAGTAAATGGAATGAAATAACGTAATAAATAAATTTCATCATTAAAAATTATAATAAATACACCAACACATACTACTCCAAGAAATATTGAAGAGATAAGAAGTCCGCTGAGGAGATAGTAAGAGATTATAATAAAAAATGCTAAAACTAACAATGAAATTGTCTTTACAAGTGATAAATTACGATGGATATCTTTAAATGATGGATTAACATCCCATATTTTCAAATATTCTTTTTCATCTGTTTCTTCAATATACACTTTCCTTTTTCTTTTCGTTTCAGAATTATCTCTTCTTGTAAAATCTTCTGGATTATAGCTTTTAACCATACTACTTCCGCCCCTTTCTATAATATCTTATATAAGCAAATAACAACACAGCAGTAGCCACAAACAGATATAGAACTAAAGAGTTTAATTCACCTGAAATTATATGAATAAAGCTTAATTCGATTAGGATAACAATCCCAAGTGAACCAAGCAATACTATTAGACCAATAATCAAGAAACCCCATATACTATCAAGCGAGCCTTGATATTGTAGATTATCTTTTAGGGCTCCATGAACCATGATTCTCCCTTTTTTATCATGAAGAAGTGAATCTTTAATAGAACGTAAATAGATAGCAGTCTCTAGTTTCTGACTATCCAATCTGTTTTGTAAACTGTGTTGTAAATCTACTTGCCTTTCGTTTATTTTTTGCACAATTAACGGTTTTAACGTGCCAGAATCTTTTTGCTTTTGCCTCCTTCCTGGAGATAGAAATGAGATAGCTCCCAGCTGTGATGATGTTATAAACTCATCACCTTCTAGACTTTTATGGAGATTTGGTACTTCAATCTTTCTTAATTCATAATAGATATGAAACATGGTCTTGATGTGTTCATAAGGAATATTACCTTTATTCCTAAGAAAAAGAAGCTCGCATTCCCTTATTTCTTCAATATAATCATTTTGAAAGATTGAAATTTTCAAATTTGCTTTAAAGATTTCATTTATTAATTCCATATATTCGAACAATTTTTCTCCTGATACTCTATCACGTTGCCGAATTCCTAGTTTAATCCCAATTTCATCTACTTTATTACTTGTTAAAATGAAGCTGACCACTGCTAACTTTTTGAAATTTTCTGTCTGTTTACACACTTGAATTAAATTTTTTAATTTAGCATCTACTACAGAATAATTCATACTTTTCTATCCCCCTCTATAAATGTTGAAACTATCTTATTAATATCATCTTCAGGAGTATCAAATTTTTGACGTAATTCTTCCTCAGCGATGAATTTATCTAAATCAAGCGGTTCTTGAGCATTGTTTATTACATTGTTCACCATTTTCTCGGGAGTCTGTTCTTCTTGTCTGAATATAGTTATGGTTCGATAATAAAAGACTGAATATGGAAATATTAATGGAAATGAGATGAATTGCAAAATATATCCCGGACCAATTGCATATAAAGACACGAATCCCGCATCATAATTCACAATATTAAGTAGAGGGAAATAAAGCTCATAAGGAATCAAATACATTATGGGAGCAATAATTATATAAAAGCTCGCCATTAATAATGCAAACCCGTTGATAAAGGCATATTTATGGTAATTCTTAACGTTTATGGCATGATTGACGTCTTTAAAAAGCACCACATAACCAGAGAGGATGATTGAACCTATAAATAAGATATTAATCATTAAGGGTATTGAAGTACTTTCCGGTTTCATCGCCTCATTAAGAGTAAAATCACCAGAAAATGGGGTCATCCACCCGAAAAATAGATTATAGTTCCATGAAACAATAAGCTCATTGTCTAAATCAAAAATTTGAAAACAATACCACTCCAAGAATACAGAGAAGAATAGAAAAATTAATCCTATCATAAAAGCTATTCTAAATATATGATTTTTCATAACTTTCATTTGTTAATCCTCCAAAAATGAGCTATATTTCTCTACTAATTTGTTCTTAAGTTCTGAATTTTTAGGTTGGGTTTTTGGTTCAAATAATTTCGAAATTGAATTGTTCTCCCTTTCTTTTTTCTCTTTTTCTTTCGTTTTAAGATATGTTTCAGCATTATACTTTTCAAGTTCCGAAATAACCTTCGAATTAGGATTTTTACCTAGCATTTCGTATGTAAATTGTGCCATAAACGGTTTACTCAACTCTTCCCTTATTAGTATAAGGTCAGTATCATCAAAATCGAATGTTTTCTTAAAATATGGGGTTGAAAACTCTTTCTGAAGTCCTACTTTATGTTGATAAAATCTTATATAGAGATATCCAACTATCAAGGTATAAAACGCAATTACTCCATAACCTAAATTGACCAACCAGAATAATAAGAAATCTTCCTGAAATAAAAAGATAAACAAAAAGATCACCCCATAGATCATAAAGGGAGCAGAAATTCTTCTTAAATCTTCCATAAATTTGTTTGATGCTTTGCAGTATAACGCAAGTGAGCTCTCCTTCTTGCTATAAGTCTCAACAAGAAAATATTTCTGATCAAGATATTGCAAAAGATCGGATAAATGAAATATCTCTACTACGTGGATGTTTGAATTTTTTTGATACGCAAACGGAATGAGTTTTTCTGTAAATCCTACTTTGCTTTGGCTCACTAAAATCGGCTCGGCTAAAATTTTAAACTGAAGTGGTCCTGAGCGAAAAAAGAGATTTTTATGAGTAAAAGTTTTTTCGAGTGAAATATCTAAGTGTAAATATTTTGTTATATATCTAAATAGCGCTCCTTCCTTTCCAATATCTTCATAAACTAACTGTCCACAATTAGAGAGTGCTTGTAGATATGATTGTAACAACTTCTCTAGATGATAGTCGTTTTCAGGAATATTTTCTACTGAATGATACCTCATAGTAGTATCCGAAACGATGAGAGACTCTGTAAGCATACAGATTTTAATTGGAACAATAAATATTAAATCTAGGAATTCATGTACTTTTGTGAGTCGTATTGCTAAAAGATCGATACCTGTAAGTATTGTTCTTAATTCTTGTATAGGTTTAACAATGAAAAATTCAGATAATTCTAGTTCCTTTGAGATTTCTGTGGTTATATCTTTTATTTGAGAATGATTCAAGATTTTTTTGGAAACTTTAGCACGTTCAATTAATTCAAAATTTTTTTGACGTAGGATTTCAGATTGTATAGCAAGACTTCCATCAGCAGAATCTTGTTTTACGTCATCCTTTATATCACCAGAGATTTCTTCTAGATCATTGGAAATTTCTTCTATATCACTCTCATTGAAGTCCTCATCTTGTTCAATAATCTTTAATCCTTGTCCTCTGGGATAACTCTTTCCTAATCGTGAATAATTGTACTTTCCATCAAACCAAGGGAATGATTTTGGAGGATTATTCTCATGAATTTTTTCAGGAATATCAATTTCGTGAATTTCTTCGTAATCGACATTTTTATCAACTTTTATGGACTCACTTTTAAGGTCTTTAAAGTCTTCAGTGATTTCAATTATAGGTTTTAATAGAAATTCGCCTTTCACATATCGTGCTGTTATTCTTCTTTCCTTAATCCAATCTTCATCATATCCCCTATTAAACCAATTACTATATTTTTCAGACTCAACAATGAAATAACCATTTACTTTCTTAGCATACTGAAGAACATAATGATCATCTACTTCTTTTCCTTCTTTCAGGGCTCGGTAAATAATTTTCTTCTGTATCAAATCCTCTAATTTTTTACGTTCGTCAATTATATATGGTAACCCAAAGTCGCAAAATATAGTAATCTCTTTAAATCCGATGTTTATTAAGTATTCCCTTAATTCGATTAAATATTTTAATTCTGGGATATCTCCTTTCTTTTTATCACCACCCATCCATGCTATATTTGAACCATCAACCACGATTGGCGTGGAAGGACTTAATGTCAATATATAATTTGGCATTCTTTCATGGGAATTAATTTTTATAGATTCAGAGTAATCTAAATCAACTTGCTTAGATTCTTTGAAACTCTTTTTGGAATTAAATGAATCTCCTAACTTAATTTGCGATCTTCCTGAGAATCCATTTAATTTCTTCATATGTAATCGTTCTTTCGCACTGTCAATAAATCTTTGAGCGGTTGCCTTTCCTATTCCTTCGAGTGACGCCAATTTTTGTACAGAAGTATGTGCTAAGTCATTTATTGTTTTAATTCCAGCATTAATTAGTCTTTCAGCTACTTTCACTCCAATCCCCTTTATACCAGTAAGATTCTCCTTGATAGGGCTAGAAGCTAATAAGGGAACTTTTTGGTGTAATTGGGAATTGAAAGAGTCAAATATTTGAACCCATTTAGACTCGTTTTGAGATTGGGCAATTTGCAAAGCATTTTGAGATATTTTTAACGCTTCATTGACATCATTTGCTTGAAATGCCTCTTGTGCCATTTCATAGTAAAATTTTAAATCTCTTTTTTTATGCAAAAGACTATTTTGCGCATCCGTCATGCGTATCATTTGAAAATAAATTACTAATATTTAAAGAAAAAAATTCAAAATCAACTTTTTATTACGCTTTTTTCCTTTATATTAAGTCATTTTGTACTATATTTATTAGCAAAATGGAGTGATAAATAATCGTCGTCGTTTTTGGTAAAATTAGGGATGTTAAGGAAGTCAAACAAAAGGCTCAAAAAGTTATCTGTCCATTCTGTAAAAAAATAATAGTTCTTGGCGTTGAGTATAATATTTTAAATCAACCAAATTCAAATATTTATTTTCCACACATTCATCTACACGGAGAGCCAATACATGCTCTAATTTGTTTTCTTAATTCAGAATTAAAAGTAAGAAATATAGGAGTTATTAAGAGTATAGAGATTTCCCGGGATTCGCAAACCTTTGCCCAATTAATGAAAAAATGGACAAACCCATATTAATATAGGTGTTAACTAATGACGTTAACAGATTTTACAGATAAAATTAAAAGAAAAAATATGGATAATAATCTTGATAAGGAAATATTTAAATTCATTTTTGATAAGCGCATTCTACGTGTGCTTTTCGAGGGAAGGATATTTCAATTACGCGAAATTCAAAAAGATGCGATCAAACAAGGTCTATTTTTCAGGAAATCATTTTTGGTATGTGCTCCCTCTGGAAGTGGAAAGACATTAATTGGGGAAGTATGTGCTATTAATAATTTATTTCAAAAATTTGGCAAATCAATCTATTTAGTTCCGTATAAAGCACTGGCCACAGAAAAATACTTTCACTTTAAAAAAGGCTATAGCCGATTTGGAATAAAAGTTGAGTTATCGATTGGGGATTATGATGTTGATGATTCTAAGTTGGAAAAAGCAGATCTCATTGTAACTACCTATGAAAAGATGGATTCAATACTAAGGAATTTCTATGATAAAGAGTGGATTTTTGAGATTTCCACTGTCATTATTGATGAGGTTCATATTCTCAGCGAATCAGAAAGAGGACCAAGATTAGAATCCTTAATTGTCCGGTTAAATGAATTTTTACATAATCCACAAATAATCGGCTTATCAGCAACAATTGCAAATCCAGAATTCTTCAATTCTTGGTTATCTTCATTAGGAAACAAAACGACCTTGATTAAATCGGATGATCGCCCTGTACCACTCCATTTTAAAATTGAAGTCACGCAAAATAAGGATTCTGCCATTAAGAGACTTGTGAAATTTACTTTAAAAAAAAATGGGCAAGTGCTTATTTTTGTTAATAGGCGAAAAGGGGCACAGCGATCAGCTGAAAATCTCAAAAACCTTGTAAAGAAGTTTCTAGAAGATAATGAGTCAAATGTATGCAAATCATTGGAAAAAAGATTAAGCTCCATTAAGGGTGGACATCGTGATTTGCAGAAGGTTATTAAATCAGGAATCGCATTCCATCATGCCGGATTGCTTCCAAAGGAAAGAAAACTAATAGAGGATAATTTCAAAAAACGAATTATTAAAGTGATTAGTTGTACCACAACATTATCAGCCGGTATAAACACACCCGCCCGTGTAGTTATTTTAAAGGACTTTAAGAAATATATTACATCTGGTCATAATATCAAAAATTTCTCTGGGTATCATGAAAATGGGGATGGATTTTCGTACTTTAAACCATTTTCTGCAAATGAAGTATTCCAAATTTTAGGGAGAGCCGGTCGCCCTGGGCTTGATTCAGTCGGATATGGGATAATTTTAACCCAAAATATAGAAGAAAAAATGTGGGTTGAGGATCATTTCTTTGAAAATCAGGCTCTTAAAGGAAAATTAATACCGAGATATAATGATTTAACTTCAGTGTTAAATAAAATTAATACACTTAAAGAACAGGTGTTGTTGAGAATTTATGAAGAAAAGAAAATAACACTTGAGAAGCTAAAACAATTCTTCGAAAAGACATACTTTTGGTATGGGATAAAACACAGAATGAAAGAGCAGAAGATTCCTATTGAACAGCTATTAATGATAAAAGAAATTACTCCAATTAATATTTTAAAACTTCATGCCGATGCAAAGAAGGTAAAATTGTTAGAAGAGAGCAATTTTTCTATAAAACTAACTAAATTCAATGAATCTAATATCTCTGGCTATGTAAAGACTTCTTATGGGGTCTACTTTTGTCAGTTTGATATTGAAACAGGAATTCATTGTACTTGCGGATTTCAGAATAAGATATCCGATAATTTTGTATATGATGAGTTTTCCTTTGAATTCTGCGATCATATAACCTCATTTCTATTGTATTTGATCCAACTACCCGATATCAACTTTCAAAAATATGTTGATTCCATCATCCCTAAGTCTGTTAAGAATCAATATATTCTTTCATATTTATTCGAAAAAGGTTTAATCAAGAAAGACGATGAGGGAATAATTAAATGCTCTCAATTTGGAAAATTGATAATAAGATTGTATCTTTATCCAGTCTCTGGTGTAATAATCCGATATAAGCTTGAAAATATTGAAATTAATAATTTTCAAGATCTAATTAAAGAATCGTTTGATATTCTAAAATCAGAATTTCGTGTAAAAGATTATAAAATGCTCCAGCCAATTTTAGAGTGGGCAGATGAGGAACCGATTGACCAAATATTAGAGAAATACAAAATCATGGCAGGGGACCTCTTTTCTGTTAGAGATAATCTAGAACGGATAATTACATTTATTGGAATTATTGCGAGAAACTTGAGTACACACGGTTTTGATTTACAAGAGAAGTTGACAAAAGTGGCTGAGATGTCCGAGACATTAAAGATACGATTGCATTACGGAATTCGAGAAGAACTATTCGATCTTGTACTACGATTAAATGATGTTGCGCGGGTGAGAGCACGAATCTTGTATAATGCGGGGTATCATACCGCTACTCAAGTGAAGAAAGAGAATCCTTACGTTCTAAACCAAAAGACGGGATTAGGGATAAATTTATGTAAGAAAATCATAAAAAAAGATAAAAAACAATGAATTCTAAGAGTAAAAAAGAAATTTATAGTAAAATTCAAAGAACAGAATCACCATCAAGAAATCTATTAAGCCAAAAAAAGAAATCTATTGAATTAATAGATGAGAATATTGAAGAATTGTGCGATGAGAATCTAACTACCCTTAAGAAAATCCATGCAATTTTATTGAATTGCTTTAACCTTTCCAAAAAGCAAAAACTAGAGTTCTGTAATAGCGAACGATATTTCATGAAGCTTTATCTTAAAAAATTAAGGGAGCAAGATGAAAATAAATAAATATTTGAAGATGATCAATTTACCACTATTTATGATAAATTTACCACTACATTGAGGAGAAACAGAGTAAAAATAAAAAAAAATTAAATTTATTTCTTAAACTTTAGGAGCTGTCATTCTTATTATCTTATATGCTTCGGTGTAGTCCATAATTAGTTCATTTTTATATTTGAATCCCTCAACTTCATTTGCGAGAAAGAAATTTTGCTGAGCAGCTCGCTCCATAGCTTCATTCTCTTTTCCTTTAACAACTTCACTTATCCCTATAACCATAATATCTCCTGATTCAGTTGATCCGACCCCAATAGAAAGAACCTTAGATATTGATGGGTCTGGAGGATGATCTTTCATCCATTCAATAAACTTTTCTCCTACCTTACTACCCTGATTAGGGGGATAATACACTCGCATAAGGACTAACATTTTGAATACCACCTCAATTATTCTAATTATATATTTATGTATTTTTAATTAGATTTCGGTGAAGATGATAGTTCTTTCGAGCTATTTAAAATTTTACATTTTTATCAAAAATAGTGATTGACCTAAAAACCCTAAAGTTATTCCAAAGGGATTTTTCTTTAAATAATTTCGATATCATACTGTAATATAATAATATTGATTTTGTGAGGATACCATGAGTTCTAAATCAATTGGTAAAAAAATTCAAGAAACACTTGATCAAGAGATTGAGCTAGAGGAACCTCTCAATTTCAATAAGATTATAATTCCCTTCTCTAAATTTTACAAGCCTACAGATTATATTTATTATGGCCATGAAAAAATTCCATTCAAAAAAAGACATCCTATTTATCAAGCTATCTTAAGAAATGAATTTATAGATTCATTACAAGAATTATAATAAACATATTAAGAAAGAAATTTAGAAATATTAATCAAGAGTCTACATTAAATTCCATCCCAGTGAATCCGTAATTCATTGCATTTATAGAAAAGGTCTAATGCGTCGAAGGGTGCATCCCAGGGTTCTACATTTCGGAACTCTCGATAGGCTCTGTTAACATTAAAGAATAATCGCTCTGGCACCGTCCAATCAGCATAAGGTCCGAGATTGATCTTCTTCGATGCCTCGAGAGGATCAAGTCCCTCATTAAAGAAACGCTTGGCCTCAGAATATACAAACTCGAAATACGCCCGTAACTCCTCCACTTCATCAATACCACAGAGAGGACCATGCCCCGGTACAATAACCTCGGGCTCAAAGGAGCACACAAGATCTAATGCTTCAATCCACTTAGCATGCGTGCCTTCCCAACCGATTGGTGTGCATTTACAGAAGACAATATCGCCCGCAAAGATGACTCTATGTTCGGGGAGATACACAATTAGATCACTAGAAGTGTGTGCCGGGCCAACATAAATAAGTTGGCAGGGATAACCATCAAGTTCAAGATCAAGTCTATCTTCGATTAAATGATTTGGCAACGTAAGCTCAATTCCTGAAAAGTCAAACTGACTTAATGCCATTACAAATTGTTTCATTCCTGGTGGAAACACCTCAGGATTTTGTATCCATTTTTGGAATGTCCCAGGAGAATCACGCTCTTTTTCTTTTTCCATTTCTTTAGCACACAGGCGATGTGCAATAATCTCAGAATCTTGGAAAAGTTGATTACCCCAAGTGTGATCGCCATTGTGATGGGTATTCACGAGTCGTCCTGCTGGTATAGGTGATACCGTTTTATAGAGCTCGATCATCTGCATTGTAAGATTCAAATCATAAAACGTATCAATAGCTAATCCACCACCAAGATTCACAAACCCAGCATTATTCCAACCTAATCCCCTATCCTCCTGTAAGCAGGCATATACATCCTTTGCTATTTCTTTAAGTTGCATTATCATCCTCTTATTCGTACTACAACGGGGGAATATTTAACATTTTAGGTTTTTTTCCTTTATTCAATGTTTACCTGATACAAGTTATCATCTAACTTAATTAATATTCCCTGCTTCTGAAAAGTGTTTGCCAGCAGTTTAACTTCAGAGCTTGGGATGTTATAATTTTCAGCCATCATTTCAAGAATATAGAAGGGAAACTTCGAATACATATTGGATAACTCAATAAGTATGTGCTTGAATTTAGAGTAGTATTGTTCCTCATTATCTTCTTTATCTAAAATTTCTTTTTTATGACTTTTACCCTTAACTGATTTTAGTATTGCAAAATCATTGATAGTTCTAAATTCAGGTGAAGTACCTAATTCTTTAATTGCTAACTCATCTTGTCTTTTTTTTACTAATTCTACAGCTACTGAAATGCCGTTTACAATTTCTCCAATACTCAGAATTTTACTTACAATATGCGACCTACCGCATCGAGTACATTTTTTAGTTTTTCGCGTAGTTTTTGCATAGGTGTATTGTTTACATTTCGAACATGGGAACACTAAATATGGAGTCTTATCTGTTTTCCACGCAATCTCTTCCATTCTCTATCACTCCCTATACGGACTTTCTACAATATTTTTCACAATAAAATATAGCTCTTCTTCATTATCAATTGCAATAGCTTGAAAATTATGTTCTTTCGCAAATTCATGAATCTTACGTTTTAGAATTCTTTTTTCACCCTCTATTTTCTCTCTAAAGTCGATAAAATCTAATGTTATGATAACAAGTGAAGAAATCTGCCTAAAATCATTTATTTCAGCAAGCAATTCATCAAAATCGATTCCTTCTGGATTATAAATTTGGATGAGCACTTTATTATGAACAACAATATGAAGGTCAGATTCTGCTATATCAAATGAGATTCTTTCATTCTGAAGTTTTTTTCTCAGCCCAAATTTCATTGGGATAAATTTACTTATTTTAATAGGACTTATAATCTCTTCTTGTTTCACATCAATGAATTTCTGAAGCCTTGATTGATATTGCTTTTTTACAATTCTCTTTGGATTTGATTTATCTAATGGAATTACTGTTCTAATTTCCATCTCATCACCAGAAGTAGAATGATCAGGTATAAGCACTTTATCTTTTTTATAATCTTGAATATTATAGGAATCTTTTAATTGTTGAGGGTTCCTTAAGTTTACATTCATTCTTTTTAATTTATTCAACGTAATTTTCAAATATATCTCATCTCGAGTCCCTTTACCGTATAATATGACGACTTTTCCTTCGCGATGACGAGCAGTTCTCCCTTTGCGTTGTATTAATCTAATCTCTGAAGCAACAACATCATAGAATATGACCAAATCGCACTCTGCGATGTCTAAACCCTCTTCACCTACATTCGTAGACACAAGCACATTATATTGACCATCTTTAAATTGATCTAAAATCTCTATTTGACGTGTTTGAGATAGACCCTTATCATCTTCCGATTTGGTTGCTTGTCCTACAAATCGAACCGGTTTAATTAAAGAAATTTCTTTTAATTTCTTGGTTATGTTCTTAACAGAGTTCCTTAGTTTCACAAATACCAAAATTCGTGATGATGGATTATTGCGTATTTCGTCTAGAATAATTTTAATCAGAACTTGATATTTAGGATGAATTAAGTTCTCAGGAGAAAATTCTAGATTTTTCTTTAGTTCTAAATATATTCTATGGATACGACCATCTGAGACTAAAATTTTCGTTGCTTTTGAACTACTTTTCTTTTTTGCGTCTTTGTTAAGCTTTTCTAAATAATTTAATAGAACATCTAATCCCTGCTGTTCTACCAATTCTAGCATATGGTATAAAATAAGCCCTTGAGCATTTATAGAGAGCGCACTGTACACTCCTGTTTTATCTCCATTGCTTTTTAGAATATTTACTAACTCACCATTCAATTTAAGCAAATCTTTTCGAATCACCTTTGTATGTAAATGTTCGCCTTTCGCTTCTAGGAAATTCATTTGAGAGAGGTAATGTAGACGTTCCTCTAATACAAGCGTAATTATTTGGTACACATCCTCCATCAAACTTGTTAGGTCGACTCCTATTTTGTAGATATCCATCGGTTTAAGGTATGTTTTAACATCTTCATCCTTTCGAGTCCTAATATGAATATTTTTTGTTGGAATATGCAAGTTTTTACATAATTCAATAATTTTTTTCTTTGATGCTCCTGGTGATGCAGTTAATCCAAGTGTGATACCATCTGGATTGTGATCGATATACTCATCGGAAATTAGAGTATAAGCATAATCTCCAGAGGCGTGATGAGCCTCATCAAAAATGACAAGTGCAGTATTTTGTAATGTATACTTTTTGTTTACTAAATCATTTCTTAAAGTCTGTGGAGTGTAAAAAAGGATTTGATGATGATTAAAAATATCAATTCTTTTTTCAGGAAGAATTTTACCTGTTAGAATTGCGAATTTTTCCTCAGGTATCTTTAAATATCTCACAAAAGTCTCATAATGTTGGTTTATTAATGGTCTTGTCGGAGCAAGTACGATTATCTTACTATTCGGGGGGAATAATTCCAATATCTTCCTTGCGACTAATACGGCAATTATAGTCTTTCCAAGACCAGTAGGCAACACGACCAATGAATTCTTGGTTATACATTCTTCAGCAATCTTTACTTGGTATTCTCTAACTTCAAGTTTATGTGAATTCAAAATCGAGGAATTTTCTGCAATATCTTCTTTTATTTCACCCATCTTTTAGAACCTCAATTATACAATTATCTACCGTTAATTCCTTGATTTCCTTATTACTTTTGTTGTAAGAGATGATTAATTCCCCTAATTTTAATCCAAATTCAGAGGGGTAAATAATTCCGTAATCATGTGATGTAAATAAACATGGATGCTCTGTTCTTAGCCGTCTAATATTAGTTAGGAGGTCAGAGCCATTCTTAGATACATCAAATCCCTTACCTCTTTTAACAAATTTAAATACATAAATAATATCATTAAATAATTTAAGCTGTGAGGTGGAAAATCTGACAATTTCAGGAATTTCTATTTCTTTTGAGGCCATCCATTCTTTCTTAATACAGATTAAATACAATTGATTTCCTGCCCTGATTTTCTTTAATTTATAGTTTTTAAAGACACCTGTAAATATTTCTTGAAAATTCAATAATAAAGAGACTATTTCATCAATTTCTCCATTAGAGAGCCCTAACAATCCAGCTAATTTGGACACATTAAATTTTTTTCCGTAATGATTTTCAAATTCTGTTAAGTAATTGATAATATGATGTAACAATTGGATAGTGTTCTGATGTGCTACTTTACTTTTTTTTTCAGAGTTGCCAGAATTTGAAGTTAGAGTCATCAACTACTGAATCTTCTTGTAAAATAAAAAGAAAAAATTTGAGAGTATTTTATTTTAATTCTTTCCGAGATCTTTTTATTTGTCTTGATGAGACAATGATCACACATCCAGATACAGATATTAATACAATTGTTAGTGAAATTGCAGACATAACTTGTTCCATATTATTTTGATTATCAGTAAACGTAATACTCTGTATTAGAATAGGAGTGTCTTGAATTCCATCATCAAGGATTTCGAAAACTTAATACTACTATTGCAATCATATACACTATTACAGGGATCTTCATATCTCCAATTTAATAATCTGGAATTTATCTTCGAGAATTTTAATTTGTAACACTTATTATTTTTTGAACATTTTTGTAACATTTATAAGCTTTGGTTCATATATTTTTTAGGCAAATCTAATTTAATAAAAATGAAAGGTGTTTTTCCAATGTATAAAAATCAAAAAAATTATATAAAATTTCTAAGCGCAATAATACTTTGTACCCTAATCTTTACCCTTACCTTCCAGATGAATCCTGGATCTATTCGTAAAAACCAAATCAATAATCTAAGAACTAGTACAGAATATGATCCCACTGGCATAATTGCATTGTGGGCTGGACCCTTAAATACAATCCCAGCTGGGTGGAAACTGTGTGATGGTACCAGTGGCACAATAAATACAACTAATCTTTTTGTTTATAGCACTGATAGTGCAGAATTACCTGGATCCACAGGTGGTAGTACATCACATAATCATACTTACAATACAGTTCCTTACCACGATCATGGTGTAACTGGTACGACAAGCGCTTCGCACTACCATACCTATATGAGACCAAATGTTTACTATACTAGAGGCCAGCCTTGGCCGTCCATTCCATACGACGGTTATAGTATATATTCTACCACCACTGGTACTACAGCTACACCGCATAATCATGGTGGTTATACCACCTATACAGGTGGAACAGGCCTTCTTTATATGTCTGAACAAGAAAACCTCATCCCACCCTATTACGAGTTGGCATTTATCGAGAAGGAGACAAATGATCCTGTTATTCCTGTTGGGGTGATTGTAATGTGGGCAGGTGACATAAATAACATTCCTGCAGATTGGGCAATTTGTGATGGATTCCACGGAACTCCTGATCTTCGAGATAGGTTCATTCGGGGAGCCCCTCCAGGAGATGATCCTGGGACATTAGGTGGAACTGTAGCCCATAATCATACATATACGGAAATTCCTAGTCATCGCCATTCTATTGATTCTGCTGATGCCTCTCATAACCATGACATGGATGGTGGGTTGGCCAGGACAGTAGGTGCTCTGATATTAAACCCTACTTCTTATAGAATTACAACTGGCCTAACTAGTTCTGAAGATGTAGTTCACACACATTCTGTACCCTACGTTGGACAAGCGATTTGTACAACTGAGAATACAGACAATTTACCCCCCTATTTCGAGGTTGCGTTCATAATGAATACAGTAGTAACCAATGCATTACCGATGGGAGTTATTAGTATGTGGGGAGATTCAATAGCGAACATACCCGCAGGTTGGAATCAATGCAATGGAACAAATAATACTCCTGACATGCTTAATAGATTTCCAAGAGGTGTAACAGATGGAGAACAACCTGGAAGTGTTGGTGGGTCTGCCACTCATCAACATATCTATAGAGAGGTTCCCCAACATACACACTCTATTCCTACTGATCCTATGACACATGCACACACCTATAATATGCGGGGTTCCTCACAAGAAACTGCACCTGGGGGGATCGGTACTTTTTGTGATGTGGCACCGAATTGGGTTCTAGACACCACACATGCAGGTCCAGCTGCTCATGCTCATAACTTAAATCCTACAGGTTATGCAACTTGTTATACTTCGTATGCAAATAGTATTCCACCTTATGTTAAGCTCATTTATATGCAAAAGATTGGGGCTATCTCCGATCCAACTCCTGAAGATGGAGCTACGGATATTATCTATAGCCCTATATTAAGTGTAAATGTAAATGATTTAGAAGGGGATAACTTGAACGTGTCGTTTTATAATGATGCTACAGATGCTCTGATTGGATGGGATTATATTGTTGGTGGAGTTGGTACAGCTACAGTAATTTGGTCGGGACTCTCAAGTGGTACGACCTATTCATGGTATGTAAAAGCTGATGATGGATTAACTGTATTACAATATGATCCTTGGTCCTTTACTACAAATTACGCTCCCAATGCTCCCACAAATCCAACTCCTAATCATTTGGCTACTGATATTAATTACAGCCCTACATTAAGCGTGAGTGTATTTGATATCGATGGAGATGATTTGACCGTGTCATTTTATGATGCTTCAGATGATAGTATAATTGATACTGATGGTGTTTTAGGGGGTACCGGTGACGCTTCTGTAACCTGGTCGGGACTCTCAAGTGGTACGACTTATTCATGGTATGTAATATCTGATGATGGGTTAAATACGACTCAATCTGCTACATGGGCATTTACTACAAATTACGCGCCCAATGTTCCAACAAATCCAACTCCTAATGATGGGGCTAGCAATATTGGTTACAACCCTACATTAAGTGTGGATGTATTTGATAACGATGGGGATGATTTGACCGTATCATTTTATGATGCTTCAGATGATAGTTTAATAGACTCAATCATTATTACAGGTGGAACTGGTACAGCTTCAGTAGACTGGTCGGGACTCTCACCTGGTACGAAATATTCATGGTACGTTATAGCTGATGATGGGTTAAGTACAACTCAATCTTCAACGTGGACATTTACAACTAGTTCCCCCCCTGGTATTCCATTACCAGATTTATTTATGGTAGGTTTAATCGTATTAGGAACAACAGGGGTATTATCTGTGATAACTTATTTGAGACGCAAAAAGTGGAAATAAAAATATTTAATTAAAATTACTACTTTTTTTTTTTTTTCAGAGTTGTTAGAATTTGAAGTTAGGGGCATCAACCACTTAATTTTTTAATAAAATAAAAAGAAAAGATTTGAGTATATTTTATTTTAATTCTTTTCGAGTTCTTTTTATCTGTCTTGATGAGACGATGATCACGCATCCAGGGACGGATATTAATACAATTGTCAGTGGAATTGCACTCATGATCTGTTGCATATTATTTTGATTGCCTGAAAATGTAATTTTCTGTATTAGAATGGGAGTGTCTTGTATTCCATCATCAAGATATAACTCAAATTCATAAACTCCTTTATCTGGTAGAGTGTAGGTGAGGGTAAATATACTATAATCTTCGCTGGAATTTCGAAGTGAGAACTGCTTGGTCTCTATAATTTTTCCATTTTTAATGATATGAACATATGCTTCTCCAACTGTTAATGGATAATATTTTTCATTAGATATTATTGAGCTATTTACTGAAAATAGTATTGAGGTTGGCGTTTTTTCTATTTTAATCTCATAATTTAACTCATATGTAGTAGAAAACGATATGGGACATTCTGCTTTTTTCTGTTGTCCTTCATATGCACATAAAATTCCTGAAATTTCAGGATAACTCATAGAACTTATTGGATTTGGAATATCTGCTACATAAGTATTGTTTGGTAATTTAGTAAATACATACGTGCCGATTTGATCGCTTTCAAATTTAAAGCTGATATATGTGCCAAAATCTCTTATTATAAGATTATAGAGAGACGCATGCATTCGATTTACACCGCCTAAAGGCACATTATTCGAGTAATGAGCCTCAATTCCGATATTACTATTTCGAGCCATATCACAGACCCACAAAAATATTTCTTGATCTATAACCTCCTGATTTGGTGTGAGATAAAATTCATGAAATTCCTCAGAATAGATAACTTGAACCAATTCTTGAACTAAATTTATATCAAATGCGATATCTAAATCCAAGATCTTTGAGATTTTATAGCTATAATACACATTTTCAATATTGGTGTAATCCAAACTAGAAATTACAAAATTCTTGATTTTCTGACTATCTCTATTAAATAAATTAATTGCCTGCAAAATATAGATCATAAAATAGGTATTCTTTAAAATCGTCTCAACATTATTTGTATATCTCGGATTGAAATAAAGCATTGTAGGAGTCTCGATAATATTTCTATCAATATAATTGTATAGTGCAGTTGTATCGAAACCTAGGCCAGTTATACTTCCTAACTCTAATTCTTCAGCTAGAAG
Source organism: Promethearchaeota archaeon (assembly GCA_048938005.1). Lineage (GTDB taxonomy): Archaea > Asgardarchaeota > Lokiarchaeia > Sigyniarchaeales > SOKP01 > Loki-b32. The sequence goes on along the minus strand of JBHLMQ010000041.1, from coordinate 5,294 downwards.
TTCTAAGCACCGTATTGCATAATATGAATATTCAAAGAAGATCTTTTTACTCAAATATTCAGAACGATTTTCTTGGTAAAACCATAACGGTGTAAATGCCCCAAAAAGCTCATAATAGGTATCATTCAAAAATTGCGTAGCTAAAATATCATTAACAAGGTTTAATAGATCAAACTCCAAAGCGAAATCATCTAATTTAAATAATGTTTTCAGTGATTTTAATGCTAAGAAAGTAGACTTATGTGAATACAGTTGAGATATCTTATCAATGTAATCTTTATTCCCTGTAGTGTAGTACTCAATAGGATGAGAACGCAATCCAACAAAATCAGGAGATTTTATTAAATATCCTGCAAAAGAATTGGCAAATGGTTGAGTAAATGTCTGAATATAAGAATCTTTTATTTGGGCGTAGAATGCTTGAACATTTAATTCTGATGTTCTATCAAATAAGTTGAAAGAACTTATGAGTGTATGAATAAGATTTATAGAAGTATAATCGTTTGAAAGATGAGAATAACCATTATTTTGGTAATAAAGCTGTGTAGCATTTCCGATTTGGTTTTTATCTTCTAATGTTAACTGTGATAGTTCTTGAACATTCTTTAATGAACGGATAATCTGAAAGGCATCAATGAGCTCATGATGGTTTACTGTAGTTGATTGATCCCAATTTCCAAATAAGTTTCGATTTTCTAAAATAAATGATAATGTAGCATTTCTATCTATATTTCCGTAGTTAGTAATATCTGAAAGTTCCAATCCTACCGCCGTTGCGACTATGTTTGTATAGTTTACACCATAATCCCATTGAGAAATTCGGAAATAATTTTGATTCAAATCATATAAATCATTGAGGAATTGGTTGAAATCTGAAATTCGTATGCTTCCTTCCATTCCAAAGATTTGTAAGGTTTTTATACAATAATATGAAGCTAATAAATTCGGTTCAAAAAGAGGATTTAATGTGTCAATGGCAGTATTTTCATCATTTATAAAACCCCCTCCAGTTAATTGTAAATTATTAACAAATTGAATGATTTTATCTTTTTGAGTTGAATATCCCAACCAATCGTTCATAAGTAAATCAAGTGTTTGAACAGCAAAGTATGTGTTATCTGATGTCGCAACCTTAAATCCATCTTCTAACCCGGAATCGTACGGTTGCCCGATAAATCCACTTGAAATCTGATTATAGCAACTCCAGATAAAATCAATCATTTCTTGGGAATCTATTAGATGCAAGGAATTTAATATATCTAAGGAAAGTATGGCATAACATGTAACCTCTAATACTGTGCTTAGAGGGTAATAAAACTGAGAAAAATCTGTATCCAAATATCGATAAGCTAACGAATCCATGAATCTATGTGAACTTGGCTCATAATGAGACATAATATAATTTATTATTTCAGTTTGATTAATCTGACCTAGCTTTCCTATGGCTTCAAGAATGAATAAGGCATAATATGTTGCCTGCAATGAAGATTCATAAATCTGATTAAAATAACCAAGGTCATAATACTCAAATACTTTATAATTAAACATTGAATCAATAATCTCTCTATTTGAAGATGATTGTGGAAATTGAGGGGTATATGCATTGTTATTGGTATTAGAGTAGCTATTTATGTTATGAAAATCTTGTAAGATTAAACCACTAAAACTAAAAATTATTAATATAATACAAGCAGACGTGTATTTTTTTAACTTCATATAGCATCATAAGATAACTCTTGATTGTTACACTGTAAATTAGAATAGAAATATTTAAATAAAAAATCAATAAACTTCACATTGGCATAAAGATTAGAGAGAAAAAAAAATAGTGTTTGGTATAATTTGGTAAGAAAGAATATATCAAGCATTTATTATGGGAGGATCTTTACAAGAATAATACTTATATATCTCAAAATCAAGTAAAATATCGCCCTTTACTTTTGGAGATTTTTCAAAATTTAAAGGGAATTCATTAATCTTGAGTGTGATCATCATAGGAGAACATTTTTCTCCTTTTACAGCAAAATAGTAGTAATCAAGATTATTGTGCAGATTAAACACTTCAGCAGCATTTCCGAGGATAATTTCATACTGATTTTCTATTGCAGCTTTTTCTTCTTCTGATTCTAATAAACCTAATTTTTTCATTATTTTTACAAGTAAATCAGAGGATTTAATTAAACTGATAAAACCGTCTACTTTAAATCTATCAAATACCTTACTTTTTACCTGTGATTGTATAGTTGACATTCTAATTCCTAACCTATTGCAGATTCCACTAACAGTTGCATTTCCATTATCAGAACACAGCAGTGAAATTGAACTTACCAACCCTGCTAAAGCATTATCAGTTGTATTCTTAATTCCGCTCCACAACCTATATAAGATTTTTTTAGCAAGAAAATAAAATGGTACACCTAACTCAAAATGTTCGGAAATTTCGAGAACTCTTTGAAGGATATAATCCTGCCTATTACGTTCTGCGTATTCAGGTATATATCTCTGAAGTTGCAATATAAAATCATTAAACTCCTTCTTATTGATTAAAGAGATATCTATTAGCTCATGTGGATTAATAGAGACATTTCTGAGCTTTAAACACAAATAAATTATAATCGAAGACAATTTTTCAATGTTTCTGTATTTGGATCCTGGCCTTAATCTGTTTCTGATTATCTTAAACTTATCTAATGCCATTTTCTTTATGGAATTGTATTCATTTAAACTTAGGCAATTGAATATTCTTGAAATTTCAACTCGAGCTTTCTCAATAACTGCTTTTTCGTTATCAATTATCGAATTATATTTGTTTAACCTATGTAATTCCATAGAATTTGGTGAAATGCCACGTTCTCGTTTTGTTCCAATCTGAGTTATTCCTAAACCTTTTGCGTATTGAATGATATCTTCATTATACGGTCGATCGTATTGTAATTTTTGGATCTCTAAAACGATTCCACATTCTCTGCACACATACCCTCCTTTAGTATCTACAATATCTGCCGAACGACAGATATCACATTCCAAATGTGAATAATTAGGAGATAGCGCACTTTCTTGAAGTGTTTTATACGTTGCCAATGTTTTGATCACTATTTTTTTTAATTCTCTAAAGAGTATAAGGACGGAGTTTGCTTTTTAAACTTTATCCTCAAAATTTTTTTTATGAGAAGACGCGTTCTTCTCTTAATTTTTAAGGGGTGATATTTTGGGTGAATCAAAAAGTGATGCAATTTTTTCATTTCATCAATCAGTGACATTTTTGTCAATGTGAAAAGCATTAGGCCCATCCTATGAATTAATTAATTTTGTGCTAATTTTGCCAGGGTAAATTTCTTATTAAAGATCTTTCAAAAATCATATTGTTCTTTTTTGGAATAAGTTTCATTAATTTAAGGATTTCAACATCAGATGGTAAAATATCAAAATTTACCGCCCTCTCTCCATAAAAATCATATTTTTAAGATAATAATATAATAATTACTAATTGAAATGCAAATTGTGCGATCTTATTTAAAGGAACAATTTTGATTCAGAATTTTTATAATTTTTTCTTTAAATTGTTTTGATTCTATTATTTTTCATGATTCAAGAGCCGTTGATATTTCTCGCCATACTCATAATATCTCTTATATTGTCAAGTTTTTTCTTAAGTGATAGAGCAGGACCATTCAAGCCAATAGCCATACGGTTATTTTTTATTGGTGTCATTTTCCATGAAATAAGCCATTATATAATGAGTTTAGTTGTAGGAAGATTACCAGACCATTTTGAGGTTAAATGGCGAAATGAAAAGTCTAAGAGATCTCCATATGGTTCGATTGAACTTGAGAAACCTCCGAGTTTTCTTCAAGCAGTTGTGATTGCGTTTGGTCCACTTTATATTAGCACATGGCTTATTTTTCTATTATTGTTTCAGGTTATATTAAATCCAATATTTGACCCTATAATAAAGACTATTGCCATATTTTTATGCCTTTCTTTACTTTTAACCGCTAGCCCCTCAACAGGAGATATGCATTATATTTCTTATTCTTTTAGAAATGCTCCCGCTTATTCTTGGTATCAGATATTTTTAGTAGCCCTCTCAACTCTAGTGTTATGGGTATTTTTGTTATTTACCAATATCATATTTATTTTGGACGTACTCTACTATTTTGCCATTACCGCAATATATCTTTCTTTGAAATTTTCATTGATAGGTATGAGAAAGCTTATAATTAAAATTCAATCGAGAGATTTTACAAAACCATCGAAAGTAAGATTCACACGATTTTCTAGAAAGCATTATAAACCAAAAAAACCATGGAAGGAAAAATAGTATAAAAAAGAGGTTAAAAATCATGAAGGGTTTCTGTTATATTGTGTTGATAATTGGATTTTTTGTGTTCTATCAGCAAAATCCTGTGTATGCGATTATTATTATTGTTTTGTTTATAGGTGTCTATCTTTTTTTCAAATCTCGATCTTCTTCTGGAAGGGGTGTTTTTGGATTTCTAAGTGGAAAACAGCCTCAGCAAGAGAGTAAAATAGATGATCTCATCACTTTAATGATGATTCAGCAATTAATGAACTCTTCTTCTCAAAATAGTGATAATCAAACTAGAGATGAGAAGAAAAAAGAACATGAACAACACATCGATAAGATAAAGAAGGAAGTACTTGATTTACTGGAAGACGATTAGAATGCTTTTGGAAGCTAATTTTATTGAAGGGATTAAAAAACTACTCTCGTATCATAATATTGTGTCTATCTCAGGTGAATCAGGAATCGGTAAAACTACTCTTGCCGTTCAACTAGCTGGGACACTTCTAACTTATGAACACCCTTTTACAGATTCATGTATTTGGATTCAGGCAAGTGAACATTTTTCTCGTAAGCGTTTAACTCAAATATTTCAGGGGCAGAATAAGAAATTAGAATATCTTAAAAATAATATTTATGTTATTCCTCAGAAAAAACCAATTCATTCCTATGAACAACAAGTCTCAATCATTGAAAAAATAATTAATCCCCTTGTTATCACTCCCCCCTCCTTAAAGTATATTGTAATTGATAATATCTCTTATCATCTAAGGTATAAGCTTACGCGATGTAGTAATCCAAAGAATATTTCAGCTTTGTTAAATATGTTCTACGAAACACAATTATTGCCACTGATTCTGTTTTGTAAAAGAAATGAAATGGTTTTGATATTGATTCATGAAGTTACTTATAGTCCTAAACTCCAAAAGATTAGACCTTTCTTTTATAAACTATATGATAGGATAAATACTATAGATCTATTTCTAAG
>JBHLMQ010000040.1:0-27623 GCA_048938005.1 Promethearchaeota archaeon | reverse complement strand
GTGGGAATACACCCTCTATTTAAACATGTTCCACCTAACTTATTTTTTTCTATTAATGCAACTTTAGCTCCATATTGAGCTGCTCTAATGGCAGCATGATACCCTCCTGGACCAGCCCCTATAATGGCTAAATCATATTGCTTTTCAGGCTTTTCTTCATTAGACATTATTAATCCCGCAATTAAATAAAAATAATTTTTTTAATGAATAAAATGTGAAAATTTTGATTTTTGGATGAATAATATATTAGATTTTACATTTCGTTCTTTTAGTTGTTTCATTATTTCAACGAATGTATTTTCCGCACCGAAATGTACAAAAGTTAAATCCTCCTCATCTCGATCTTTTATAACTTGTAAAATTCTTTTAGTAATTGCATCAGTTCGTACTTCCTGATTTATATGGTAGTTTAGTTCCCTAAGTTCATTTGAATAATAATTAACCAAATAGCTTAGCTCTTGAGCACCTGGAGTATTTTTATCTCTTAACAAATCATAAGTAGACTTTAATTCATAATATTTGTTTTGAATTTCACTAATTTGGCTTGAATAATGTCCTTTTACATAATGTGGTAATTCTATCGTAAAGTAAGGGATTTTAAATTTATTTAAGACTTTTGCTAAATGAGTTTTATTGAATTCTCTTAAATTCATATAACCTAAATCGATTGTAGCAAAATTAACGGGGATATTCTTAATTTCTTCAACTATACTTTCAACATTTTCTTCTTTAACTTCTGATTCCAAATTTTTTATTAAATATACAGAAAAATTTTTATCTTCTGTTAAAGATTCAAACATTATACTGTTCATTATCAACCCTTTTTTTGTTTTTTAATTTATATACCATCGAAAAGATCAATTCGAATCAAATATTTTTTTAAACAAGTTATCATTCAATGAAATTTTACGAAATTGAAACTCGGAATTTTTCTATAGTTGAAATTAGGACTGTTGAAACTCGGAAATAAATTGACCTTTCCAATAATATAATGTCACTTATCATATATAAATCTATCGAAAAGAAACATATCAAATATATCAAAACATACATCCAATGATCTAAAATTAAGTTAAAGTGTATACAACCGATCACAACATTGCAATAAAAGCATATAATAATTAATCATAATAATAATATCCTTGTTAAAAATAGTAAAGTTCTTTATTAAAACTATGAATATTGTGCAAATTATCTAAAATAACAAAATTAAATTGAAATTTATAGTGATTCCAGTAGCTTTAAAGATTTTATCTATACTTATGAGAAATTTTATCTCTATAATTCTTTACCATTTACACAAATTCATATAATTTTTTTTACTATGGCTACGATTGATAATTTATAAATCATGGATAAAAGGAACCAATTTTTAATAATAAATTACAGTTTTTATTTCTGAAATATAAACGTGAGATTTAATAAATTCTGATGCTCTTTGAGTATAGCTATAATTTAAAAAAAATATGTTTAATTTATTAATATTAAAAAATTGGAAGGTGATGTATCATAAGTGAAAAAGAGAAACATATTCTATATGTACAAACCAGTCATGATCCAGAACGTCAATATTCACCATTAGTGTTAGCTCAAACAGCCAAAGCTATGGATCTCAAAGCTACAGTTTATTATTTAGGTACAGGATTAAGGATTTTAAAACCAGGGGAAGCTGAAAAAATAAAACTTGGTTCTTTTCCAAGTGTAAGGGAAATGATTGATAAAACATTAGAAATGGGTATCGAAATTCTTGTATGTGAGGCATCAAAGAGGATGTTAGGATGGGATAAAGTAGATTTAATTCCAGGAGTCAAGATTGTTGGTGCAGCAACACTGAACGATTTAGTTTTAGAAGCAGATGCCACACAGTGGTTTTAGAATTTGATTTTTTAAATTTTTAAGAACCTCCTTAATATCACTGGATTCAACTTTTTATATTCTAAGTTAATTGAGAAAAGAGAAGTTTGATGAAATTAAATAAATTTGAAAAATTAAAACAAGTGTTAAACTTGAATTCAGATCTAATAGGAGTGAAACTCATTTATGAACATAATAAAAGAATAATTATAAATCCTAAATTTAAAGAAGCAAATCAAAAAGAAAGATATTGTGAATTTGTAAAAAGAGCTTCACAAGGAGAATTCCTGAAAATAAAGAAAGGTGATTTCTCTTGTCATACTGCAGACGTTATGCTAGGTTTTAAAGAATCAGATAATATAGAATTAACAATGAAATTGGAAGTAAAAGGACTTAAGTATATTTTACTTTTCCCTATCAATAAATTCCAGCCTGAAGATTATGATAGTATAATATTAATTCTAAATCCTCATGATTGCATGAAATTAATCGAAGCATATGTTAGACTATATCAAAAACCATTAAAAATAACGTGTGGTGCAATAAATGGAGTATGTAGTGAAGTTACGGCTTATGTAATTAAACGAAATGAGGTAAATTTTTCATTTTTATGCTTTAATTCTCGAGGAAATGGAATTTTTAGTGATTGTGAATTGCTATGTGGTATACCTGCTAAAATGACAGACGATTTAATAGATGAAATAATAAGATTAACTTTAGAGCGAAAAAGAACTAAAAATGTTTTATTAGCAAAGTAAAATCAAAGATTCCATATAATCATATTTCTTATACCAGCTTTAATTGCGTTTTATCGATCAAATTTTTCTAAAATATAATGTAAATCTATATTAGATGATTAATTCTATATAAATAATAGAAAAATTTTTTGAAAATTCTAATTAATGTTTGTTGAATATTTTTATTATCTAAAAGAACGTTTACCAGTTAGCATTACGGAATACATGACCCTAATGGAAGCTCTTAATCAAGGGCTTATTCATAACATGGTGGAGTTCTATTACGTTTCACGCTCAATTCTGTGTAAAAATGAACACCACTTCGACATCTACGATATTGCTTTCGCGAATTTTTTCAAAGATGCAATGATAAAATTCCCGGAAGATATAAAACAAGAAATTTGGGACTGGCTTAATAAAGATATCACGTTGCCGGAACTTATAGAAGGTTTACAACTAATATTAAGAGAATATAAGCAATATATTAATATCGAGAATCTAGAACAGTTTCTTGAAGAACTTCTGAAAAAATACGGGCCGGAATATAGTGATAATCTGATTATAAGCGCTCCAGATGAGATAAAAGATGAAATCTGGAAATGGTTAGAAAAAAATCTCGATCTCTCAGAATTAGATGGAAATTTTCAAGAGATGTTAAGTCAATTTTTTGACCTTGAAGAAATGCAAAAACGATTCGAAGAATTAATGCAAAAGCAGGATGAAGAACACCATGGAGGGGATCATTGGATTGGTACTCAAGGAGCGTCACCTTTCGGTCATGGGGGCCAAAATCCAATGGGTATGAGAATTGGGGGGTCATCTGGTGCGCGGATGGCCGTTCAAATCGCGCAAAAAAGAATATTTAAAGATTATAGAAAAGATATCGTTTTAGATACCAGACAAATTAAAGTAGCTTTAAAACGACTTAAAAAACTTGAAGAGATTGGAAAAAAAGATGAATTAGACTTGGATAAGACTATTGATAAAACAGCAAAAAATTGTGGAGATATTGAAATTGTTTTTGATAAAAAAAGAAAAAACAATGTTAGATTAATACTTTTAATGGATGTTGGAGGTAGTATGACTCCTTATGCTCATTTAGTTAATCTTCTCTTCTCTGCAGCTAATAATATGTCACACTGGCGCGAATTTAAATATTATTATTTCCATAATTGTATTTATGAATCCCTATATCTCAATGCTCGAAGGAATCCGGATGAAGCTATGGAATTTAACGATTTTTTGAAAAAATATGATAATAAATACAAAGTAGTAGTTGTTGGGGACGCCGCAATGGCGAGTTGGGAACTTACAGAAAAATATGGTTCGATATACTATTATCACCGAAACGAATTGCCTGGAATTTATTACATTAAAGAGCTAGCAAATCATTTTAAAAACGGTGTAGTTTGGTTAAACCCAGAACTAATAAGACCAGAGTGGGCACCATGGACTCGAAAAATCATATCAAGCATTATTCCTATGTTTGATCTAACTGTTGAAGGAATTGAGGAAGCAATGAACTATCTTAGAAAAGGTGGTAAAAATATATATACAACAGTTCAATTGTTAAAAGGATTAAATTACTAATTTTTCAATAATTTTAAGGGACAAAAAATTACCTGAAATCCTATTTATTTTACATATCAACCTTTTGTTCGACCTATAGGTACATAAATAGGATTGTATAAAATATAGTTATATTCCTAAAATTCTTTTGCAATTATGTATATCAAATTTCAAATTCATTTTAATTATTCGATAATTTTATGTATTATTAGGATTTGTATAAATCTTTTTCTACTATTATTATTTTATAAAAAAAGCATTTATAGGGATTATAGTCATGGAGAACTCTAATATTGGATTAAATAAAACTGAAATAAAATATTTCCATCTTATTAATAGCATCTTAGATGTTATATTAGAATTAGATTTTGACTTTAAAATTAAATATGTTAATCCTCAAGTTTATGATCTATTTGGTTACACTCCTGAAGAAATAATAGGAAAACTATCTATCGATTTTGTTCATCCTGATGATATGACAAGAACACTAAATGCAATTAAGAGAACATTTAAAACAAACGAAGTTATTTCAGCAGAACTAAAAATCCGGCATAAAAAGGGACATTATATACCAATTTCTGCAAGAGGTCGAGTGGTAAAGCATAACCATCAAGATAAAATTGTGGCACTTTTAAGCGATATATCAGAAAAGAAAGAAGCAGAAGAAAAATTAAAGGAATCCGATAAAAGATATAGAGAGATTATTGAAAATATTAAAGATGGATATTTTGAAGTAGATTTAAATGGAAACTATGTTTATGTAAATAATTATATTTGCAAATATTTAGGGATTTCGAAAGAAAAATTAATAGGAAAGAGTTATACTTCTATTTTAGATAAAGAAACAATAACAGAAGTATTTGAAATCTTCAATAATGTGTACAGAAATAATCTTCCAAAAGGAACATTTGAAAGTCAAGTTATAAGAAATGATGGAAAAAAACGCATTTTTGAAGGAACATTTTATTTAAAACATGATATTAATGGAAGAAAGGTTGGTTTTTATGGATTTACTCGAGACATTACTGAGAAAAAAGAAGCAGAAAAGAAATTAAAGCAATCTGAGGAGAAATATCGAGAAGCATACAATCGAGCTGAGCTCTATAAAGATTTATTCTATCACGACATTAATAATATACTTTCCAATATAAAACTCTCAATTGATCTTAGTGAGGTATATCTTAATGAGCCAGATAAAGCAAGTGAAATTAAAAATCTTTATGAAATAATTAGAAAGCAATTCGTAAGAGGTGCAAAGTTAGTATCTAATGTCCATAAATTATCGCATCTCGATAATTTAGAAAAACCTTTAAAACCTGTTGGTGCTATCAAAATATTAAAAGATGCTATAAAATTTATGCGCAATAATTTACAAATAAGAGATATTAATATAAATTTAGATTCATTTGAAAAGGAAGTTTATGTTTACGTTAATGAACTCTTAATTGATGTGTTTGATAATTTATTGATTAACGCTGTAAATTATAACGATAATCCCAAAGTAGAGATTGTCATAAAAATTTCAAAAAAGGTCAAAAATAATAAAAATTATATTAAATTTGAATTCATAGATAATGGAATTGGTATAGAGGACGAGAAGAAAAATCAGATTTTTCAAGAAAGATTTAGTAAAGATAAAGACTCTAAGGGATTGGGATTTGGGTTAACCATTGTGAAAAAAATCATAGAAAGTTATAAAGGTGAGATTTGGGTTGAAGATAGAGTGAAAGGTGATTTTTCTAAAGGAAGTAACTTTATCCTTTTAATCCCTGCGGCGAAATAATTATTCAACATAAATTGTTAAAACGAATTTAGCTATTAATATTATAAAAAAATTTTATTTCTTTTCCTTAATAATTTAGATATTTTTATGATCTACTAATTAATCTTTTAAAGCCTTTTTTGCCCTTCTTTTATCCTTCCATCTCCATCCTGTAAAATTCTTACCTTTTCTTGTAGCATATTCTTCTAAAGCAATTAAAATTTTTTTTCTCGTTCTTGATTTGAAATCTTTACCTGATTCGAATTCATAATTCTGTTCATAACTAGTTCCCCTAAAAATCAGTGTGAAATATACAAACCTAGGACCTAATATTATTCTATCTGTTGTAGGAATTGCTGTCATTGATTCTCTTTTTGTAATTTCGATAGAATCAAAATCAGACCAATTAACTTTAAAATATGGTTTATGTGGAACAATAATTTCAATAAATTCCTCTGTAATAATGAATTTTCTAATTTTAGAAAGTCCTCGTAAATATAGTACTGCCCATGCCATGAAAAGCAAAACTATTGGCCATATGATTAAAAGGGCTATTATTGCAGTAGCACCTATTTCAGAAATTACAGCATACGAGACTAATATCATAAATCCTATAAATATGACTAAACAAGCTATACTACCATATAAAGAACCTTTTAGATGTTCTATAATTACAAAATCTTCAGCACTATATTCTACAAGTTCAGTACCACATTCTTTGCAGAATTTATTATCAGGGAGATTTATCTTACCACATTGGGGACATTTTTTTTGTGCGCTCATAATTATCAAATTGGATTACTAATTTTTTTTTATTTTTTACGAAATTATGAAATAATTAGTTAAATGATTTTAAATTTTTTTTGTTTTTATTGATTTACGGCTAAGTAAAAATTTATTCAATTTTTCTTAAAAATCTCTCATCAATAAATATTTTGTAAGAATTGTAAAACATTGATGAATATTTTTGATAAAATTCTTTCTTTTTTGCTAATATAAACTCTTTTCCTTCGACTTCAATTTCACCCCTAGACCAAAAAATCGAACCGGGATGATTTAAATCGATATCTTCTTCCTTTTTAACAATATTACCTGATTTAATAACGTATTCTATATTTGATAAAGCATCCTTTAAATTTTGATGATTCTTCGAGATATCAATTTCATCAATATCAAGATCTAATATATTAATGTCTCCATCAGCCCCCTCCTCTAGATTTCCTTTAATACTCCCTAATCCGAGAGATTTTGCGGGGCTTACTCTTGTTATAGTAACGAATTCAGAGAATCCTAAAACTTTTTCATTATCTTTAAAAGAATTTTTTTTTATAAAATCATTATTCATATCTTTCATAAAATTATCTCGAGCTTCTTTGCTTATCAACCAAGTTACAATCTCAGGAATATCAGTGACATTCGCATAATTCGGGAAATTCAGAGTTAAACTAACTTGAAGCTTATTCTTAATATTTAAAGCTAAATCGAGAGCATTAGCCCACAAAATACAATCCTTATAATTGCTTTTTTCAAAACTTCTCATAGATACAAATGAATCACCTTCAAATTCTACAGCAGAACATATTAATTTATGAGGATTTTCAAGAATGTTGTTTGTTAACATAGAATTTATTAGTCGTCTATCTGAAGTTATTAGAGGATTTATCTTATTGAACCCTATAAAAGCGAGATCAATGTCAAAATTTTGATTTTCAGTTAAAAAATTGATTAGGTTTTCATTATCATTATCATAGTTGTAAGAATTTGCATGAGCAATATGAAAAATCTGATCTCTTTTTACATATGAATCAGTTTTTTGACTGGCTTCTAAATTTAATGATTTTATCTTTTCTAAAACACTTATAAGATTCTCTTTTCCTATTTGCTTTTCATAACCTTCAATATGTGCATGAGTTGAGTGAGGTAATCCAAGAATTTCGACGCATTTTACAATATTTTCATATACATCTAAAGCAGAGAAGTTATATAATCTTCCTGTGTGAGAAATATTATCTCTTAATACTCTTAAATTCCACGATTCGTTTTCAAAAGGATTATAAATTTTGAATCCAAATCCATAAGTTTTTGATAATAAGTCTGATAGAAATATTGCCATCTCATCAATTTTTCCTCTCTGAAATTCTAGTTCCAAAGGCCAAAGATTACTGATATTTAATAACATCGCTTTATCTAGTACTGGCAATTGTTTAAAGTTAAAGATAGTTTGTTTCGCTAAAGATGGAAAAACATTTGCCTCTAGAATAAAAGTATAACCGTTAGAAATATAATCTCTAGCAATGTTCTGTAAAGTTAGTCCATGCCAATTCTCTTTAAATTTACTATTACTTGTACCTAATAATCGTGCCCAATTAACCTGCTGAGATGCTACATGCGTATGTATATCTATAGCTGAAGGAATAACAGTTTTTCCTTTTGCGTTGATTTCTTTAACATTTTTTTCGTTAGTAAATTTTTCTATTATTCTACCAGATTCAATTAAAATATCTTTTATTTCACCTTCAATATTGTTGATAGGATCGAATACTAAACCGTTTTTGATAATAAGTTTATCCATTTTGATAGACTCCAATATTTTTTATTCTCTAATGATATTTAATAAATCTTTAAAATCGAGTACAGACTCGCTAGTAGCTTCTACGTTTACTATTATGTTCTTGTAAATTAGTTCATTACTTTCGATTCCAGTAATTTGGTTAGCCCAAATTGAAACAGGCATAATTACAGTACCTAATGGAACATTTTTATCTTGCTGTGGCTTTATAATAACACTACCAAAATCATTTTTTAATTTTAGGTTAAGGCTTGATTTAAGATTGAGTTTATTAAAATCTTCTGGATTAATTAATCCAATTGCTAATTTTTCTTTAAGAGAATTATTATCTCCGAAAGTATGCTCCCTTACTTGATCAAAATCTATCATTCTTACTGTATTTAATAGCATCTCCATAGTCTCACGCCCCATTTAATCCTTCAATTAATTTCATTAAAATTTCCTCATCAGTAATAATATTCGCTGGTGCTTTTATGATTTTTTTTAATTCAATTGGGACGTGATCTATACGATAAGCTAGTCCTTCACTTTCAATTCCAGTTAAAGTGGATGGTATTACTACATCTGCTATGTGTGATGTTGCAGATTGCTTATTATCTATAAGGATTAAAGGTTTTCCTATTAATTTTCTACTCAATTGAATAGGGAAATGAGAGATTGGATCAGTTCCTACGATTATAGAACAATCAAAATCTTCATTATAAATTTTTGATACTATTGTTTCTGATGTTTCGATTAATTGATTATTTGAAAATTGTAAACTATGGTTTTTTCCATATATTGATAAAGCAACATGGTCAAAACCTGCCATATTATAATGACCGCATAACATGACAAGAGAAATACGCCCCTTTTGTTGTTTTACATTTATTAATTGCACTAATTCAAGTAATTCCTTAATAACATTTGCACCATTTTGAGGTCTTAGAATCCCTTGGCCAATAAAAATTACTCCATTTTCAGCACCAGTTAAATGAAGTAATAATCTTTTTAAATCATCTTTATCTATACCTGCAACACCGGTTCTTGGAATACTATCTGCAACGCAACATTCTTCTTTTAATACACGAATTAAATCAATATCTTTTCCTGGTTCGATTTGAAGTGCAACATCTCGTACCCCCATTACTCCAAAAGACGCCGTTTTGACCGGATCTATAACAATTAGTGTTTTTATTTCTCTCCCAGTCATTCGGAACTTACCACGTGAGAAAAGAATTTTATTCAAAAGACGAGGTATTGATTCTGCTGCATTTGCGCCCCATAACATTAATAGATCCGCTTTATTAATAATTTCTGCAATAGTTGTTAACGTTATACCTGTTTCCCTTGAGGTACTCAAAACTTTCCCTTGACAAATTGTAGAATTGGAATCTATAAAACCATTAATCATTCTTGCAAGCTCGAGTCCTTTCAATTGAGCTTCGCAACTTACTGTTGAAAAACCATATAAGAGGGGTTTTGTGGAATTTTTAATGATATTAATGGCTTCTTGTAATGCTTTATCAAACGATACCTTCTTTGATTCACCATTTTTTCGAATAATAGAGCTTAAGATTCTGTTTTTTGCTGTTACCTGGTCAAATCTTTCTTTTCCTTTCAGGCATGCCCCTATAACCTCATCAATATACAATCCATCACTTCTAATGATAATATCATCACATAGAAGTGAACAACCTGAACATGTAACCCGGTCACTAACCATAATTCATAACACTTATTAATTCAAATTAAAAAACTAATCATTAATCACACATAATCAATTTTAATAGCTTCTCGTGGACAATAAGTCTCACAGACGCGACATTCTCTTTCTCTTCCTTCTGCTTCAATCCTTCGACAATGTTCTATCGCTAATAATTCACATTTTCCACCCTTAACTTGAAATAATTGATGCTTTTCAGGTGGATAATCGGGAGCTTTACCACTTAATGTTGGAGGACAATATCTTGCATTAACTGGGCACACACTTACACAGATCCCACATCCATCACATAATTCATTGTCCACATCTATTTTAAGCTCTTTTTCTTTTCCCTCTTCAGCACCAATTAAATCTTTTAATGTATCATAATTCTTCTTATATTTAGCCTCTAATAACGGAGTACAATCATCAATTTTTACCTTTCCTTTTAATAAATCTAAGGCAAAAGCCATACAAGTAGGTTTCCCACACTTTTTACAGTTAGTCTTAGGTAAAAATTTATAGAGCTCCATGAAATTACTAACTGGAATTCAACAACACCTTTAATTTTTAAATTTTCTACGCTTTCGAGTAATGAATAATATTTTGAGATTTATTAATTTCTTTAGTTTATTTATTATAAATTACTCATAATGGGAATTATAATTATAATTGAAATTATAGAAAGATTCATAAATTATTAACGAAAGAAATAAAGCACCTCTATTGTTTCAAATAATTAATAGAAAAGAGTTTAAGACCAAATTATTTAAAAATAGTGAGTAAATAATATGTCAGAAGAAGAGATTCCAGATATAAATTTAAGAGAAATGATGCTAGATGAACGAACTAAAAACATTAAAACGAATATGGAAAAGATAAAACATAAACTCGTCATTATTTCAGGGAAAGGTGGTGTTGGTAAAACTACTGTTGCTATTAACCTTGCTATGAGTTTAGCTAGTGTAGGATTGCGGGTTGGAATTCTTGATGTAGATATTACAGGACCAAATGTTATAAAAATGCTGGGGATTAATCCAGAGCTAAAACCAAGAGTAGATGTTGAAGCTAAGAAATTTTTTCCCATTGATGGACCTTTAAAACTTAAAGTTATGAGTATGGCGTTTTTAACTCTCACACCTGATGATCCGGTAATTTGGAGGGGTCCTATGAAAATGAGTGCTGTTAGACAATTTTTGGGAGATGCTGTTTGGGGTGAACTTGATTATCTAATATGTGATTTGCCTCCTGGAACTTCAGATGAAATTTTAGATATATTACAGTTAATTCCGGATGAAAATGTAATTGTGGTTACTACCCCTCAAGAAGTGGCTTTAATGGATGCTAGAAAGACAATAAAAATGGCTATAGTAATGGAGAGAAAAATCCTTGGTATTATTGAAAATATGTCTGGTTTCAATTGTCCGCATTGTGGCGAATATGTTGATTTATACCCTCCAGGTGGCGCAGAAAAAGCCTCTCTGGACTTTAATATTCAACTTTTAGGGAAAATCCCTTTTGAAACTGAAGTTAGTCAACAAGGAGATGAAGGATTACCCTTTATTTTAAAATACCCTGAGAGTAAATCTGCTAAAGCATTTAAAGAGACTGTCAAAAAAATAAGGGAAATATTAGAAAAATAAAAAGTTATATTTTTCTTTTTAAAAAAATTATTAATTAACTCAAATTTTAATTTTTTCTCTGAGCAATAAAATTATTTATTGTATGTATCACCATCACGAATTTATAAAGTATTATAAACTTGGTACCCGGATTCTATACCTATTTTCCAGATAATATATCCTATTATTAAAACAATAAATTAGATGATTTTATTAAACAATATAGTTTTTAGTTATATAGGTATTAATTAGAATAATAACAGGGAAGATTGACATTATGGATACTAATCTGCTCAAAGGTATAGTTATCTGCAAGGAGTCAGGCGAATACTTACTTGATCTTATATTAGATACGAAGATTAATCCCGTTTTGTTATCTTCTTTTGTTGGGGCATTAGGATTATTCGGTGAAAATCTAGGGCGCATTGAAGAAATTAACATAAAAGGTCTTGACGTACAAATGATAGTAGTTTATAAATACAACCTGATCTTCGTTGCTATTCTTGATAAAGAATTTATAAAACATAATATAAGGGAAGAAGCCGAAAAATCTTTAGATATGTTTTACTCATTATATCGTACTGAAATTGATGATAATTGTAATGAAGTTAGCCAATTTACCTCATTTAAAAAGGTTTTATTTAGACAAATCGAAGAATACTTTAATCGTATTAAAGATTCGCAAAAGGAAACTGAGAGAGACTTTGGTTTCTTCACTGAAGCTATTAAAAAATTAAGGACTAATGGAACATAATTAAAATTCGTGACTCTCTTTTTTAAAAATTAAATCTCCAATTTTAACTCCAAATATTCGTTCCATCAAATTACATTTTACTTTTAGTAAATAATAAACGTCTTTTTCGGGGATTTTCATATGATAAAGACTTTCAAAGTTACCCTGTCCTTTAGATAAAATCACCCCTTTCCTCTTAAAAAAATGTTCTCTAAATACTTCTGATGCATCAGAAATAATTATTCCTGGAGCTGGATTTGACTCAATAACCGGAACCAAATCCGTTAAACTAATAAACTTAGCATCTTCAATAGTGGCATCATTGATGATAGGAGCAGATCTTACAGAATAAAAAATTTCTAAATTGGGGTAATACTTTTTGATAATCATGACTAGCATTTTATCAAAAACTATCTCTCCGGCATTATCACCTATTATTAACAAGTGGTGGGTATTATCAAGTGATTTTTTGAATTCTTTATAATCATTAATAGCCAATTTTTCAATTGAAAAATTTTTAAGGTCAGTTCCAATGTCAATATCATGTTGGGTAGCAAAATCAATCGTATTTCCAAGTGCTGAAGCTAATATTGCCTTAAATAAAGGATCTTCTGCTTCTTCAATTATTTTCATAATTTCATTAGAATATTTCATTACAAGACTGTTATATTCAATTTTAAGATCATGATAAGGATCTTCATCCTCCAGAAGTTCTGCGATAATATTGTATGTAACTTTTCCTAGAGTTGGAGGTGCATTTTCATTTATATCAAAATTTATTAGGAATTTCATAAGTCTTTTTTGAGCAATTATTACAATTTCACGAGATATATTCGGTCGTAGTAATTCAAATGCTTTTAACACTTGATTAAAAAGACATCCAATACATTCTGGCTCTAGTTTCATAAATTTTCAATATTATGTAAATTACTTTTTAAAAAGAAAAATGCTAGATAGATCTTTTAAATAGTTTAAGATTTAATAAATAATCAATTATTTACTAAAATTTGGTTAAACAATATGTCAGAAACTACAGATAAATTTAATATAAAGCAAACTACTTTAATTGGATTGGCATTCTTTACAACAGGTATTGCTTGGTCAATGTTCAATACTCAAGTTAATATCACATTATTTGAGTATCTGGGTTCTTATGCACTTGTAGGAGCATGGATGGCAATGGATAACGTTATTGGGGTTTGTATCCAACCCATTATGGGTACTGTATCAGATAATACTCGAACAAGACTTGGTCGACGCATGCCCTATCTAGTTGCCGGGATCCCTCTAGCAGCTATATTTTTTGTTATGATCTCTACAATAAATCCATCTTCAGATCCTTTGTGGTTATTACTTCTATGGATGTTCTTTTTTAATGTGAGTATGGCATCTTATAGATCACAAGCAGTAGCACTTATGCCAGATTTTGTAAAACCAGTAAATAGAAGTAAAGGAAATGCCGTTATTAACTTCATGGGTGGAGTTGGGGCCTTAATCGCTTATATATTCAATAGGTACCTTGTGCCGATTAGTTTATTCCTTGCATTTTTAGCAGTTGCAATAATTATGGTTTTGTCTCTAGTTGTATTACTATTGACAATAAAAGAGAAAGAATCTTACAGTTATAAACTAATTTTAGAAAAGGAGGAAGTAGAAGGGCAAAAAGTTAAGGATAAAAAGGATAGACCTAATTTAATTGAAAGTTTTAAGGATATTCTATCAGAAAAAGACAAATCCACATTATATATGTTATTAGCAATTTTTTCATGGTTCGTAGGATATCAAGCATTAGAAGCGCTTTATACAGTTTATGGGACGGATGTTTTAGGGTTAGAACGAGGGGATGCCGGCTTCATGTTAACGTATGTAGCAATTGCTTTTCTTATCTCAGCACTTCCAGCAGGGATTTTAGGCTCAAAACTAGGTAGGAGATTAACAATAAAAATTGGATTATTGATTTTCATGAGTGCCCTAATTATTGGTTTTTTAATCCAAACAGTTATGGTGATTTCTATAATTCTATTTATTGCAGGTGTTGGTTGGGCATTTATTAACATCAATTCGATAGTAATAGTATGGCAAATGGCTCCTACAAGCAAAAAAATCGGAACTTATACAGGAGTATACTATTTCTTCAGCTTTATGGCAGCAATATTAGGACCATTTATGGTTGGTTCATTAACAGACTTACTCGGTAATTACACCTTATTTTTAGTTAGCTATTTTTTCTTCCTCGCTGCTTTGGTATTTATGTACTTAGTCAGAAGAGGCGAGGTAGAATTAACCGAAGAAGAACGGATTGCTAAAGAAAAAGCAATACAAGAACTTTAATTATCTATTTTTTTCTTTTTTCTATTTTTAAGGTTTAAAATTAAGATAAAAAATAAAAATAAAGAAGTTACAGATTAATTTCAATTCTAATGTTTTCAATTGTTTCCGGTATCCCCTTTGTAGATTTTAGATAACCTAGAATTATATTTGTTAGCATTTCCTGCATAAAATCTTTTAAAGGGATTTTTTTTTCATTTACTATTAGTTTCACATCTGACATATTAATCCTAAACTTGCTAATTTTTTTAAAATTTTTTATTATAATTAGAAAATACTAATTTAATTTCAAAAAATAAAAAATAAATAATTAATGGGATTTTCTTAATATTATACTTTTCTATACCGAAACCATTGCAAGGTCGGTCCTCCTGCCACTAAAATTTTTTCGCAAGAATCATTCCATTCAGTATTTATATTATCTTATATTTATTCAATTTCGAGATATTTTCCTAAAAACAACTGACATATTGGCTTTTATCGGAGTTTAACCACCTCATCCTGTACCTCCAGTAGGACCAAAAAATACTACACTAATAATAGTTATCGCTACAATCAATGCCACTACAGAGAAAATTATGATTAATCCTTTTATATTTCGTTTTCTTAATTCAGTTTCATTCATATTTCTCTTTTTCCTTAATGATATTTATTTTGATTAATATAAAGTAACGATAAAATCAGAAATAAACTTTTTAATTATTTTTAAAAATATTCATAATATTCTATATATATGATTTCAAGAGCTCTTCCCTTCTTTATGTTTAAAAATAGTATAAATTCCAACTATAAGTGTAAAAATTACAAAGAAAAACCATAAAATCTGTACCTCAATTATTATTCGCTGCAATACTGCTAAGGGGAAATAAGGTATATATAATTCTTGGAAAATCCCCATAATCTGAACCAATAATTTCATTAAAATAACAAATAAGGCTATTGTATCAACTCTAAATATTTTAAGCTTCTCCTGTATATAGTCAACTCTATCATAAATTGAGCCAATGATATATACAAACAAGGCTAAATCAATACAAAATGCAAAAATATCATAACCTGAATCATCAAAGAAAATAAATTCTGATAAGAGATCTATAACAAGATAAAGAAGATAAAATGAAGTCATTAAGTTAAAAAGAGTAATATAGGCAGCTAATTTTTTTGTAAAAATTATCCTTATTAACACAATTCCGATTAATATTAATCCTATTAAAAACAGATTAAAGAAGGCATTTGAAATATTTTTAAATCCAAAAAATCTTATTAATAATAATGTAAACAACAAGCTAAGTAGAAAAAAAGTAACAAATTCTATTATTCTTGTGAATATTCTAGAACTCTCCTTTTTATAAAAGAAATCATCAACTTTTATAGATGTATCCATACAAAATTTAAAAGCAAAAAATGCTGTTATTATAGCATTTGCTAAAATAGAGAATGAAAAAAAGATACTAAAACCAATTATCAAACTAAAAACCCACATAATAGGTAATGTTAAAACTGCTGCTGTAACTATAAGAACTATACCCATTTTTTCCAAAGGTCTAAAAAATGAAATTATAAATAACATAAATGTAAATCCCGCTAAAATAGCAAGAAAATATAAAAAATATCTACTGAATGTGATATTTGAAAATACATCAAACCCAAATACGAAAAAAAACCAAGAAACGACAAAAAGGATAATGATAATTAGTAAAATTGTCTTTTTTGATAGACTTTTTAAACCTGAAATAAACCTCATAATCTAATATTCTAACTGAACTGTTTTATATAAAACTTTAAAATATAACATATTTTATTTAATTTTTTTATGGAAACCTTAGAGAATTCACGTTTTTGTATAAATTGAATAAGATACATTGGTTAACTATTTTTAAAATATTAAAAGAATGTTTTTATCCATCAATTAATTGTTAACAATATAAAAATATTATAGTGAAATGAAAAGTGTCTGAGGAACAAAAAGTTAGAAACCGTTGGATTGTTGTCATCGGAGCTATATTAATTCAACTAGCATTAGGAACAATATATTCATGGGGGACACTTACTATTTTTGTAAGCCCTTATGTGCATGAAATCGAGGAATTAACTGTATTTGTGTTTGGGGTTGGATTATTATCTTTTGCAATAACAATGATTTTTGCGGGGCAATTACAGCAAAAATATGGCCCAAGAAATATTGCCATTCTGGGAGGAGTGTTAATGGGTGGAGGTGTTATTTTATCCTCATTTATGACTACTTTTATTGGATTACTAATCACTTATGGTATTATTTTTGGAATGGGAATAGGATTTGGGTATGTATGCCCTATAGCTTCCGCAAGTAAATGGTTTCCAGATAAAAAAGGATTTATTAACGGTATTGCTGTTGCTGGATTTGGTGCTGGTTCATTTGTATTCAATTATGTGATAAGAGCACTCGTTATTTCCTTTAATATTCCAATAATGTTCATTGTTTTAGGAGAAATTTACCTATTTCTCATTATTGGAGGTGCAATGACACTAAGTAATCCCCCAGAAGGTTGGAAGCCTAAAGGTTGGGACCCTCCTGCTCCTTCTGAAAAAAGTGGAATTTCTGGACTTGAGTTTGAACGGAAACAAACATTGAAATTACCACAATTTTGGATGCTTTGGGCGGCTTTTGTTTTAAGTGCAATATCAGGATTAATGGTGATAGGATCTTACGCAGCCTTCATAAAAACATATATAATTGTTGATTTTGTATTAATTGGAAGTTTGGCAGCATTATTCAATGGTTTAGGAAGAATAGTATGGGGAAAGTTATCTGATTTAATATCTTACAAAAAGGCAATGCTATTAATGTTTTCTACCCAAGCAATCCTTTTAGTTATCTACTTTACAACAAATGTTAATGAGATTTACTTTTTAATAATGACATGTGCAATCTATTTCTGCTTTGGAGGGAATTTCAGCTTATTCCCCACAGCAACTGCTGACTTATTCGGTACAAAAAATCTGGGTCCTAATTATGGAATGGTGTTTACGGCGTATGGAATTGCTGGTTTTATTGGTGCTGTAGGCGTTAATCTATTAGTTTTAGCATTTGGGAGTTATTTAATACTATTTATTGTAATGGGAGTTATGTCCGTAGGAGCAGCTATATTAGCATATTTGATAAAACCACCTAAACGCAAATAATTGGATATCTTTTTTTTATTTCACATTGTTATCGTTCTATTTAATTCATTTAATTTTTAGGAATTAATGAGATTGCATTATTAAGACATTTAGATACACAAATTCCACATCCGAAACATCTTGCTGGGCTAAATTGTAATTTATTATTAATAATACGTCTTCCTCCAAAATAGCACCAAGTTTCGCAGTTCCCGCAATTGATACATTTATTTAAATCTGTTTTAGCAATAAAGTCACTTTTTATCATCTGTGGAGAACCAAACTTAAGAAACTTATTCAAAACCACACAGCAACAAGGACAACAATTACATATTAAATAATAAAATTGTGGATTGGGAAAATATATTAACTGATGAACTAATCCTCTTTTATCACATTCTTCTAACAATTCTATAATTTCTTTTTTGGGTACTTTTTTTAGATTATAGGATTTATGGGGGATTTCATATAAGGATTTACCAGAGCTTAAATGGATACAGGAAAATAATGGATGATCACAATTTGGTTTTTCATATTTTCTTTGAACAGATCGACAATAACACCAACTAATCCCCGCAACATTCGAACGACTGAGTATTTCTAAGACTTCTTGAGAAGAGATGAATTTTGAATCAATATCTAAATTTTTATTCAGAGGAACAACTCTTCCTCCCCATCTGCCTTTTAAAAAATATTTATTAACTATACCCATGGTATAGATATTTAACTTCTTATCAATTCTTCTAAAAAGCTCAAGAATATATAATTCAAAAATACCAAACAAGCTAGATAGAAGTTTACCAAGTGCAGGTATTCTTTTTAATATTTTATCAAACTTAGATTTAAAAATCCTATAAGGTAATGACCTCAAATCATAATAATGTGTATCAATTATATTAAACAAGAAAATAGTTAACTTAATTTAATATTTGTTTTACAAATTAATTATGAGAATAAATGTGAATTATGAGGAAAAACTTCGAATAAATATCCAAAAAGCATTTGATATTACAATGCAATGGCTAACTACCCAACATAAAGCTAAAATTAAAACATCAACCCCTCCCACCTATATCGAAGCGAAACAAGGAACTATGATGACTAGTACTGGTCATGATCCAAATTGGAAAAAGAGAATTCGAATTAATTTTTATAATTTAGAAGGAAACCAAACACTAATTAGAGTTGAAGCGATACCACTCGCTCGAAATATATTTAGAGTTGAAAAATTAAAACAATCTTGGTATAATGGCCTTTTCTCTCATTTATTTTCACTACTGAATACTTTTGGGGAAGTCTCAAAGAAAGAAGAACCTATAATGGTACAAGGCCTTAAAGTAAAATATTGCTCCTATTGCGGAAATAAACTCGAAGAAGCTGAGAAAATTTGCCCCATTTGTGGAACTGAGATAGAATAAATAAATCTCTATCTTCAGCTTTTTTATTCAGTAATAGTAATTTTTCTGTAATTTGTCGGACTCTTTTAACTTATTTGAGAGAGATTAAATCTTATTCTTGTGACAAGAAAAAAATCTTATTATGATTGGCAATTGAGTTTAAAATCTAAATCTGCTCAAAAGAAAGAATTAAAGAATAAAAAGAAAATTAATAATAATTTAGGAATTTCTGTTGATGAATTCAAAAGATTCGTAAAATTATGGAAAAGTAAAAATATTGTATTTTAAGATCATAACAGGATTAATTAAAAAGAAGGGACGAGAAGCTGCAAATGATTACCTAAAGGCTTTCAAATGCAAACGGTATTGTCTTTTTTCACTTACGTGGAAAAATTTTTCAAAACATTGAATCAGTTTGCGTAGTGAAAAGACATACCATACTGAGAATAATTTCTTATTCTTTGAATGGTGTTATCGTTTGATAACCTCACTAATTCTTTCGAATCAGCCAGATTGAACATCAAATATAAACCTCACGATTTATACTTTAGTTCAAATTGTGCTTTTACACACAATTTCTCTTCATATCGCTAATGATTACCTTGCGGTACCAATGCATTGAGGTAACAATACCTCTTCTCGACGTTCACACCGTTAGGTATGAACAATTTATACTTTGATAAATTCATATTTAAATGCAACTATTAAGGCATTACTATAACTTTTTTGTCGAGGAAAAGAGGTTAGAAATTTTTTACGTCGGAATAATCTAATCAATATCTAACAAGAAAAATAAGAGATAAAAAAAATTAGAATGGTAATATATCGATTGTTACATGTAATAAGGCACTAAGTAAGATAACAACGAGAACGTATAATAGGAAGGCTAAAACAGTTATAACAATTGCACTTAAAAATCCGACATTATGGCTAACGCTAATAATTACCCATGTTAAAACTAATGATAACAACCATGCTAGCCATCCTCCTAAAAACAGAAAAACTAAAGCAAATGTTACAGTTATTAAGAACGCTGTTAAAAAAACACGACCGAAATTTGTGTTTCTCGCTTTACTAAAAAAACCTAAAGCCAATTTCAAGAAAATTGCCATTATTAACAGAACTATAAGGTAAAATACCAAAAACCACATAACTTGTTCAAATGTCACGAAAATCATTTCAATCATAAAGAGTTTTTAAGTGAAAATTATTGAAATTTTAAAAATCTTTATATTAATTCTTATTTCAATTTTGATAGAATAAGATTTATTGAATAAACTATAAAAAATTAGTTTTTCTGATTTTAGTTTTTAAATACTAATAAACATAATATTTAATTTTTTTATGGTGCCATCTTCTCATTAAAAAGTATAAAACAATTAATATAATACTAATTAGTAGTGAATAGAAAATGTTCCAATAAGAGACAAACCATTTTGTGGTTAAATAATACAAGGATTAATTATTAGAATTGTTCAATTTAAGCAGAAAAAACTAAACGAATATACCAGTAATTACCAATAAAACAACACACAGAGCAATTAAACCAGAAAATCCAATAATTGCCATTAGTATTTCATAAATCTGTTTTATCTCCATTTTTTTGTATTTTTCGCCTCTTAATTTAATTAAACTTTACTTTACAATTAACCCCAACCTAATATATAAAAGTATATATTTAAAGGTTCTGATTATAATCCGTTTATTCTTCATTTATATAAAATTATTATTTTTAAGATTGTGATATATATATCCATATATACCTCCATTCTTTCTTTCATTAAGAAATTACAAAAAAAAAATAGGAATTTTGACCAAAATTCACTTTTTCATTTCTTCTTCAGATTCATCTAAAAATGAAACTTTACTTATTTCATGTTTTGTTTTATTGATTATCCGATCTTGCTCACGTTGTTTCTTTTCTTCATACTTTTTATAAAGTATTGAAGATATGCTTGCTAATCCAATTGAAAGCCCCAAAATCACTCCAATGATGAGATAAGGAATAATCTCATAAGCAAAGATTTTTACGGGGATTAAATTTGTAGTGGCAATATTTCCGTAGATGTCAGAAACTTCAAGATACATTTTCACTATAGAATTAATATTTTTAATGTCTGTAATAATTATTAAAAAGTCTTCTTGATTTTTCATTGAATACAGAGTTTGAACCCTCCATCCAGAATTTTGTGAAAAGACTACACGAATTCTATTAATACCATTATTATCTGTTGCTTGGAGATTAATTTGAAGCTGTATTTTAGGTTCTTTAAACTTTTGGCTGAAACTAATATTTAAAATATATGGTAATAATAAATCTTGATAAATTGAGTTATCAGGACTATGTTTTCGGGGAATATTCTCTAATACTATTGAGTAAGCAGAGATACAAAAATCATCGTACATACCCCAAAGTTTACATTCTCCTGAGTAAGAATTTTTTATATTATCAACTTGAAGTTGATAAGTAATTTCAGTAATTCCAATCGCTAACATAGGAAAGAAGAAATGAATTCCTGACAAAAATAATCCATGCGTAATTTCTGAATTATTATAATCTCCTAATATTTTAACAGAATCGGATAAAAATATTGTTCCTGTAGGTTGTTTATCTTCAAGAACGTAAAATTGGCGTGGGTCTCCATTATTTGAGATTTTTATCGTAATAGTTATAATTTCTCCAGGAACAAGGAATTCTTGTTTGGAAACTTGCTTTGTAAGAGTTAACAATTCAGAATCCTCCGCTGCTGAACTATGAATTGTTTCAATTAAAGGATATGATGATGGTGGTTGGGTTCCTACTCTAATAATTATAGGTCCGACTGTGCGCTGAAAAATTTGATAACTTGAAGAATTATTTGATGTATCATTAAATTGAATAAATCCTAAAAATGAGACACCCTCTAAAATGTAATCACCTTCTATATTTGGTGCAATTAAAGAAAAGAAAATCTCACTCCCATTAATAAGGATTGGAGTAAAAATCGTATAGTTCGCTTCAGGATCTTGAAAATTTTGAGGAATATGAAGTAATGATGATGTAGCATCAAATATTGGCATTCTATCATCAATTTTAGAGAATCTTACTCCCACATAGAATTGTTCATTTTTCGAAACTTCTATCATAGCTGGAATCTCTATTTTTGGATTTGAACGTAAAATCTGTACACTTTCAAAAATATAGCATATTTGACCAGAACCATTCAAGGAGATATTGATTGTATTAGTATTTTCCGTTATATATTCACGCAGATTTAATAGAATTTCATCTGGGTTATTGTTAGATTCTGTGAAATTTAAAACATATTGAGGAGGTTTATGGTTATTAATCATAACAGAAACTGTTCCATTGAAGTCTATGAATCCTCCAGTAAGAATAATTCCCTTAATTGCTGTCAAAGCAGTAATCGCTGCTGCGGTATCTGCAGTTGATCCCCACCCCCAACGATTATGTTGATTCAATAAATATCGGACTGCTTTTTTGATTAAAGCATAGTTATTTACATAATCATCAAGTGCAAGAGCCCATACAGCATAAGATGTAATTTCAACAATATTTCCTAACTTTCGCCAGTACCAAATGTTATTTACATCACTGTCCCAAAATATTGTATTCTCTTCGATTTTTTTATTATCTTTGATAAATTGAATTAATATATCATTAAATGTGGTATTTTCATAAATATTATCACGTGTTGCGATATAAAAAAGAGAAGCCGCATAGGCACTCTGCATTTCTTCAGTATTCCATAAGCTTCTAAACTCATTAACAGCTTTACTAATAGCTGTGTCCATCTGAGAAGTTTTATTATTAAAATTCATTATTGCCTTAAGAATAAAAGCTGTGGCTTCTAAAGTGTTTGAAGAATATTCTTGAAAATCCCAAAGACCATTAGGATATTGATGATTAATTAGATATTCAATACCTCTTTTTAATGTAATTGAATTAATTTGGAAACCAACTTCCTCAATTTGGATCAATGCAGATACAACAATAGAAGTCATCAGGATTTTAGACGTATCATCTCTCCACCAGCCCCAACCACCATCACTATGTTGAAAATTATAAATCCGATTAAGTCCTTCTAAGATCATTGAAGTTAACTCTTGCTCAAGATTAGTAGTAAGTTGCCCCGTTTGTTTTAAATAGTTAAATATGAGAGCTGTTGGGAGCGTTCTAGATATTGTTTGTTCTATACACCCATAAGGATAACCAATTAATGATTGCCAGCTTTCAATCGAAATATCCATTAGATCAGTATACAATGCTAATGTTTCTTTATGGTAAATTGCGAGTGGATCCACAGTATAGTTTAAGAGCAAAGACCCATCAGTAGCATTTAAAAATCCTATAGTTCTATTTATGACTTCAATCCCATTTGGTTTTATATAAGTCGTTATTTGTTTTGCATCTGAATATTGTATTCCAGAAACTTCAGTAACTGCCAAGAGTGTAATGTTTTGGAAATAAGGCTCGATACAATAAACAGAAAACTCAACCTCTGAAATAAAACCATTTGGAATAAATAATTCTTGTGTATCCTTATTTAATATGGCAAGTTCAGGGGCATTGATGGCAACTAATGCATATACATCAGTCCCTATATAATTGTAAATATACCCTTTTACATCTAAGATATCATCTTGACCTACTGGTTGTGGTATGTCAAACTCTATGAAAAACGGTAAAAATGATTTAATTTGTATGGTTTCAACATCTCCCCATAACACTAGATCATTAAAATCTCCAATCATGCTATTCCCTACAGTTCTAATAGTCCATTCACCTATATTATCGGTTAATTTAAAGGTAATGTTAGTTTGTTCCGAAATGATCAATTTTGGCATCCAATTAGCTGATTCTGAAATATTTTTTCGTATTTCTGTGTCTAAAGTTGAGAGTAAATCATCAAAAGAAGGGGTATCACGTTTAAAGTGTCCATTTTCTCCATAAGGAAACGCATAAAAATCATCTAATAAAGGTACTGGTTCTTCATTCTCTCTATAATAAACACCACCTGCGGGGATCCCATAACCGCACCACCAATAGCTATCAAACATAAATCCAGAACCCCACGAACTTCCTGACCTAATATAAGTCGAATAAGTATTCATTGTAAAATAAGCCAATTCCGAATCATCTTCTGGTTCTACATCAAGTACAGCACTGTCTATAAAAGAAAGTGATAAAACTGAAGTTATATTGTCTGATGGTGTAATAGTCAATGTTATTAAATCACCAGGCTCATAAATTTCTTTATCTGTTGAAAGACTAAGGGTATAAGAAAAATCGATGTGAACAGCAAGAATACTTTCATAAAGTTTTCCTAAATCGGAAATAGTATAAATTATAATCGTAAAATCAGGTGCGAAATCTGCTTTAACAGAGAGGTTATAAGAGAATTTATCATCGATTACCTCTAATGGGACTGAAAAAAGCAAACCACGTTTGTATACTTCGATATAAAGTGGAATATTTGATGATACATTTGAAATGCCATTAATCTCAATAACATCATTAATTTGAACTTCTATTTGGTCATAATAAGTTCCTGTATTTGTATAATTAGTAACAAATGATACTGAATAAAAACTACCTACTACAAAAAAATCATGCGCAGAGTGATAACTAAATCCACCATAATATTCATTTGAGCGAGAATATACATACGAATATATATAATATTTTCCTTCAGGATAAAAACTTGGAATATAAAAATTATACGTTTTGCTCCCAGAAATCATATCACTAACTCGACCTATCAGTTGACACTTTGCATCATAAATATAAATCCTACCTTCTCCGGTTGAAGGAGAACCTGTCAGAACGTTTTTAAAGGTTACTTCAAATTCAAGAGTCTCACCTAAATCTAAGTTTGAATCGATAATGTTAATGTCTAAACTATATTTCTTATAACGGAAATAGTAAGATGATGTTGTAGATCTACCATCCTTAAGGGTAACTGAAAGCCTAATTTCAAAAAGATCATAAGGTATTATTTGTCCTAAAGGTAATTTAAATTCCAATTTACCTGCTCCAAATTTATTTGTAGATTCAGAGTAAGTTGCAAGTAATTTCTTATCAGAAATTAATGAAGTATACATTGGATATCCTACTATTCCAAAGATTTCAATATTAGCTGTGAGATTAGCTAATGGATTATACATCCAATGCCAATAATAATACTCATCCCCGGACATAATGTATTGAAATACATAAAAATAATATTCTAAGGTTTCAGTAGGGTTAGGTGCCCAATTTGTTAAATAACCATAAGCAAATAACTGCTCAATGCGAGTATATATTTTTTCTATAGATGCACTCCTACCATAAATATCTATTACATTTGTTAGTACGCTAAAAGTATAATCTATATCAGGAATATATTGTAAATTAATCGAGAAATATAACCTTCCTTCACTGTTTGTAATTCCCTCCAACTTAAATTTGAGTTCTCCCCAATAATTTTGGATAGTGAGCTCAACAGATGCTCCCACCACCGGCTGACCAAAGTAATATGTTGCTTCAATAAAACCTTCGAATAAATTTTTGTAAGTAGGATAGAATTCCTTTCCGTTTGTATCAATATCTACCCTAAAAACTGGTTTAACATAATATTCAACCTTAATATTGTATCTATATTTTTTATTTGATTGACTAAATTCAAATCCATAATATCCTAATTCACAATCTTCATCTAATGGAAAAGTAAAGGTTAAGATACCATAATCATCAGTTGTAATAGTTGACCAAAAAACAGCAAATTCATTAGGATTATAGATGGTCAAAGAAACGGGAGTATTTTGCATTGCTTTTTTAGTTTCATTCATGAATGAATATTCTAAAACTAAAACTCTTAAAAAAATAGTATCGCCCGGACTGTAAATTGTCTTATCAGTTGTTACCACATACTGAAATCGCTCTTGGATTGTTTTTTGTTGCCCTCCCCACATACAATAATAATAATAGTCCCAGGATTCATACAAAAAGGTCTGATATTCAGCTTTTCCATCAATAGTTTGTATTGTTAATCTAAGTATATAATAATCATCTATATCTAAAGGAATATCTGTAGTAAAAATAGCATAACCTGAATCATCAGTTTGACCTTCATTTGTTGTTAAAAAAATCCAGCTAGTACTTGAATAATCATAATAAGAAACAGAATAATTAAAACCAGCTAATGGGATACCTGAAAAATCAGTCAGGTTAACAATATGGACCGCTGCGGTATATAACTGATTTTGCTTGTAGTATCTTGGACCTTTATAAAAAATTCCAACTTCGCCTATAGTAAATTCCTTATAAGCTCGACAATTCTCAGTATAAGCATAAACGGTATAAATTCCTTCAGTAGAAGTCATGGTAAAAGGTATTGAAACAAGACCATTCGCATTAGTAGTTAAATTTATTGTAAAAATTGGTGTTGCAGTCTCATAATAATTTGGGTAATAGAAATAATAATCTCGATAAAATCCTTGATAAACTTCTACAGAAATTATTTTTCCTGCCGAGGCAGTTAAATTACAAGTTAATCCTAAATTAATAGTAAGGATTTCACCAACAATAAGAACATATTTATCAAGATTAAGTGTTAGAGCATAATCATTATAATAATAATAATAATTAGAAACCAGCTTAGGACTCTGATCAGTTTCCACCTCGGAAAGCTCTTCCGTCATTAAGGGAGTGGATTTATTAACAGGAAAATAATAAGGAGATGAATAAGATGCCCCCTCTTTTTGGTGCATTTTCATGTCAGGTACTTCTGGTTTGTTATTAATAAAGAAGTTGGTGCCACCTACACTACAACCTAATAAAACAAACTGAATGCAAATTACTAATAAAAAAATACATGCTTTTATTCGTCTCCTCATCTTCGTAAACCTATTTCAAAATCATTCTTTATATCATAATATTATACTTAAACATATTATACTTAAACATATTATACTAAAGTTTAGAACACTGCACGATTTTGTAGAACAAACAAAGAAATAATCATAAGAATAAGGTGATAGACTATATTGGTTTATGTTTGAATTGTGAAATCACGTCTAGCCAAACATAAATCAAAATTGCTACTCCAAGCAAAATAACAAATATACTATCTTTATTCCAATAAGAATAAATGAAGATCAAATAACCAAAAAAAAGAAATGTGAAAAAAATTGCGGCAAAAATAACTCTCGGAAAAAGATGCTTGCCTATTAATACCCAAGAAGT
>JBHLMQ010000039.1:0-27708 GCA_048938005.1 Promethearchaeota archaeon | reverse complement strand
CAGATTGAATTGAATAATCAATATTTTAAAAGAAAATTAAATCAGAGAGAACGAGCCCACTCAAAAGCACCAAATTCGAATATATCCATGATAGCAACTATTCTAGGGAACGTTTCTATTGATGAGTTGAAGAAAGTAATTAAAAAAATGCAACAAAGGCATCCTATACTTAATGCATACTTGAAACATGAAGGTAAAGACCTTTTTTTTTTAGCAAATAGTAGTTTAGAAATTCCATTAAAAGTAATCAAGCGTACTTCTGATGACCAATGGAGAGATGAAATTATTCAGCAACATAAAATTCCATTTAAAATGGAGCAGGGACCCTTAATTAGGTTCATATTACTCCATTCCCCTAATATCTCAGATCTAATTATCTTTTGTCAACACACTATCAGTGATGGCATGTCCTTGGCATATTTAGCAAGAGATATTATGGTATCTTTAGGAGATCCGCAGAAAGAGGTTGAATTACTACCCCCCGCTCCATTGGTTAACGAAGAAAATATACCTTCTGATATTAAACCTAGTTCAATGATGCGAATTTTTAGCAAGACAATCAATAAAAAATGGGAAAAATGTGAATTGCTCTTTAATTATGATGATTTTTATGCTCTACACGATGTCTATTGGAATAACTATACTTATAAAGCCCACTTATATGAGCTTTCCAAAGAAGATACAAAAGCATTAGTTATGGCTTGCCGTAAAAATGGGGTTACTGTGAACACAGCACTGATGATTGCTTTTGCTATTGCTCAAAATCAATTAAATCCTAAATCTCCAAAATATTTACAGAATATTTCATTTGCTGTGAATTTAAGAGATCTCTTAAATAATCCTGCTGGCGAACAATTTGGCTTTTTCGCGGGTGGAATGCAACTGAATTTTAAATATACTGATCAAAATGATTTTTGGGAGGTAACTAAAAAGATTCACCTTAAAGCAACACCCAATAGAGCAAGAAAACAAGCGTTAATAGGCACTTTAAATGTCTTTGCTCTAAGTTCAACTTTATATGAAGCTCAAATCTTCGCTGCTTTTGGTGCACTCATCCCATCAACTTCAAAAAGCTATGATAAAATTCAAACATTTCTCTCTGATAAAAAAAATATAGTAAATAAAATAGTCAAGAAAAAACTTTCAAAAGGATTCGCAATGGCCCAAATAATAACTAATCTTGGTAAAACGAATTTTCCAGAAAAATATGGAAATTTAATCCTGAAAAATCTCATTTTGATGCCGTCTTGTTCACCCTACACTGAATTAGTCTTAGGTGTGGTCACACATGGAGGAAATCTGAGTATAACTTTGAATCATATGGAAGAATCAATTTCATCGGAAAAAATTCTAAAAATTAGAGATAGAGCGAATCAAATATTAATGGAAGCAATAGAAAGTAAATAATTAGACTAATCAAATTTTTTTATTCTTTTTTTTTTTTATTATGAATTAATATTAAAACCTAAATATCAATGACTAATAGTTATCAAGAAAAAAGACTAATATAATTAAAAGTGATGAAGGTTATTTCTATCTATGCCTAAACAAATAAGTAAACCATTATTATTAGTAGCTGTGTATATGGTTACCATATTCCTTGGGTTAGGCTTATTTCTTCCAGCTTGGACTTTTCTTTGGCTTGAAGCTTGGATTTATCTTGTAATATTTTCACTTTTTTTCACCGTAGTAGTTTTATATTTTGGTAAACATGACCCTGAAATGCTTCAGCAGAGAGCTAAACCCAAATTCGTAGAAAAATGGGATAAGATTGTTATGGTGTTAATGGGGTTTGGATTTTTTCCAACATTTATAATTCCTGGATTTGAAAGAAAGTATGGGTGGTCATATGTTCCATTCTGGGTTGAAATTATAGGGTTTGCAGTACTATCTCTAGGTTTAGTAATTATCTTTTTAGTTATGAAAGAAAACACCTTCTTATCAAAAGCAGTAGAGATTCAGGAAGAAAGAGGACATATAGTTATCACTACTGGACCTTATAGAATCGTACGTCATCCAATGTATTTGGGATTTATTCTATTCATAGTATTTTATTGTTTAGCTCTTGGTTCTCTTTTCTCACTTATTCCAACAGCACTTGGAGTTGTAGGATTAGTAATCCGTACTTTATTAGAAGATAGAAAACTGCATGAGGAACTTGAGGGATACAAGGAATATGCTCAACAAACTAAGAAAAAATTAATTCCGCTGATTTGGTAGGGGTTCACTTTCATATTTTTTTTTTAGCTCTTCCCAAAGTTTTAATATCCTCTTGAATCCTACAAATCTCCTTAAATTTTCTTCAAGAAAATCCTTTACCTTATCATATCCGTTAAATTTTTTAAGTTCTTCCTCATTTACTTCCATCTCTTTTTTCATTTCAAGAAATTTTACCTCCCATTTGAGATTTGACCTAAGGAGGTTAATCGCCCTACTAAATGTTTCTACTAAAACGGATTCCATAGAATATACCCATGGTTTTGATTTTTTGAATATCTTTATTAAATTAAACTCTAAAAAATCATTTAGTTCTTGCGATATCTTTCCTGCAGAAAATCTTGTTAAGTTCTGGAGTTTAGACTGAGTTAAATGTTTCCGAGTGATGAAGTAGAAAAGAATGGTTGAAGTTATTTTACCCCGCACAGAGAAAATAGTATAATTTAATAAATTTTCAATTATCTCACTTTCTATTTTTTTAATTTCAGGATCAAATTTCTCTTCTATTTTCATGATTAATTTTCTTTCTTCTGCTGTGTAAAAATAAACTCAATATCAGACCAGATATTTTGAACGGTTTCAAAAGTTTTAATTAAGCCTTTTAATCGCTTAGCAAGAAACTTTGCTCCGTTTTTATCACTCAGTTTCTCAAGCTCAATTATTTTTTTTTTAAGAAATTCATTAATTTTTGTGAAATCCTCCAAGGTTGTATCCGCGATATTTCCATAGGATTCAGGTGTATTAACATAGAGATATTCATTAGTTTTTGGAATTCTTTTTTTTTCTACAATACATAAGGCTAATATATCTCTCAATTTTTTAGAGATGGTTCCTGTTGAGAGTCCTGTTAAATCTTTTAACTGTTTCTGAGTTAGTTGTTTGTGTATTCCAATATAACCAAGAATTAATTGAAGATTAGGATCAACACTTTTCGCTCGTCCTGAATCCAATACAAAATCAATTAGAATTTGTTCATATTCTTTTATCTTTCCTTCAAATATATGATTTTCAGGCAAAAGTTTCTCGTCTATCATTCCTTAATATTATTAAAGTGGAAATAATTATTTATAATTTTTCATCTTTCATGAAAAATGAAAGATTTATATATGCAGTTTCATAATATAATATTGGATTCTTCATTATTCATGAAGAATGAGAAAGGTGATTAAATG
This sequence comes from Promethearchaeota archaeon, assembly GCA_048938005.1. Lineage (GTDB taxonomy): Archaea > Asgardarchaeota > Lokiarchaeia > Sigyniarchaeales > SOKP01 > Loki-b32. The sequence goes on along the minus strand of JBHLMQ010000039.1, from coordinate 24,319 downwards.
AATGCAATAGAGGTTAAAAACTTAAAAAAATATTATGATCATGGCAAGGTTAAGGCTGTAGATGATATTTCCTTTGATGTGCCTCAAGGTTCCCGATTTGGCTATTTAGGGCCAAATGGTGCTGGAAAAACAACTACAATTCGCTGTATACTTGGTTTTCTTAATGCTGATGCAGGAGATATTACTATTTTAGGTGAAAAAATCAATCCAAAAAAAGATGTTAATATACGTAATCGAATAGGATACTTACCAGGGGAATTGGGAATATATAAAAATATGACAGCTAATCAATTGATAAAGTATTTTGCTAAGCTTTATGATATTGAAATTGATTGGAGATTCGTTGATGAAGTTAGAGAGCGTCTTAAATTAGATTTAGAAAGAAAAATGGGAGTATTAAGTAAAGGAAATAAACAAAAAGTTGGCGTCTTAACAGCTTTGATGGGTAAATTTGATCTTCTAATTATGGATGAACCGACTTCTGGACTTGATCCTTTAATGCAATCTGAATTTTATCGAATTGTATCTGAGCGTCAAAAAGAATCGAAATGTACAATATTTCTTTGTAGTCACGTACTCGCAGAGGTAGAGAAATTCTGCGATCGGGTAGCTATTATAAAGAAGGGAAAAATCGCAGAAATTTCCGATGTGAATGATCTTAAAGCAAAAAATCTAAAAAATATTGAATTAATTTTCGAAACTCCTGCGAGTTTGGAAGCCTTTCAATCATATCTGGTATCTGAGGTTCCTGAAGCTATTATAAAACAATCTTATCAGGTAGAATTACAATTTTTAGTTTCACCTGAACAGACTCGAACTGTCTTACATGAAATTAGTGAGAAAAATTGGGATGGATCTCCTATAAAAGATATAACAGTTACTCATTCTACATTAGAAAATATTTTCATGCAATATTATAAAAATGAGAATTCAGAAGGAGGTGAAATTTCATAAAAGTATTTAAGATAACATGGAAGGAACTAAAAGCAAGCCGTAAAGGAATTATTATATACACGAGTATTATGGCAATATTTTACATCTGGTTTACATCATTCTGGGATCCTGTATTTTTTCAACAAATGGCAGATTTGCTAAAGAACTATCCAGAAATCATACGGCAAATGGTTGGGGAATATTACTCATTAACCAAATTTGGTGGTTTTTTAAATATATATCTACTTTCAATGTCGTGGTTTTTCTTTGGAATTTACTTCATTTTGAAAGCTTCACAAGATATCCCAAAAGAAATCGACAATAAAACAATTGATTTAATGTTATCCAAACCGATTAATAGATGGGAGTTATCATTAGGAAAATTCTTATTTCATATCTTCGGTGCTTGCATTGTTCTTGGAGGAGTATACATAGCAACGATAATAGCAGCTTTTATTTTTCCCAATGTCAATCTTAGTGAAGTTAATTTTACTGAAATTGGGGTTGCGTTTCTTGTAGTTTTATTATTCAATTTAGCTTTGATAAGTACGGCATTTTTCTTTTCGACATTTAAGAATCCTAAAATGGCACTCGTGTTATCGATGGGAGTAATAATATTTCTCTATGTAGTAGGTCAATTTTGGAAATCTTTTGATGAAAGTATACAAAATATAAAATATATTAGCATTTTCTATTATTCTGATATGTCAAATTTGCTTGTAAATAGTAATTGGGAATTGGTTCCATTAAAAATTTCGTTTCTTTCAATTTATTCTATTGCTTTAACAGTAGGATCGGTAATAATCTTCAATAAACGAGATATCCCGGTTTAAATCTATTACTTTTTTTTATTTTTTTAATTAAAATACATTTGAAGTTTTAAAATTTAAAAAATAAAAAAAAAAATTATTTTTCCTGATAAATCTTAGAGCTTAATTTATCAATACTAAGAATGAAAAATGGTATAGCAAAAATAAAAAATGCCCAAAAGAATCGAAATGACATATCTAAGTATAAAAACGCATAAATAAATGGTATTAAAAAACACGCCATCCCTAATATCAATTTCCAAATAATTTTAGATTTTTTCACAATAGGAAAGTAATTTCCATAAATACCAATCAACAATAGAAATGTTAGTTGGGCAATTGTTGCTAAAGTTCTCTCATCAAATAAATCTTTAAAATTTTCAATTATTCTTGAAAGACTAATTGGACCTAAAGATATATCTCCAATAATTAATACTAATATCAAATATATTAGTATAGGAATTAGCCCAATCCCAATAATAAATTGAACTAAAGACTTCCATTGAATTTTTTCATCGATAATTTTCCATAAAACCAAAACAGGAATAACAAATATTACTGTTTCTCTAGCAAGAACACCTAATCCTATGGTAACTCCAATTATTATGTAATTTTTGAGGTTATTTCTTGATGATTCTTTAATCAATATGGTATATAGATAAAGAGAAATAATGATGAAAAATATTCCAGCTGAATCGGTTAGAGGTGTAAATCCTAAAACTATTACTGGTGCAGTAAAGATATAGATTAGGGTTCCTAAAAATTGTTGTTTAGGACTGATTTCAAAATATGACAAGAATTGATGGAAGAAAAAGACAGCGAGTAGGTTAAAAATAATACTTACTATATTTAAGGATATATAAGCATTCACCGGGATTATTGATGCAAGAAGGGGTACTAAAATCCTAATTCTCCAAGCAGGTGGGACATCAAATAGATTTGCATTTCCCCGAAAAGATTCTACCATTGTAGCATAATGTACAGCATCGGGCATATCTGCCATAGAATACCCAAAGTAAAGTAATACAGGTCTAATCATTGATAATAGAAAAGAAATTGCTAATAATAAAATTATTTTAATGTATGGGGATTTTAATGATTGTAGATTGAATCTAAACTTCATATGATTCTCAACTTGCAATTTTCTGGTTTAAATTTAATTTAATATGATTTTTATTATTTAATAGTAAATATAAAGATTCATATTTTCTATTATTCAATAAGTCTATTGAATTGTTATTACGACAATCTTTATAATGTTAATTTTAGTAGTAATTATTAATTCATAACAAAATTTTATAAGGAAAATTTTCTTTATTATTAAAATTCAAAATTTATTTATTAATTCGAAAACTCATAATTAAATCAATTAAAATCGGTGATTATTAGTGTCAGATTATTATCGCAAAAAAATTCATTCAAAGGAACTTATAGCCACGTTTGATGACGTTCTGATCCTCCCTGGTTTTACAAATTTCGCTCCAGATGAGGTTGACATATCTTCGGATTTAGGAAAATACCATTTTAATTTACCTATAATGTCTTCTGCTATGGATACGGTCACAGAGGAATTAATGGCTATTAATATGGCTTTACATGGTGGTCTTGGAGTTTTACATCGTAATTGTTCTTACGAGAGACAATTAGAAATGTGTAGAATTGTAAAGCGAGCTAGGTCTTTTGTAATTGATGATACGCATGTAGCAACAATTAGCCCTAATGCTGCAGTTGCTAAAGCCAAATTTATGATGGAAAATTATAATATAAGTGGTATTGTCGTAACTAATGAATATAAGAAAGTTTGTGGGATTTTTACTAAAAGAGATATTCCATTTTTTAAACAGGATATACAAAATGGTACTGTAAAAGATTATATGACTAAAAATGTTATATCTATTAAACCTGGTACTTCTAGAGAAGAAGCTCTAAAGATTTTATATGAGTCACGTAAGGAAAAGTTGCCAATTATCGATGATGAAGGATATTTGAAAGGTTTGATTACAAAGAAGGATTTGGCGCCAGAATTTCCCTTTGCTTCTAAAGATGAAGAAGGACATCTACTATGTGCACTAGCTTTATCTCCTAAATTTCCAGAATCTTCTCAGAATCAAGAGTTATTGAAAGAGATTGATAAGTATGTTGACATTTTCTTCATTGACGTAGCTGATTTTTATAAAAAGGCTGATATTGAGGGCACAAAAAAGTTAATGAAACTTTTGGATTCAAATTTTGTATTAGGGAACGTAGGAACATATGAAGCAGCAGAATATTTAATAACTAAATGTGATTTTTCAGAAGAAAAATTTATTGGTCTAAAGGTTGGTATGGGATCTGGTTCAATATGTACTACTTCAATACAGACAGGAGTAGGCGCACCCACTCTCTTTGCAACTGCTCAAGTTGCAGATGCGATTACAGATTATAACTCAAAAATAAGATTAATAGCGGATGGAGGATTTAAGAATCCTGGAGATCTACCAAAGGCATTTGCTGCCGGTGCTGATCTTATAATGTCAGGACATTTTTTTGCTGGTACTGAAGAATCTCCTGGCTTTATTGATACTATTGCAGGAAGAAAAGTAAAAGTATACCGTGGTATGGGAAGTAAAGAAGCAAGAACTTTTGGTTATATTTCAGATCGTTATATAGAGGGTTCAAAAATGCTAACAGAGGGAGTATCTAATTATGTTCCTTATGTGGGAGATGTTTCTGGAGTTTTAGCAACTTTAAAAGAAGGCTTAGCGAATGGGATGATCTATGCGGGAGCAAAATCTGTTCAAGATATGAAAAAGGTCTCATTAGGAATAATATCTATTGTTGGCTCACGTGAAACCCAACCCCATGATCTTATTGGTAAATTTTAACTATTTTTTCCCCGACTATTATTAAAACGCTTAGAAAAAAAATCAGATCTACAATAATTTTTGGTATGCTTTTTAATTTTAAAATCTTATCTCTAATTTCCCTTATTAAAATTATATTAATTAGGTTTTAACAACAGTAAACTTTTCTTTGTAATTAATAATTTTATAATATAAATAAATTAGTTAAAATTGAATTTTCATGAAAAAAATAAAAAGAGCAATAGTTAGTGTCTTTGATAAGAGCGGCATTATTGAGTTTGTAAAAGTATTAAATGATGAATTTGGAATTGAAATTTTATCTACAGGTGGTACTGGCAGCCTATTAGAAAAAAATGGAATAGATTATACAAAAATTTCTGATTTTACTAACACACCAGAGATGTTTGATGGCAGAATTAAAACATTACATCCAAAAATTGGAGGTGGTATTTTATATCGTAGAAGTTTACAGAAAGATATTGATGATGCTAATAAATATAATATTAAACCAATTGATATGGTTGTTTGTAACTTATACCAATTCAAAGAAGCAATTGAAAAACCAGGTATAGTGCTTAGTGATGCATTAGAAATGATCGATATCGGAGGACCAACTATGATTCGCGCTGCGGCAAAAAATTTTCCAGATGTTATTGTGGTCCCAAGCCCAGAATATTATGACGAAATTATAGAAGAACTAAGAGAAAATAAAGGAGCTATTACTGAAAGAACTCGAATTATTCTTGCACAAGATGTCTTTTCAAACATGGCAGATTATAATGCTGCGATTGCCAATTTTCTCCAAAAATATTATAATCCAGAATCTATATTGCCTAATGCAATCTTAAAAACATATGAAAAGGTACAAGATTGCAGATATGGAGAAAATTGGGATCAAATAGCAGCTTATTATAAAGACAGTTCCGCTAAGTATGGTCTCCATAATCTAAGAAAACTTGGTGGGAAAGAAATTTCTTTCAATAATTATTTAGATATTGATTCTTGTATACAAATTCTTTTAGATTTCGGTACTAAGTATCATATAACAGCAATTTTAAAGCATACCAATCCTAATGGTATAGCAATTGATAAAAAAGATCAGTTAACATCAGTAAAAAAAGCCTTCAGTACAGATCCTTTATCCGCATTTGGAGGGATCTGGGGATTCAATAAAGAGTTGACAACGGAGGTCGCTGAATTTATTATTAATAAAGAGAAAATCTTTTTAGAGGTTTTAATGGCACCATCATTTGAACTAGAGGCTTTAGAAATATTAAAGCAAAAAGAAAATTTAATTATTATAGAATATAAAGATTTCCTTGATAAAAGAGATAATATATATAAAAATCTCGAAATTAGAGGAGTATTGGGTGGTATCCTTGTCCAAGAATATGATAGTAAACCGATAATCAAAGAATGGAATGTAGTAAGTAAAAGAAAGATAAATAATTCTGAAAAGGAAGCATTAATCTTTGCTTATAAAGTTTCAAAATGGGCTAAATCGAATTCGGCATGTTTTGCTCAAATTTATGATGATGGAATCTATACTATAGGAATTGGAGCTGGGCAACAAAGTAGAGTTCATGTAGTTAAACTGGCAGCTCAAAAAGCGATTAAATTTGGCCATGAAGCTGAATTAAAAAATTCTGTAATGGGTACAGATTCCTTTTTTCCATTTCCTGATGGTTTGGAGGCTGCTGTTGAGTTTGGCGCGAGAGCTATCATTAATCCTGGCGGATCACTTAGAGATGATGAGATAATTAAACGAGCAGATGAATTAAGCTGTTCTTTAGTATTCTGTGGTAAGAGGGTCTTTAGACATTAAAAAAGGTCCAATTATATTTTAATTTGGTTTTAGATTTTTATAAATTAATCTTCTTGAAAGAAATAAATTACAGTAAGAAAGGTTTATAAATCTCAAAAGATAATTTTATAATACTTAAAAAAATCAATTAAACTTTTTAAATTAATATTTTAAATGAGGAGAGTATATCTAATTATATCTTAATAAGGGGGAAATCTTTTAAACATGGATTTTTTTCATAAGAATTTGAAAGATACACTTGAAGCAATAAATAAATTAATTGATAATAATGTTACCATTGTAAATACTAAGAGGATTAGACGGTGTTATAACATTAAATCTTCAGATCGCTCTAAAATCAATTTTATTTGGAGAGCTCTAAAATGTCTTGAAGAAGAAGGAATTTTAACCTTAAATGGAGTATCAAATCCAAAAACTTACAAAATTATTACAAAGGAAAAAATTAATGTTAATAATCTACTTTCCCAAATCGAGAAAAACAAAAAAAAAAAACCTTAATTTAAATCTAGTTCCTCTAACAAATTTTTTAATTTATTTTTAGATTCCTTATCATTTGGGTTATTTATTAACCTTTTCTGGTAAAATATTACATTTGGATATTTTAGTTCGAGTTTATTAAATATTTTTACCCAGGTCTTAAAATTATTTAATAGATCATATACTTCAGGGTCTTCTTGTAAAGATTTTATTTCTTCTTTCTTTTCTTTTGGAAAAAAATTCTTGTATTTTTTTACAGTAATACCTTGATCTCTTAATAATTTCTTATTAGCTCTATGGATAAAAATATCCAAACTGCTTCTCCAACTAACATATTTTTCATTTATTTTATCAATAATTTCTTGAATGATTTTTATCTCTTGTGGATAAATAGTTTCTTCCTTTTTAGTTAGTATATTCTTTATTTTTTGAAATTCAGTTTCAAACCTCTTAGTGTAAGTGTTGACCATTTTTTCATAATCAAAGAGAACTGTATTATAATCTTTAGCAAATATTACCTCATCACTGGAAAAAGTTAAAGATTCTTCATCGAACGTCCCTTTAATCTTCTTATTTTTCAATAAATCATCAAAAATTTCTTTCAACAAATCAATCTCAGTTCGATTTAAATCCTTGCCATAAAATAAATCATAAAAGGAAAAGAGTAAACTATTTTCCAACATTAAATTCCGAATTCCTCGTTCTGTATAAAAAAGAACCTCTCCTTCATTTTCATGAAAAATTCCCTTTAATTTTCCATCTATTAATAAATCATTAATCAAATCTTTAATTAAACTAGAAGTAATATCATAAGTTCCTAAAGAAATATAATAATCAGATTTTGATTTATCAATTAACATGTATTTAATATCATTCTTAGCCTCTTCTATCTTTTGTGGATTAAATATTAATAGATCTGCTTTCTTAAAATAAGAGATTCCTAGATCATCCACAAATTTCATAAATACATCGATATTCATTCCAGTTTTTTCAAGGTATTCACTGATTTTTATTTCTTTTTTCAATTTTATCTCTTCAGCAAATGATTGTAAATTTTCATCAATCTTAGATAGAATATGGTTTTTATCGATATCAAGGTCCGTGGAAACGTTATCAATTTGTTTTAATTTTTCTTTATTATCAGGAATTAAACTAATTTTATTGATTTTATCTTTTAGATATTTTGAATAATAAAAAATATTTTTTTTCCTATTCCAAATTCCACTTCTATAATCCACAAATTGATCAAATACATCTAATAGCAAAAGTTCTGCTATTTTTAATTTATATGAAATTCTCAAAATATCGAAATAACCTACTATTTTAGAATTTTGAACTTCATTTGTAATTTTTTGTGTACCTAAATTAGTTAACCACTGAGTTCCTTTATGAAAATCCGATAAATATTCCCTTGGTAAACTTTTTATTAACTTAATGAAATCTTCCTCTAATAAAATTTCGCGAAATGATTTAAGGTCTATAACACTATTTTTCGCAGCTTCTAAATTAATTTCATCCTGAAATTTTTTTAATGAGTAATATCTTTCGAGATCTTTGCTTTTTAAAAATTTTTGATTAGTAGATTTAGAAATATCATTGATAATCCTATAAATAAATTTTTGTGGAAGGAAATTATAATGCTTTAAATCTATCGAACCAGTTAATTGACACTCATCTAAGAATTTCGCTTTTAGAAAGATATAGGGATAAAAATATCCAATATTAGAATAATAACCATCAATTATTTTTAACTTAATTAAAGTTCTGATAAAAATATGTAATTCGGAATCATTATCTATGATTTGAGAAAAGCTACTACTAATCTTCTCATCAGATATTCTCATTTCTTCTTCAAAGAAATTCGTTAATTTCATTTTTTCTAACTCATAGATATAAATCAAATTTTCTTTTGTTTTTATATAGAAATAGACTTTTTTATCCTTAAGATTTGATTTTGCAAATTTTTTTAAATATTCTTTTAAAGTTAGGTTTGAATTCTTACTTAATGAAGTGAAATTATGTTTTTTCATTAAAAATTGATTATCTAATATTTTTAATACGTTCTTAGTATTTTGATTCTCCAAATCCAACTGTTTAAGTAACGGAAAAAACTTTTTGATAAGTTTTATTAATTTAATTAAAACTTGATTTGCTTTTTTATCTTCAAGTGAGGTAATTAATGATTTTGAAATACTTCTAAAGCGATATAGTTGATCAAATTCTAAATTCTCGGAATAATCTAGAAAATTTAATAAAGAAATGATATTATGTTTATTTTTTTCTATCGAAAGACTTTCTAATAACACATCTATAAATGAATTTACTAAATTTGGATTTTTTTCGACTAATTTTTGTAAGATATAATATATATTATTTCTAACATCTTCAGAGTCATCTATCAGAAATTTTACATATTCTTGAAAATATCTATCGATATATTCTGAATTTGCTAACATCGAAAATCCGATTATTATTAGTGAATTAATTTTTAATTTCACATTTTCAGAGTGAAGCAAAACTTCAATCTTTTGTATTAAATCTTCAGAAATGAGTTCTATTCTATTTTCCGATAAGACTGAAAATATATATGTTAAAGTTACAATATAGTTTTGTTTATCTAATAGATTTTCTAATTCATTTACTATTTTTTTTATTTTATCCGTTTTATTTTTACTAAAATATTTGTTAAGTTTGTCAACTTTTTCAATAATTAAACTATTTTCAAATTCATCAAGATTAAACATACCTAATGTATTTGAGTGTTTAATCTAATAAGAATTTTTTGAATTCTTCAATTTCCAAAATATTCTTAATATCTTGAAGCAAAAAAGTTGGATTAGATTTTTCTAAATCTTCTCTCGTACCATGACCTGAAAGTAAAGCAATGCTTTTGATTTTTGCATTCTTAGCACATTCAACATCTGCGGGAAGATCACCAATATAGTATACGTTATCTTTATTTATAGAGTAACTGAAGTTTTTCTTAATTTTCAATAATGCTGCTATAATTGGATAAGGATTTGGTTTTCTATAAGGAGAATCATCGCGAGAAATAAAGACAGAAAAATATTTATCTAGTTTCAATTTTTTTATAAAATAATTTAATCTCTTTTTACTAGTGTTAGAAACAATTCCTAAAAGAATATGGTTCTTTTTAAGCTGTATTAAAACTTCCCTTAGATTCGGTTTTAAAACTTCAAATTTTTCAAATTTCGGATACATACGTCTAAATTTTATGAAAAATAGATTTCTGCGCCATATACTTGGAATAAACGGTTTGTAGACCTTATTAATTCTTATTAAAGCCAACAATCTGTTTTTTGAGTCTGATTCCTCAAAAAGTCTTGCAAAATCTATAAGCCTCATATTTTCTATATTTTGCCATCTATAAAATTCTTTTTTTATAAATTTAGATGCTGAATATTCAAGAGATTTTTGAGTAATAATTACACCATCAAAATCAAACAGTATTATTGATTGATGAGACATGAGTGTGTTAAAAAGTATGATTTAACACTTAAATTTAATCAAAATGTGCATTTTAAAAAGGTAAAATATTAAAAAAAAAATGAATAATTTATGAAATTTCTGTTTATTTAATCACTGGTCTATTTCATCTGGTTCAACTGATACATGAGAAAGCAACCAATCAAGCTGCTCTTCCTTTTTATTAATGTTCAAGACGGTGGGAAGTATCCGGACTTCGTCAGCCTTACCTGGCATAATTGTTAACTTGCCAGCTCTTAACATGAAGAACTCAAAAACATCAGGAATCTCTTTCTTGAATCGTAAGCTTTTTACTGGGAATCGTTCAGCTGAACTGAAAATACCCTTTTTATGATGGATTTCATTTCTTTCGATTTTATAATATTCAAATCTAGTACTAATTACCACAATCCCTAAAATGAAAAGTAATATTAGTGACATCACCATATAGAACTGGTATGGTAATCCCAAAAAGATATCCACTATCGAAGGTGGCAATGCGAAATTTGGCAAAACTAAGAAGACTACTACCAAAATAACGATCACAATTGCTAAAATTAAAACAAAGAATTTAGTTGAAGAGAAATCAAAAGCAGTTACGAAGATATTTACAAAGAAAACTATAAACCAGATATAACCTAATACTGAAATAGGAGGGTCGCCCATAATCCATTGAATTAACCATAAAATTAAACTTGTAATTAGTAGAGGCCAGTAGAAAATCACCTTCGGATAAGAACGGACATATATTTCATCCGGGTACTTAGGCTTTTTTTTTTCTTCGGGCATAATATATTTTCACTCTATCTTAATTTTTTTTTAAATTTATAGAGGATTATTAAAATAATAGATAGATGTGTTATTTAAATATTAGTATCTTTTAGAGTTGATTTAAAAGCAGATATCGTTTCTTAACATCCGTTATTATACGATAAACAAATTTTTATAATAAAATTCTAAGCTAATAAGGATTAACTAGTAAAAACGTCCAATTGATTGTATCATTCTATATGATAAACTAATTTGTTGATTACCATTATTACTAATTCCCATATGACCAGGAAGGAGATATTTTACATCTAAATTATTCACATATTTGATCGAATTAATCAATGCTTTTAATGATCCTCCTGGAAAATCATACCTTCCAAAACTCCCTCCAATAAAAACTAAATCTCCCGCGATTAACACTTTTTTGTTAGGTTCATAATAGCAAATTGATCCTAAGGAATGACCAGGTGTATAATAGATTTGAAAAGTAAAATCAAAAGATACCTTAATTTCTTTTAAATTGTTTAGGTTGTTAATTTTCAACGGCAGAATCTCAATTCCAAACAATTCAAGATCGATTCCTAGTATATCTGGGCAAATTTGAGATTTATTTCCAGATTCTAAGATTGTAGCAGTTTGACCATAAGCAAAAACTTCAGGAGGGTCATCCTTTAAGGCTTTCAATAATGGATATAAACCCAAGACATGATCCACATGCTCGTGAGTTAAAAATACCTTAGTAATGTTATAATATTTGAGATTATATTTCTCCATTCCTTTAAATAATCCTTTTAGTGACATCCCATTTCCAGCATCAAATAACATTAACTCTTTTGAATCTTGATCTTCAATGATGTATTGATTACAATCGAGCATCTGATTTTCTGAAAAAAAGTATAGGTTTTTTATAACTTCTGTGCCTCTTTTTTCTGCCTCTCCACTTGAAAAAAACATATAATTTCGAACCTTAACTTAATTTTAAACAAATAAAAATAGCTTAATTTTAATGTTTTTCTGTTGAAATTTATAACAAATTATTAAATAATCTAAAAATAAATAATAATTATGTCTAAAGAACCCAAAATTGAAGATTTAAAATCTAAAATAAGGTTTGGTATTAAATTTTGGTTAGAATTCGAGAATAAAAGTATATTGGGTTCTGGTTGGGCAAATTTGCTCTATCATATTGAAAAAAATGAAACGGGGTCATTAACGCAAGCAGCAAAAGAATGCAATTATTCATATAAATACGCCTGGAATATTTTAAAGAGAATAGAGAAAAGAACTGGTAAACCTGTAGTATTAACAGGTAAAGGAGGTCGTGGTGGAGGTGGATGGGTAAAACTAAATGAATGGGGGCAACATTTACTAGAGGTCTATAAGAATTATTTAAAAGAAATAAAAAAAATTGAAAAGAAGCTTGGAGAAACAATGAATATTAGCTAATAAATATATTTTAATTTCAATATTGATTATTTTCAATAAGGAAATTAGATATGTACACTTATTAAAAATTCTCTAAATATGGTATTTCATTATGGAAAACCGCTTAAAAAAATTTGGTGAAATAAAAGTATCAAATATCATGATGAAAAATCCACTTTTTACCTTTCCTAATGAAAAAATAAGTGCCGCAGAACTTTTAATGGTAAGAAAGAATATTGGCGGACTTCCTGTTGTGAAAGATCGTAATAATAGGCAACTCATTGGCATTATTACACAAAGAGATATACGTCTTGCTAGATTTGCAATGAGCTTAGAATCACCAAATACAACTGTTAAGGATTTAATGACTTCGGAGCCTTTTGTTGTAAAAAAGGATGACACATTAATGAGTGTATTGGAGATAATGTTTGATAAAAAAGTTCAAAGATTACCTGTAGTGAATGAACATAATGAACTAATTGGTTTAGTCTTACGTAACCAGATTTTACAAACACTTTATGACCTAATGAAAAAATAATTAAAAGAATTCTTATTTATAAATTTTATAAAATAATTATAAAAATCATTAATTTTAGATTATTAATAAGAAAAACCAAAAAAAATACAGTATTGATAGAAAATGGCACTACCTTTACCTGGAACACCAATTATAATTGATATCGGCTCGGCATACGTTAAAATCGGTTTTGCAGGAGAACCTGGACCTAGATTTGTATTTCCCTGTATTACCGGAACTGAAAAATATAAATCTGTAATGGTAGATGTTAGTGCTAGATCTATATATGTTGGAAACGATGTATCTCGAATGCGTGGCGTTCTCAAGATTAAACATCCTATAGCCCGAGGAGAAATTATGGACTGGGACAGCTACTACGAAATCCTAAATTACATTTTTTATTCACTACTTAGAATTGAAAATCTTTCTAATTATCCTGTATTTTATTGTGAAACTCCATTCATGCATAGAGAGACTAAGGAGTTTATTGCGAGAGTTTTTTTTGAGACACATCGCGTAAGAAGTCTAATAATGATGCCAACACCTTTACTTTCATTATTTAGTGTTGGATTGACAACAGGATTAGTCATCGAGTCAGGAGAAGGACTCACTTGGATAGTACCAATCATTAACGGAAAAATGGTCGAACATGCGATTCAGAAGCTTCCTTTAGCTGGAATTGACGTTAACCAAAACTTAAAGGGGCTTTTGATGAGAGAAGGTGTAAGTATTGCCTCTAGTGCTGCAGATGAAATTATTCAAGACATAAAAGAAAAAAATTGTTATTTCGTGTTAGATCCAAATAAGCCACCAAAAACAGGAGAGATGTTTAAGGTTCCCATGCCAGATGGTTCAACCATAAAAGTTCCAACTTATATTCTCTATCAAGCTCCAGAGGTACTATTTAATCCTGGGATATTAGGTTATGGAAATATCATGAATATACCACAAGCAATAATTGCATGTTTGAGGAGCATTGATAATCATTATTGGCATAATCTTTTATCTCATGTAGTTTTTTCTGGAGGAAATCTTTCTTATAGTGGCTTTCAAGAACGATTTGAGTCGGAGTTAGATTTACTTCTTCCACAATTAGGTTCAATTCCTAAACCAGTTGCACCTCTTTCAGCAGTTAAAAGTGAATTATTAAAACTCCAGGCCGTCGAAATTTCAAAGAAGAAGGAAGATACTTGTCCACATTGTGGAACTTTTGTTCGCCTTACTAATGGATTAGAATTATGTCCATCCTGTGGAGGTGTATTATTTTTACCTGAAATTAAAATTGGAGCACCAGGGGAAATCAAACAAAAAAAACAAGAAAAATGTCCACATTGTAACAAAGAAATTATTGATATGGATTCACTTTTTTGTCCTTATTGTGGCAAGCCTATAGAATCTTTAGAAACAGCAGATCTACCAGAAGAATTAACAAAAAAAACACCTGCTCAAGAATTTTCTGAATTTATGGAATCAGCAAGTAAAGTTCTCAAATTTTTTGTACCTGATAATCTTCAATTTGCTATATTTACTGGCGCAGCTATTCTTGGAAGCTTGCCTTCATTCCAACAGCTTTTTATTACTTATGAACAGTTCCAAACAAATAGAGAACTATTATATCGGGATATTAGCGAAATTCTTTAAGTAAATGAAAAGATTTTTTACCTTTTAAATTAATTTTTCAACTCAATTTTAAAATGTTAAAATTTTACTTCAAGGTCTTAAAAGATATAGTTAATTTTTAATTTCAAGATAGATTTAAAAAATTAAATTTTGAAATTATCAGATAGGTATTTTTAATTGAAACACAAAATTCGGAATTTTATTAGCATCATATTTATATTGCTTATTCCGAGTGTATTTATTCCCTCTGTATTAGCAAAGACACGACAGTCATATTTAACTAGTTTTATTTATAGTAATGAATTTGGGAGTGAAGGCTTTGCAAATGCTAACAATAATAGTGTTTCTATTGAAGCAACAGCCTACGCATTGGATATCTTGGATGCTTACGGAAAAAATCCAAATGATATTGAGACGCTTCGAACTAATTTAGAAGATAATATAAAAGATATGTTTGATACTGACAATGTAGACTTGTATAATTTATATTATCTTTTGAAATCTCTAAAAATTTTAGATCATGAGATTGATACAGAATATACTAACAGAATTTATAAATATATTAATGATACTGAACAAGTAAGTGGTGGATTTTCTTATTCAAATAGTTCAGCATCAGCAAGTATAAGCTCAACTTACTATGTTATTCAAATTTATTTTTTAATTAACAAAACAATAGATAATATTACACTTCATAAGAATTGGGTTCTATCTTGTAATAATAGTGATGGTGGATATGGAGGAAATCAAAGTCTAACATCTACATTAATTGATACATATTTCACAACACTCATATTATATGAACTTGTAGGTAATGTAAGCGATCTTGTTGATATTAACATGACTTTAACTTACTTTGCATCTCTCTATATCAATACTACAGCAGATACCAATAATTTTGGTGGATATTTACCTCATCAAATCGCAGAATATGCACAATTAAGTAGTACATATTTCTGTGTAAAAGCGATTTCTTTAATATCTAATAGTGAATTAGAAAGAGGAGCCACTATAAATTGGGTATTAGCTCGTCAAAACTTTCAAGATGGAGGATTTATAGAAATTACTGAAAGGATTGATCAAAAATCATCTTCAATTGTTTCTACTTATTATGCCTTTGAAACATTAAATATATTAGGTGGATTATCCAGATTATACGAAGAAATTTGGATGGTTGAATTTAATTACTGGATCTTAATAATTATACTAGGTTCTATTGGGTTAATTTTTGGAATTGCAGTCTACATATACCGTAAAAGAAGGATATAAAGTATTTCTTTAATTATATATATTTATATAATGACTATTTTTATTTTTTCAAGTATGTCTAAATTATTTAATTACATATATTAATCTAAAAGCGATGAACAATAAAATTTTAGATGGAAAAAAACTAGCAGATAAATTAAATTCAGAATTGAAAGAAAAAATTAAAGAAGTAATAGAAAAAACAGGAATTAAGCCAAAATTAGCTACAATTCTAGTTGGAAAAGACCCTGCTTCGAAAGTTTATGTAAATATTAAACATAGAACATGCCATGAAGTAGGCATCGAATCTATACTTATTGAGTTAAAAGAGGATATCTCAAAGGAAATGCTTTTAGATGAAATTCAAAAACTTAATAGAGATCCTACAATTCATGGAATTTTACTACAAATACCCCTGCCAGAATATTTACGAGATGTCACTCCAGATTTTTTAGGAAAAATATCACCATTAAAAGATGTAGATGGCTTAAATCCAGTTAATAGAGGAAAACTTTTTGATTACAATGAGGAATTAGCTCCCTGTACTCCTAAAGGTATTATTGCGCTTTTAGAGCATTATAATATAGGACTTAAGAGTAAAGATGCAGTTATTATAAATAGGTCAAATTTAGTAGGCAAACCTCTTATTTTTATGCTATTAAAGCGGAATGCTACAGTCTCAGTGTGTCATACATCGACAAGAGATATTGATAAATATATTAAAAATGCAGATTTGTTAATAGTCGCAGTAAGGAAACCAAATTTTATAACAAAAGAGAGAATAAAAGAAGGTGTAGTAATCATCGATGTTGGAATAAACAGAGTTGAGGGTAAATTATGTGGTGATGTCGATTTTGATGATGTATTAGATAAATGTTATGCGATCTCCCCTTCTCCAGGAGGTGTAGGGCCGCTCACAGTTCATTTTCTACTCCATAATACCTTTGTTGCATATAAAAACCAATTGAATTTAACCGAAATTGAATAATTTTACTTCTTTTTTAAAGAATTTTAATCAATTATAGAAATAACTAATTAAAAAATAGTCCTAGTAATAACAGTTTTTATCCTAAAAAACAATAAAAATAATATTAATTAAAACTTAAAAAAAATTAGAAATAAAAACATTAATTATTACTAGAAAACAAATATTCAAACTATAATAATATTTTAAATAGAGTATAAATATCCTTTTTACATATGGCAATTTTAGAAGTTGGAATTAATATAGGCATGAGAAACTTAGTTGAGATTAAATATTATTCATCTTCGGATAATATTTTAGATCCAAACTTGCGTGCTGGATTTTTAACTGCACTTGAAAGCTTTACTAGTGAAGTATTTGGTGATGACATCAATGTAATATCCCTTGCGAGTTTTAAATTGGTTTGTTATTGCGAAATGATTAGTTTACCGGATGATAATGTTAATAATAAACAACCTTTATTATCATATGCAATTATTGAAAAAGGTACAGATGCATCAGTAGTAAAAGAACAGCTTAATCAAATTCTCTCTTACTTTCTCAATCGTTACCCCTTAAATGATATTTTTTCAAAAAAATCTAAGTATTTCAAAAACTTTGAGATACGGATTAACGAAATTTTAGGAGATTTAAGATTAAAAACAGAAGATAGATTTCGTTCTTTATTTTAAATTAATATAGAAGGGTTTTATTTGAGCTCCAACTTACCACCTCAAGCTAAAGCAAAATATCAAGAATATCTTGATGCTGGCTCCTTAGAAGAAAGAATAAAAAAATTGGAGGAATTTTTATCGTTAGTTCCTAAACATAAGGCTACAGAAAGAATTGTGGCACTCAATAAATCTCGTTTAGCAAAGTTAAAGCGTGAACAAGAGGAGCGAAAACTAAAACAAAAAATTACGCAAAAAGGGCTTATCAGTCCTTTTTCAATAAAAAAAGAAGGAATTCAAGTAATTTTAATAAGTAGTTACTACACACCAGGAGTTGGAAAAACATCTCTTTTGAATTATTTGTCTGGAGCAGGAGAAGAGAAAATTGGGAGATTCACACCTATTCCTGAAATTGGGATTTATAAATACAAAAATATTAGATTTCAAATAGTTGATATGCCTTCTATTATGAAGGGTGCCTCTGATGGAGTTGGAAATGGAAAAGAAATACTTTCGCAACTGAGAGCAGCAGATTTATTATGTTTCTGCGTTGATTTATCTAGAAATATAAAAGAACAGATGGATCTATTATTGGATGAACTTTCTAAAGCCGATATTCGTATAAACATACCTCCACCACCCATTACAATCGAAAAAACAGGTTCTAATAAAATACAAGTCCTATATTTGACTAAAGAAGCAAAGGATATTGATAAAATAGCAGAATTAACGGAAAGGATAAAAGAAGTTGTAAATGAAAACGGAATACGTAATGGAATTGTAAAAATTTATGGTGATATTACTATTGATAATGTTATTGATGCTTTAAGTTCCTCTGTAGTTTATAAAAAAGCAATAATATTGGGTACTAAAGGTGATCTTTCACACACTCAGGAAACTTTTGAACAATTACAGAAGAAGTATTCTGAAAAATTTCCTTTAATTTTAGGCATAAGTCTTAAGAAAGAGAATTTCCCGAAAGATTTTGGTGAATTAATTTTAAGGTTCTTAAGAAAAATAAGGATTTTTACTATGAGTGGTGGAGAAGTAGCCGCTCAACCTCTTCTTATGGAAGAAGAAGCAACTATAAAGGAGGTCGCTGAGAAGATTCATAGGAGTTTTTATGATAATTTTGACCATGCTATTGTTATACGTGAAGGAGCACGCCAGAAGCGTAAAAAGGTTGGATTAGATTATATTGTAAAAGATTATGATATAGTAGAAATACACACAACTTAATATTTGATGCTTTCTATTAAATTAGGTATTTCTTTTACTTCTTTTTGGTAAATTTCATCTACCTTGGGTATACCTTCTACAATATTTTTAACACTTTCTAAACTGTAAATTAGATTTTCTAAATAATCAATAAGATCTCCTTTAAAAACCATTATTTTATATTCTTCCATCAGATATCGAGAAATTTCCTCAATTGTCATATTATTGTTAATTCTTAAATCTAGTATTAGCTTTTCTAGATTTAAACGAGCACAATCACAATAAGGGTTATCCTTGCAATTACAATTAAATATATCATTAGTTAATTTCATTATAAAATCAATGAAATTGCGTGAGAATGTTTTTCTCTTTTTTACATACTCAGCATTCATTAACGATAACACACTTGCACTGAATAGATTATTAGAAAAATACTTCATATTAACATTCTTTGATAAATCGGCAACAATATTTTTTGACAAATATACATTTCTGAGAACTTCTAAGTCTAAGGCAATATCTAGAGGGCTTTTTACATTATTCTTTATTTTTTCAATTATTTCAAGGCTTTCATTAACACTTAAAAAAGAATTAGCAATTGCTTTTCCTAAACGGGTTGCCTTAAAAGTTAAATTTTGCTTTATTCGTATTGTATTAAAAGAAGATAATTTTTTTAAAACATCTTCTAAATTAAAATTATTATTAATTAAATGGTTATAAAAATCATAAATAAATTCTTGTGAAATCCAATGATTAAACATAGAAATAAATGCAAGAATTTCCGTTTTTGATTTGTCTTCATCAGGGATGAGCTCATAATCTTTAATCTTGCCATTCAATAATTTTATCGCAATATTTTCTTCAGTATTTTTCATTTTAGGGGAATATATCTTTCCAGGCTCAACAAGTATATATGCTAAACCTTTTTCATGTTTTTTTAATCTCCCTGCTCTTCCGAGCATTTGTTCAAATTCTGCAACTGATAACCAATTTATCCCCATTGCTAAAGACTCAAAAATTACCTGACGAGCTGGAAGATCGACACCTGCCGCTAGAGCTGCTGTTGCAACTACTCCCGCTATTCTCTGAGATTGAAAATCCTCTTCAACAATCTTCCTTTCTTCGTTTGTTAACCCTGAATGATAGGCTGATACGTTAATACCTTTTTTTTGTAAATACAATGTAATTGATTCACACTTTTTTCGAGTATTTGAAAATATAATTGATTGACCTTTAAAACCATATATAGAACTCTTATTATAAGCAGCTTTTACTAATTTTGAAATAAATTTTTGTTTTTGAGCTTCATTCATGGATAATAATAAATGACGCTCGATAGGAACCGGGCGATTATTATATTTTATTAATTTACAATTTAATTTTTCTGCTAAAAGCTCTGGCTCTCCTAGAGTTGCACTTAGATATAGGAATTGAGAATTATATTGGGTTTTTAACCTGGCTATTAAACCATCTAATATAAAGCCTCGTTCTGGGTCGATTAATGTTTGAATCTCATCAATAACTATTGTACCAATATTTCCTAAGAGAGCTTTATTCCCACTTCTTAGAATATAGTCAATTGCCTCATAAGTGGCAATAATAACATTAGCATTGGCTAAATCCTCTATATTATTTTCCTCTTTTTTTCCAAATAGTGATTCTCCTACTTTTTTGATGATTTTTAATTTAATAGATTTATATTTTTCTTTAAATTCTTCTGTTCTTATATTAGCTAAAGCCACAATGGGAACTAAATATAACATTTTAGCATTTCTATCATTTAATACTCTTGAGATTCCAGCTAATTCTCCTACTAAAGTTTTCCCTCCGGAAGTAGGAGCCATTATTAATTGATTATTATATTCAGTTAATAAACCTTTTTCAACTGATATTGCTTGGATTGGTAATAAAGTTGAAAGATTTAATCCTTTCAGTATGTTTTTAAATGCTGGAGGAATTTCTAAATTTTCTATTTTTTTACTGAGGTATTTCTTACTTATTATAGGTTCTTTTGCAATATCATAAAGAGTTATCTCTTTATTATTTACTGGATCAAAATCTGCTTTAAAAGCACTTAATACCTTTTTGACATCTCTAAATTTAAGTATCATATGCATAAAAAAATTTTTTAATTTTGGAGTGATTTTTTCTTGAGAAATTAACCCAGTAAGCTTAATTCTATTTATTATTACATCAAAAGCACATTCAGAACAAATGATTTGATCTTTATACGATTTAATTCGAAGATTTTCATTTATTAAAGTGAATTTATTTTTATCCATACAAGAATTGCATAAAGTTAAAGTAATTATCTTATCTTCATCAAACTGAAAATTATTTAACATTTCTCTAACTGGTGAAACATCTTGAGATGGGCTTTGGCTTGAAAAAGCAATAAATTTATTTTTATCCGAAAGTATGAATTTTTTTAGTAATTGTGGATTAACTGGCTGTAAGCTTCCATCTTTCTCAATTTTATCGAAAATCAAAGGACGTATTTTATTCTTGAAATCTAATCCAAAAACTGCCGTTCCTCTAAAAAATGGTTCACTTACATAAGAAAAAGTAAATCTCTTTTTCTTAAATGATTTAAGATAAAAAAAATTTACATTAAAAAGTAAATCCTTCTTATGCTTACGGTTTCTATCCAAAACAATGAAAAAATTTCTTGAAGGAATACTCAATTAAGGAACCATTTATCGGGTTAGATATTAATAAAACATAATGAAAATAAACAATTCAATTTTTCTAATTTCTAAAAAAACAAACAAAAAATGTTTGAATAAAAACTAAGAATTAAGATAATAAGAAAGAAATTAAAAATTAAAACCCAAAAACTTGTTTAATTTTATCATAAATCTCTTTAATTTGTCTAAGTTTTGTTTCATCTCCCTGATTTAAGAAATGTTCCAACCATTGCGAAAGACCTTGATTATTAATCCATTCAAGGAAGTATTCAACTGCTTGACGTTCATCTTCAGCAGACATTTTTTTTCTACTTTTTTCGTGTATTTGTTTTTATTTTTTATTTTCTTCTATATAAAAATTATAAATCATTCTATTTTATATTTTTATAATTCCAAATCAATTAAATAAAGTTAATGAAATTTTAAAAAAACCATTAAATGTGATGTAAAAATGTCAGTTCGCATTAAAACACCTAATCTTGATGAAATCTTTGAAAAATGGAAGCAAAAGGCAGCAAGAACAGATCGAAAAAAGATGGAAAAACAATTTGGAACGAAAGGAGCAGTTTTCTCGTTAGATGCAATTAGTGCTGCAGAATATGTTAAGGATACTATGAAGGAAGCGGCTATTTATTTTGCTATTAAAAAATCTCTTGGTCCAGCACCAACAGGGAAAGATGAGAATTTGGTTACCGCACCCAGAGTAGGTAGAGAACAGTTCTATTCTTTTAAAGGTGCAGGAAAGATTGATAAAGAACAATGGAAAGGGAATGAAAAAGTTGCGCAATTTGAGTCAATTCAAGCAGTTCTTTGTAAAAATTGTAGAGGTAAAGGATATATCGAAGATAAATGTAAAACATGTAAAGGAACTGGAAAAATTGAAGAAACTTTTACGGTTTTAGTAGGTGAAGAACAGAAAAAAGAGAAGAAGCCATTTTCTTACCCTTGTGGCGCGTGTTATGGAACTGGAAATAGAACAGAACCATGCAAAGAATGTGGTGGCCATAAGAATATGTACAAATATGAGATTCTTCCAGTCCCTTTTAAAACCGTAGTAACTGGCGCTCCTGTTCTACATAGTAGTGCTCAAACAAAATACGAAAAAGAAATTGGAGAAGATCTTCATAATATGATTGAAGATGTAGAAGGAATTAGATTTAGCGATTTTAAAGAATTAGAGTCCAAAGCGGAGGCTTCATTAGGATATATGAATAAGAATATCAGTAAGACTATAGGAGCTGCAAGAAGTGATTATAAAAGATATGAAAAAGACAAAGATGCCCAAATAACTACACAAATTTACCTATTCCCTATGATTCAAATGTTCTGTGAGACAAAACGAGGAAGTAAATTTGAATTATATAGCTTAGGTTCTGGAAACAAATTTATGACATATTCAAACTTTTAAATTTTATTTTTCCCTAAAAAGAAAATTCTAATTTTTTTTTTAACCATTATCTTATCTCATAATTAAGCTCCAAATCTAAACATTTAAATATAAGAAGAGATAAACATAAGTTGAAACTTATATATAAGTATAAACTTATATATTAGAAGTGAGAAAATATGAAAGAAGAAAGTGAAATAATAAAAGAAAAAAAGAAATTTAAAGCTAAAAATCTAATGGGTTATCTCATACCTAGTAATGTATTATCTATTTCAATTATAGGCATATTTTCAGCATTAATTTGTATATTGACTATGGTAATTTCAATACCGATTCCGGCAACCCAAGGATTTATTAATATTGGAGATGCTGGAGTTATGTTTACAGGTTTAGTATTTGGTCCTTTTATAGGTGGTCTCTCAGGAGGAATTGGTTCTGCTTTAGCAGACATTTTCTTAGGTTATACGATATATGCCCCAGCAACTTTGGTTATTAAAGGATTAGAAGGATTTGTCATTGGATTAATTTCAAATCCTAAGCAGAATTACATTAAATTCAATTATCGTGATATATTAGCTGTTGTAGTGGGGGGATTAATAATGGTATTTGGTTATTTTATTTATGAAATTATACTTTGGGGATTTGCTAGTGCTTTATATGAAGTAATTTTAAATGGAATAATACAATTTGGTATTACCAGTTTAATTTCCTTATTGATAATATTTGCTGTTCGAAAGAATATTATTCAAAGTTTTCCTCAAGTTCTTGACAAAATATTTATTCCTATAGAAACAGAAGAAAGCAGGAGTGAAAAAAATTAAAGTAATGTAATTAGGACGTCTAAAGCATCTAAAACTTTTTTTCCATCATCAGTTATAAAATATAACACATTTTTTCCTTCTTTTTTTCTAGATATCAAGCCTTTTGTTTCTAATTCTTTTAGGTGTTGATAAATGGCTGCTAGACTTATGGTCCCCATAGTTTCTTGAATTTTTGTACCGCTTATTCCCTTTATACTTGATAAAGAAATTTGTGATAATATTTTCAATTTTGTAATAATGATAGACCCCTTACCAGTTGTTTTAGTTTGAGATGAAATTGCTTCTAACACATATGGTGCTTTTAATCCACTTCCTGTAATTATGCATACAATCTTTTCATTCATTCCAAACATATCTTTTCGATTTAATGATTCTAATGCCGCTACTGTTAAAGCTGAAGCTGGTTCAGCAAAAATACCCTCAAATCTTATGAGTTTATCTATTGAGTTCAAAATTTTATCTTCTGGAATTGTTATGACAGTACCCTCACTCTCTCTTATGCATTTAATAGCTAAATCTTTATATATTGGTTTTCTCACTAATATACCTAAAGCAAGTGAATTATATAGTCTTTTATTCTTTATATTAAATGTTTCTTTTTCTAAGAATTGATCTAC
>JBHLMQ010000093.1:0-6769 GCA_048938005.1 Promethearchaeota archaeon | reverse complement strand
CCGAAAGCGAGCAATAGAAGCCCCTGAACTTTTGGATGAAGAACCTGTACTTCTTTTAATTGTATCAGAGGGAGGTAGACCTATATTTTCTCAATCATTTGTAAAGGATCAGCCTTTTGAAGACCATCTTTTCGGAGGGTTTTTTACTACTATCAATTCATTCATAAGTGATAAGTTCTCGGAAGGACTAGATCGAGCGATTTTTGGTGAACACACACTCCTTATGAATTCTGTGTCGCCCTTTTTAATGTGTTATGTATTCAAAGGTCAATCGTATTCCGCTCAACAGAGGATTACATACTTTATTGATAAATTACAGAGCGATGAGCTTGTTTGGCAGACTTTTGATAAATTTTATCAAGTAAACAAGGAAATACAAATAAATGACATCCCTACTCTCAAAACATTAATAAATGAAATATTTATTGAAAAAACTATTCCGTTAAATTCACCAAAATATAACTAAAAATTATAATTGCTGTAATTTTTAATCCTATCCCAACTTTTTAATTTTATTTTTGAATTTTTTCTTTAATTCGAACTTCGTGCTAAAATTTTAAATTAAAATAAATAGATCTAATCTTAATGTAATAATTTGAAATCTATTTGAAAAATAGATGAAAAATTCTCAAAAATTCGGATTTAAGGTCATTGTTATAGGCGATGGTAGTGTAGGAAAAACTTCTTTAATTGAGAAATTTACGCAGGGTACGTTTCAAAAAGAGTATATTAAAACTATCGGTGCACAATTTTCTGAGTTTGATGCAGAAATTAGTGGAGATAAGATTAGATTATTATTTTGGGATATAGCAGGGCAAGATGATTTCCTATTTTTACGTCCTTCTTTTTACAGAGAAAGCGAAGCAGCTATTATAGTTTATAGTCTTGAAGAAAATGATTTAGGTAAACGAAGTTTTGAACATATAACAGACTGGCATGATGATATTAAAAAGTATTGTGGAGAGATACCTATTGTCGTGTTTGCAAATAAAGTTGATTTGATTAAAGAAGATAATTTAGATAAATCCTTAATTCAAGATGTTATAAAAGAAAAAAATTTTCTTGGTTTTTATATAACTTCTGCTAAAACAGGACAAGGAGTTATTGAGGCTTTTAATGCTCTAATTAATCAATTATATTATAAATTTAAATCTTTATCTTCCTCTGAATAATTCATTCTGATGATATATCATCTAGGAAAATCCTTTTTTTGTTACTTTGAAACTAACCTAAAGTTATATTTAATTTATAAAAAATGTTAAATTCTCCAAGCTGTTGATGAAATTAAATCATGAATAATATAATTAAAACAAATCCTCGAAGGGCAGATTTTTAATTTTGAATATAGATTAAGAATATTAATTCATCTTTGTGATTTGCTCCTAATTGAATTACGTATGACTAACCACATAGAATTGTTAAATGAGATTCAGTCCTATATAAATCAGATAATGGATATTTCTAAGAATCAACACTCCTACTGGATGTTGTCTGAAACATTTTTATTACAAGCTAAATTGAAATTAATAATTTTTAAATTTGAAGAGGCTCAAAAATTGTTAACTGAAGCTTATGATGTTGCTGAAAAATATGGTCAAGAGCGATTAGTTAAGCGAATATTAAATGAACAGGATGAATTTTCTAAAAATTTTATCAAATGGGAAAAACTAAAAGCTTCAGAAATAAATATGTCAGAACGTATGGAATTAGCTCACATAGATGAGCAAATTGAAATTATCCTCCAGAAACGCAGATATTTAAAAGAAATTTATAGCAAATCATAATCTATAATGAAATAACGAAATTGAATTTTAAATTCTAATGTTATATTATCTCAAATGATAAGTTGCGTTCATAATCCAATATTTATTAAAAATAAAAATATTTTTGAAAATCCATTTATAGAGTTCAAATATAGATTCATTTTTTTATACTCCATAAATATTAAATTATAATTGACGCGTGAATAGTAATTGCATAGGTGAAGAATCATTACTGCTATTGAGTGTGCATCTTCTTTTTGTGAGGAGGAAGAATTTAGAGAGGAATCTTTATTTGAGGAAAAATTCTGGTATTTCATTATTCCCGCAGCATTCCTCCTTGGAATTTCTATATTTTTAGAATTTACATTCGAAATAGTGTTAAGTGCTCAAATTCTAGCAATTCTTTCAATTCTTCTTTCTAGTTCTGGCGTTGTGAGGGAAGCAATAGAAGATTTGAGCGAGAAGAAAATAACGGCAAATCTTCTAATGTTGATTGCTGGTGTTGCTTCGTTTTTTATATTACATGGTCAAGAAGGAGCAACAGCACTATTATTATATGCAATAGCAGAAAGATTAGAACAAATAACAACAGATAAATCTAGAAATGCAATTAAAGAATTGCTCGAACTTGCTCCTGATTATGCATTACTGAAAACCGAAGACGGGTATGTAAATATTCCATCAAAAGAAGTTAAGATAGGAAATATAGTTGGTATCAAACCTGGTATGAAAGTACCATTAGATGGTGTTATTATTAAAGGGAGTTCTTATTTTGATGAAAGTGCAATCACTGGCGAATCAGTTCCAGTTTTTAAAAATAAAGGCGATGAAGTATTTGCAGCAAGCTTAAATTCTGATAGCTTTATAGATATTGAAGTTATAAGGGAAAGTTCAAATACTATTGTAGCCCAAATCGCAGAAAGTGTTAAAATTGCTCAACAAAATAAAAGTGATCATGAAAAATTTATAGAGAAGTTTGCTAAATATTATACTCCTATTATTTTACTATCATCCATTTTAGTAATGATTATACCTCCTTTATTTGGACTCAACTTTTATGATTGGTTCTATCGTGGGTTGGTTCTTTTAGTAGTTTCATGTCCATGTGCCTTAACCTTATCTACACCATTAGCAAATATCGCATCTTTAACTAAGCAAGCTAGAGAAGGGATTCTTGTAAAAGGTAATAAATTTTTAGAAAAAATTCAGGATATTGAAGTTTTCGCATTTGATAAAACTGGTACGCTTACTGAAGGTAAACTAAAAATTTTCGATATTTATACTTATAACGGAGCTATTAAATCAGATATAATCAGTATTGCAGCCAGTTTAGAAGCTCTTTCAGAACATCCTATTGGAAAAACAGTAGTTAAACAGGCAAGAGAGATGGATTTACCATTTCATGCTGTTGATAATTTTGAAGTAATAAAAGGAAAAGGAATAAAAGGAAAAATTAATGGTGAGATGTTTTATGTTGGGAGCCAAAGTTTTATTGAAGATTTGAATTATGAGCTTCCCACCAATGATATTAATAATATAGAAACTTCCGGAACCATACCAATTCTTTTAGGAAATCAACAACATTTATTAGGAATCATCTCGATCAGAGATGTCTTAAGAGTATCTGCCCCAATTCTAATAAATGGGTTAAAGGAGAGAGGTTATGAAACAGTATTAATTTCTGGTGATAACCAAAAGGTTTGCAATTCTATTGGAGCATGTTTAGATATTGATCAAGCTTATGGTGAACATTTACCAGATCAAAAACTTCAAGAAATAAAAAATTTGAAACAAAAATATAAAGGAGTAGCTATGGTCGGTGATGGCATAAATGACGCTCCTGCTTTAGCCTTAGCAGACTTAGGAATTGCAATAGGTGCCTCTGCCACAGATATAACATTAGAAACTGCAGATATAATTGTTATTAGTGATGATCTGAAAAAAATACTTACCTATGTTGATATTGCTAAAAAAACAAATAAAAAAATAAGACAAAATATATGGACATCAATCTTGGTTAAAGTGTCATTCGCAGCTTTAACTGTCATTGGTTTTATGACTCTTTGGTTAGCAGTCGGAATAGGAGATATGGGTGTCTCATTATTAGTTCTGCTCAATAGCTTAACAATTTTCAGGTATAAATTTTTATACAAAGAAATTTCAATGGAAAAATTAGAAAGTGAAGCTAAATTGATTATTTGTGAAAATTGTCAAACAAAAGATATTATACCACAACATCATGGGCGAGATATGATCCTAAAAGGAGATAAACTTATTTGCTGGAAAAATATCCTCAGTAGTGAAGAATTAGAATCTTGTGATGAAGAACTTCCACTTCATTGTCCTTATTGTCAAAATCAGTTGGAATTAAAATAAATCTTATTTTTTCCTTAATTCTTCTAGTTTTTCTTTAGGCACCTTAATTTCTTCGTCACTTAATGTTTCCAAGTATTCGTCCTTATGGTTTCCACCCATATAAAATGTGAAACCTGCTCTTATAGCGACATCCATATTATCAGTAATGAAAGTGACGTAATCATCACCGACTCCACCATCATCATGAAGTTCAATTCCCCATTCTTTCCATTGTTTGAATTTTTTTGCGAGAAATTCGAAAGTGTCAATGAAATCATCAATTGTTTTAGCATCGGAGGTAATCCATTTGTTTCTCCAAGTGGTCATAAAAATTTTTTTAGAAATTACATTTCACCATCTTAAAGTATAGAAATTTTTTTATCTATTATTTATATCAAATATTTATAAAGAAAAATAAAATTTTATTTATATTTCATATCTCCCCGAAATTTTTCAGTTATAAAATAGCTCTTTGGAAGAGAAACAATCCCCCATTTTTTACACCAAAGAGAGACAAGAGAATCAGAAATTTGCATTGGAATTATCTCTAATTTCTTTGTGATAATAATTTCGATCTGTTCACTCTAATCTTATTAAGATTAGAGAAAATAAATATCTAATAAAAAAGTAAATAAAATCTTAATTTAAAATTTGTTTTTGTCTTAAAGACTTTGGGATTTATCAAGGCAATATGAAATTCTCAAAAGAGCAGGAGCCTAAATATTTGTTCCAAGAAGCGAAAAAAGAATTAATGTAAAGATATGATTCTATTAACTCTTTAACGTAACTCTTGCCTTTATCAGTTATTTCAATGGCATATCTTGGTCTTTGACGATTGTCATTAAAAGTAACTTTTTGTTTGATAAATTTATAACCACAATTTCTACAATAATTAGGTAAAAAGTTGAAAGATGTATCACAAGCTGGACACTTTTTAATTATTGAGATTAATCCATTTTCTTCTAACCTTCCGATTATATTTTGTGCTTCTTGTATTGTACAAGGTTTTGTCCAAGATAATCTATTTATGATTGATTTAAGAAACACTGTGCGATTATTGTGAGCTTCTCTTAAAATGAAAAACATAACCCGCTCTTTTTTTGTGGCTTTTTTCTCGAAGTAAAAAAGTTGTTTAAAAAGAACTATGCTTCTATAATTTTTTGGAACTTTCTTAAAAAAATACAATTGATTACTCTGAGTTTTTTCCATTATATTTTCCTATTTTTTGTCTTTTGTTCTTTGTTATAGAAAAGTCAATTTAAAAATAATATAAATTTTTATTAACGATTAAATAAAAAAATGAAGAGAGTCTAAATTTTTCATAAATAAAACCAGAGTTAACCTTAGATTTTGAAAATTTTAATCCATCTTCCACCTACTTCTTTAGGAGGGGGCACCACGGGGGAGGGAAAAATAATTGGGTAGAGAGATAAGATAAGTCGAAATAATCTAATGATTTAATTTAAATTGGATCAATCCGCTTTATAAGCTTTATTTTATCAAAATCCGAATCATGAGAATAAATATCTTGAATTTTATTTTCCAGTAAACTTGCTGCAATTAGGGAATCCCTCCCTCCAGTTCCATATTTTTCAGCTATCTCAAATGCAAATAATATTGAAGATGTGGAAATATCTAGTACATTGATATTTTTAGAATCAATAATAGCAATTAACCGTTTCTTAACCTCTACTTCTTTATATTTAAATGCTTTAACTAACGCATGAAAACATTCCATAAATACAAGTGAAGGGATGCTTACAAGCTCATTTCCCTTAACAATGTTAATTAAAAGGTTTTTACATGGTAAATGTTCTGGAAGATCTTTATTCAACGCATACACAAGAATATTTGAATCGATCCCCCTCATGATTTCCACATACTCTTACTTGCCTTTATTACATCTACTTCTTTTAAACCATCTGATAATGGATTTTCTAAAATCTCAAGAATCTTATCCTTATTAGCCATTTTTTTTCTGAGATCATGACAAAAAATAATATAATCACCAATTTTCATATTGAGATTATCTGCTTCTCTTTTAATCTCCCACCACTTCTCTTTTAACTCATCATCAATTACAATATTAGTTCTCATATATGTAAGTATGTATTACATACTTAAAAGGTTTTTCTTGATAAAACTAGAATGAATTCTTAGAAAATTCAGGTAAAAAAGTCCTTATGAATTATATAGTTTATTTCAATAATTTTCAGGAGGGGGCACCACGGGGGAGGGAGGTAATAAAGAGATAATAATTAACTATGAAATTCTTATAGATTTTATACAATTTCTAAAAAAAAAGTTAGCGTATTTCAATTGTAATACCATTTCTCTCTATTTCTTTAAGGAATTTTTTGATTTCTTCTGAAAATTCTGAATACTGAAGTCCATCGAAACTTATTACTTTTAATTTTTTTAAATTTTTTAATGATGATGGTAAAGAGGTTATATTATCGCACTCATCTAATTCTAATCGTTCTAAAGATTCTAATTTTCCAATATCCTCTGGAATTATATTTATTGGATTATTACGTAAATATAAAGTTGTTAATTTTTTTAATTTCCAAAAAGACTTTGGTAAAGTTTTTATTTTATTCCTTGATAATTGTAGAACTTCTAATAAAATCAAATTTCCAATCGATTCAGGA
>JBHLMQ010000011.1:95233-101079 GCA_048938005.1 Promethearchaeota archaeon | reverse complement strand
TGTTATGAAGTATGTCCTTCTGGAGCAATATCGGTTCCAGAAAAGTCTGATAAAGGTTGGGAAACCGTTCCAAATGTTGTTGTGGATGAAGAAAAATGTGTATTTTGTGGTGCATGCAATAATGGATGCCCTACAGGAGCGGTAAAATTAGAAATTACTGATGTTAAAACTTCTGGAGAATTTAGCGAGATGTTTTGGGACCCTTTATTAGATAGATTAAAAACATTGAGATGGAGTGAACAGGAGGAAAAAGAAGAATGAGTATAAATAATTTAATTTTAATTACGTGTCGTACTATAAATCAAGGCGTTGCCCTTGAAGGCGGAAAAAACACAAAAGAAAATGTTAGAGCTGCAGGAATCTGTGCTTTTGATAAGGAAGATTTCAAAAAGTTAGATTGTCTTGTTGGGACACCAGTTAAAGTAAGTACTGATTATGGAGAAGTTATTGTTTATTCAACAATTTCCGAAGAAGGTCCTCATCCGGGAATTATTTTTATCCCAATGGGACCTTGGGCAAATCAAGTAGTTAATCCTGATTCTCAATCTTGTGGTACTCCGACTTATAAGGGAATGAAAGCTCGAGTTGAAGCTATTCCAAGTGGTAAAGTTTTAGATGCTGTAGATTTAATTAATATGTTAAGGGAGGCATAAAAATGGTAGAAAAGATTAGAACTATTACCGATGTAATTTGTCCTTTCTGTGGGACCCTATGTGATGATCTTGAAATAGATATTGATTTAAAAGAGGAGAAAGTTATAGAAGTTCGCAATGGATGCCAAATCGGTACTAAGAAGTATTTTGCTTCAAATCCTAGTGAGCATCGATATGTTAAACCGCTCATTAAGGATAATGGATCATATAAGGATGTATCTTGGGATGAGGCAATCGATAAAGCAGCTGATATTTTAGTAAAAGCCAAACGACCACTACTTTATGGTTTTTCAAGTACAGAATGTGATGCTCAAGGTAGGGGTGTAGAGTTAGCAGAAATATTAGGTGGTGTTTTAGATAATACGGCATCAGTATGCCACGGTCCTTCATTATTGGCAATTCAAGATGTTGGTGCGCCTACTTCTACTTTAGGTGAATACAAAAACAGAGCAGATCTTGTCATTTTCTGGGGTAGTAATCCTGTTCATGCACATCCACGACATCTTGGTAGGTATAGCGACTTTATTCGCGGTTATTTTAGGAAGGATGGTAGAAATGATAGGTTTCTAGTTGTGGTAGATCCAAGGAACACCCATACAGCTCAAATAGCGGATATGTATATTCAAGTAAATCCGAATGAAGATTATGAACTATTAAATGCAATTAGAGCCATTTTAAGGGGTGTTGAATTGGATGCAAAAGAAATCTCTGGTGTCCCTATCGAAAAGATCAAGAAATTAGTAGAAATTTTAAAATCGTGTAATTTTGGGGTAATCTTTTTTGGAATGGGCTTAACTCAATCTTTATCTCATCATCGAAATATAGATGCTGCTATAAGTCTTGTGCGTGAATTAAATGATTATACCAAATTTTTATTGACTCCTATGCGAGGTCATTATAATGTTGCTGGAGCAAATCAAGTTTTTTCATGGCAAACAGGTTATTCATATTCTATAGATTTTTCTAAAGGATATCCTCGTTATAATCCAGGGGAGTTTTCCTCTGTAGATATTTTAATGCGAAATGAAGCAGATGCCTCTTTGATTGTTGCTTCTGATCCAGCAAGTAATTTTCCAGCAGCAGCAGTAAGAAATTTGTTTAAACATCCTCTAATTTGTATAGAACCTCACCATACTCCTACATCAGTGAATGCAGATATTATTTTACCACCTGCCATTGCTGGAATTGAGTGTGAAGGTACAGCATATCGTATGGATAGTGTTCCTTTAAGACTGCGAAAGGTAAAAGATGCACCCGGTGAATGTTTAACTGATAAAGAAATAATAGAACGATTAATTGAAGCCGTAAAAAAGAAAAAAGGGGAATAAATTATGGGAGAAATTAAGTTAAAATTAAAAAAAGTGCCTGATTATCCTTTAGAAGCTGATATTATAACACCAGATAAATTCGCTGGAAAATCTATAGCAGATATTAAGAAATTAATAGTTTATCACGGAAATGAAGAAAGATCTCTTGTGGAATTTTTTAATGTGTCTGGGAATGGAAGTGAAGTTAATGAAACTAAAATTATAGTTGAAGGGAACCTCTCAAACATCAAAAGGATCGGAGAAAAAATGACAGGTGGAGAAATAATAATAAATGGGAATGTTGGAATGCATGTAGGAAATAATATGTCAGGTGGAAAAATATTAGTAAATGGTAACGCTGATGATTGGGCGGGCGCTATGTTAAAAGGTGGTGAATTAGAAATCACGGGGGATGCAGGACATTATGTTGGTGCAGCATATAGAGGATTTTGGAAAGGAATGGAAAATGGTTTGATAAAAGTAAAAGGAAAAATAGGCAATGAAGCATTATCGTGGGTAAATGGTTCAAAACCCGGAAAAAGATTTCCAACATTAATATGTGGTGGTGCTGGGTCGTTTTTAGGAATTCATAGTCATGGAGGTACTATTATTGTTGAAGGAGATTGTGATCGTTGTACTGGAGCTGACCAAGTTCGGGGAACTATAGTTGTTAAAGGTAAAATATCGAGAATCCTACCCTCTTTTAAGAAACTCGGTAAAGTAAAGGAAATTGAATTAATGAATGGAGATAAAATTAAAGGAAATTTTATTGCATATAGCGGAGATCATTCTGTTGAGAAAAATCATTCTAAAATTGACAAAAAAACGGGAGAAATATCAAATAGTTCTAATGGCAGACTGTATGTTGCGGCTTAAATACTAATATAATTTGTTAGAGGGAAAAGGATGAATATTTTTAGACATCAAAATCCGATAACTATAACTTGATTTTAAGCTGAGAATTACTTTTTTATTAAGCAAAATAACATATAATTATGTAAATTTTAAAAAATATTACAAATAAATAAAGATTATAATTGTTTAAGGTCACTACAAAAAAATAATTTTAAATGAGGAAGAAATTTCATGAAGCATAAAACAGGAATTATTTTATTAATTATCGGCGGAATATGTATGATCTTTGGTTCTGTAATTGGAAGTATTAAAGTATTTGTTTCTCTTTATGAGCTGGTCGCAGCTCAATGGCCTGGTCTCGAACCCTTCTTTAACGTGTTAATTAATGTCATATTTAGGTGGATTGCAGATTTAGGAGGAATAGCAGTAATTGCTGGAGCTATTTTGATTGCATTAGGTACAATGAGGTTAGGGAAATTTATAATTTGGATTGGGTTAGCTTTCGGTACAATAGCTTTAATTATATGGATAATTACTCAAGTAGTAAATCTCACTGGAATTGTAATAGGCCCACCATATGACCAAATTCTGGATGATCTTTATAATAAATTCAACTATGGCTCCGGAGTGGGTTTTGTGGGGGTAGTTATAGCTATAATAGGTCGAGCTTTTATAAAGAAAGTAAAACCACCGAAAGTTGAGGAAGAAGAAGTCGAAGAGGTTGAGATTCCTGAGGAAAAGGGAGAAATTGAAACTACTCCACCAGTACCTTTTCAAAACATTTATTGTCCAAATTGCGGAACATCATTACCATTTAACGCTCAGTTCTGTAGTGAATGTGGAACCAATTTTGATGGAGAATAAGACTCTTATTTACTAGAAATAAAGTCTGTTTAATACATAATCAACTTTATTTTAATTATTCAGTATCCAGAAATTTAATTAAATAACTTGGATTTAGTAGAGAATTTTGTTTAAGCGAAAGGTTAATATTACTAGAATAAAAAAGACTGAGAAAAAAGAAGTAGAAGATCTAGTTCTTTTTGAGAATCCAGTTGATTTATATATTAATTCTGAACCTTTAGTAAATATTATTTGTTTACCTAAAGATTTAAAAGAGTTATCAATCGGATTCTTATTTTCAATAGGAATAATTGACTCAGTAAAAGATATCAAAGAAATCAATGTAAATAATTTAGAAAATTCTGTATTTGTAAAACTAATAGAAGAAATTGACTTTAATATTGAGAACCTTGATATTAATCCTGTTAGTCGTGTTGTTGATACTACATGTGGTATTTCCTCTCCATGGCGAAACATCATCAAGGATAGTTTAGAAAAAACTAATGTAAAGGAAGCGATCAAATCTAAGGATGAAATAAAAATTAATGCTAGTACCATTTTCTCTGCTATTAAAAAAATGCAAATTAATACTCCATTATATCGTGAGACTGGTGGTTGTCACGGTGCTGCTATATTCGATATTGGCGGAAACCTACTAAGTGTTAAAGAAGATATCGGCAGACACAACGCTATTGATAAAGTAATTGGAGATATGCTTTTAAAAGAACACAATTTTGAAAATGTTTTTTTAACCTCAACTGGGCGTTTAACTAGTGATTCAGTTTTAAAAGCGATAAGAGCGAAAATTCCGATTGTTGCGTCTTTTTCAGCAGCAATAGAATCGGGTATTAAATTAGCTTTTGCCTATGGAATTACGTTAATAGGTTTTGTAAGAGGTAGCAGAATGAATATATATACTCATTCTGAGAGGATTGTAACTTGATTTTTTCAACTATAGAGACTTAATACTTTCTAACTTTTCTTTTTACTTGTTATTAAGATAGCACTTTTTGTATTATTTAACAAATTTTTTAATGGAATTTTAATAGATCTAAATATTACGATATACAAATACAAGTATTTTAAATATTAGAAATTAGGAAGGAGAATTAAGAATGGCTA
Source organism: Promethearchaeota archaeon (assembly GCA_048938005.1). Taxonomy (GTDB): domain Archaea; phylum Asgardarchaeota; class Lokiarchaeia; order Sigyniarchaeales; family SOKP01; genus Loki-b32. Next base: position 96,299 of record JBHLMQ010000011.1, on the reverse strand, counting down.
AAGCAGAAGAATACAAAATGTTTCAAGGATGTGTTATTGGTAATAGAATTCCTTTTATTGAAGCCTCTGCAAGAAAAGTTTTTGATAAACTTGGCATAAAAACATCTGATGCTGCTTTTGCATGTTGTCCAGATCCAGTTGGATTTAATAGTACTGATCATTTAAGCTGGATGGCAATGGGCGCAAGAAATCTTACTATCGCTGAAGGGGAGGGGAAAAATATCATTTCTCTATGTAATGGATGTTTTCAAACACTAAAACTTGTTAATGAAGAATTAAAGCATGATGATCATGAAAAAGAAAAAATTAACAAAATTTTAAAAGCAGTTGGAAAAGAATTTAAGGGAACTATAAATGTGAAACATTTTGTTGAAGTATTACATGAATACATTGATAAAATAAAAGGGAATATAAAAAATGATCTGAGTGGATTGAAAGTTGCTTGTCATACAGGATGTCATTATAATAGACCATCAGAGAAAGTACAAACTGATGATCCGATGAATCCTGTTAAGTTAAGAGAAATTGTCGCAGCAACAGGAGCAACTCCAGTAGATTATGAAGAAGAAATGCTTTGTTGTGGCACTGGGACTGGAAACACTGAAGAAGAACCTGCAATGCAAATATTATCTAATAAATTAGTAAGTGCTATGAATGCTGGTGCAGAGGCGATTATCGTTAATTGCCCAGCATGTTATCAACAATTTGATAACAATCAGAAGAAAGCAGAAAAAATAGGAAATAATACTTTTAATATTCCAGTATTATATGTTACTGAATTATTAGCTCTTGCTTTTGGTGAAAATCCTGATGATCTTGGATTAAAATTTCATCGAACTAGACTCACAGCATTTTTAGAAAAACACGGTTTTAAATCGAGTTAGGATAATCTTCTTATTTTTTAAAACCTATTTTTTAATCTATAGCATTTTTTAAATTTCTTATTTTAAAATATTAAGATATAAAAAAATATTTATTATTCTCTCTTTTTCCAGAAATATATTCCATGAATGATCAGCCAAATGCTAACAAATACCAAAAAAGTCCATTCAGATAAATAGACAAA
>JBHLMQ010000011.1:0-95133 GCA_048938005.1 Promethearchaeota archaeon | reverse complement strand
TTCCAGAAATATATTCCATGAATGATCAGCCAAATGCTAACAAATACCAAAAAAGTCCATTCAGATAAATAGACAAAAGTATTCTTCGGGATAGGCACAAGTTCTTGGATTACGAAGCCAGAAATAAAAATTGCAGAAAAACCACCTGTAAGAAAAGAAATTATAGCATATATTTTTGGAAATTCACTATTCTTATATTCAATATATCCAAAGTATATGGTAGATACTGCAATAAATACAAAAAAAATTAGTGCGCCAAAAAAATGGAAAGAATATGTTAGAGTACCCACTTGTTCTAAAGGGAAAATTCCAATTATTATAAGCCCTACTTCAGCGAATAATCCGGTATTTTGGAACCCCCATATCAGTTGGGATTTTTCTTCTTTTTTCTTTAAATATATTGAAACATACAAAATAAAAAAAATCATAAATATTGCCCCTAATATCATACCGATGCTAAAAATAATCCTAGAACCTATTGGCCCAGCACCCAAATCACTAATATAATTTGAAAATATGCTATAAGAAGGATCAACTGGTAAGTAGATAAATAAAGCAACAAATATGCCAAAACCAACAGCTATTAGTGTTAAAAACGCAAAATAACCTCCTTTAATCTTTTCATAAAATCTATCAGAAATACTCATTAAATTTCACTTATATATTTATTTTGATAATATTTTTAAGGCATTAGTTAAATTTAAGAATTCAGATTTCAGAAATATATCGCTTTCAATTTTTTAATCATTAGGAACAAGTGATTCAATTTCAGAAAGTATATTTTCAGGCATCTTTTCTAGAAGTCCTTGAGCAGATTGAGGATTTCCACCGCCTTTTCCCCCAAATTTCTGGACTAATTTCTGTAATAGTTCATTGGAATCAATTTTTTCGCTCAAGGATAATAATCTTATTTTATTTTTTTCAAATTTTACGATAATTAATGAATTTTGAGGGAAGCGATCCAACATTTTGTTCAAGAGTTTTATATTAATGTTGAAATCAATATAAAAGAGTGAAATTTTATTAATTACTTTAAAAGGTGATTTAGAAATCAATTCTAATAACTTTATAGATAAATCTTTCTGTTCTTCTTGCATTTTATCAAGAAGTTCTAAACGCTTTTCAATAAGGTTTTTTGTCTTTTCTAAAGGGGAATTTAATTTATTAGCTAAATTTATCATATCTAAATTATCTTTTGAACTCATCAATAAAGCTTTATTCCCAACGTAATACCTAATTTCATTTCCTCTTTTAAAGTCATAAATATATATCTTTCCTATTTCTGTAGTTTCCTTGATATGAGTTCCGCCACAGCACACCAAATCTAAATCTTTAATTTCCATTAATCGTACCTTAGATTCATTGGGAATTTCACTTCTTATTTTCTCAGAAATTTCTTTAGCTTCTTTATTTGATATTATGCTTGCGTTGACATTTAAATTATTCGTTGTACATATCCTATTGACTTCAGTTAATGCCTCTTTTAATTGAGCATAGTCAATTTTTTGAGAGATTTGTAAAAATACTTCTTCAAATGCTAGATTAGCTCGAGTAGTATCTATATTAAATTTATTTTTAAGTACTGCTGAAAAAATGTGTTGAGAGGTATGAGCTTTCATTATTCCATATCTATATTCCCAATCAATCTCTCCATTAACAATATCTCCAATATTAATTTTATCCTTAAAGTTAGAAGAAATATGATGCATTATATCTTCTCCGTCTTTAGAAACTTTATTAACTTTGAAGCGATCATTTCCGATTATTAAGAATCCATAGTCACTAGCTTGATTTCCACTTTCTGGATAAAAAAGAGTTTTATCAAGCACTATCCCGTCATCTTCAACTGCTATAACTTTTGCAGTAAATTTAGTTTTATAGGCATCATCCCAATACAATTTATTAGACATTATCCTAATTTACTCCAATGAAATTCTTGATTAATTCAATAAATTTTTTCTATTTTTTTGAACTTAGAGGGATTCCATATAAATTAAATCCATCAATCTTAACAATTTTGACTTGGATAAATTCCCCAAATCCACCTTGATAATCATTTATGAAAATATTTTTATAAGCTAAATTTCTTCCAAAAATTTGATTTAACTTTGCCCCTTCATGTAAAACTAGAACCTCTCCTTCCCAATCTTTCCACTTGTCATTCAAACCAATAAAAATATTACGGAAGACCTTTGATAATCGAATAGATCGTTCTTTTATTATTCTACTATTTAATTGTTCCATTTTTTTTGCTTTAGTGCCAGGACGAGGTGTGAATTTTGAGATATTTAGAATTTCTGGTCTCAACCATTTTATCAAGTTAATAGTTCTATAGAAATCATATTCAGTTTCACCAGGGAATCCACATATAATATCAGTTGATATCGTTAGATTCTCAAATTCTTTCCGTAAGATTTCAATGTTATCGATTATATTAGAAATTAAATATTTTCTTTGCATTCTCTTAAGAACTTCATTGCTTCCAGATTGGATTGGAATATGTAAAAATTTGTAAACTTTCTTATGCGTGAATATTGAAACTAAATCCTGAGTATTATTAATTAAAAACTGAGGATTAATCATTCCTATCCTTAGATAAAACTTATAATCTAATTCAACAATCCTCTTTACTAAATCTGCTAAACCTGTGCCATTATATTGATAAATACTACAATCTTGTGAAGTTAGATATATTTGTTTTATTCCTTGATTTAACTGATACTTAATATTCCCAACAATATCTATAGGATTATAGCAATTTAACTTTCCTCTAGCATTTTTCACACAACAATAAGTGCAATCACCTAAACACCCTTCTGAAATCGGTATTATCCCTGTAATTTTTCCGGGAGGGTGATCTATATAAAATTTGGCTTTATCTATTAGTCTGTCTGATTTAACAATTAGGTTTTTCTTTCCACTCTTAATATTTTGAAATATCTTTGGAAAATCCGTTATATTATCCAAATCGATAATAGCCGCAAATGATGGAATGATTCTTTTTACAACCCTAATATAATCCGGTGCTATATGAGGTAAACAACCAGCAATTATGATATGTTTTTTAGGATTATTACGATATTGTCTATGCAAATTTTCTAAACGTGCCTTTATTTTATTTTCTGTCTGCTCTTTAACCGCACATGTGTTAATAATTAAGAATTGAGCATTTTCTAACGAGGTTCGAATGTAACCCGATTTTCTTAACACATTTGAAATTATATATGAATCTGCTTTGTTAGATGTACATCCATAAGTTTCAATATAGAATGAGTTTTTTTGCACGTTAGTCCATTTTTAAACAATATAATAATTTATAAAAAGAACTTGATTATTAGGTATTAAAAACGTTTTTTTATTAAAATAATCTATTATAAAAATACATATTATTTATTTGAAGTTAGGTGTGAAAATGTCAAAGAAAATCAAATTTGCATATTGCAAGGTTTGTAAGCAAGAAGTTGAAGAATCAGTTAGGAATCCATTAACTACAATGCAAAAAGTAGTATGGGGAATTGCAATTGTGGGCACATTAGGGATCGCAGCAATTGCTTATGGATTTTATTTATCTAACAGACCAAAAGTTTACTGCCCTACTTGTTTCACTAAGTTAGAATACTCAGATAAACCTTTTGTGAAACCAAAAAAGAAGCGTGAAGATATGACACCTAAAGAAAGAGTATTAGATAAAGCAGGGTTAATAGAAGAACCTGAAGAAAAAGAACCGTCTAAAAAGAAACCAGAAGCTAAAAAAAGGAAGAAAGAAGAAAAATTGGAAGAAAAAATAAGAGTTTGCCCATATTGTGGAGAAACATTGGATAAGGAATATGCAACTTGCCCCTTCTGCCAAGTTCCCTTAAAATCATAAGCTTTTCAAATGAGTCTCAAAAAATTATTTTTCTTATCAATTTACTAATAAAAATAAATAATAGGAAAACTAATTATTAAAATATAGAAATTTGAATATCTAAACGAAAAATAATATAAAATAATATAAAATGAGATAATTATGCCGCGAGCAGGTCGTAAAGCTCCTGATAGAGTGCCGGATCCATTAGATTTATATTCAACATGGGATATTAGAATTGCAAAAGTAATATATTACGGTCTTATAATTGCTACAGCCGTCGTTGTCCTTGGGATTTGGATTGTCATTATCACATCTTTAATTCCTGGTGCTGCCTGGGATTGGTTTGTTAGTATAGGTCTTGGATTCCAGATTGCAATAATAGCCGGTATTATCACAGGTCACGCGTTTTTATTAGTCCTCTTTTATACATTATTCCGAGGAGGTATGGTAAAATTATGTAAAGCAATGTTTAAAGACCGTCGCTTAGCAAAAAAGTGGGAAGACTATAGTACTTTAAGATTACTTATTGGTGTTGCTTTATTTGGCCTATATATCACTATAATTGCACTTTTAATCGGTTTACTCCCTTATACATTTTGGAATGCTATTTGGAATTTATGGGTATGGATGTTAAATCATTTTCAGTGGGGTTTATGGATTCTATGGGTAGGAGCTATGATCTTTTTAATAGTAGGTATCATTTTTATCGGTTTTGTTCTCTGGAATCATGGTGTATACGCTGTACTCAGCCGAGTTAAAACAATCGAAGATGAGATGGAAGTTGATGAACGTATTAAGAGAGAAGCATTAAAACAAATGGATGAAAGAACACTCCAATCAGTGTATAAAAAAGAGACAGGTAAGAAAGCAATACATAGAGGAAAGGAGACAAAAGGCTATATTGAATGGAAAAAGAAACAGATGGTAGAATAAATTTTAGTTATTTTTTTTTAAATTACTTTTTTTTTAAAAAATTTTTTGAGAATTACTAACTTATAGAATTTAGTTTTTACTTAGGTTGCTAATATCAACTTTAAAAATTAACTAAAAAAAAGAGTATAAAATAATAATTATTATTAGATTTACCTTCTCATCATTCTTGGGTTTCTAAATAGAGTTAACTCTTTTCGTGGAATATCGTAATCACTTGTTCCTGTCTTCTTCATCTTTTTATAGAGTTTCTTAATAATCTTCTCAGCAACATTCATAAAATTGCAAACACAGCCAAATAAGATCATGTATATTACAAACATTTTATCTTTTGCATAAGCTGCATCATAAATTTCAATTTCAAAATTTTTTTGAACTACTTGTCCATCTACTCGGGCAATTTTTTGATCACCAACATAAATCCAATAATTCCTTCCTGGTCCTACAATACCTTTAGCTGTAACTACTTGTAATTTATCATCCTTTTGTTCTGGAAGTAATGGCCATGACCAATATGTACCAACTAATCTCCACCCTCTTACGACTCGTGCTAAATATATTGTTCTTGGAATTTGCATAATAAATACGGGGCCGGGATGCTTAATTTCATAGCTTTGGATTAATGAATGGGAAATACTTAATTCAACACCTCCTTTGAAATTCCCACCTCTAGCTTCCTTTACATCAGTGATTTTTTCTTCCATAATTGTGAATATACGACAAGTTAATGTTTTTTCCTCGAGAGGTTTTTCTTCCCAATCATCTTTACTAAAAGCAATTATATATTTCTTCTCATCATCCTCTTCTACAACTCCTTCGATATCAAAATTTTTACTAAACCATCGAGTTTTTGCTTGATATTTAAGTTGTTGATGTATTCCTAATTCTTCATCATGTAAGCGAGTCCGCCAAAAGTTAACCTTTATCTTCTTATGAACTGCTCTGCCAGGTTTAGGTTCAACCTCAGGGGTAGCAGCCTTTTTAGATGATTTTTTAACTTTCTTTTTTTCTGGTGTCGTTCTTGCCTTTTCTCGAGTTTTCTTTGCTGCTTTCTCTGCAGTTTTTTCTATTTCTTCAATTGGATCTTCTTCTGACATATAAAATCACATCTTTAATTTAATTTTTAAAATATTATTATGTTAAATTTATTTTCATTAGTATACCTTATAATTTTTACTTTACGCCTTTATTTTTTTAAAAAACTTTTTAGATTTTTTAATAAAAACTTTCTATTTCATAGCTTAGAAAACTTGATAATTTAGGGGCTGTATACCATTTTTTCTTTTAAAGATAAAAAATTTTTTGAAAGTATTTTATAAGACCACATTCAATTTCAAAATAAAATAATGAAAATTGAATCCTTTTCTAAATAACTAAAATTATTTAAGTTCTAAAAATTAAAGAAATCAAAATTATATGCGACATATAATGTCAGAAGATAAAAAGTACCCAATTATTTCAGTGTTTATATATATTATCATTGGAATTACGATCATTTTAACAGAATTACGTATAATTTTCTATTTTACAGATATAAATGTCTTTTCAGTTTTAAGAGATGTTGACTATGGCATATTTTACTCTGAAAGTCAATTAGGTATAATTGAGATCCATAAACCTGGTTCAGGGACTTTTTATCTATATTATTTTTATTTAATGTTTTTTCCGTTTTCAATCATTCCTAAAGATATAGGTGTTTATATTTGGGACCTAGCAAGATTATTATCAACAATATATATATTCAAAAATGTTGAGAAAATCTCAGAAGACCGAAAAAATATCGTGGTATTCCTCATTTTGAGTACTTTAGGTTATTTTGCTGATGCTTATCTCAATAATTCGAATTGGATTGTACTATTATTGCTTTATTTGTCGTATATTGAATTAGAGAAGGATAGAAAATGGATTTCAGGAATATTATTTGCGCTAACAGTATTTAAGTTAACTCCAATTATGTTTCCAATAATTTTATTAATTGTAAAAAAGATAAAATTAAAGGATCTTATTTATTTCTTCATCCCTCTAACGCTTTTATGCCTTCCCTATATTATTTTTCCCGAATATTTCTTTAATTTTTTATTTAATCTAACAATTATCAGAGGTGTTGACCCTGCTACCGTATCTGATTTTATAAAATTTTTACGGATAATGGCAAAAGCGTTTCAAACTGCTCAATTAATTTTTTATGGTTTTATAGTGCTTGTATTAATTGAAAATATTAAAGATCCTAAAAGAAGAAGAATTTTTAGAATTATACTGCTTTCACTTCTATTATTTTTGGGTTCCTTAGCCCCTTTGCTTGCAATGCTAATTTTTGGCTAAATGAATCATTAAAAAATTGTAAGAGATATGAATAATTAAAAGCCAACTTTTAAAGACTTTTCTGTGAATATCTTTTACTCTCAATAATTCTTGCCAATGTCAAACTTAATTTACCCAATTGAAATTTGAGTGATGCTTTTCCACTCCATTTTTTATAAACACTCCTTAATATCAAACCAATTATAAAGAATGCCCCTGCTACGAAGAACCAAATATTAAACACGTTTAACATATCTAAAAAGAGAAAATATAAGACATTATGACCTAAATAAACTGTGAGTGAATAATAAGAGTAGTAAAATAATAATCTATAACTTTTTTCTGTCTTAATAATATTAAATATTTCAAATGATAATAAGATAGAAAATAATATTAAATCTATTCCTAAAGTATATACTAACCATGAAATGCTTCTTCTCACTAAAAATTCTGGAAATAAAAAAACTACATTTAAAAGAATTGAACAACCTCCAATTATTATTGAAGGGATTAAGAAAATTTTTTTAAACTTTTCTTTTCTGTCTTCCAGATTATTTATGTTGAATATATCATAAATCACATCTCCAACAACAGTACCAAATAATAAAAAAGGAAAAAAAGTTAAAATAGGCTCTAGAGTATATTCACTGTATAAAATATGAAATAATACTCCAAAAAAATTAGATTGCCCTTCATATATTATTAAAACATCAAAAATCAATTTATCTACAATCCATATGATTATCCCAAGAGCTAATCTAAAATACTTTGATGTTTTTAACAATGGCCATGCCATAAAAAGGGAAATTGCGATTGTCATTAAAATGAACCACGTCCAAATCCATTTAAAATCATTGATAGCGATGGCGATACAAGCATTATAAATTAATGCAATTACAAATATAAAAAAAGAACGAAGGAGGTATTCGTTTCTTATCATCCGATAAGTATATTCTTCTGAATTTATAGATTTTAAAAGCCTTTTTCTATAGGATAACATCAAACTCACACCTGCAATAAATAAAAATCCAGAAGCGCCAATTGGATCTAAAATAATATTAATAGAATTAGCTAACCAAAAATCCTCTTCTCTCAACCACCATCCCGTTAAATGCCCTAAAATCATCCACGCCATGCATAATCCACGAAAAGTGTCAATGCTTTTTAGTCTCTGAAGCGTCATGTTAAATATGTTCTTTTTTTTTCAACTCTTCAAATTTGATTTATTATCTAAAAAATTCACTTAATTATATATTATTAGTGGAGAGGCTAAAATAATTACCCAGTATTAAGTTCTCTAATTGTAATTAGATCTTAATTTAATAATTGACAATAATATCTAAAAATTGTGAATAGATCTAATAGATATTAGATTGACAAAAAATAGTTTAATAAAATTAAAATCGAACTTCACACCTGTCAGAATCGCAAAACTTTTCACCGATTGCTCTATCTTTTGTTCCATTAAGGTTAAATAATTTGAGTTTAGAAATAATATCTTCATACTGTTCTTGTGTAATTTCCTCATAAGGTGCTTGTTTATACCCGTGTTCCTTTATTGGTAAGAAGCTTACACTCTTTAACTTATCTTCATAGCTTTCAAGAACATGCTTTATTTGATCTACTTCTTCTTCCTTAAACGTAATAGTTATTGATACTTGATTATCTGACCAGTATTTTTGATATGCTGCTGCATTTTCCGCTTGTTCCCAGATAGAAACTTCATTTTTTGAACGATCAAAATATTTTTCATGAATAGGAAATTCTGCTACAACTGTATTAGGTGAATATAAATCATTTTCAACTTTATAACCAGCATTTCTAATATGCTCAATAAGATCAGAGTTTTTAGAAATACGAATTCTTCTTATATAATATTCTGAATGCGGATAATGAATTCCAGGCGGAACTCCAGGAAGTAAACTTACTGTCCCACTCGGTTTAACTGTAGTTATCTTTATAGATCTTGGAATACATAACCATCCTGAATATTGCTCATCTAATTCTTGTAAATAGTTATAAGCCTTTTCACACCATTCCAACATGTTCCGTCTTCCATGTCTAATAAATGCTTCAATTATTCCTGTTTGTGAAATACCCATTCTTCTATTTTTTAACATAACCGCATTAGTTTCTTGCCAATGAGTGTTCACAAGAGTAACCGATTTAGAATACAAGTAGGCGTATTTTAACGTATCTTGATATTCCTCATAAGACTCATGCCTTGAAGGGAAAGTTTCAACAAGACAACATAATTCAAAAGACTCTAAGGTTTGCTCTCCACATGGATTAACCCCTGCTGCTTTATTATCCTTGAAATTTGGTGGATCTCCCATCCTCCCATAGTTTCTAGCATTTTCAAGCCAAAACACTCCCGGTTCGCCATTCACCGCAATTTGGTTCGCTATAAATGAATAATCAAGCCCTTTAACAGCAAACACAGAATTATTACTTGCCCACCTATGGGAATATAAGGCTTTTTCATCCTGCTTGCATAAGACAAAATCTAAATCTGTTGGATCACCGAGAGCAATTTCAGCACTTCTCCGGACATTCCCAGCAACTACACATTTCCCTATGTGATTCATTATATCTACAATGTCAATAGAAGTTATTTTTTGACCTATCCTTGATTGCAATATCTTTTGAATTGCTTCTAACATCTCTTTTAAAGGCCCTGGACCACTAGCAACTCCTCCAAATCCTCGTATAGGTTCACCAGCAGGTCTTATTAAGCTAAAATCATATATTGGTAATTGTTTTCCTAAAAAATAAGCTTCTAACATTAATTTTAAAGATTCTACCCAACCTTCTCTACTATCAGGAAGTTGAAATTCGAAATGTCCTTCCTTAGGTTTCTTGATTGTAATTTTACCTGCCCCCTTAGTGTCAAAACCTACTCCCACACCAAGCATCAAGGCATCCATTACAAATTCAAAAGCTTTTGAATGTTTTAAAGCAATATCCTCCGTAGATGCAAACCCACAATTATTAAGAGACATTGATCCATGGCGAGCTATAAATTCTGTACCCATCATCCATAAACCTCGCCCCGGAGGAAGGAATTTGAAATCCCAAATCTTTTTAAACATTATTCGTGCTGATTTTTGAGCTTTTGAGTCAGACCATGGTAAACTTAATTTTAAACAGTGTTCCTTTTGAACTGAATAACAACCTTCCACAACTCGTCTTATAGTTTCCCAAAATTCTTCTTTTCTGTTTTCATTTTCAATTATTCTAGCATATGTTCTTTTATATGTAATATATCCCAAAGGCCCCCAATCCGGTTGCTTTCCTTTATACTTATTTATGAATTTTTCATCAAGTTTGAACCCAACACTTTCCAAATTAATAGCTCTCGCAAATAGATTTCTATATTTATTCAAACCACGTTGAGTTAATTCAACACAAACTAATTCGCGAATGTAGTTTGTAGTAATTTCATCCATTCCTAAACCTATTATCGTTCTTATCACATCTTCCGCTACTTTCTCGGAAATATGCATATCAAGACCTGTTTCTTTATTTAGCACTTTTGCTATATTATTTTCATCGAACTTTTTCTTTTCTCCTTTTGAATTGATTACATATTTAGGATATAAATCAATTAACGAGAACGAATTGTTGGGCATTTTCCTCATCAATACTTATGTGAAATATAATAATTGTAATTTTATCGGCTAAATTAATTATTAAATAATTTAAATTGCCTTAACCTAAGTATAAATTTATTTTTTCTTTCAATTTAAAATTAATGTTTACTTTATATTAAGCTATTGATTAACCTCTTTAATTTTTGATTATTTACGGTTTGATAAATCTATGGAACATACACAAATATGTACATATATTTTTTTTGGTTTTATTTAAAAACTTCTCGACATTTTTTCGTCGGAATTATGTCGTTATTCTTCATAATATAGAATGATTGGCAATATTTAAAGGAAAATTCAGATTTGAATAACTAATTTTTGAAAAACCTCCTTTTTTTTATTAGATGAAACAATAAAAAGAAAAAGTAATTATTCAACAATATAAATTAAAAAGCTTTAACTATGTGATAAAAAAATGGCAATTTTAGATATGTTAGTTATCATAGGATACTCTGCATTATTTCTTTTGGGATATCTTATTATCGCTTTTATAGTAGGAACAATACAGAAAAATAATGGTCTCATGGATGTATTTTACGGTCCAGGATACTTTGTAGTTGCTTTAACCAGTCTAATCCTTTACTTTCTAATTAATGGCTTTATAAATATTCGTCAAATCATTGTAACTAGCCTTGTATTCATATGGGCTCTAAGATTGGGATTGTACGTATTTATTAGAAATCGAGGAAAACCTGAAGATTATCGGTATCAAGCTATGAGGAAAAGATGGAAAACTAATATAGTTTTAAAAAGTCTAATTAGAGTTTACATATTTCAAGGTGTTGTTATTTTTATTGTTGCATTTCCAGTTTGGTTTGTAAATGTTAGTATTAATCCTCCCCTAATAAGTTTAATAGACTTTAGTGGAATTACATTGTGGTTGGGCGCAATTATATGGATAATTGGATTCTTATTTGAAACATTTGGCGATTATCAACTTTACAAGTTCAAACAAGATCCAAACAATAAAGGACAAGTAATGGATCAAGGATTATGGAAATATACTCAGCATCCTAATTATTTTGGAGAAGTTACTCAATGGTGGGGAATATTTATAATTGCTCTCGCAGTACCATTTGGCTTTATTTCGGTTGTCGGACCAATCTTTATTACCTATATGATTATTAAAGTTTCAGGAATAAGACTATTAAACTACCGATATAAGGATGATGATAAATATGCTGATTATAAAAGGAGAACAAGCCAATTTTTCCCATGGTTTCCAAAAAAAAAGAAATAATTTTGCTTTTTCTTTATTCTATTCTTTAATGAATTTGATGGAGTCATCGGCTTGTTCCGGTTTAGAAAGCGCTAATTCATTGTTTAACTTATCAATAAGTGTTATTACTTCCTCCTTCACACTTAAAAATGAGGGTTCTTTCCAAGACATCATCTTTGGGTAAATTGAAGTCATAAAAAACTCAGGATCTAATTTATAAATCTCTTTTACAATATCTAAGCAATCTGAATCAGAAAGTTGCTGATACTCTTCACTTTTCCATAATTGGCGTAATCTATATAAAAACTGTTTCCGTTTTAATTTTTCATTTAATCCCATTTCATGTAATTCTCTAAATGAATCTACAATTTGATTCGCATCCTTACATAATACTTGAAAGAGTTCGTCTAGTTTATCTTTTGATGGAGAAGGTAGGGTTATTCTGATAGGTTTGCTCGCTTTTATTAAATCCATCCTGGAGATGATTTTATTAATTTCATCTTGGAGGCTTTTTTGTAGTCGCTTTGACAAGCTTATATTTTCAATTTTTTTTGTAATTGATTGTAAATCAATTACAATATATCTTATCCATCTATCGCCGCTTTTCTTCAACTTTATATGATTTTTAATCTGAAATTGATACCCATAACATGGTAATTCTTGATCTAATGAACTTTCAATAAGCTTCTTTTTGCCTCGAGCCTTCTTGGAGATCCCCGAGAAAGGTACTATAATCAAATCCAAAAGACCTTCAGGGGTGTAACTCCCCCCGCTCACTTTAAGTGTACCTTGAGCAATGATTCTATGAGTAGTAACAAACAAAAATCCCTTCGACACTGATACAGCCACGTCAGATTCTCCAGTGCTCTGCTTTATACTCCCATGGCATTCATAAAGAATTTCTTCTCCATCATATAGGCAATATTTTTCAATGATGTATTTTTCCATTTCCTTTAATTTTTCAGCTCCAATTATTTTGCCCATTTTTTTCCTGAAAGGATTATTAAGTTCTTTCATAAAAAAATCCGGATCCAATTTGAAAGTTTCTCTTACAATATCATAAAATTCGGAATCAGAAAGAAATTGATATTCTTCTTTAGTCCGTAAATTACATAAAGAGGATATAATATTCCATTTACGATAGCTTAATGGATTGGGACCTGAAATCTCTTCCTTAATATTATTCAGAAATTGATTTACATCAATCTTTTTGTTTAGTTCATTCATTTCTTTTCCTTCTAATTTTAATCTCACTTGATATTTTCCAAAATTGATTATCAAAATGTAAATAGATTAATTTAAATATAAAAGTTCTATTGAAAAATACCAGTAAAATCTAAGATTTACCAGTAAATTTAATATAATTACGGTGAAATTGCATAAAGGAGATTCTTTATTAAAACCACAGTAATGTTCATGTCTTAAACATTTCCATGACTTCATTTTTAGTTTGATTTTTTTTTGATTAAATAAAATAAATTATGTTATTTTCCACTTATCCTATGATTTTTAATCTGAAAATTTTTAAATAGTGATAAGTATATACAAAAGAAACAGAAAAGAAAAGGATTTTATAAAGAAATTAATAACTTTTGTTGAAGCAAAGTGGTAATATCAAACTCAGAACAAAAAGAAAACTCAGAAAATTCAATTATTAAAGAAGAAATTAGTCTAAATTTACGTCTATGGCTACCCTTGTTCTATATTATTTATTACTGCTCCTTTCTAGTACCGGGTATAATTTTCATGCTATATATCATATTCCTCTATTTACCATATTTCTTAGAAGTTAGAAATTTTATTTCTCTTTTTACTAACTTAAATTCCCTTATTGCTTCGTTAACTATACCGCTTGTAATTATAATATGTTATTTAATACATTTATTTATTGTAGCTCTCATAACTCGTTTGTTTTGGAGATACTCAGAAAAAAAATCTCCTTCCAAATCAGGAATTATTCCCAGAAATATACCCAGTAAAACTCTAAATTATTATCACTTTCGCAGTTTTATTATTAAATACCCCAAGAACGCTTTCTCCCGTGGTCCATTTCCCTGGTTATTAAAATGGATGTACAATTTTGTTGGTACTAATAAAATAGCGAAGGGATCTGTTATTGAGGAACAACTAGCTGGTGATAGATTTGTAGAAATTGGTGAAAATACTTACGTTGGAACAAATCCAGGAATTAGTTCTCATGCTGTAGAAGGGATTTTTGGAAATATTTCATTTGCTAAAGTAAAAATTGGAAATAATGTTACTGCTGCGGGATTTAATTGTTTTGCTCCTGGAATGGATACAGGAGATAACTCCTGGTGGTTGCCTATGACGGGAGCAACAAAATATAATATCATGAAAGGGAATAACTATTATTTTGGAGCACCTCTTAGGAAGATCTTCAAAAAAAAAGTAATGGATTTTCTACAAATCACAGAGGAAGATTTGAAAAGATCAGAAGAATTAACTAAAAAATTGGAATTAAAAAGGCAAAGAAAAGAAAAAAGTAAGGAGAATCATCAAAATGAATGAAAATTTGGAAGATAATAATATTGATGCAAGTAAAGTTGATTATACTATTGATTTTGTAACAACAAGCTCAATAAGTAAAATTGGCTATAAATTTCTTGCTTTATATATTCCTATCCTATGGATTTCTGGATACCAGGCTGTTGCTGTTTTCTTCGATATATCAAGATATATACCATGGTATATAAACATGTTTTTATTTCCTGTTTGGTTTTTCATTTTATATTTTATTTTAATATTTGGTATTGCGATTTTCACAAAAGCATTTCTCTTAATGATAAATATGATCCATAAACCAAAAGAAGGTGTTTTTCGGGCCGAAGAAGGCGATAAGGATTATGAGTTTTGGAGATTAAGAGTAGAGTTAAAAAAGTTAGTTTATTGGTTTATGAATAATGGTCCTTTAACTTGGGTCGTAATGTGGGGTTTTAGATGGATGAACATCAAGGTAGATTTTTCAAGTCATATGAATGATGCTTGGTCAGATGCAGGATTCATCGAATTTGGTCGGAATGTCACGGTAGGGCAAGGGGCTGTTGTGATGAGTTCAATGGTTGTAGGAAAATATTTAATAATTAAAAAAGTAGTTCTAGGAGATTATACTGTAGTAGGTGGTTTAAATCTTATCTCTCCAGGTACAAAAATGGGGAAGGAGTCTGTGAGTGGTGCATTTTCTGCAACAATTCCAAACCAAATTTTAGAACCAGGTTGGATTTATTTGGGTCCTCAATCTGCAAGGAAATATAAACCCAATAAGTATGCAGAACAAAGACGTGATATTATATATGAGAAACATGTAGATGATGAGATAAAATATGAAGTTGAGCAGGAAGTAAATATAGATGAAGATAAGAAAAAGTTGTTAAATAATAATAGTGAGGATTAAAAATTATGTCTGTGCCTTCAAGTTTAAAAGTTGGACCGAATACTACTCTTACCTTAGTTAAAAAAAAATATCTAATTTTCTACATTTTTCTTATTTGGATAAGTATTTTTACAATACAATTTGAATTTTGGTGGTTTTGGCATTTTTATCTTATTAAAAAGTATGTTCATTATTACTTCTTCTTACCAATTGTAATTTTTATAATGTATCTAACATCTATAATAATATCTTTATTTTTTGCCAAAATATTCCTTGTAGTCGTAAATCTTATTCATAAGCCAAGAGAGGGAGTTTTTCTGAGGCATCCCTCTGATAAAGATTATAGATACTGGAGTCTAAGAAGTACTATAAAGAAATGGCCAATATGGATATCTCATAAATTCCCATTTCCTTTTATGGATAATATTTGTTCCAAAATGTTTGGTGTGAAGACTAAATATTCCAATTCTTTATTTGAAGGATGGGTTGATACAGAATTCATCGAATTTGGTAAGAACATAGTAGTTGGACAAGGAGCTGTTGTGCAGTCAGCAATTATAATTGGAAATTTATTCATTATAAGAAAAACTATTATCGAGGATAATGTAATGATTGGTTCCCAAAGCGTTGTTATGCCAGGAACGCATATAAAAAAGAATTGTATATTAGGGGGGCATTCTATGACTACTGTTGGTCAAGAATTAGAAGAAAATTGGGTATATTTGGGTGCTCCAGCAAAGAAATTCAAGAAAAACGTGTTTTTTGAGGATGGTTTAGAAGATATTATTAAAAAGCAAGGAGAATTGATAATGGAACCACAAGAAAAATTTGATGAATTATATACAATACGTAGAGATAAAGAAACTAAAATTGATTAATACACTATTTTTTTTCAATAAAAAAATAAAATTAATGATTGATTAAACATGAAAGTTGGATATATTCAAACTTCTCCTATTTTTGGGGACAAAGAAAAAAATTTTGCCCAAGTAAATGCTATGGTATCTGAAGTAAAAGCTGATTTACTTGTTTTACCAGAATTATTCGCTACAGGATACGCATTTATTTCAAAGGAGGAAGCTAAATCTTTAGCTGAAGGATTAGAAGGACAGACAGCACATTTTTTAATAAGATTATCTAAAAAAACTTCCGCTATTATAGTTGGAGGATTTATAGAAAAAAATGAAGAGGGAATATTTAATTCTGCGATGATTGTATCTGATTCAGGAGTTTTAGGAGTATATAGAAAACTTCATTTATATTATAAAGAAAAATTATGGTTTTCCCCCGGAAATAAACCACTGAGTATATATAAGATTAAAGATGTAAATATCGGAATGATGATATGTTTTGATTGGATATTTCCAGAGACAGTTCGTTCACTTGCTTTGCTAGGGGCAGATATGATTGCCCATCCATCTAATTTAGTACTGCCTTACTGTCAAAATGCAATGATAACAAGATGTTTAGAAAATAGAGTATTTGCAATAACTTCAAATAGAATAGGTGTTGAAAACAGAGGTGTTGATCATTTTAAGTTTACAGGACGAAGTCAAATCACGTCTATTAACGGAGAAATATTGTCTTCAGCCCCAAAATCGGAAGAATTTGTAGATATTGTTAATATCGATATTAAGAAAACAAGGGATAAAAATCTTAATGAATATAATAACTTATTTGAAGATAGACGAAAAGAATTTTATCAAAATATTTAAAAATCAATATAATTGCTTTTTTTTATGAAAATAGGATATCCTTGTATAAATTTAACATTAAAATGTAGAAGCAGTAGAACATTTCGATTAAAAAATTATTCGGAAGAAAGACTTATAGAAACTATTGAAAATAATTTAAATTGCTTAGCAAAAATATTAGAGTTTAACTATAAAAATAAGATTTTCTTTTTTAGAATCACTTCAGATTTAATACCTTTTGCTTCTCATCCAATCATGAAATTTGGTTGGCAAGAATATTTTAAATCAAAATTTAAAGAAATTGGTGCTTACATAAAAAAGAAATCAATGCGAATCACGATGCATCCAGGTCAATATACTGTTATTAACTCTAAAAATGATATAGTAGTTCAGAATAGTATAAAAGAATTGAAATATCATGTTGAAGTTTTAGATTTATTGGATTTAGATTCAAATGCCAAAGTAATTACCCATGTAGGAGGAGTTTATGGTGATAAGAAAAATAGCATTAAACGATTTATAGAACGGTATAACCAATTGGATGAAAATATTAAAAATCACTATGTTATTGAAAATGATGATAAATCCTATAAGCTAAAAGATTGTTTATTAATCAGTGAATCTATAAAAGTTCCAATTGTTTTAGATATATACCATCATTATTGTTATAATCAAGGAGAATCATTAGAAAAAGCTATAGAACTTATTACTAAAACTTGGAAGAAAAGTGATGGATCACCAATTCTGCATTACAGTTCTGAACACCCATATAGAGGTAAATATATTCATGCTGATGAACTTGATATAAATCATTTTAGGAACTTTGTAAAAAGAACAACTAATTTCAATTTTGATTTAATGTTGGAAATTAAAAATAAAGAAAAAAGTGCTTTATTTGCTGTGAAAAATCTAATTAATGACATTCGATTTAATCAAAATTAAGAATAATTATAAAATAATTAGCGATATATTTTTAAAAGTAAAAGAGCTGTTATCTTTAATGAGTATTATAAAATTACCTAGAATGGAAGAAAAGGAGATAAAAGAAGCAATTAATTCACATAATTTATGTAGAATCGCATTTATTGATGACGAGTATCCTTATATTGCGCCATTTCAGTATGTTTGTATTGATGATGTTTTATATTTCCATTTTACAGATTATGGTAAAAAAAAGCAAATTTTATTGAAAAATCAAAACATATGCATATCGATTGAACATTTCGAACCAGATTTAAGTAGTTACTATTTTGTGTCAATGAAGGGTAAATTAAAATTAGTTGAAGATAATGATTTAAAAAAAGAAGTGATGAATCGAATGGTACAATCCGCAAGGAACAAATATTCAAAAAATTTTCTATCAGTGCATGGTTTTGAAAAAAGTCAAGGTTGGGATGTATTTACAGCAAAAGATCAACTTATTTATAATTTCAAGCAAATAGGAACTCCAATTGGATTAAAATCGATTTAAAAATATTTCAAACATTTAGTATATTTTATTCTAAGAGAGTTAGAAAGATGGAAAATATTAATATGGAAAATGAACCTGGGGGTAGATATGTATCTATTGAAGATACACGTCTCTATATAGTGGAACGCGGACAAGGTTATCCGGTATTGATACTCCACGGAGGACCAGGATGGGATCATCATATGTTTGGAGATTATCTCGATCCCCTTAAAGATAAATACCACTTAATTTTTGTGGATCTACGGAGTCAAGGTCGTTCAGATCTGACTCCAGAAAATACATGGACGTTGAAGCAAATGGCACAAGATGTCTTTTCTCTAGCACGAGCAATGAACCTCGAGAATTATGGGATCTTAGGGCACTCATTTGGTGCACTTGTAGCTCTTCAAAATGCGGTTGATTTTCCTGATCAACATATTCAAACAATTATCTCAAGCGGATTTCCTTCATCAAAATTTCTTAACCATGTTGAACATAATCTGGAGGTATTTGAACCGCAAGAATTAAGGGAAAGAATTGCAGCATCCTGGGAAAGAGAAAAAACCGTTGAAACAGAAGAGGATGTAAAATCTTTACTTAAAGATCAAATGCCTTTTCACTTTGCTAACCCACGCACCCCTCTAATGGAAGAATATGAAAGTCGTAGCTCAGGAGCGAAATACTCCCCAAAAATACTTCGTCATTTTTCGCAAGAAGAATATGGGGGAATTGAAGTTCTAGATCGCTTAAATGTTGTAGCTTTTCCTATGTTAGTAATGGTTGGTAAACATGACCGAGTGTGCTCAGTAGAAGCTTCAGAAGCAATTGCGAGTGGTGTACCGAACGCAGAATTAGTCATATTTGAAAATAGCGGTCATATGACATTTGTTGAAGAAAATGAAAAATATATTACAGTAGTACGTAATTTTCTTGATCGTTATATAAGTTGATAATTATTAAAATTACTAAAGTATTACAAAACTTTTTTTTAAAAAATAAATTTTGATTTGGAAAGTTTGGTTAAAAAGCTTTAAAATTTAAAAAAAAAAAGTGAGTTGAAATATACATTCAAATTATGTAGGTTGTAATACTCCACCAAATACAAGCCATGCTAGAAGCGTTTTAGAAATTAAGCTTAGAAGTATATATCCTCTTTCTCCATATAAATAATCTTTCCATTTTCCAACTTTTTTATATTGCAAAATCATATTAATTGGAAAGGTATTAAAGAAAAAGAAATATGAACCAAAAATAGCCCAAACAAACCAAGGTATTTCACCGAAATTACCACCACCAAATAGGTATATTAATATTATTACCCAAGGTATAATTCCTGCGAAAACTCCAATATAGAAAGCTGTCCATCTCGTTTTCTCCGTTGTTTGATTATGTAATTCCATCATTAGCCCCATTAAATTCATTGTGGCATTAATCGCAAAAATAACAACTAAGCTTCCTAAATCATAAACTCCAAAAAACATCGAAATAAGAACAATCATAATTGACGAACTTAAGGCATATTCAAACCATCGAAAATAATTAATGCCTGATTTCAATTTTTCGTTATAGAATTCATTAACGCGTGGTAATACAGTTAAAAAATGTGCTATTGACGATATAAAAAGAAATGAGGAAACTATTGGTCCTACAGGTATTGAAGTTAATTGAGTATAATTAGGGACTAATATTCCAGGAGGATCAACATATTGCAAAAACGCAGTAGTAATTGGCAGTTCGAAATCTCTTATTTCAGGGATTACTAATGCTAAAGTTAGCATTAATATTGCTTGAATAAGGTGTAAAATTCCCATTATTAAATTAAATCTTCGTAAATATGGGAAAGTTATAGCAGAATCTTCTCTTACTTCCATTTTATTCACATTTTTATATAATTTTGTTTATGATATTCTTTAGAAAATTTTTTATAAAAGTATTTTCAACATAATTTATTAACTGAAGATTTTTAAATGAATAAGTAAAAAGAAAATTTGATTTGGAAAGTGTGGCTAACTATTAGGAATAAAATCTCATTTTTTTTATTTTATTCTTACCAAATCGTTATTCATTAATTTTTTTTAGAACTTCCAAAATTTCCTCGTTTTCAGGGATGTCATGCATATTTTTACCATAGTATGCATATTGAATTATCCCCTGCTTGTCAATTACCAATAATCCAGGCATCCGACCTAATTTGATTCTCCTTACTTCTTGTTTTAACATGCTAGCAACCTTTTTTGATTCGTCATAAAAAACTGGGTATTTTCGTGCATATTTTTGTTCCATTTTTTTTGCGTTATTTTCATTATCTACTAGTATAGGATATAAATACCCATCCAATTCTTCAAATTTTTCGAGATCTCTTCTTAATCTAGCAGCATGCCACCGACAGAAAGGTCAATTGATATTTCTGAATAAAACTATTATTACATTTTTTTTGTTTTCAAAATCTCTGATGTTGATTGTTTCTCCCCTAGAGTTTGGTAGAGTAAACTCAGCTATTTTAGTACCTACTAAATTGAATTTATCTTTCAATTTGACTTCACTTTAGTTTTTATTTATATTTTAAATAAAGAATAAATAAATATTGTTTAATTATATATTTCTTTAAAATTATAAATCTATTCTAAATGTCTATTCTTTGGTGGAAAAAATGGCTCTTGATATAAATTGGATTGCTCTCGTAGTTGTAGCAATAATTTATTTTGCTATAGTTTTTTTCTGGTATTTTCCAAAAGCTTTTGGTAATCTATGGCTTAAGTTAGTTGGAAAAGAAAGCGAGCCAAAATCTAAAATTATTAGAGATACTATAATAATGATTCCAACTAGTTTCATAACTGTCCTTTTCATTGAAATAATGATGGATTTGACTGGCATGAATGATATCGCATCAGCATTATTACTTACTTTGTTGTTATGGATTGGTTTTGTAGGAATAATAGGAATTAATCAAAACAATTTCAATGATAGAGGATTAAAGCTATTTTTAATAGAATATGGAGTTTACTTAGTAGGATTTTTATTATCAGGATTAATTTTAGCAATTTGGCAATAAACTATTTATCTATTAAAATCTAATTAAATTTTTTTTTAATCATTATAAGAATTAGACTTCTATCACATAAAGTGGCCACTTTTTTAATATTCCTTTAGGATTTTTTCCCTTTCTAACTTTATTTAACATTTCTGAACGAGTTGCTAAGAAATTTATAGGATTTTCCTTTATTAATTGAATATTAATAAGATTTTCCTTTATTTTTGCTTTAAAATCATCATTCTTAATACATTTAAATAATATATTTCGATAATCTTCTACATTGGAACAATCTTTTTCACCATTTGAGAGAAGTACTAATTTCCACTTAGCATCATTTATTTTATTTTGATTTAATAAAAGAATAGAATCAATATCTAAGCTGCAGTTGCTTTTTAGGCAGTTTAACATATAACGGGGATTATAAATTTCAAAATTGCTAAATGTAAAATAATCACCGGCATATACCTTGAAACTTGAAGGTAATTGTATTTCATTAGAAACAATTATTTGATAATTCAATTTAAAACTAGATCGCAGGATTTTACCCTCAATCTGGGGTAATGTTTCTTGATTAACTATTTTTATAATATCTCCTACATCAATATTTATAAAAGGCTTGGATTCATTTAATTTTGATATTAGAAGTCTTCCAATTTTTCCTTTACTTCGCGATATTAATTCTTTTTTTCCTTTACTTTCGATTATAGGTAAAGTTAAAGGAAATACATATAAATTTCCTGTTCTCGAAAAACTATAGTCGTCTTTAGTAATACTGGCTGCGAAAGGTCCTATCTCTGACGCTACATACAGATTTACAAATTTTTCTTTACCTCTTTCCCAATTCATAAAGTTACGAATCATTTCCCATTCATTTTCTGAAAGAGAACTGATACCAAAAACAACTGTTGCTTTAGATATTTTCTTGGATAATAAATTTTGAATCTCTTTAGCTGTACCTTCAATCCCTTTTTTCTTTATTTTACTTAGAAATGTTTCTAAAAGTGGATCTCCAACATTTTTTATATGACCAAGCGAATTTTTTAATCCAATTTGAAATTTTTCAATATCAGCCCACCCTAAAATTGTTGATGCTGGTGCAGAAACAGCAGAGATATGGTCCATTGATAAAATTTTTGTGATTATTTCTATATTCTTAGAATTTTTATATTCAAAAAGAGTGTAAGAAAAAGGTTTTATTATTGATAACATTAATCTTTGTGAAAATTCAGAAGAATAGAGAGAAATATAACTCTTTTCTTCATAAAAATTTATTCCATCATTTTTGAGTCTTGAAGGAACAAAAATAACAATAGAAGATTTTGAATTAAGACCGCTTGATTCAAAAATTGCTTGCATACCTGGCGCCCAATATCTTTGAATGATATCTTGGGACATATGAAGCCATTTAAGAGCAGAAAGATCACTATTCGTTGTACCAGAACTATGACATACAATTAAAGGTTCGGATACATCATGATTCTCCAAAAAGCTATAAAGATCGACGGATAAATCTTTTGAATTTGTTTTTTCTTTTTTTATCTTCTTAAAAATATCACTAATTGAAGATAATCCAGAATTTTTTAAAGCAAATTCCTCATATTCTTCTTTTGATGATATGTCAAGCCATTTTTTCCAATCTGTAGATTGAATATTAGAAAATTGCTTATCGAATATCTTTTGAATTTCAAAATTAAAATCGAATGAGTTCAATTCAATAATAAGAATTTATTTATGTTAGAAAGAAAGAAAAAAAAAATAAATAATTATGTTAAAACTATATAAAATGCAAAATAATTCCATAAAATCCAGTCTCAGGATCTTGAAATATTGGTAAGGGTGGAGGGAAATATGTGAATATTGCAAATATTATGCCAAATCCAATAAATACTATCCAAGATGTAATAATAGACCATGATTTTAATGGCTCTTTTGTTAAGATTTTATAACTTACAAATTGTCCTATTATGACTCCTAAAACGAAGCTTAATATATCCACAATTAGTAACTCTGTTCCAAGTATAGCTGTATACGTGTAAAATATAACTAAAATTGTTCCAATACTTATTAGGAATGAGATAGTTTTGCCTAGAATCAAATTATTCGCTTTTTCTCTAATGAAATAGTATTCAATTAGAGAAAATATAATCAATGGCCAATAAGGTAACTTAAGATGCTCCCAAACACTTTCGTTCACAGGAAAAATCGCTCCTAATGGTATCCAATAATTTAATAACTCGAACATAAAATGGAATAAACCCCCAAGAGCAACAACGATTATAATACCAAGTACTTCCCACTTCAAAATTGATTTATTCATAATTTTAGACTTTTTAAAATATTAATTTAATATAAAATAGTTAAAAAATATTCTTTAAAAAAGGGTTTCTAATTATCTATATTTATTTTGAGATAAAAAAAGTTTGTTTAGATAATATAAACTTTATACTAGAAAATGTTAATTATAAACTATATTTAGGTAATTTTATTTATAATTTCAAAATTTGAAAGTTAGTATTCAATTTGGAGGATAAAATGATGAAAGCAGCAATATATGATGGTAAAGAAATTAATATCAAAAATGTCGCTGAGCCAATCATAAGTAAATCTCAAGTTCTTGTTCAAGTTAGAGCCGTAGGAATTTGTGGAACAGATCTAGCTATAGTTCAAGGGAGTTTACCTACACCTATTCCTATTATCCTTGGTCATGAATTTGTAGGAGAAGTAGTGAAATTAGGTAAAGAAGTTGATAAAGCATGGTTAAATAAGAGAGTTACTTCAGAAATAAACAGTAATATTGATTTTAATTGTTATTATTGTAAACAAGAGCTATTTACTCAATGTATATCTCGTAAAGCAGTTGGTATTGATATTGATGGTGCTCTCGCAGAACATATTGCATTAGAAACTTATTTATTGCATGAAATACCTGATTCTATTTCAAATGAAGATGCTACATTTATCGAACCCTTAGCTGCCGCTTATCAAACTTTTGAAATGATGCCTTTAGAACAAAATGATAAGATAATGGCTATATTTGGTCTAGGAAAGTTAGGATTATTGATAACTCAAGTAGCTTTATTAAAAGGACTGAAACTAATTGTTGTAGATGGTTCGGATAAAAAACTTAATTTAGCTAAAAAGTTTGGTGCGCACCATTTAATCAATAGATTAGCCTGTAAAGATATTCCACAGGAGATAAAAAATCTCACTAATAGTTTAGGAGCAGATATTGTAGTAGATACAACTGGAAATCCCGATGCCTTAAAAGATATTATTGCTTCTTGTAGAACTCGAGGAAAAATTCATGTTAAAAGCACACATGGACTTGAAACACCGATAAATCTTACCGATATTGTAGTCCGTGAGCTTATTCTTTATAGTAGTAGATGTGGACCTTTCGAGAAAGCAATAGAAGGATTAAAATCTGGAAAAATTCAAGTAAAAGAACTGATATCCAAAAAATTCGAATTAGATAATATAAAAGAAGCTTTTGAGTCTTATAAATTGAGTCGCGATCATATTAAAACCATTGTTCAAATACACTGAATTTTTTAGAAAAACTATCTTAATTACTAATTATATATCATAATTGAAAATTTATTGCTATGAAAATGACGGAGCAACAATCAACTGAAAATGCTTCAGAGGATCAAGTTCCTAAAGAAGAAATTAAATTCCACTATTTTTCGTTTTTAGTTGTATTTTTTACTATTTATTTGGCTTCACTGATTGTGCCAGCACTAATATTTATAGCTTACATAATTTTCTATTTTTTACCTAATTTTTTAGAAATTACTAATTTTTTTGCCCTTTTTACAGAAATTAAGCCGCTAATTGCATTAATAGCAATGCCTTTTGTAATAATTGGTTGTTATCTTATTCGGTTATTTTTTATTGGTCTATTAACTCGTGGATTTTGGAGATCAAGCGAAAAAAAATTACCAAGTAAAAATGGAATAATACCAAGAAATTTTCCTTCAAGAGCATTAAATTTTTATCAGCTGAGAAGCTTTATGATCAAATATGGGAAAAATTCTTTTATAAAAGGGGTGTTTCCTTGGCTTAGTAATTGGTTTTACAACTTTGTAGGTTCAATTGAGGTTGGAAAAGGTACAACCTTTGAGGAGAGCTCTGGGAATGACAGATTTGCAATTGTGGGTAAAAATTGTTATTTTGCCGTTAACTCAATGTTAGCAAGCCATATGGTAGATGGAACTTTTGGAAATATTAATTATTTTCAAGTAAAAGTAGGAGATAATGTTACAACTTCTGGAACGAACCTGATTGCAGCGGGATCAGAAGTTCATGATAATTCTTTTTTACTTCCTATAGCATGCACCCCAAAACATAGTGTATTAAAAGGAGATAACTATTATTGGGGGATACCATTACGAAAAATATTCAGAAAGAAGATAATGAACTATTTAAGGTTATCTCCAAAAGATTTAGAGATGAATGATAATATTGAAGGTTACCATGATAAAAAATTACTTGAAAAATTGAAAATAGAGAAAGAATTGAGACAATCTAAAGTTATCCTCAAAGATGAACAAACAAAAGAAAATTTAGGAGAGGATGAAATTGATAAAAATAATTTAACAGAAAAAGAATTAGTAATTGATTTTACAACAAGTAGTGCCATTTCAAGAGTTAATATAAAATTCCTTATTGTATATATTCCAATTTTTTGGCTCTCTGGTATGCTAGTAACTATTATTTTTTATACGTTCACTTATTTCGCTCGAATATGGTTTATAATGGCTTTTTTACTACCTACAATGGTAATTCTAATGTGGTTTATATTTATATTAGGCTGTTTCTTTTTCACCAAATTATTTTTAGTTTTAATAAATTTAATCCATAAGCCTAAAGAAGGTATTTTTAAAGCAGAAATCGGCGATACCGATTTTGAATTTTGGTGTTTACGGATTGAAGTAAAGAAGATTGTTTTATGGCTTATGCGGAACTGGCCTATTCCTTGGATGGACATATTGGCTTTTAAATGGTTTGGAATAAGAATGAGCTTATCTAGTTCTTTATATGATTCTTGGTGTGATAGCGAATTTATTACGCTTGGACGAAGGATATTAGTTGGTCAAGGGGCAACTATTATGTCTTCGATGGTTGTAGGTAAATATTTAATTATAAAGAATGTTATATGTGGAGATTATTCTCTTATCGGTGGACACACCACTATAGCGCCAGGGACTGTCCTAGGTGAAGATACTTTTGTTAGTGCGATTTCAAATACAATATATAACCAGATTCTTGAGCCAGGGTGGATATATCTTGGAATACCTGTGATAAAACTCAAGGAAAATAAATATGCGAAAGAGAGAAGAGATATAATTATGAAACGAGACGTAGATGAAGAAAAGAAATTCGAAATTGAGCATGAAGTCAACATCGAAGAAGATAAAAAAAGATAACGTTTAAAAAACTCTAATTTAATAATTTATACTCATATTTAATTGCTTTTTTAAGAATATCTTTAAATCTTGACATGTAAGCTTAAAATTTTGTTTGTCTTTGTAAAACAAATCCTTTCTAGGGCAATCTACATCAAGCTTGCATCTTTTTTCATTTATATCATATATTAATGGGTAAAATCTACAACCTTGAGGTCGATATTTATAAATATTGCAAGTCTTAAAAAGAGAATCCAAAAACACACAATGTCCCTCAACATTTTTCAATTTGAACTGCTTAATTTTGTTTTTGGATACAAAATCGTGTTCTCTTATATTATTAGGGTAATTGGTTTTTATTAGTTCAATATCTTGCTGAGAAAGAGTCATTTCTGTTTCTAAACAACACTTTCCGCAATTTTCACATTTATTTTCCATATTAAATTTTTCTTTTTGCTTAAGACTAATAATTTTTAAGGAAAAAAAATAACTATTTATGTATAATAAGTATTAATAGCTTTTTAATAGAGTAATATATATAGTGCATAGGTTGGAATTCGGATTTAATGGTAAAAATGAGCGAAGAAACTGAAGAAGCTGATCCACCAAATAATAATAAGGTTATAAAGGAAGAGGTCAAACTTCAGTATCATTTATATTTATTGATATTTGCGTTAATATATTATAGTTCATGGGTAATCCCAGGGATTTGCTTTTTTTGGTACTTTTTCCAAGTTTTCCTTCCTTATGTTTTAGAAATTCCTAATTTTTTTCTTATCTTTATTGAATTAAAACCTTTAATTGCTTTTCTTTTAATGCCTTTAGTGCTTATTGGTTGCTACCTACTTCGTTTATTTTTTTTAGGATTAATTACTCGTATTTTTTGGAGAATATCTGAGAAAATTACTCCTTCAAAATCCGGAATAATCCCACGAAATATACGTAGTAGAGCGGCAAATGCATATCACATCAGAAGCTTCATGATCAAATATGGAAAGAATATTATTACGAAAGGACTATTTCCTTGGCTCAGCAATTGGTTTTTTAATTTTATAGGGTCAAGTAAAATCGAAAAGGGCACAACATTAGAGGAGTCTGTAGGTAATGATAAATTTATTTCCGTAGGGAAGAACTGTTATATAGGAGTTAATTCTACGTTATCTAGCCATATAATAGAGGGAATTTTTGGCAATATTTCCTATTTTAAAATAAAAGTAGGTGATAATGTGACTACGGCTGCAATGAATCAAATTGGACCTGGAACAGAAATTTATAATAATTCTTTTTTATTCCCATTTGCCTGTGCAACCAAACATAATGTAGTAAAAGGAGGGAAAAATTATTATTTTGGAATTCCGCTAAGAAGAATCTTTAGAAAAAAAATTATTGGGTATTTAGGTGTTTCACCAAAAAATTTAGACAAAAATGAAAATATTAATGGATATATGAATAAAAAATTACTGAAAAAATTAAAAGCTGAGGAAAGTGCTGAACAATTCTTTAACGGCACGCTCGAGAGGAAAGACATCATTAGTTATTTACATAAGGATCAAATCGATATAAATAATTTAACCGAACAAGATTTAGCTCTTGATTTCACTACGAGTTCTGCTATAAGTAGAGTTAATTTGAAGTTTTTAGCTGTTTATCTTCCTGTTTTTTGGTTAGCAGGTTTAATAGTCTCTATTTTTTGGTATTGGTATTTACTAGATCAAAATTGGACAATTATTTTAGCTCTTTTTCCCTTTGCGGTATTTGGATCTATTTATTTTTTCATTTTTGCATGCCTACTTTTTAGTAAATTACTCTTAATTCTCGTGAATTTAATTCACAAACCGAAAGAAGGTATTTTTAAAGCAGAAATCGGAGATACAGATTTTGAATTTTGGATGCTAAGAACCGAATTGAAGAAAATGGCTTTATGGTTTATGAGAAATTCTCCACTCCCTTGGATTGATGCAGTTGCTTTAAAATTATTTGGGGTAAATATGGATTTTACAAGCCATCTCAACGATGCATGGTGTGATGCGGAATTTATCAAATTTGGACGTAAGAATCTAATTGGTCAAGGTGCCACAATTATGTCGAGTATGGTTGTTGGGCGATATTTATTAATTAAAAATTTGATTTTTGATGATTATGTGATGGTTGGAGGGCATACTACGATTGCCCCAGGAACTGTAATAGGTAAAGAATCTATGGTTGGAGCAATTAGTACCACTACATTTAACCAAATTCTTGATCCAGCCTGGATTTATTTTGGAATTCCAGTTATAAAGTTAAAGGAAAACAAATATGCTGAACAAAGACGAGATATTATCAAAAAAGTGGATGTAGATGAAGTGAAAAAGTTTGAAATTATACATGATGTGAATATAGATGAAGATAAAAAAGAATTAATCAAAACTGAAAAAGAGGTAGAAGAAAAATGAGTGTTCCAAATACGATGCGTGTTGGACCATTTACTCCAACAGTCTTAGTAAAGAAGAAATATTTGATATTTTATATTTTTCTAATATGGATTAGTTTAATCCCTGTACTTTTAGAGTTTTGGGTTTATTGGCGGTTTTTATGGCATCCTGTTAGGCCTGTCCATTTTTATACATTTCTTCCTCTTTTAGCTGTGTTGATGTATATAACAATAGTGTTTTCTGGGATACTTTTTGCTAAAATTTTGTTAGTTTTCGTTAATGCGATTCATAAACCTCGAGAAGGTGTTTTCTTAAGAATTCCAGAAGATAAAGATTATCGATACTGGAGCCTTCGCAATACAATAAAAAGGTGGCCTATTTGGCTTGCTCACCGATTTCCCTTTCCTGGAATTTTAGATAACATTTGTTTTAAAATGTTTGGTGTTAAGACTAAAATTTCCAATTCCTTATTTGAAGGATGGGTAGATACAGAATTTATAGAATTTGGAAAAGATGTGGTTGTAGGGCAGGGTGCAATCGTTCAATCCGCCGTTATCATAGGAAATCTATTAATTATTAGAAAAACTATTATTGAGGATGATGTAAGAATAGGTTCACACGCAATAGTTATGCCTGGTACGCATATAGGATACCAATGTATCTTAGCAGCTAATTCTGTGACGACAGTTGGGCAAGTATTAGAAAATGGGTATATATATGTTGGTATTCCTGCTAAAAAGTTTAAAAGAAACTATTTTTTTGAAGACGGACTAGAAGATAAGATAGGACATGTTGAGGATGTTGAAGCGTTAAGAGAAAAATATGAAGAGATTTATACAAAGAGATATGATGAGCTTACCCGTAAAGATCGTCGAGAGCTAAAGAAAGAAAAGAAAGAAGAAGAAAAGAAAAGACTTGATAGTGGAGCAGAAGAATGGGAAGATTTTGATGATGGATTTAACATATAACAAAATAACTATGTTTTTAATTACACAATCTTATTGAACATTAAAAAACGTTAAATCTTTTCAAATTAATTTAAAAAATAAAAAAAAAGAAATATAAAATGGGAGGATATTCGGTTTAGGTTAGGGTATTCGAGATGCCCTCTTTCTAAACTTTTTCCTTCTATCCTATATTTTTATTTAAATCTATTTAAAACAATTTTATGAAGTTACAAGGCCATATTGGCCAAAATGGATCTATAAAATTATATCCCTTCTTTGCGGATCCATACGTAGCTCCTACTACTTTTGCAGTATCTCCAAGCTCTAAACCATTCCAGTCATTAACCATTTCTCCTTTACCGATACCGATAAACAGCACGCTGACAAACTCCAATCCAAACTCGTACATCATAAGAGCATCAAAAGCAAGAGGTAAATATGCAGGTAGTATGACATACCCCGTCTTATTATCAAAGCCATCATCATCTAACCATGGTACCAACCAAGGCGGCCATTCTTCTAAATCAACTATGAATCTTAACTGAAATATATAATCCATTTTCCCTACAAATAGTGTGATGATATTACTAGGATCAGTATCATATGTTTCGACTAGTACCGGCGCTCCTTTTACTTGTATGTGGACTGTTATCATATGTCTTCCATCAGGCAATGCTCTTTCTAGGAGGTGTCCATGATAATCGCACTCCAATATAGATACGAAATTCCAATAAGGATCATATTCGCGATGTGGGCAGATTGCTAACTGTTCTGAAGCCCAAATTCCTATATGATCATTTAAACCAGATACGCCATCAGTGTGGATGAGCCAATCATCTTCAAGAGATCTTTTTATAGTTCCATATCCGAGAACTGTGGGTACAAAGCTAAGTACTAAAACCCCTAGAATTGCACCTAATAGTATTTTTGTATTTTTCATTTTTTTCAATCTCTTTTTTTTATATTTTTTAAATTTTTTAGTGATCATCTTATGGATGACCAATTAAAAGTGATGATTTAATTCCATTTATAGTTTTTATCATCGCAGTTCCATGGGAATTCCGAACTATCATGGCAATATTGGAAAACAGATATAAATAGAGTAATAAATATGATATTATCTATAACTTTTATTCGATTATATAGTTCTGTTGTTATGGAATTTCAAGTAATAAATTCTATTAAATATTAAAAAACGTTGAATATTTTCACTCCACTTTTTTTGTATAATTTTAAAAAAAAGGTAGATAGAATGGAGGAATAAAAGTTTATGTGTGCTTTTTTAACCTTACTCCTCCTTTTTCCATATCTTTTAATTATTTTAATATTGCAAAAATAAATCTATAATTTCTACTTGCTAATATTATCATTTTTTCCTTTTTTTTGATTTGTATTGAATTATTATTATTCCAATTAAGCAAAACATACTAATTAGTAAGAAATAATTGTATCCTGGAATTGTGCCCCCATCTGAAGGTATTGTTGCTTCATTGAAAACAGCATTAGTATCAACATATTCAAAACTCTCCCAATGGATTGTTCCCTTACGAAACGTGCCATTTAAAAGAATTCCAGTACTCTTTTCATACCATACTTTAGTATTATCTGGATCTGTCATTTCCCAAATATTTATAGAGATATTTCCATAGGGTATAACTAAATTATTAGAAATGGTAAAGGTACCAGCAGAAGTTAAAGCACAGGATGATATAATTTCATCATAAAGTGAAATATTTGTGTGAATCCAAAATGCAGGATGAGATCCATTTGGAGGACCAAAAACTTGCACATTTGAGACAATTCTAGTGTTAATATTGACATCCCAAGAACCCGTAGAACCGATTGAACCTCCCCAAGCCCATTCAACATGATAAATATCACCTGAAACATGAGTATATGAGAGATTTGTAGGAATTTCTTCAGGATATGTAGAAAGGCTATGTATATGACTAATATACAAACCATCGAATATTCCTG
This sequence comes from Promethearchaeota archaeon, assembly GCA_048938005.1. GTDB lineage: Archaea > Asgardarchaeota > Lokiarchaeia > Sigyniarchaeales > SOKP01 > Loki-b32. The sequence continues at coordinate 62,868 of JBHLMQ010000011.1, read as the reverse complement.
ACGGAGCAGAACGGCCATAACTAATAAATTGCGAGAATAGACCTATTAATATAATTAGTAGAAAGCTATATTTCAAGACTTTAATAATCCTATTTTTACGTTGTTTTATTTTTTATCAACTCCTCTTTTTATGTAAATTTCGATCATAGTTATCAGATCAATATAACAGATAGATCCTGTTACATTTATAGTTTTTATCATCGCAGTCCCATAGTAATTCCGAACTATCATGGCAGTATTAGGAAAAAAATATAAATAGAATAATAGTATAACATTATCTAAGGTTCATAATATTTAGTTACATAGAAAATGTCAACGATTAATTACCCCCCTCAAGAGATCATTAATCCTCCAACGGTAGACAAAAAGAATTATGAGCATATTATTCTTTGGATGTTATTTAATAACGATGAATGTGAGTGGTCTAATTTTCTTGAGAGCCCACTTGAAATTCCCACATCAACTTTATCAAGACACCTTAATGTATTAAAGAGTGAAGGATACATCACTAAACTATCAAAAGGACATTATAAAATTACATTAGATGGAAAAAGGAGATTTTATGACTTATCTAAAGTTGAAAAGAAGGAAAGAAAGTTAAGTTATCCTCCTGAGACAATCTTAAAAAGTGGAAGGAATTACGATCATTGGATTTTATGGATGGTGTACAATAATAATTATTGTAAATGGTCTGAATTTCTTGAAGAACCTCTTTCAATTAATCAATCATCATTATCAAAAACAATGAAAATGATGATAAAAAATGGATTTATTAGAAAGGATGATGAAAATAGAGAATATAGAATTACTCAATTAGGCAAATCTGAGTATTCAGGGATGCTGAAATATTACGATTTGGACAGACAAACAATCTTGGAAGAAGAAAGTAAGCGAATTGAAGAAATCACAAAACAAACAATCAATTTTTTTAATAGTTATAATATTAAGGATAAGCGTATCCAATTTAGATTTTTAAACAATGTTTTAAAATTAGATTATAATAGAGTTAAATCTATGTTAAAAAACGAGGAAGATTTTCATAAGATTTTATTATTTCTTTCAATTAATCATCCAGATCAATTTCCCGATTACGTTTCAGCTGAAGAATTTTCTAAGAATTATAGAATTAAGGAGAATACTCTAACCTATTATGTTGATGAAATTGTTGAGAATAATATATATCCACTAAAATTTTTTGAATTAAGAGTACCACCAGATAAACATTATTATTTTCAGGAATATGAAAAATTGGAGACAATAATGCGTGCGATTACTGAGAATCATTTAACAGAATTTATATATTTAAACAAATTATTCGCTAGATCCTCAGATGCAGCAAGTACTTTAAATGATATTGTAGAAGAAATCTGTGAAACTTTGCTTGATAAAGGTTTAAAGGAAGCGTTAAAAGAGTTTATACCTGGATATATTAATTATTTGGCATATAAAATCGAAGCTGAGAGGGAATTAATAGAAACATATGATAAATTAGAAGGAATTATTTGGCAAAACATACCAAAAATCTTTCAATCAAAAAGTCCTGAAAAGCTAGAAATTCAATATCGGGAAGAACTTAACGAAATTAATAAAAAAATTGAATTGAATCCAAAATCGCTAGACTTATATAACTCAAAAATTAGGATTCTAATTTATTTTGGCCAATTTGATGAAATTTTGGCATTATTGGATTATATGCTTGAAATTTTTCCTAAAAATGAGATAGACATTAAAATAAAAAAAGCGTCTATACTTAAAAGAATAGGGAATCTTGAAGCCGGATTAACCATCATTAATGAATTACTCCAAAAATATCCTAAAGATAACGAGATACTTATTTATAAGGCTTATTGGTTGCAATATCTAAATAAAAAAGAAGAATCATTAAATCTCATTCGCAATATCATAGAACTTGACCCTGATAATGGGACTTACTATGATACCTATGGAGAAATTTTGATGTATTTCGAAGAGTATGAAAATGCTGTAGAACAATTTCAAAAAGTAATTGAAATTGCTATTGATGAATGGTATATTAATCAGACATATATAAAGTTAGGTATATGTTATAAAGAGCTCGGAAATAAGAAGTCTGCAGTTAAATATCTTAAAAAGGGAAAAGAATTAACAGATTCGATGTCAAAAGAACTAGATATTAAACAGAAATGGCATAAAATAGCAGATATTTTTCTTGCTGAGATTGAAGATTTAGAATGATTATTATAATTTTTCAATCATATTATGATTAAATATTAGTCAAAATAAAAAAGAAAATTTCGAAATCTCAGATGATTTCTAAGGTTTTAATTATATTATCTAGCGGTATACTTTGTTATTCAAAAACGCTATTTGGTACAAATCAGATTGATGAGGATTTTGTAAGTGCATTTCTCACAGCGACTATTGATATTTCTAAAAAGATTGGAGGAGGAGAAATAAGATCATTAAATTTTAGAAATTTTAACATTATCTATTCTTATGATAATGATAAGCGTTGCATTTTTATATTATTAGCTGATATCAATGACCCAGAGGAAAAACTAAGGAATAAATTGGAACTTCTAAAAAAGGAATTTATCAAACGATATCATGATGATTTAATAAATTGGGATCATGATATAGGAAAATTTGAAAGTTTTGATGAATTTGTTGAAAAACACATTTTTATTCCTCCTATAATTTTGTTGGTTGGCGAGGATGGTGTTGGTAAGACTACTATAATGAACTTATTTGCAGGAGAAACAATAATTGAATTAGATGAAGACATGAGAGAAGTTATACAAAAATCTATTTTCTTACCTGATTTTAAGAGTATTAATGAGTGTATTTTAAGGGAAATTAATTTAAAGGAATTGGTTGATAATTCAAGATCTTACAGACAACTCTTAGATTCTATTGATATAATTTGTCTTGTTACTAATTCGGGTGCAACTAATATAAGTAAAACCCAGAAATTATTCTTATCATTAAGACCAAAAGTAAAGAAAGCAACCTTCTTTGTAATCGCAAACTTTCAAGATTTAGATAAGGTCTCTCTCGAACCAGAAGAAGTTGAGGAAATTTTTGGAGTTAGAACATTTGGTTTTTCAGCAAAATCAAAAGATGCTGAAAATAAGATTTTTTCAATAATAAAGGAAATGTTAAATAACGTTTTTGAAATTTATGATTGACTAAGTATCCAATAAAAAACTCATTGAACTTCTTCTGAGATTTTATCTCTCATTATAAAGTATATAATTACACCAATAAAAAAAGGAATTATCCATATGATGATAACCCATATAGCTGCATTAATCCTTTTTTTTTTAGCATCTCTATATACCCAAATCGCTATAAAAGATAAAATTATAAATGGGATTAATATAAAAACCAAAAGAAGCGTCATCATTAAAGAGAAAAGGTCAAAAATCATAAAATCACTTTTATTTTAAGGTTTACTCATTTTATTTTTTTTCTCGCTTTATTTAATTATTTCTAATTTCTTTGTCATTAGGATTTAATTCTGTTTCTTTTAATAATTCCTCTACTTTCAAAACTGGAACCTGATCTGATATATTGATAGGAGTATCACATACCCAACATGCATTTTCTAAATTAACTAACGCTTTAGAGCATCTAATGCAATATAAGACATCACATTCGGGACACACATAATTTAGTCGTGAAACTTTACTTTTACATACGACGCAAATTTTCTTTTCTCTATAAGTATTAAGTTCTTCTTCAGTAATGGTTTGAGGTTTAGTGAAAATAGTAAGAAAATCTTTGAGTTCCTCTTTTTTAACCGGAGAAGTATCTTCTCGTGTTCTAACTCTCTTAACTATGCTAATCGATATATAAACTGTTAACAATACCAGTGCCAGAGCTGAAATAGAGATTATTATTAGACTTATTATTGGTAAAGGAAAATTAGTAAAAAATGTCAATCCTAAAAATATCAATATAAAACTAATTAAAATTGCTACAAACCAAATAGCTAAAGATCTATAAAAAAACTCAAGATTGATAATTAAAGGGGCTATTGCGATGATCGCACCAATTAAGACAAGTATAGGGGGGATTATTGGAGAAATTAGATTTAAATCTTTTACAATCATTGTCTCAAAAGCCCATCCTATCAAACATACAGTAAATCCAATTGCCATCACAGAGGATATTGCTTGGAATTCCTTTTTCGATCTCATAGAAAACCAAATAAACAATATGGTTAAAGATATTATATTAATGAAGATATAGACATAAAAATATAAATAGAAATAAAGAAAAGTATAGTGAATGATGTCATAAGTTTGAATTATTATGCTTAAATCACCCGTATAAGTCCCTTCTAAAAAAAAATCAGAGAAATAAAAGAAAAGACGTGCCAATCCAATACTTAGCCAAAAGCTTGCAAATCCGTACATTAGCATTTTTTCATGTATAATTTCTCTTTTACGACCTCGAGATACATACATTAAACTGCTAATTATTAATGTAAAAATCGCAAAACCTGCAAAAAAACGCTCTAATGCGTCATAAACAATAAAAATAATTGCTTAGAATCACCTAAAAAAAACAAAATTATACTCTTTTACAATAATTAGCCTATAAGAGATATCAATATAAAAGAGTTTTGATTTTTCGCACTTTGATTTATCTAATTTATTATAGAGAGAATTGAATAATAATTGAATGATTTAGATGGATTAATTTAAATAAAAGGCTCTCTTATCTAAATAATTGTAAAATTAATAAACCTTTACATAAGATTTAAAGATGGCTAGGAATGTTATAAGTGCTATTGCTATAATGATTGTAATTGTGTTCAGTTTTATTATTGCCGCTCCAATCACATTTCTCTCAGTTGGGCTCTCATCTTATGGTAAGCTTAATAAGTTTCTTACTTATAAATATGCTCCAATTTCACCTCCTTATCTTGACAAATTAAACCTATATGTTGATATAGGAAATATTGAAATACAATATATTGATCCCCCAGTTGATTATGATGCCAAAATTGAGGTAAGTATTGAAATGATAGGTCCAAATTTAATTGAAAAAAATTATTCAGATTATTTCAAGATTGTTTGGCAAAATACAAGCGGTATCGTAAACTTTAGCATGGAGCTAAAAGCAGGTATAGATCAAGCTGAAATATTATCCCTTATAAAGAATGTCAACATAGCTGTAGCGCTTAAAGCAGATATAATATGTGATATTAGTGTAGTTGTCAATGTTCAAGGAGGTGTTAAAATAGCAGTTCCATATGGTATTTCTGTTGGGAATATACTAACTAACATTTCAAAAGGCAACATTCACTATGACTTTTCCTACTGTATTTTAGAAGGTAATTTAACCGGAATTATCCAGGAAACAGGAAATATAGAATTAAAAACATATAATATAGAATACTCACAAAACACTACTTGGGTTCTCAATACTGGATCAGGAGATTTCTTAATTGAAATTTTTCAATATACTGATATGAATGCAAACGTTTCTGGTACCATCTCTCATGATCATGGTAATATTAGATTTAAGTATAAAGATGATAATACAGATGTTGGGGCATACTTTACTTTATATTACAATGCTGATGATCTCTCTTTACGTCAAGCTATGAATCAGGTTATAGGATTCAATTCTATTCCTTCAGATGAGCAAGATATTTTTTATCTATGGTCCGATGATTATCCAACTAAAAATAACTATAATTTATTATTTAATAATTCAAATGGGCTCTATTTGGTACTTGATCTCAATAATAGCTAAAGCTACTAATATCATAATTAAAAATAAACATTTTTAAAATTTGATTTAAATTGTTGGACTTCCCATCCCTTTACATCCGATCGGAAAATGCTCAAAAAATTTTTCCTATAGAGGAAACAATATGGAAAAAGTTCTTCCATAACCTTTTTTTGAATATCAAAGTATATTTGTGATCTTACATTCTGGTCAGACTCCTCTAAGGCCTCTTCTAACCAATCTTGAATTTTTGTATCGTTAAATTGAGAATAATTCAGATCTATTGTTTTATTGGAATACATCCAATTAATAATACTGCTAGGATCGTTATACCAGGGACCATTAAATCCCATTATACTAAGCTCAATCATGTTGAGGTTGTACCCAAATCTTTCAAAATAAATATAATAAGACACTATATCTGAAATAATAGCGTCTTCTAACTTAATGCCAATTTGTTTAAGATAATTTGCTATTAAAGGCGCAAAATTTATAGCTAAAAAATCATTTAAGGTATAGGTAAAATTATATATTGCGAGAGGTGTTCCATCATCTACTAATTTTTCCCATTCATTACCAGTAGTGATATTATTATTTGCAGTTAAATTAGCAGTACCGGGCCATCCAGCATCTTTCAATGCACTTCTTGCTTTGGAGATATTATAATAAGGATAATCGATATCTGTGATATTTGAATACTTCATCCCTTCAGGAATAGGTGATTTAAGTCTTGTACCATGCCCGTTAATCATTTCTTCGATTATGGAAGAATAATCAAGGCTATAAGAGATTGCTTCTCGCATTTCTACAGGGATCAATTTATTATTCATAATAAGATAGGTGAAGGTGAATGCTGGTGGACCCTTTTGGATTATAATAGAAGGATCATCAAAAAATGAATCCACATCAATAGTATCATCATAATAAATTGCATCGGGGGTTGGGTCATATAAATGATTAAAGCTATTAAGCATTGAAACTTCTCCTGATAATAAAGCATCATATCGAGCAGTCTTATTAAGAATTAAAAAAATTAAGTTATTTATCTTTGGTTGCCCACCCCAATAAGATGGATTAGAAGAAAATATTATTTTATCATTTTCTATATAATTATCATAGATAAAGGGCCCTGTTCCAATTAAATCTCCATCAATTGGAATGAAACTATCAAAGGGAGTGGAAGTTGGTGACAGGATATAAGAATGAACAGAAGCTAATAATGCTGGAAGTGGGAGGTATGGTTTGTTTAAAACAAACTTAATTGTGTAATCATTAATAATTTCAGTATCATTAATAATCCTCCTAGCGCTATTGGCAACTTTAGATCCATCTACAAACTTTGTACCATTCGGTATAAGCCAGTCATATAAAAAATATGGTTTTTCGCCGAGATTCATAAGGTTATAAATTCTATCGATATTCCATTTAACCGCGGCAGCATTAAATATTGTTCCATCGTGGAATTTAACGCCTTGTCTGAGATAGCAAGTAAGATTTAAATAATCATTACTCCAGATATGATTTATCGCTAAATTATGGGTAAGTAAAGAATTACCACCCACCATTTCATGATCAAATAATCCTTCAACAACTTGACTTATAACATCATAATCTGTTGGAGCAATGGTATTTAATGGATCAATCGCTCCCCATATTCCACAAATTGTTCCTACAGTCAAGTTAGGATATTTAGCTGGTTCACTGAAAAGGTATATACCACCAATAATACCTGCTATAGCCACAACAGCCACTGTTCCAAAAGCTATAATCGTCCTTTTCTTTAATAATCGGCCTTCCTTTTTAGGAAGTATTTTCTTTTGTGTTTTCTTGTCTGTACTCATTATAAGATTCACTTAGGTTATTCTCTAATGATAAAAATATTACAATAGGCATTTTATTAGATTCCTCTATTTTAATACAAAATAAATATGAGATAGATTCATAAATAAGGTTTTTGGTCAGTAGAATGTACAATCTTGTCAAATTCTCTCTATTATTTTCTTAAGAATTTGTAAGTAGAATTTAAATTGCTTTAGATTTATAATATAATTCTTCAATAATAGCGTTAAATGCTTGATAAACTCCCTGACCTGTTTTGGCGGATGTTATATAATAGCCAAGAAAACTAAATTTATTTGCAATATTTTGAATTTCAGAGTGCTCTAAATTAGACTCATCAATTAAATCAATTTTATTAGCAAAAAGAACAATAGGGATATCTCCACAGAACTGTTTAATATCCTGATGCCAATCTGTTATGTGTTCAAAGCTACGCTTCCCCAGTTGATTCTCTTCAAGACTATATACAATGATAGCGGCATTGCTCTCTCTATAAAAGGAAGGACGTAGAAAATCGAAATCTCGTTGTCCGGCAATATCCCAAAATATTAATCTAATATTATCACTATTGATCTCTTTATCATATTTAGAAAATTGGGCCCCAATAGTCTCAACATAATCCGTTTCAAATGTGCCAAGTGTGAATTTTTTAATTAGGGATGTTTTTCCGACTCTTCCATCCCCTATAACAGTAACTTTAAATTTTAATTTTTTTCCAGAGCTACTCATAGATTAGAATAAATACTACAGGATTGTACTTAAAATATGATTAGATTTTAAAAAATAAAAAGGTTTGTTAAAACTCTTATTTTCATTAATAATAATTTCGAAATTTAAAAAAAAAAGATATAGAAAGGAGGAATAATAATTTAGGTATGGTTTATCGAGAGACCAATTATCTAAACTTAAACCTCCGCTTCTATATTTAATTAAAAAATTCAACCCTAGATAGGTATCTGCCTTTCTTATATCATATGAATATCTATGAATTCACCAGGCCAAATTATAGGGTAAATTTCACGCAATGGATGATCTTCTCTTATATCGGGTTTTACTAACCCTAATCCTTTATATGTGACTTGTGCCGGTACGGGTTCCATACCAGGTTCAAAATAATATCCAGAACCATTAGCAATTTCATGTATTGATTTTAATTGGCCATGGATTCCAAAGGTGTAATTCTCAAAAAGATTATCTAATGTTGGTAGTTCAATACCATAGTATCCATTATCCATTGTGAATTCTATATAAAAATATAGCTCTCCAATCCCCATAAATATTAAGCCTTTTCCCACTTCAAGCACACCCATAGGTAAATTGTGGATGCGTAAGTTCACTTTTACATCGATGGATCCATCAGAGTTCTCTTGTTCGAGAATGAACCCATTATAGGTTATATCAGGGTCGGCAAGTTCACCATACCAGTCATAAGAAAAAAACGCTCTAGGGAAAACAAACGAAACACCAAGCCAGGGATTAACTTCACCCCATTCTTCAAGCGGTCTAATTTTTTCGGTTTTTGCTCCTAGAACTCCTATTGTAAAACCAGAGATCATAAGCCCTACTAAAGTTAGCAACATCAATTTTTTCATTAAATTAGATTTCTTCATTTTTATACAGCCTCATTTTTTTGATTGCTGTCAAATGACGTTTAGATCACATTTTAATATTTAGATTTAGCTTAGTAACTTTTCACAAAGTTCAAAGTCTATTGAATTTTAAATTGAGATTAATAAGAGATTTGGATAAAATGAGTAGATTTTTATTTAGATTAAACTATTTAAATCCGTCTTGCATATTTTTATACAGATATTGGAAATTTAAGTCTAAGAAATGTTGGAAATAATGTATATTATTAAAAATCAAGAGATCCACGGTGATTTCATAAGATTACTGGAAAAAATATAATTTATCCTCCTCAAGAATTAATTAATCCCCCTGGAATCGAAAAGAAAGATTTTGAATATATTATTCTGTGGATGCTTAATAATAATGAAGAATGTAATTGGTCTGACTTTTTAGATGATCCCTTGAAATTTAATCTCGCTACATTATCAAAATATATGAAAAAATTAATGACAAACGAACATGTAGTAAAAAAAGAGAAAGGTCTCTATAAAGTTACACCTGAAGGAAGAAAACGTTATTTTGATCTAAGATTTAAAGACTCATTCGGCAAGAAACTAAGATATCCTCCAGAAATAATTTTAAATAAGAGAAATTACGACCATATAATTCTTTGGATGCTATTTAATAACAATTATTGTAAATGGTCAGATTTCATTGAGAAACCTCTCTCAATTAATCATAATTCTTTATCAAAAAATTTAAATCTCTTATTAAAAAAAACATTTATAAAGAAAGACAATTCTAAGTATCAAATTACAAGAAAAGGCGTATCTGAGTATAATAAAATATTAAAACTTTATGATTTAGACTACAAATCAATTTTAGAAGAAGAAATTAAAGGAATCGAAAAACTCAAGAAAACTGTTAATGCTTTCCTAGAAGAGTATGAAGTTAAAAATAATAACATTAAAATTATATTTTTTGACTTGTTTAATCTTTTAGATTATACTAAAACTGAAAAGTCATTAGTAAGCAAGGAGGATTTTTATAAAATTATATTATACCTCTCTATTAATCACCCAAATAATTATCCAGATTATATATTACCTAAAGATTTCTCTCTTAAATATAATATCAAAATTCCAACTCTTAACTTTTTAATACAAAATATTGTAGAAGAGAATCTCTATAATATAAAATTTTTTAAATTTATTATTGATAATAATGCAACTTACTATTTTCGAGAAGGCGAAAAGATTGAGCAGATGATGTATTTAATTTTAGATGAGAATATTGTTAAATATAGTTATCTTAATAAACTACAACCAGATATTTCAGATAATAAAAAAGTTTTAGAAACAGCAATTTTACTAGATAATATTTTAAATGACGTTTGCAATAAACTATTTGATAAAAGAATAAAGCCATTATTAAGGAAATTCTTACAAGAATACATAAGATTTATCTACTTAAAATTTCAAAGAGATTCCCATCCACAGAATTTAATGGATAAATTCAAGGGTATAGCGTATCAAAATATATTGAACTTAGATTTAAATGAGTTTAGTACTTTAACTCCAGGGAGAAGAAAGATAATCCCCTTTTTGGTGGAATTTCCAAAATATGTAATTTTGGATGAAATTAGAAGAAAGTTAAAAGATAATTTTTAAATCCTATTTGAACTTTGTGATAAGTTACGAATGTAAATCTAAAAATGAAGGATAAAATATAATTTATAAAAAAGCAATGAAAAAATTTAGAGAATTTTTTATTAATTATTTATATAATATGTTAATCACCCCCAAAATTAGATAATAAAATTTTTCTTGTTTATAATAATTCAAAATGATCAATTAATGCTACTATCAGTTGAAGATACGAGATTGGGAAAATCAATTAAAATAGATGTTAAAAGAAGCCATTATGTTGAAAGTATAATAAAACTTGTAGTGGAACATATGGGTATCATAGATTCAGAACAGAGATCCTATGCTCTAATCCATCATGGAAAAGAATTACCAAATTCAATAACCATTGGAGAAGCAATTCAAAAATATGATTTAAAAGAACATGATAAATTATCTTTATGGGCTAGAGTGATTGGAGGAATAACTAATAATAAGATTTAACTAGATATTTTTTTTGTATTTGGGATAATTTATTCAATTTTTAACGATTTTTATCCCATTCCTTATGAAACAGTTCTAAATAATCTAATACTTCTTTTTCTTTTTCTTTATACCCTGCTTTTCCGAATAGTTTAGCTGAGGATAAAAAAATGTCAGGAATGATACCTATAATTCTTTTTTTCTCATCTAAATTTATTTCTTTTTCTGCTCTGATTAAATGCCAAATTGCATCAAAATAGGATGATGTTGCTAGAGCCCATTCTGCTTCATTTATAAAACCACCCTCTCTATACAAATCAGCTGCTTTTTTAATCATTTCTTTTATTTTTGGATAATATTCTGCCTTAAGACTAGTTTCATCCAAAATATCAAATTCTAATCCTAGCTCTAGAGCTTTACAAAACACCGAATTTCCTAGTGTTAATAATTTTAATTCATTGTCATATATATGTTCGCTAGCTTGGGTAAATAATTTCACAGCTTCTGTAAACTTTTCAGGTTCTTTATATTCTCGAGCTAATTCCATGCTCGCCCATGCTTTACATAAATAATACATCGCACAGATTTTTTCCTTTTCTTGTTTGATATGTAATTCTGAACTTGCTTCTTTAAATAGGGAAGCCACATCTGAAAATTTTTTTCCCGCTCTGAAATGCTCTCCTTGCTTCTCTAAAATTTTTGCTTTTTCTACCTCTGACCAGAGATCTAGATATTTTTCCTTCATTTTAAGAATTTCTTCAGTCCGTTTAGTTGTAATTTCTTTTAAATCGATTAATCCTCTCTCTTCAGGTTTTAACCGTTTAAATTCTTCCTTATTTAAAATAGAAATTCTTAAAATATCTTTGATAATGGAGAGCATTTGTTCCTTAGAATCTTTCTGAACGGCTGAAAATCCAAAGGTTTTTTCTCCCAATAATTCTTCGACTTTTTTCATTTCTAAAGCTTTTTTTCTATCTTGGAAACTATTTATAACATAGTAATCGATATCCTGTATATTTTGTTTTAATTTTAAGAGCAATTTATGTGTACTTTCTAAATTCTTAATAGTTGAATTTATTATAATACAAATTATATCAACAAATTGTAATAGATTTTTGTAAGATTTGAAATCTCTGACCAAATCTTCCAAATTTATAACTCTGAGAATGCATTGGTTAATACCTTTCAAATTATCTATTTCAATTTGTTTTTTTATCATTGTTTTTAAATTTTCATCTATATCTAAAATCTTTTCACTAGGAAACAGATCTAAAATTGTTGATTTTCCTACACTCTTTTCTCCTGTAATTAAAATGCTTGGAGGTATCAATCTATGCACATCCATTAATATTTTGGAATAACTGGCTTATTACTTCAAATGATTTATTTTTTAATATCAACTTAGATTTTCTTTTTAGATGCATTTAATTTAGTTATATATTCTAACATTAATTAAAGAGTTCATATAGAGTTTTAAAGATTATTAACAATTAATATACTGAAAGGATTCACTCACTCCCCATTTTTACATATTCCATTATTTCCTTATAATATTTCTTATGGGAGTTTTTTCTGATTTTTTACTGGTTTAGATCTGTCTAAAGGTGTTTGACAAACCCAACAAATATTTTCTATTCCAATTAAAGCTTCAGCGCATTTAATACAATACCATACATTACAATTAGGACAAACATATGTTAATCCTGAAATTTTATTTTTACATACAAGGCATAATCCTTTATCTCTGTGATACTTTACATCTTCTACGCTAAATTTTGGTTGTCGAGCAAATTTTTGTATAGTATCATGGATTTCTTCTTTTTCTATATGATATTCTCTTCTTTTAGCATAGCGATAAATTACATAACCTATCACCAAAATAAGTGTAAAAACTGAACTCCAAATTATGAATAAAATCAAAGTAATTAATTGAAGATTAAAGAATAGATTAAAACCTAAAAACAACGCTATTAAAATTATCATTATTATAATAAAAAGTTTAATAATAGTCTTAGAAAAAAATTCAAAATACCCTATTGATGGGAAAATTGCAATAATGGCTCCTATTATTACCAATATCGAAGGGATGGCAGGTGAAAATATATTTAAATTTTTTATAAATACTGCCTCAATAGTCCATCCAATTAAAAAAGTAACAAATCCGATAGTTATAATTGAAGAAATTGCTTGAAACTCATGTTTTGATTTAAAAGAAAACCAAATAAATATCACAATTATTATTATTATATTTATAAATATATAGATATAGAAATATAAATAGAAATATAAAAATATATAAAGTACAACATCAGAAGTTACAATAATAACATATAAATCACCAGAATAAGTTCCCTCTAAAATATAGTCAAAGATATAAAAAAATAACCTTGAAAGCGAAACGATAAGCCAAAAACTTCCAAATCCATACATTAAAATCTTTTCAATTTTTTTTTCTCTTTTGAATCCTCTAGATATATAGAAAATACTGGATATAAAAAACAAAAAAATAGCCATACTTGAAAAAAAACGTTCCACTGGATCAAAGATTATACCATTTGGTATTTGGATTCACCTGAGCATTTTCATGTAATTAATAAATACCAATTAAGGAATTCTATATAATAAATTTTTAATTTCTCATATAAATTTCAATAGGAGTTCTTTAAGTATTATTTATGTGCATGATTTAAATATAAATCTCTCTTATCTAATAATTTGAAGGATTTTTCACTTTATTTAATGAACTCAATAATGGCGAAAAAAAGTATAATTACAATTGCTATAATAAACATTATCATAGTTATTATCATTGCAACTATTCCAACTACTATTCTTTTACTCGGTTATTCAAACTACGGTAGGATTGATGAATCAATTACCTATGAATATACACCAAGTACACCATCACCTATTGAAAAATTAAATATTTATTCGGATATAGGAAACGTCGATATAAAGTATACTGATCAACCAGTTAATTATATTTTGAAGATAAATGTGAATATTAAAATGAGTGGTTCAGGTTTAAATGAGAAATCATATTTAGATTTCTTTAATATTGCTTGGCATAATACAAGCTCTCCAGTAAATTTTACAATGAAGCTTATATCAGGTAGTTGGTTTGATTCTTCAAAGTTTTTTGAAAGAAATGTCAGCATTTCAGTAACTATAAGATCTGATATCGTTCTTGATATTATAACAACAGTATATGATGGAAATATTAAACTAACAGTTCCATCTGGTGTTTCTATAAATAATTTATTAATAAATCTCACCAACGGTAATGTTTTCTATAATTTTTACAGCTGTATTATCAGGGGAAATGTGACAGGGATAATTAATTTGGGTAATTTTGAATTAAAGACCTTTGATGCGAGATATACACAAAATAGTTATTGGAATTTTACAATAGAAACTGGAAACTTCGACATTTATATTTCTCAATATATCGATCTAGAGGCGAATATAACAGGTAAAGTAATAATGAATGGTGGAATCCTAAATATAAATTATGATGACAACAGTGCTAATATTGGGGCTAAATTTCAAATACCCTATGGAAATAGCAGACATGTAACTGAACCGAATTGTATGTATCATGACCTAACCGAATGCCTAGATGGGTTTGAATATAATGATGCTATATATAATAATGCTTCGGTCGGTATTCATTGTTTTACCTCAAATGATGTTTTGACAAATAAGGTGAATTACTATTATAATTTGATATTTGAAATCATTGATTCAAGTTTTTACTTGGATCTTAAAAGTATAAATTGAATTTCTCAAAACTTTATTGTATTAGAATATATTAATCGAAATAAATCTCATTAAATTTTATTCGTTTAAATGGATCTATGTTAAATCCTCTTAAATTTCGAATATAGATACCAAAATTCTTATAGGTATAAGTCAATACACATGGAAAAAGCTCTTCAATTATACGTTTTTGAATTTTGTTGTATAACTGTCTTCTTGAATTAGGATTAGGGTCTTTTATAGCTTGATCCATCCATTGCTGCGTTAAATTGTCATTAAATTGACAATCATTACAAAATAATGAGTTATTTGAGTAAAATAAATTGATCGTGTTAGCTGGATCATTAAAATCTGCCGCACAGCCAGTTAACATAATATGCTTATATGGAACATAACCTGCTTGGTCTATTTCAACTCCAATTTGTTTAAGATTATCTTGTAATAGAATTGATTGGATATTTTTTCGTTGGTCAACTATATAGTGTGTAAGATTATATGTTGCAAGAGGCGTCCCCTCAGTTACTAACTGCTCCCATTCGTTACCAGGGCTAATATCATCATTTGCAGTCAAGTTAGCGGTTCCAGCCCAACCAGCTTCTTTTAAAGTACGTCTCGCGATAGTAATGTTGTAATAAGGAAGATTAATACCAGTTGTATTAGAATATAATAATCCTACTGGAATAGGAGACCTACATCTTATAGAGGTATTATAAAGTATAGCTTTTTCAAATATATAAGAATAGTTAATGGCATAAGAGATTGCTTTTCTCATGGGTATATTGATCAATTTATTATTCATGGCAATATAAGATAAATGAGCCCATGTTCCTTCTTCTCGTACAGTGATATGAGGATCATTTTTGAGTAAATCTAATGAATAATTGAATTGATATCCAAATGTCCAAAATGGATCCAACATGGAAATATCTCCTGCAAGCATTGCGTCCCATTGCGCTTTACGATTAGAAAACACTGAAAAAATTAATTTATCAATCTTAGGTTTCGCGCCCCAATAATTCAGATTAGGGGATAATATAGCTTTGACACCAGGCTCAAAACTATCAAGGATAAAAGGACCAGTCCCAATTAAATTCCCTGTAATGTCTGTAAAATTGTTATGCGGGGTGGATGTAGGGGATAAAATACTTGTGGAATAGTGGGTCAATAATGCTCTAAATGAAATATAGGGTGCATTTAGTACAAATTTTATTATATAATCATCAACAACTTGAGTTTTATTGAGAATCCTGCGGCCGTTTGGAAAACAATGAAGGTAATTAAAATATTGAAAATATTGTGTGTTATTAACAAGAAAACATATTCTGTCAAAATTCCATTGAACTGCTGTAGCATTGAATTCTGTTCCATCGTGAAACTTCACGCCTCTTCTAAGGCTACATGTTAATTCTGTGTAATTCCCATTCCAACTATAATTTACTGCTAAATTTGGACTAATTTGAAAATGATCCCCAGAAGGATCATAAACAAATAAACACTCAGCAAGCTGATCAACTACCATTCGTTCCTGAAAAAAAGCTTTAAATGGATCAATACTTTCAATACCATACAAGCCACCATTAATACCTACAACAAGAGAATTTTTCTTTGGCAGCTGTAAAAAGAAATAAATACCGCTAACAATTGCCGCTAAAGCGATAATACTCGTTGTTCCAACTGCTATTTTTTGTCTTTTATTCAGTACTTTAAAAAACTTTTTTTTCTTTTTCGGACTAATTTCGGCTTCTACCATAAGACAATCAACTGCTTTTTTTTATTTATTTATTTTTTTTTGATAAATGTTCTTGATATGCAGTAGATTTCAGAAGGAAGCTAAATATTTCACTAATGTAAATAGATAAGATGAAATTATTTAAAATTATTACTACTTTTTTGTAAACTTTTAGAATAGAAAGCTAATCCTTACAGAAAAAAAGGATTATTACTTAAATTTTTTTAAGACTCTTAATAAAATTCAATAAAGAAACCAAGCTTATTCCTAAAAAAGATTCGAACTTTCAAAGTAGTTCCAAACCTAAATCTAAATAATGACATTTTTAAATTAATTATTAGTATAAAAAAAATAATAGATTCCCTAATTGTATAATAAGCGATATTCAGAATCAAAAATTAAATGAAACTATTATGCGATTATCTGTTGAAGATCCGAGAACAGGGAAATTAATAAGAATAGATGTTAAACCTAACCAGGTAGTTAGGTCTATTCTCGAATATATTATTCAAAATAAGCAATTTTCAAACTCTGAACAAAGATCTTACTCCTTAATCTACAATGAAAAAGAATTACCAAATTCAATAACCATTAAGGATGCAATTCATAAATTTGATCTAAAAGAAGGAGATAAATTAATATTATGGACTAGAGTGATTGGGGGCAAAATTTAAGATAAAGATAAAAGATATTTCTTGGAATGTTATTAGTTTAATTATATTGTTAAAGGAATAAAAAAAAGGAAAAAAAAGTAATTTATTTAAATTTTATTTTTTGATTTTCTGCTTTTTCAGTATAATAATTGAGACAGCAATTATAATACTAATTAAGAAGAGATAACTGTATCCTGGAATCGCTGCTCCACTTGTACGAAGGGCATTGGTCTCCACGAACTCATAATGATTCCATTCTGGAGCATAGCTAATTGTGCCATTTACAAAAAATCCTTTAGTTTTCTCATACCATAGTTCACTTCCATAAGCATCTTCTA
Source organism: Promethearchaeota archaeon (assembly GCA_048938005.1). GTDB lineage: Archaea > Asgardarchaeota > Lokiarchaeia > Sigyniarchaeales > SOKP01 > Loki-b32. The sequence goes on along the minus strand of JBHLMQ010000011.1, from coordinate 45,149 downwards.
ATATCCAAACTGCCATAGAACCATGCATCGCTTCACCAGTAACATTGAAAAGAGTGTCACCCGGAGGGGAAAGCTGGCCCTTCCATAAATTACACATCAAAAATTGATCATTAAGGGAAACATCAGTATAAATCCAAAACACCGCATGATCACCTTCGTCTGGGCCAAATTTCTTCACATTTGATATAACTCTTGTGCTGGTATTTACATCCCAAGAACCTGTATCATAAATAGGAGCCTTCAATTCATTTTCAATATGAAACATGTCATCTGACAACTTAGAGAACGTAAAGATCATAGGTATTTCTGTTCCTGGCATTTGGGAGAGAGTATAAGTATGTTTAACTTCCATACCATCGAAAATTCCAACTTCATCAGAATAAGCAATCGGGAGAAAGCACGAAAAAAATATTGAGGAAGTAATTATCACCAATAAACTTTTCATTAAGTTAGATTTTTTCATTTATATTTAACCTCTTTTATTTAAATTTTTATTAATTGATCTTTACTTCACCAATTTATTTTTAGATTTAGCTTCGGAATATTTTAAAAAGTTCGAAGTTTATTGAAATTCGTTCAATACAATATAGGATAGATCTAAATAATAAATTTAGTATTCATTTTGCCCATTTCTTTTTGATTTTATCCAATATTGTATACTTCGGAAAAGTATGCATAAGATTTGTGATTAATTTCTTTTTGAGAAGTATTTCATTGAAATCATCCCAATTTAAATTAATAATGTTTTGATAAGCAATCCCTTTGAACTTTTCCATTCCATCATTAGTATAATCAGTTCTCTGAAATTTCGAGTATAAATATTTGATATATTGTGGTAAGAATTTTATTATATGCGGTTTTATATTTTCATCGAACAACTTATTCGAGATATCCTCTACAATATTCTCTATTAAACTCATTGTTTGTAAAACTTGTTTTTCATTTGGAATACTTGGTTTTAGTTTAGTTAGATAACTAAATTTTACAATATTCTCATCTATGATTAAATATAACATCTTCTCAAATTTTTCGTCTACTCGGAAATAATATGTTCCGTCCTCATTAATACTTAACTTAAAGAATTTTATTCCACACAAATTCTCTTCTACAATTTTTTGTATGAAGAAATTTAATGAGACAAGTTTAATATTAAATTTAAGAGAGAATATTTCAGGTAATATGTATTCTGGATAATTGTAAGGATGATTCAACGAAAAGAATAATAATATCCTATAATAATCCTCCTCTGACGGTAGTAAGTTTTCAATTGTAGCATAGTCTACATGGTTAACTAAATCCAATAATATGACTTTTATCTCATCCTCCTCAATTTCGAACTTTTCAAGAAGATCATTTACCTTTTCTTTGGCATTTTCAATTCTTTTAACTTCTTCTTCTAAAATAGTTTGATAGTCTAAATCATATTTTTTTAACATTTTAGAATATTGTAATTCACCTTGTTTAGTGATTCGATATTCCATTTTTTCTTTTTCAACAAATTCTTTTTTTAATAAAAGATTTAGATTTTTCGAAAGAGAATTGTGATTAATTGAGAGAGGTTTTTCGAGGAAATCTGACCATTTACAATAATCATTATTGAACAACATCCAAAGGATAATGTGGTCATAATTTCTTTTATTTAGAAGGATTTCTGGGGGGTACCTTAATTTCTTGTCATAAGAATCTTTAAATCGCAAATCAAAATATCGTTTTTTACCTTCGGTTGTAATTTTATAGATCCCCTTCTCTTTTTTTTCCACAAATCCATTTGTCATTAATTGATTCATATATTTTGATAATGTAGCTAAGCTGATTTCTATGGGTTCGTCTGAAAAATCTGACCAATTGCATTCTTCATTATTAGTTAACATCCAAAGAATAATATATTCAAAATCTTTCTTTTCAATCCCTGAAGGTGTAAGTATCTCTTGTGGGGGATAATTTAATTTTTTAGCACAAATCTTAATAAAACACCATATAACTCTTATTTTTTCTAAAATAATTTAGTTTATACTTTTTTAAAACATATATTTATAATTTCAATATAGAGATAATTCAATCCTGTTTAAATAATTTAATCTCATCTTAACAAGATACTACATTTAAATCTTAAAATAAATCACTATCTCTGGTTAGATTTAAATTTCAAGGAACTTCGAACTTTTTAAAATATTCCGAAGTTAAATCTAAAAATGCTTAATAAACTATGAATTAAATAACAATAATTAAAAATAATTGATTAGAATATTCTTTAAATTGTAAAATAGTTAATTATTAAATAGGAATTAATAAAAACAATATTCAAGATATTATGATACTATCAGTTGAAGATACGAGAAAAGGGAAAATAATTAAAATAGATGTTAATGAAAAACATATGATTGAAAGTATCATAAATATAGTTGTTAAACATTTAGGCACAATGAGCTTAGAAGATCGATCATTTGCTTTAGTCTATAAAGGTAAAGAATTACCTAATTCCTTATCCATAAGAGAAGCCGTTCAAGATTTTGGTTTAAAAGAAAATGATAAATTAGAACTATGGACTAGAGTGATTGGTGGCATTAAAATGAGAGGATTTATCTAAAGCCCACTCTGCTTCTTTTTCAAAACCACCCTTTCTGTATAAATCCACAGCTTTTTTAATCAATATTTTTATTTTTGGGTAATATTCTAAGTTATTCTTAGTTTGATTCAGTTTACAGAGTTCAAGCCCTAACTTTAGTGCTCTACATAACTCTGAATTTCCTAAGGCTAATAGTTTTAGTTTACTATCATGAATACATTCACTAGCCTCGGTAAAGAGATTTGCTGCTTCTAAATAATTTTTAGGATCTTTATATTCTTCAGCAAGTGCCATAAACTCCCATGCTTTACACAAATAATGTAAACCATTAATCTTTTCTCCTTCTTGTTTAAGTTCTATTTCTGAACCAAGTTCTTTAAGATGAGAGGCAACACTGGAGAACTTTTTTGCAGCAATGAGCTTTTTTCCTTGATTATCTAATATTCTTGCTTCCTCTAATTCTGACCAAATATTTGAATAATTCTCCTTGGCTTTAATAATAGATTCCTTCTTTTCCTCTTTTGATATAATTTCTATCTTAGAGATAGTTTTTATCTCTTTCTCTAATTTTGTTAATTTTAACATATTTTTAATAATAGAAATTAATTTATCCATAGAATCTTTCTGAACTGCTGAAAATCCAAACGTTTTTTCTTCTAACATTTTTTCAACTTCTTCTACTTCTAAAACTATTCGCTTTCTATCTTGAAAATTAGCAATTACATAATAATTTGCTTCAGGGACTTTTTGTTTTAGTTTTGATAACAATATACGAGTACTTTTTAAATTTCTTAGTTGCGAATTTGTGATAATACAAATTATATCAATTGATTGTAATAGATCTTTATATGATCTTAAATTCCTAACTAATTCTTTTAAATCGATAACTCTTAACATACATTGTTTTATACCATTGAGCCCTCTTATCTCAATTGATTTTTTAAAAATTTCATTCAAATGTAAGTCTATTTCTAAAATATTTTCACCTGGGAATAGATTCAAGATTGTTAATTTCCCTACACCTTCCTCTCCTGTTAATAAAATTTGAGCCAGGATTAATTATACCCCTCCATAATTGTGTAGCTTTCTGTTTTTATGCTTCTAGCTAATTTATTTATAGATATTAATTCTAATTGAAGTAAATTTATTGATTATAATCAAAAAGACTTTACGATATTCTCTAATGATATAAGGATGTATATTTTTTAATAATTATTCTCTACTTTTTAGATAAAAATATAATCCAAATAAGCTAGGGATCAACCATATTATTAAAATCCATAGGAAAGCATTTAGATCCCTGTTTTTTGCATCTCTATAAACCCATATTGATATAATTAATGAAGTAAGAAATGAAATTATTAAGAAAATAATTAGAATTAAAAAAATAAAATCAATCATTAACTTCACTTTTTCATGAATTTTTTTTATAAAATTTCTTCAATAATTTTTATTCATATATTTTACAGATTTAAACTTATCAAAAGGTGTTTCGCATCCCCAACAAGCGTTTTCTAACTCAGTTAAGGCTTCACAACAGGCTAAACAGTACCATGCACCACATTTAGGACAAACATATGTCAATCCTGAAATCTTATTTTTGCACACCAGACATAATTCTTTTTCTCTACTATATTTGATTTCTTGTATATCAAATTTAGGAGGTTTGGTAAAAATTCTTAATGTATCTTTTAGTTCTTCCTTATACTTGCCAGATTCTCTTCTTTTCACATAATTATAAAATATATATCCTATTGTTAAAATGAGAGTAAAAACGGCTATCCAAATTATAATTAGGACCAAATCAACCAATTGAATATTAAAAATTAAAGTTAATCCTATATATATTGCGAGTAAACTTATCATGATTAAAATAAATACTTTGACAATGCGTTTTGAAAAGAATTCAATATAGCCTATTAACGGTGAAATAGTTATAAGAACTCCCATTATTATAAATATCGGAGGTATTGCAGGAGTAAATATTCTTAAATTTTTTATAATAAATGCCTCAAAACTCCATCCAATTAAAAATATGGCAAATCCGATCGCTATAACTGATGAGATTGCCTGAAATTCATGTTTTGACTTGAATGACGACCAAATAAATATGGTCATTATAACTATTGTACTTATAAAAACTTGGATATATAGATATAAGTAGAAATATAGAAAAATATAATTTACGACATCGTAAGTCTGAATAATAATATTTAAATCGCCAGTGTAAGTTCCGATCAAAAAATAGTCGATGATATAAAAAAATAGTCTTGTTAAGGCAATCTTAAACGAAAAAACTCCAAATCCGAACATTAAAATTCTTTCATTTTTATCGTCTCTTTTAAATCCCCTGGAGATATATAAAAGACTACAAATAAATAATAGAAAAATAGCCATGCTTGAGAAAAAACGTTCTAGAGGATCGAATGTCATAACATCTGCTAAGTTAAATTAATCAATAAATATCTATTAAGGAATTTCAATATTAATAAATTATGCTTTTTTGATAAATTTCAATAGAGGGCTATATAGGATTATTTTTGGTAAACAATTTAAATACAAACTTATCTTATCTAATTACTTAGAGAAATTTGTAATCTTTCAAGAATTGTAATAATGGAGAGAAATTATAAAACCATACTTATCATAATAAACATTACTTTTGCTCTTATTATTATAAGTATTCCAACCGTCATTCTATTAGCTGAATATTCAAATTATAGTAGGATTGATGAATCCCTTACATATGTATATTCATCAACTACACACCCTCTTGAAAGACAATTGAATCTTAATGCTGATGTAGGTAAAATCAATATAAATTATAATACTCAACCGGTTGATTATCTTGTAAAAATAGACGTAAATATTGAGATGGCAGGTCCAAACTTAGATGGAAAATCGTACTTAGATCTATTGAATATTTATTGGGAAAACTTGACTTCTCCAATAAATTTCACTTTAGAAATAAAATCAGACATGATAGCGGATTTTTCAAATCTACATAAAGCAAATATTAACATAAATGTTTTATTACGAGCTGATGTTATTTTTGATATTAATTCATCAGTTCTAGAAGGGGCAGTCGAAGTGATCACACCAATGGGAATTAACCTAAATAACGTATTCACAAATGTCATTAATGGTAATATTTTTTATGATTTTACTTCCTGTAACATTTTAGGCAATGTAACTGGAATTGTCAATAATGGAGATATAACATTAAAAGCTTATAACAATCAATATAATCAAAATTGTACATTGACTTTTGTTAATGAAATAGGTTATATTACTATTGATATTTATCAATTTGAAGAAATGGGTGCCAATATTACTGGTACTGGAATTACAAAAACTGGATACATCTCTTTAATCTATAATGATTATTCACCTAATATCGGGGCTCAATTTACATTGTATAATAAAACTGGTTTCGGCGTTGAAGGACAAAATACATGGATAGGCTTCGAGAGGGATACCTTACCATTAATGGCAGGACAATTTTTTTATTCCAAAGATTTTCCTACTCAAAATAACTATAATTTCACTTTATTTAAATGGGATGGAGGAGATTATTTTTGGAATCTATATAGTGTCCCAACTTAACTTCGTTTAATTAAGTTAAATAACAATATTTTAATATAAGTCTCAATGGAGCTCCATCTATTGGGATTCCTTTTACATCTGAATCCCAAATATCATAATCTATAGGATGAGCTAGCCATAGGAATGGATTAAGCTGTTCAATAAAGCGCTGTTGAATCTTAAAGTATAATTGTTCCCTTTTGGTTTCATTAAATTCTTCAAGAGCTTGTTCCATCCATTGTTGTACTTTTGTATCATTGAAATTAATATAATTACTAACCCCATCTACTTTACTTGAGTATAATGGGTTGATAACATCAACAGGGTCCGTACGAGTAACTCCCCATCCTGCCGTAAAAATATCGTGTTCACCTTCATATAATTTATCAAAAAATTCAACACCTCCCATTTTAAGAATATTTACTTTCACTCCAATCTGTTTGAGATCTGCAATTGTTAGATTAGCTACGAATTCCATCCATGAAGTACAAGTCGAAAAATTATATATTCTTAGAGGTGTTGAACTATTTGCTATCATTTCCCACTCGTTTCCAGTAGTTATATTATCGTTTGCGGTTAACCCACTTGTTCCAGGCCAATTCGCATCTTTTAAGATTTGTCTTGCTCTTGTAATATTATAATCTGGCACATCAAAATCCTCCCAGTTAGAATAACGCATCCTATTTGAAAGAGGAGATCTTGCTCTCTCTGCATGTCCTCCCCAATATTCTTCAATATGGCGAGTATAATTAAAAGCATAAGAAATTGCCCTTCTCATTGTGACATCTATTGTGTTGTTATTCATACCAAGATAAAATAAATTCAATCTTGTTTTTGGAACTACAGTAATTCCGGGAGTGTTTCTGTATATATCGAGTACACTATCATCACGAGGTCCCATAGTATATGAAAGCTCTCCAGATAACATTCTTTCCATTCTTTCTGTACCAGAATTTAATGCAAGAAATGACAGTATATTAATTGAGGGTGTTCCACCCCAATAATTTGGATTAGCATGCATATCTGTTTTCAAACTCTCACCGTAGAAATCTACCTCACAGGAATCAAAAATAAAAGGGCCAGTTCCGACTAGCTTCCCAGTCCTAATATCGATGAATTCGTCATCTGGAGTAGAATTCGGGGAAAGTATGTAAGAGTTCCAGAGGGTAAGTAAATCCCTTATAGGAACATAAGGTTTGTTTAAGACAAATTTTACAGTATAATCATTTACTATTTCAGTGCGATTTATGATTGGATTACCTTCTGAGTCTAAATATGCAGGATACCAATACATCGTGTCATATTGCGGCATAATTTCAATAAATTTATAAATTCTATCAAAGTTCCATTTTACAGCTGTAGCATTAAATGGTGTTCCATCGTGGAATGTGACATTACTTCTTAGAGTACAAGTGAAATTTAGGTGATCAAGGCTCCAACTCCCATTCAATGCTAGATTAGGAGTAATGGGAGTATCCGTTTTGTTTTGGTCGTAAGCAAATAATCCTTCCGCAATTTGATCAATTATGATTAGATTTACATATTTTGGAGTTGGATTCTTAAGTGGATCGATAGAATTTGGAGCATCGTTCAAACCAATGATAATTTCATCACCTCTTACCTCTGGTATTGTAAAGAAATAAATACCGCTAATAATCACTGCTATTGCTACTGATGATATTATTCCTACAGAAATTACTTGTTTTTTCCCCAACCGAGCTATTAACTTCTTTTTCTCCTTCTTACCAGGTTTATTTTCAACCATAGTAAAAACAATATTATTTTATATTTTTATTAAGAACAGTATAATTATTATTTCAAAACAAAATACATTCTTCTGTTATTTTTCCCTTTATTTATGGTTTTAATAACTTCAATATTCCCAATTTCTTTTAGGGTGTTAACATGAGTGCCACCATCGACTTGTTCATCTATCTCACCGATATTAACGATACGAAATTCCTTAATATTTTCGGGTAATCCTACTGCTAATCTAGCTAATTCTGGTCTTCCTAAAACTTCGTCTTTAGTCATGTAATTGATGGTTATTGGCAAATTTTTCTTGATAATCCTATTAGCTTCATCGACAAATTCACGCAGTTTTTCTGGAGAATAATCTTTCATTGAAAAATCCATCCTCGTTTTATCCAACTCAATTTGATTACCTGTAATTTTTGCTCCTGCTCTGTTGTAAAGTATATTACTGATTAAGTGAGAAGCTGTATGATAGCGCATAAAAGTATATCTTCGTTCCCAGTTAATTTCACAATTCACTTCATCACCTTCTTTTAAACCTGGTTTATCTACTTCATGACTTATTTTACCTGAGAACTTTCCAACATAAATCACTTTAAATTTTTCATCATCTTTAATGATAAAGCCTTCATCCCATGGTTGACCGCCTCCCTTAGGATAGAATGCCGTCTTATCAAGAACAATATATTTATCATCTGTAACGTTTAGGACTTTAGCATTCCAATTTTTAAGATAAGAATCATCCATATAGAGTGCTCTTGCCATAAAAAGAAAGAAAATACGTTAACTTATAACTTTAATCATTTTCATGAATTTCATTAGGTTTAGCTCCACAAAAAGCTTCAAATTTAAAAAATTTCATTTCTTTCGAACAATTTGGGCAAAAATATTTACCTTCAATTTTATTTTCGAAGGAGTATCCACACTCTTTACAAACAACTACATTCATATTAATCTTATACTAAATTAAGATTTAATAAGTTTTTATTATGTTATAGAATCAGGTTAAATCTTGTTTAAACTTATAATAAGTTTTTATAAAAAAAATGAATAAATAATAAGGCTTATATAATTATTTATATCGAATTAATAACAGTATGTTATTTTAGAAAGTTAAATGGCGTAAACTATATGAAATCTGTTGAATTAGCGGGTACTAGGTTTGATGTTAAGGACGGTTTTCTGGATTTAGGTCTTTTAGAAATAAAAGATATCGATGAAATACAAGGATTATCGAAACTAAAGGATTTAAAGAATCTAGAGTTAAGTTCAAATGACATTGTAGTAATAAAAGGTTTGGACGACTTAACCGATTTAGAAATTTTAAATTTGGGTAGTAATAAAATTGTAGAAATTAAAGGTTTAGAAAATTTAGAAAAACTCAAGATTTTACATCTAGTAAGTAATAAATTAACGGAGATAAAGGGATTAGAAAATTTAAGAAATTTGGAAGAGTTATATTTAAGGGGAAATAAAATAACCGAGCTAAAAGGTTTAGAAAATTTAACTTCGTTAATAAGGTTAGATCTTTCATGGAATAACATAACAGAAATTAAAGCTCTTGATAATTTAACAAATCTAGAAGTTTTATGGATTGCAGGAAATCAACTACAGGAAATGAAAAATCTTGAAAATTTAGAGAATTTAGAAGTGTTAAACCTTGCTGGAAATCAAATTAAAAATATTGCTGGGTTAGAAAATCTTAAAAAATTAAAGAGTCTTTATCTAAATAACAATTTAATCGAAGAAATAAATGGATTAAATACTTTAGAAAGTATGGAAACTCTATGGCTTAATACTAATCAAATTTCAGAAATTAAAGGTTTGGATAACTGTAAAGATTTAATAATACTAAATTTAAAACAAAACAATATTCGCCACATTAAAGGACTATATTCCTTACTTAATTTAGAGAATCTCTTTCTATCAGAAAATAATATAAGTGAAATTAAAGGACTTGAAACATTGACAAATTTAGAAACGCTTGATTTAGGCCAAAACCAGATAATACAAATTAAAGGATTAGAATCCTTGATGAATTTAAAAGATTTGTGGATTGCTGATAATCTTATCCCTCAAAAGATTCTAGATCAATTAGGAGGATTAGATTCAGGAGGATGCGCAAATGATCCTTTAAAATTTGTACAATATTGCCTTGTTAATTTATAATACTTTTTTTGAAATTTTTTAAATATTAAAAAATAATAATACAATTCATATAATCTAAAAATTACTTTATTAAGATCAATTCAAAATTTATTTTTCAAAAAGGTGATAACTTATGAAATTAAATCCATTTGAAGTAGCAAAAAAACAAATAGATATTGTTGCTAAAGAGATGGGATTAGATCCTAATTTAACTAGATATCTTAAGAGAGTAGAACGATCACTAATCGTTTCAATTCCTATTATGATGGATGATGGAAATCTCCAAATTTTTGAGGGATATCGAGTTCATCATTCAACTGTTCGAGGTCCTGGAAAGGGAGGTGTAAGATTTTCTCCAGAAGTCACTTTAGATGAAGTTAAAGCTTTAGCTACTTGGATGACTTGGAAGTGTAGTCTTTTAAATTTGCCCTTAGGGGGAGCTAAGGGAGGAGTTTGTGTTGATCCTAGAAAATTATCACGAGCGGAATTAGAACGCCTTACTAGGAGATATACATCCGAAATAATTAATATTATTGGTCCAGATATCGACATCCCTGCACCAGATGTTAACACAAATGCCCAAATTATGGCTTGGATGATGGATACCTATAGTATGAATAAAGGGCGTTCTGTTCCAGGAGTAGTTACAGGAAAACCTATTTCCATTGGTGGATCTGTTGGTCGAGAACCTGCTACAGGAATGGGATTATATTTTGTGCTTGAGGCGATGTGTGAAAAGCTGAATTTAGATTTAAAATCGCAGAATATTGTAGTTCAAGGTTTTGGAAATGTAGGTGGTACGATTGCCGATATATTATATAAAGAGGGTTGTAATGTAATAGCGGTTTCAGATATATCTGGAGGACTTTATTTTTCCGAAGGATTGGAAATTGACAAATTATTAGAGTGGACTGTAGAAGGGAATTACTTGAAAGATTATAAAGATAAGAGGTATAAATTAATTACCAATGATGATTTGCTTATAATCGATTGTGATGTTTTAATTCCAGCTGCTCTCGAGAATCAGATAACAGAAAAGAATGCTAATGATATTAAATGTAAAATTGTTTTAGAAGGGGCTAATGGACCTGTTACGCCTGAAGCAGATAAAATATTGTTTAATAAAGGAATTCATGTGCTTCCAGATATTCTTGCAAATGGCGGTGGCGTATGTGTTTCATATTTTGAATATGTTCAAGATATTCGTGCATATTTTTGGGATTTAGAAAGGATTAATAAAGAATTAAGGAAAATTATTTTAAAAGCGTTTGAAGAAGTTTATCAAATTTCAAAAGAAAGGAATCTACAACTTCGTACAGCCGCTTATATTATCGCAGTATCAAGGATTGCTGAAGCAATAAAATTAAGAGGCATTTTCCCTTAAAATTTATTATTTAATTTTTTTATTATGAAAAAAGATCAATTTAACGATAATTCTTAATTTTAAATATTCATAATTTAATTATTATAAATTCATTTGTCCAATTATAGTAAAATTTCTTAAGAGTAAATTATGCTAAGTATAGACATGCCAGATGATTTGATATCTCTATCCTTGTATAATATTTTTAAATACCGTAAAAATGATAAGAACTTTATTAAACACATAAAAGATTGGAATAAAAAGGTTGTTCTGCATATAACACCGTTTTATCCTATAACTGTCATTTTTAAAGAAAATAATATTAGTTTTGAGAGAATTTATCTCGAGGATGCAGATCTAAAAGTAAAAATAGATATTCATACGATGTTAGACATTGCATACGGAAGATTAGATCCTTTCAATGTGTTAAATGAAGGAAAAATGGAAATTGAAGGATTAGGTGAAGACAGTAGTATGATTGTCAAATTTTACAATGTTTTTGTAGACTCTATGATAATGGTTGCTGAAGACCCTAATCTAAAATATTATGAATTAAATAAAGAAACAAGATAAAGAGTTGATGGAAATTACAAAAACTAATAAAAGAAACATATTTGAAAGAGCTTCTAAACAAGATGTCTATGACAAATTAGTTGATATATTCGGTTCATCGAATGTAACAAGTAAACAAGTAGATCTATATCCCTATTCTTATGATATGACAGAAAATGAGCCACATATGCCTGACTTTGTTGTAATTCCTGAGAAAGTAGAACAATTAGTCCAGCTTGTTAAATTTTGTAACAAAAATGTAATTCCTATTGTTCCTTATGCAACTGGTAATAATGTAGGAGGGCTTACAATTCCTGATTATGGTGGAATAATTGTAGATTTCGGTAAGAAAATGAATAAAATTCTTTACATAGATGAAAATATGATGTATGCTGTGTTGGAACCAGGAGTTACTTTTGGGCAATTAAAAAAATGCTTAGATGATAATTATCCTAATTTAAGATATAGTTATCCCAACGCTCCTCCATATGCTGGTGTCGTAGGAAATGCCCTTTTAAGCGGTATGACAAGTTTAGCCGCAAAAATAGGATCAATGGCAGAAAGTATTAATAGTTTAGAAGTCATAACCGCAGATGGAGAAGTTGTAAGGATTGGTTCATGCTTTTATGGAACAAATAATGAGAATTTTGATAGTTGGTGGTGTCGATATCCTATGCCTGATTTAATTGGGCTATTTGTAAATTTTCAAGGAATGACAGGTCTTGTAACAAAATGTTCAGTTCAATTATGGCCAAAAGAACCAATTGAAAAACCTCAACTTGTATTATTTTTTGGTTTAACGGATATAGCTCCGTTTTTAAGAGAGGTTGGAAGAGCAGATATAATTAATGATATTGCAGCCTTCTCCGTAGAAGTGGCTAAAATGGAAATAGGTATTCCTGAACCTAAAAGATATCCAGGAGAACCAATATATACAGGAGTAATGCCAATCTCAGCAAAAACAGAAAAACAAATGGAAGCTAAATTAGAAATATTAACAATGATAATTGAAGATTTGAATAAAAAAGGAGCTAATATTCATTTGGTTGATTATAATGAGTTTGCAAAGCTCTTTAATTTAAAAGCTCGAAATATTTATGATCTACCCTCTCAAATCCTTTCTTTGCATGAATATAGTGGTCTTACATGGTTTGGTGCTTATGCCCCGTCAGATAAGTTTGAGGAATTGATTAAAAAAACTGATGAATTATATTATAAATATGGTGTACCACCCTATAATTATCTTAAAATTATGAAAGGGGGTCATTATGGAATATTTAGACCAATTTTTCGTTTTAAAAAATTTTCAGATCAAGAAAGAATTGTAAAATTATTAAATGAAATTGCTGATGTCTGTATAGATTTAGGGTGTATCCCTTATAAAACACCCTCTTGGATAACAGCAAAATTGCGAGAGAAAATCAATCCAGGCTGGTTAAAGTTATTTGATAAGATAAAAAACTGTATGGATCCTAATAATATCTTTAATCCAGGGAGATGGAATACATAAATAGTAGAAATATATAAACATCTATTTGGTCATGAATTCCTAGAAATGACTTTTGATAGAGGTATTAAATATAACATGTGCAAATAGATCCTCCTATGAAAACTAAATTAATCATTAAATTACTTTTTTCTATTATTGGAGGTTTAATTATTACAATTATTACTGGATTATTTCCCTATCCAATAGGAGAAGTTATGGGCATTGAGAGATGGGGCTTTCCATTCTATTGGTTGAGCCGATTAGTATATCCAGGAGCGGAGAAAACAATTAACTGGTCTAATTTATTAATAAACATCCTAGCATGGAGTTTTATAATGTTTCTGATAATTAATCTAGTAGACTATATAAGAATAAAATTTAAGCATAGAAAAAGTAATAAAAAAAATTAATATTTAAAAATTGAATTAAAATTCAGATTGTAATGTTTATGATATTACTCTCCTCAAAGTTCTCTCAATACTTCTCCAACCATGTTATTAACTTCTCCATATGCTATTGCATCTTGGAGATTTCCCTCGATTTGTAGATCTCCACTCATATATGCACTCGTAGCATCAATTTCTCCTGATCCCATTCCTGCCCAAGTGGCTGCTGCTGCTTTCATAGTAACACTTGCATCTTCAGCCACCCCTTCTCCATAATCTACTTGCCCTTCCCCAACTTTTACCCAATATTTATAATCCATATCAGTGTATTCAAATTGAGCGATAATAGTATCCATATCTTCTACCTCTTCTTTAATATCTTCATTTTCTACAGCTAATTGTTTTAAAGCCTCAGCCAATAAAAGAGCATCAGATGGCTGTCTCTCACCTACTCCCTCTCTTATATCTTTTAATTTTTTAAGTAAATCATCACTAACCATTATTTATCCATCCTCTTTTTTTCAATAATCTAAAACATCTTTAATTCAAAGATAATTATTTAAATTTTGAATATATTAAAAGGTTTTATTTGTAATAACAATATTATATTTAGAAGATTAAGACAATGGTGATGTTTTGAGCACAAAAATGATTCTTTTCTTTTAGAAATTTAAAAAATAAAAAGGATTAAGATAAAAAAAAATAAGTTAAAAATGTAATCTTAGAAACTTTGACCCCATACTTTGATACTACCTGTTCCTGTGGATACACTAAATGTATATTTACTAGTCGCACTGTTATAATCATCAGTCGATATTGTAGTCGATATTAAACCGGTTATTACGCTCATCCCTCCAGATCCCAAATCATAATAATTTATTGAGCCTGTGCCAGTGGTACACGTAAATTCCGCGCCTACAATACTTAAAGAATCATCGTATAATATGTCAATACTCCCTGTAGATGTTTCGAAAGTGCCTGTAATATTAGCATTCATTTCTACATATTGCTTGATGTTCGCATCAATACTACTTGTAGAAGTAATAATCTCAAAATCACAATCTTTAGTATATTTCATATTATAACTATTAACTATTATACTCCCTGTTGATGATAATCCACTTATATCATCACCAATAACACATCTCGTAAAGTTCATAATAATAGATGCTGTTGAAGTTTCTGTACTAATACCACGATTTAAATTAACTTGATTAGCATAAAAATCAATCGAACCTGTACTAGTGCTCAATCCAAGATTTCCTTGAACTGTAGTGTTTTTATCAGCACTAAGAAAAATTGAACCTGTAGAGGTTCCTATAATAGTGTTGTTAAGAATAACATTTTGAGGTATAACCATATCAACCGCACCTGTGCTAGTTAACGCATTTATATCATAAATAATATCAGTTCTGAGGGCAACATTAATTTTAATGTCAAATATAATAGGGATAATAAGTCCTGTAATAGGTTTTTTATCTAGTTCGAATGTAATAGGAGAACTATCGTTTACCCAAATTATATCTTCAAAAAAATCAGAAAATGATTTTCCAGCTACAAAACCACCTTCGATTCTAATATCTAAATCAATTTCAACAATATAATTAGTTGGAGTTGTATTATACTTAATATTTATAGCTCCAATATCACTATTGATGTTAAGTCTTTCGATAGGAAGCGGTATTCCTTGATAATAATATGAGTTTGAGTAATCAAATCTACCCCAATTTACAGCTACAATGATTCCAAATATAGAAGCCCCACCAACAATTATAATAGCCGCTACAATTAGTATTATTCTTGTACTTCTTATCATTTAAATCATTTTTAAATAGAGTTGATTAAATTATAAGAATCTATTATTACACCTAATATTTAAATGAACTTGAGGCTGATTTTTATATTCTATAAATATGCATATAAAAATTTAAAAAAAATAGGATATAAAGAAATTATAACTTTTTAATAAGAGATTGAGCAAAATTTTTTGCATTTTCAAGGTCTTCTTCATCTGGATGCCCTTTGAGCCTCTGTTGATGCTCTTCAGCTTTTTTTCGTTGCTCTGGGGGTAATTTATCCAACATTGCTTTTCGTGTCGCTTCTGGTACTCCAATATTATCACCCATACAATCAAATATATCTATAATCTTAGAACTAGTTTTCCCTAGTTTTCTTTTAATTAATTTAAATCCATCTTGATACATATCTAAACTTGCATGTGTACAGAAAAATACAAAGTTTACAGGTAATGATTCAGCTGAATTTACTAGTTCACTTAATGATTTATGTACACGACTAGCATATATTCCTGATCCTAAAAAGATTAAATCATAATTTTTCAAATCTGAAGAACTTACCTGATTTATAGGTTTTAAATCTGTTTCTTCACCTTCACAACCTTCATAAATGCTTCTCGCAACTTTTTCTGTATTTCCTGATTGCGAATAATAAGTTACTAAAATTTTCAACTAATTCACCACAGTAAATATTTTATAATTTAAGTTTCTAAATTTAGGAATAAAGCATTATTAATAGTTTCTATTCTATTTCTAAATTAAAAAATCTTTTAGCATTTTCAACTGTTTTTTCACTTACTAACTTTTGAGGTGTATTGTGAGTATAAGCAATAGCAGCTATAGAATATCTTACGTTAGAAGGTGTATTTATCGGCCCTCTTTTATAAGGATGTTGATAATAAGCATCTGTCTCAGTAACCAGCGATTCTAATGGTGAGAACTTCGTAACCTTACGCCATCTATCAAACCCATAAGCAGAACTGGGTACAGAAAGTATAAATCCTTGATTTGGTAAGGTTCTACCATATTCTTCTGGTCCTGAAAAACAATGCCACATTACATTTTCAGGATTAATCTTAAATTCTTTTAAAATGTTTAAAATTTCCTTAATTGCTCCATCTCTTTTATTATATCTATGCTTTAGGTGCTCTCTGTCGAATTCATGCTCAGCAGCATTCCTAACATGCAAAACATAAGGTTTGTTAAAATCTTTAGTTAATTCGAGAATTTCTTTGAATACTTCTACTTGTCTATTTCTCTTCTCTAAAGTTTTAGCATGATGAAAGTCTAATCCTATTTCTCCTATTGCCAAAAATTTATCTTGATTGTTTTGAATAAATTCAACCCAACTTTTCCATTCAGAAGCATATTGTTGTTTAGGTGTATAAGTTACTGTCTGTGGAGCCCACCCACATGTAAAACCGAAATTTTTTTCTTTTTGCTTCATAAATTTTTGAGTTAAATTCAATGTTAACATATCTATAGTGCTTGTGATTAAATATATTCCACCCATTTTTAAATAATCCAAATATTGTTTTTGATCTGGTGGTAACCGATCAGTTTTAGGGCGAGGAAAAGGTAAATGGCAGTGAACGTCAATAAATTTCAAGTCTAATTCCGGTTCTGGTATATTTATTTTTTTAGCCATCTTGAGTAAAAATCGATGATTTTATCAGAAATTCTATTTAGTTAAATTTTTTAATAAATAGTTTTATTAAGATTTTATTAAATTACTAAAGTTTATTTACGCCTATTTCTTATATTTTACTCTGTTATATATTAGAGAGAGTTTTAGCTAATTCTTTAAATAATGTCCTTTATTAAAGACTATTATGAGTGATCGGTTAAAAGCCAAGCTTGAAGAATTAGATAAAAAAAAGAAAGAATTACAACCAAAAATCGATGATATAAATGTTAAAAGAGAAAGAGAAATCCAAGATGTAAACAAAAAATACGATCATATGATATACGATATCAATTATACTGCTCAACAGTTGGAAGATGAATTTTATAATGATTTAATTAAATCTTTTGTAGAGATTGTAACAAGAGAATTTGATGTTAAGAGAAGTTCCGATATATATGAAGTAACAAACGAATTTAAGGATTATAGAGAATTAATTGCTCAATTTGATATGTTCCCTAAAGAATTAATCAATAAAATGCATAGAGTGATAAATGGATATCCAATTGAAAATATTATGTATGAACTTGACGATATTCAGAAAAAATATATGAGATCTTAGAATTTTAACCCTTAAAGTTCACTTATCATTTTTCTTAAAAATTGCGAATTAAAGGTGCTCTTTTTCAAATGATATTTAGATATTACATAGTTAAATATGTAAATTCAAATCTCTTGGAATATAGTCAAATAAGAATATTAGTAATTATATTATGCAGTTATTTGAAGAAGAAGTTGAATTATATAACTCTAAGATAAGGATTTTGAACTGGCTTTACGACGAGTTGAGGCTCCAACCTGAAAATTTGAAAGAAATTGTTAATGAAAAAGGGCAAAAATTGCCATTAAACCTATAATTCTTCTATAACTATTACTTTTATATTTATTCTAGATTGTTTGCTATTTTATTATAAAAAAAAGGATTTTTATTAAAGAAGAAAAAATTTTAAAAAAGAATTATGAAAAAGTTTATACACTAAATTTTCTTATTTTATTCCTCAGAAGCTTCTTTCTCTTTTGCTTTTTCCAAAGCAATTAATTGTTTTTGGAGTATTTTAATTTCTCCTTGAACCTCTTTAACTTTACTTTTCTTTTCGTTTTCAATTTCTTTCAATTTAGCATTAAGAGCTTTTTCTTTATCATTTTTTAAACTGTTAAACGCTTTATTAGCTTCTTTTGCTGCGGCGATCTTTTCTTTCTTTTTATCACTCCATTCCGATGTTTTTTCAATAGCTTCATCTCGTAAGGTTTCTTCTTCTTCTAATTTTAATTTTGCTTCTTCAATCTTAGGGTCAAATTCTTCTTCAATTTCTGCTTCTGCTGATGCTTCTTTTTTCGCAGCATCTTCTTCAATTCTCGTTATTTCATCTTCTTTTGCACTAATTTGACCTCGGATATGTTCTTCGGACATATTACATCAAAACCTAATTATTTTTTAAAATATTATTATCTTTGTTCATTATTAATTTAGGATAAAATTTTTTATAAAATCTTATAATAGTCTTAATAAAAATAACTTATTAAACTTTCTTTCACCATTCTTTAAAAATTAAATATGTAATAAATAGAAATTTAATAAAAAATGTTTATTAGCTAAATGAATTTAAGAGGATTCTTTTATTGTGAACTCCCAACTACACCAAAATTCATCTGGATGCGGACCAGGAGGACATGCCATACATTTTGTTTCTATTCTTGGATCTATTGTTTTAGCAAACAGACCATATTCTACGATACCTACTTGTTTGCAAGGAAAATCAGGAAGACCTCGCCGTTTTCTAGCAGATTGAACACGGCAATCAATCATTCTAAACACACATTTATTATCTGAAACTTCAATAACTTCCTGTATATTAATATTCGCATATACTCTATATTTAAGAGCTTTAATTAAAGCGGGGATTCCCCCATTTTCAGGAATTTTAAATCTATCCATGATTCTTTTTGCCTCAATAACAGTGAATCTTTTCCATTGATTTACATCAAGTTCTATTGCCTTTTCAAGCCCATATTCGCTTTCAACTACTTGAAACCACGTACCATCGATAGCTAACCAGTTTTTGGATATATCTTCGATATAATTCAATAATTCCTCCTTAGTAAGTAATTCCAAATCTTCTCTCATGTTAATCGACATTATAAACTATATAATTAAACAAAATCTTGATATATATCTAAACCTTATCTTAAAGTGGATAGAGATGGGTAAATTCCAAAAGAAAAATTTAATTGCATTTTAATTTTAATTAAGTTAGAATTTCGTTGATCCAGAAACGTAAAAAAATATTAACCTTGAGTTCCCGAACCTGTTTGAAATATACCTATAGGAAATTGATCGAATAACTTTTTCCCTTCAATCATTTCATCCAATGCATTGAATAAAGCATCTAATTTCTCTATATCATTTAAATTTACATAAAGATAATTTAATTAGATTTATCTACTCTTTATCAATAATTTGATTTTTGCTAAATAATTTTATTTAATCACAAAAAAAATAATTAAAAAAGTAAAAGATGGAACAATAATTTTTAATAAGCAAAAAAAAATTTTATTTTAATTTTTTAAACCTGTTTCTAAATAGAATTACTGAAATAATGGATATTATACTTATTAAGAGGTATAAATCGTATCCTGGAATATCAGTTAAACCCTCAGATGTTGGTTTCTTTATCTCAAAATAATCACTAAAATCATAGGTTATGGGATCGAAAACATTGCTGATCTTTATTTGATAGTCAATCCCCTCTTCAAGATCAGGTGATATAGCCCACATATAAGAACCATCATTAATAGTGCTTGTCGTGATGTCCATTACAAATTCATCATTTTCATACAATTCTATCTTTACATAAGAGATAGTACCAGTGGAGGTCCAAGTAATATCTTGAGAAGTACCAGTTTCCCATATGGTAAGAATATCAGGAGTGGTAACTGTGAGTGAATCAATTATGGATGTATATATTTCAAAATATTCAGTATAATCATAAATAGAAGAATTGGACACATTACTAATTTTGATTTGATAATGAGTAGAACCTTCTAAAATCGAGGATATATTCCAAGAATAGAAACCATCATTAGACGTTTCTGAAACAATTTCCATTACTAATACGTCCTCTTTATATAATTCAAGTTTTACGTCAGAAATTGCTCCTGTTGAGTTCCAAGATATATTTTGAGGAGAATCTACCTCCCATGAACATGAATTATCGGGAATGATAATACTTGCACTAACAGTATCATAGAATCTTAGTACTTTATTATGTCCATACAATTTTGAAATAACTTCTGCTTCAGGATTTTCATTAAAAATTATCCATCCATTTGGATCAGAATGATCTTCATCATTTTCAAATCCAAAGGTAGCGGGATAATAACCACTCATAGATTCAATGTAAGTTTTATTCTCCGGTGTGATTATAGCAATATCTGAATTAGAAAGTTTTAACAGATTTTTATTAACTATATCATTCCCTAAATTTATATCGAGTATAACAGTAATAATCGGGTTAGTAATTATAAAGAAAAATACTATAGTTGAAATAATCATTCTTTTTCTACTTATCACACTATACATTTTAAATTTCGCCTTATTTTGTTAAAAATTAAAATATTATATGATACGAAGGTAATATTAATAGCTTGATATTTATACTTTTTAGTAAAAATTTGTCTTTATTTTTGTCATCTTAATTGAAATAGCAAACTCTTTTTTCACTAAAGTTGTTATTTTCAATAAAGGGAATTTCTCCCCAAAATTAAATGATAGATATCTAAACCTTATCTAAACGGGGATAAAGATGGGTAAATTCCAAAAGAAAAATTTAATTGCATTTCAATTTTAATTATTTTAGAATTTATTAAGTCCAGAAACGCAAAAAAATATAGAACATGGTTGAAGATTATGGGAAAAACTCTAACAGAAAAAATATTGGAACAGCATTTAGTTGATGGTAAATTAGAAAAAGGGACGGATATTGCCATAAAAATGGATCAAACATTAACTCAAGATGCTACTGGAACAATGGCATACTTACAATTCGAAGCAATGGGAGTCTCGCGTGTTCAAACGGAATTATCAGTGAGTTATGTCGATCATAATACTTTACAAACTGATTTTAAAAATCCTGATGATCATAGATATCTCCAAAGTATTGCCGCAAAATATGGATTATACTTTTCACGTCCAGGGAATGGGATCTGCCATCAAGTGCATCTTGAACGTTTTGCTCGACCAGGAAAAACATTATTAGGAAGCGACAGCCATACTCCTACTGGAGGTGGTGTTGGATCAATAGCAATTGGTTCAGGAGGACTTGACGTCGCCGCTGCAATGGCAGGAGAACCCTTCCACTTGAAAATGCCTAAAGTTGTTAATGTGTATCTCACAGGGAAACTTCCTGATTTTGTTTCTGCTAAAGACGTAATATTAGAAGTTTTAAGAAGAATTGGAGTAAAAGGAGCTATAAATAAGGTTCTAGAATATACTGGTCCAGGAATAAAAACACTAACAGTTCCTGAACGTGGTACAATAACCAATATGGGTACTGAAACGGGAGCTACAACATCAATTTTTCCTTCTGATAAAATTACTAAAGAATTTTTAGAAGCTCAAGAAAGAGGAGAGCAATGGATTCGATTAGAACCAGACGATGATGCTGAATATGATGAGATAATCGAAATTAATTTAAGTGAATTAGAACCATTAATTGCCGAGCCTCATAGTCCTGGCAATGTTAAAACTGTTAAAGAATTAGAAGGATTAAATGTAGATCAGGTTTGTATCGGAAGTTGTACTAATTCTTCCTTAAGAGATCTCAAAATCGTTGCAAACATGTTAAAAGGGAAAACTATAAACTTGAATACTGTTTTAACTGTATCTCCTGGTTCTCGACAAGTAGTTGATCATATGATAGATTCTGGTGAAATGGGTTATTTAATAAAAGCTGGAGCAAGAATTTTAGAAAATGCATGTGGTCCTTGCATTGGTATGGGTTTAGCCCCTAAAAGTAAAGCTGTTTCTTTAAGAACCTTTAATAGGAACTTTCTTGGACGATCAGGAACAAAAAATGCAAATATTTACTTAGTTAGTCCTGAAACTGCCGCTATAGCTGCGATAGAAGGAAAAATTACAGATCCAAGAAAATATGGTGATTTACCTAAGTTAGAAATGCCGAAGCGATTTATGGTAAATGATAATTTAATAGTGCCACCATTACCACCTGAAGAAGCTAAAAATATAGAAATAGTCAGAGGTCCCAACATTAAACCTTTGCCTGAATTTAATCCTTTACCAGATAAATTAGAAGGAGAAGTTCTTTTAAAGGTTGAAGATGATATAACAACAGATCACATAATGCCAGCTGGAGCAAAAATCTTACCATTAAGAAGCAATATACCAGAAATTAGCAAATATGTTTTTAATGTGGTTGATGAATCCTTTCATGATAGATCTCTTGAGAAGGGAGGAGGATTTATTGTAGGAGGCGAGAACTATGGACAAGGTTCAAGTCGGGAACATGCTGCAATAGCACCCAAATATCTCGGAATCAAAGCGGTAATAGTAAAGAGTTTTGCAAGGATTCATTTAGCTAATCTTTTAAATTTTGGTATAGTGCCACTTACCTTCGTAAATAAAGAAGATTACAATAAAATTGATGCTGGAGATCAATTTGAGATTGATTTAACTACTATCAAATCTGGTAAGGTTTCATTAAAAAATAAAACTAAAAATTTAGAAATTGAGTTAACTCATTCTCTAAGTGAACAAGGTTTAGAAGAATTAATGGCTGGTGGAAAGTTAACTCTTATTAAACAAAAACATGCTCAATGAATTAATACAAATTTTTTTCCTTTTTTTTTATTACAATGCCAAAAAAGAAGTTTATATTTGATTCCAAGAAAAGATTCTCTTCGAGAGTGGAGAGATATATTAAATATAGACCCGGTTATCCTCCAGAAATAATTGAATTCTTGAAAGAGAAGAAAATTCTTTCTGCCAATTCTGTAATCGCAGATATAGGATCAGGAACGGGGATATTAAGTGAAATTTTTCTTAAGAGAGGGAATTTGGTCTACGGAGTCGAACCCAATATTGATATGAGAAATGCGGCAGAAAATTTATTGAGTAAATATTCAAATTTTATTAGTATTGATGGCTGTGCGGAAGATACGAAATTAGATGATAATTCAATCGATATTATAACTGCTGGTCAAGCATTTCATTGGTTTGACCTAGAAAAAGCTAGATTAGAATTTATGCGTATTCTTAAGCCTGAAGGATGGGTTATTCTTATTTGGAATCGCCGAAGAAAACTTACAAATGAATTTTTAAAGGAGTATGAAAAATTTCTTCTATTATACGGAACGGACTATGAAGCTATCGAACAAAGTAAACTTGATTACGATAAATTTTTTACGGGAAATAAAACGGAGCATACATATGATAAAACTACATTTGAAAACCATCAAATATTCGATTACAAAGGTTTAGAGGGGCGGTTACTTTCTACTTCGTATATACCTTTAAGTGATCATCCAAAATTCAATGATATGTTGCTTGATTTAAAGGAATTATTCGAAAAGTTCCAGAAAAATGGTCTTATTAGATTTGAATATGATACAGAAGTTTTTTATGGGAAATTAATGTAAATTTGAGAAATAATTAAGATCCTTCTAGAAAGTGATTTATTGATCCTTTAATCATCTTAAACTTTTCAAGTGAAAGTAATATTTTACCCTTTTTTAATAAGCTTAATCCTTCTTCATTTAACTTATTAACAGTTTCCTTAAGCTCTTGAAAACTAAGATCTTTTTGAAGTTTTATAAGAACTTTTAAATAAGTTTCAATTAAATCATTTTTTTTTATAGATTCAGCAAGTTTAAGAAGATTTTCACATTTTGCGATCGCATTTTCGTATTCTTTTTCTACTTGAAGAGTTTCAATTTCTTGTACTAGTTTATCTATGGTTTGTACAACATTCAAATAATTTTGCTCTGCTTTTATAATATTCGTTTGTATATCTTCAAGTTCTTTAAGATATTCTGAAATTCCGTTGTCTTTAAGTTGATTCATCATATCTAATAATTTTAACTTCAAATCGTCAAAAAGAAATTTCTTTTTCAAATTAATGCTTTCTTTTATAAGATTTTGAGCTTTCTCAATAAGTGCTTCTTTTGTTTTAGCTCGTATATGTTTTTTCTCAAAGTTCTCCCATTTGCTACTTAATTTAGTATCATCAAGGTTCAAAAGTAGATTTTTTGCATTTTTAATAGCCTCCTCTGTTTTTAAAAAGTCCTCTGCAATAAGTCCTGCATTAAATTTATGTTCCAATTGGTTTAATTCAATCTTTAAATTTTTAATTCTTTCAAGTCTTAGCCTTTCTTTTTCAGCACTTATTCTTTCACGTTCCTGTTCTTCTCTTTCTTTTAATAGCTTTTCAATTTTAGCAATTAGATCTTTTTGATCTCTAATAAATGATTTTAAATTCTCAGATTTAGCTATGTCTATGATCTGATGGGCCACTGATAAAACTTCTTTTAATTTTCCTTTAATATATGCTTGACCTTGAACACCAAGAAATTCATCAATTTGGGCAATGACTCTAATTTTTCTTTTTTCTTCTTTTTCCTCTACGTTTTTAGCTTGATCTTTTGTCAAATTATTTCTCCTTTTTATTTAATATATTCTTGTAATTGAGATATTATTTGTTCAAAAAATTTTAAAGATTCTGAACAAGAACCATCATTTAGAGCATCAATACCATTTCTACTTAAGACCTCTATCTTCTCTAGTAATTGCTTGGCAGCAAGCAAGTTCGTTCGAAAATTATCCCATTTTGTTTTAATTTCCTCATCAACAAGATTAGAAAGGAGATTTGATCCTTTTTCATAAATCTCAGTTGCACCATAGATATCCAAATCTTCTAAAAATTTCTTAAATTCTTTTTCCATTGTTAAGAGATCATTTCTAATTTTCTCATGTTCCGCTATCCATTTTTTTTTCTCTTTTAATATCAAATCTTTAGCACTTGAAATCAATGATAAATCGTATATAGTCTCATATTTTTTCATGAAGGTTTTAACTAAATTATGAGCTTCTAATACCCTTTTCGATTTGATTAATTCATTATATTCTTTTTCAATCCGAATAGCTTCTTCCTCAATTTCGGAAACTATTTGCTTATCTTCAAATTTTTTTGTCAATTCAAAAATTAACCTTTTTTGTTCTGTAACAAGAGCATCATCATTAATTTTTTGTGCTAATGTTATTATTTCTTTCATTAATTCAATCGCGTTCTTATATTGTTCAGATTTTATCAATGTTTCTGATTTCTCTTTTAGCTCCTCTATTTTCTCTAACATAGGGAGGACAGTCTTTTCTTGATAATTAATTAATTCATATAATTCGTCTTTTTTGATATTCAAATTCTGAAAGAATTCAAATGGTTCTGATTTCATATCAAAAGTGATATTTCTGATAATTCTAAATTGAGGAAACTCTTCTTTCAATAATACACGGATTTGAGAAATATGGTTCTTTAAGGCTTGAGTTGCGTTCCTTCCAATCCATATGTACATTGTTTTTATTTTTTGGATATAAATGGCCAAAATATTAACGATAGTAAAGACTTCTTTTATGTTTTCATATGCAATCTCATCAAAAGTTCCATCAAAATTTAACTTAAAAATTTTTATTCCAGGTTCAACCATCAAGCCTCATCTTTATACATCGTAATTAAATAGTTAAAATATTTGTTTTTAAACGTTTGCGATTAGTAAAGCAGATTTGAGTTAAATTATTAATTTGCCTTAACAAATTTTCTTAATTTTGTGTTTATTATACACAGTATTTTAATTGTCGTATTTTAACCTTAAAATTTATACCATTTTTTTTGGATCTAATAACTCATCTAAATTATCTATTTCTAAACCTATCTCTTTTATAACTTGTCTACATGTTTTTCCTTCTTTAAATGCTTTATGAGCTATCTCTGAACATTTATCATAACCAATTATTGGTGCTAATCTTGTGACTACCATAAGCATTCGCTCTAGTTGATCATTAATTTGATCTTTATTGGCCTTCAAGGCTATTAAGCAATGATCAACAAAAGAATTAATCCCTCCAATCAAAATTTCAATTGATTCAAGCAGATTTATTATCATAACGGGTTTGCACACATTCAAATCCAATATACTCCCATGCGCCTCTCCAAAAGAAATTACGGAATCATTCCCAATTACTTGGAGACATACTTGGATTAATGCCTCGGATTGAGTTGGATTTATTTTACCGGGCATTATTGAGGATCCAGGTTCATTTTGTGGTAACATTAATTCCGATAATCCTGCTCGAGGTCCGCTCCCCATCCAACGAATATCATTAGCCATTTTTAGTAGGGATAATGCTAATAAACGTAAATTACCACTAACTTTAACTATTGTATTATGTGAAGCAATTCCTTCGGCTTTCACAGGATTTACTTTAAATGGTAAATGAGTGATTTTAACGAGATGAGACACAGTAAGTCGGGCAAAATCTTTATGAGTATTTAGTCCTGTTCCTAATGCTGTACCTCCAATTGGAATAAAAGATAATTCATTGCATGTGTTACGTAATCTCTCTATGTTAGTTTCGATTTGTTTTTTATATACTTCAAATTCTAAAGATAACGGGATTGGGACAGCATCTTGAAGATGTGTTCTACCTACTTTAACTATATCTTGAAACTCTTTCATTTTATGATCTAATTGATCTATCAACCTTTCTAAAGGGGTAAATAGTTTTTGAATCATATATAAAGCGGATAAATGCATTGTACTAGGGATTACATCATTGGAAGATTGACCCTTGTTTACATGATCATTAGGATGTACTGGAAATTTTTTACCCAAAGGATACCCTAAAATTTCATTTGCACGATTAGCTATAACTTCATTCATATTCATATTTGTTTGAGTTCCAGACCCAGTTTGAAAAATATCAATTGGAAATTGATCCAAATATTTATTTCCTTCTAAAATTTCATTAACTGCTTGAAGGATAGCATTCCCATTCTCTTTATCAATTAATTTTAACTCTAAATTTGCTAATAAACAAGCTTTTTTCAGTTGTGCTAATGATATTATGAATATTTTAGGGAAAGTCTGTCCACTTATTTTAAAGTTTTGAATTGCTCTTTGAGTATTGATGCCCCAATACGCACTAGTCGGGACTTCTACCTCCCCTAAAACATCCTTTTCAATGCGAAAATTCAAATTTTCTCACAATATAAATTAGTTTTTAATATTTTTAATTAGAATAAATATATAAAAAAAGTTTATACTAAATCTAATACAATCCTAATTTTTCAATTAACGCTTTAGCTATTCCCAGATTTCTAACTGCCATATTTTTCGGTTCCCATGGCCATTCGCACCCTGCCGCATACATATACATTCCACCTGGCTTTCCAAACTCAATTGTTTTTGTAATTTCTTCAATTATTCTCGAAATGGAATATTTTGGACTTCCAAGAATTTGTGTATTAGTGTTTCCTCTTATACAATTTCTGTTTCCAATTTTTAATTTTGCCATCTTTAAATCTATTTGATAATCTAAATCTAAGATTGCTGCATTGGTGCTTGAAATTGATTTTAACATATCTCTACCATCTTTGTCAATAATATCATTATCTCCACACACGTGATAGAGCACTGGTACATCTTTTTGGATGTACTTAAATAGTTCTTTTGTAGCACCTAAGCAACATTTTTCATATCTCATAGGACCAATCTGAGAAATAGCGGAATCGCCAGCTCCAATTATATCTGCTCCAGCTTCAATCTGCAATTTGGCAAATTCTTTTTGTACAGGTAGTATTCTAGTAATTAATTGTTTTATTTTTTCAACCCAATCACTGTTTCTACATTGTAGAAGAACATTAACTAATCCAAATAAACAACATATTTCAGCGAAAGGAGCTTCAATCCACCCTATTATGCATTGACTTCCACCAATTTTTTCTGAAAATTTTTTAACAGCATTGATCCTATTTATGATTCTCTGATTTTCAAGCAATAAAGGAGTTTCGATTGATTCAAAATCTTCAATCTTAATATGAGTTTTAGCTACAGGCGTATGGCTTTCCCAATCAATTTCAACACCCCACGCGTTTGCTTCTCTGTAAGCATCGGTTGACACATTCACATGATGGATACCAAAGAATTCAGCACATTTAATTTGTGAATCAACAAGAACCTCTGGTTTTTGACAATACTCATGATTATAATCTACATTAGCTAAACTGGCGGCCATATGCATAATAAATGGATTAAATGGGATCTTTTCAGGTATGCCATTAATTGCAGAAAGAGTTAATTCCCTCGAGTTCATTATCTTTTTTACTTTTTTTATATATTTGTAATTCAATCGAATTATTAATATTATTTTACCAAAATTAAATATTAAATTGAAATCCAATTATAGATTGAATTATTTCTTTTCATAAACCCATTTCTTTTAATTTTTGCATTATTTCTTGCTTTTTTCTTCCTTTTAAATCGTACCAATTATAGAAGATTAAAGCTGCTGTGATACAGAAAATGTAGGGAAGAAGTCCTTGTATCAGGCGTAGTCCTTTTAACGCGTCCTGACTCGGGCTAATGGGGTTATAAACGGTTATAATATGTACAATTGCAATGATTAAAACTTGGATTATACTTGAAAGTCGTAAAAATAAGTTTCTAATGCCTATTAATGTTGATTCAAGATGTTTTTTGGTTTTTACTGCAATCTCATCATAACAATCAGCAAACACAGGGGATAACATAATGGTAAACATAGCAACTGACATCCCACTCAGAGAATTAACTATATAGAATCCAATTATTTCTGAAACAAAGGAGTATAATAATAAGCTAAAACCGAACAATAATAAACCGATAGTATATGTGTTAGAATGACCAATCTTCCTTGCAACACGAATCCAAATAGGCATTGTTAAAGTAGAAGTAATTAACATAAAAATGGACCCATACATTCTTATTATTTGTCCTCTTTGTAAAACATCATCGACAAAATTTACAGTATTCGTACTCATTAAACCAAGTGCTATCATAAAAAAAATATAAGTCAAAAGAGCTAACATAAAATTTTTTTGCTTTATCGCCATTTTCATAGTCCAAAAAAAGGATTTCTTTTCGGCTGTTTTATAACCTAAAATAAAACGCGCTTTTATCTCATCTGATTCTTTTGAACCAGGGATAAAAATAGCTAAAGAAATCCCTAAAGTGATAAAACTTATAAAAGCAGCTATAGTGAACGTTCCAGGTTTTCCAGGAATGATAATAATTGACCAAATTGTTGTTGCTAAAAAATTTGCTAAAAAAATAAATATTTGAGTCACCATCCCCGCTTTTCTTCGGACCTTATCACCCCGAAAATGAGCTGGAAAAGCCCCAAAAGAATGAGTTTGAAACAGTGAATAACATATGTCGTATAAAAAAACTGTAATTAAAAAATAAAATAGTATAGGAAATACACTTTCACTTCCTGTTACTGCGGGTGGCGTGAAAATTAAAAAAAAAAGGATAACAAGAGGAATACCCCCAATTATAATCCAAGGAGTATGAAATCCCCTCTTTCTTGTCCATTTCATAGGCTTATCAGTAAGATAACCTATAATAGGATTAGTAATCATACTAAATAGTGTAAATACTACAAAGATAATCCATAAATAGAGTGGCCATAAATTAATTATACTAATTAAGCCAAGCTCGATCTCGTAATAATGCCAAACAAAACTACCAAAAGCAACAATTAAAAAACCATTAAGGAAATATCCCATAGAGAACATTATCATTTTTCCTGTGGGGGGTTCCTCAATATTGGCTGATTTTTTAACTTTCTCAGAAGTTTTCAAAATTAATTTTCAACTGTATTTTTTGATATAATTTAATTCGTTTAAATCTTTAATAAATTGATCCTTGAAATAACGAAAAAGAAGAGTTTGAATTATTTATGCTATTATCCTTTTATAAATCTATAACTCGCTTAAATTCTTCTTTAACGGTTTTTATGTCAGGGAAAGATTTCCCATATTATTAGAGTAAGAAAATTTATTAGAAAACACTTTCTACCTAAATTATTGGCTTAATGAAATTTTTCTAAATAATTTTGAGAGTTTGATAATCTTGGCACAGAAAAATATTTATGAATATGATGCAAAAATACTTTTAGCTAGGGAATTACCAAAATATTACTCAGACTTTAATTATCATAATAAACTGGCAATAATAGAAAGCGATACAGATTTAGACAAATTAGTTGAAAAAAATTTATGGATTAAATCGGATAGAGTAGTAGTTAAACCAGATCAACTCTTTGGAAAAAGAGGTAAGGCAAAATTAATTTTATTAGATGCTGATTATAACAAAGTAGTAAAATTCTGTAAAGAAAAATTAAATAAAGAATTTGTTATTGGGAGCATAAAAGGAGAATTAACACGTTTAATTGTTGAACCGTTTATTCCACATGATAAAGAATATTATGTTTCTATAACATCTGAAAGAGATTCCGATATAATTCATTTTAGTTTTGAGGGAGGTATATTTATTGAAGAAAATTGGGAGAAGGTTACACATATTCCCATTCCAATTGGTACAGATATTAAAACTTATGATTTAGAAAACAAATTACCCGATTTAGGAGATTTAAAAGATGTTTTAATTCCTTTCATAAAAGGATTTTACCAAGTTTTTATAGATCAAGATTTTACATTTCTGGAAATCAATCCTTTTGCGATAACAAAAGATAAAAGAATTGTTCCATTAGATGTAAAAGCTCGTTTAGATGACACTGCAGCATTTCTTCATACAGATACATGGGGAAATCCATCGAATCCTATTGAATTTCCGGCAGGATTTGGACAGAAAATGAGTATAGAAGAATCTAAGATAAAGGAACTTGATGAAAAAACGGGAGCTTCTCTTAAGTTAACTATCCTAAATCGAGAAGGAAATGTATGGACAATGGTAGCTGGAGGAGGAGCGTCAGTTATATATACAGATACTATTGCTGATCTTGGTTTTTCGGAAGAACTCGGTAATTATGGTGAGTATAGTGGAAATCCTAGTCAAGAACATACAGAAATATATGCCCAAACATTGATAGATCTCATAACAGAAAAACCTAATCCAAAAGGAAAAGAAAAATATTTAATTATTGGAGGAGGAATTGCAAATTTTACTGATGTAAAAGCAACTTTTTCGGGTATTGTTAGTGCAATTAAAAAATCAGTTGATAAATTAAAGAAAGCAAATGTTAAAATATTAGTTCGTAGAGGGGGTCCCAATGAGAAGCAGGGTTTAGAATTAATGAGACAAGTTGGAGAAGAAACCGGTATTCCTATTGAAATTTATGACCGTTATAACAGTATGACGCGTCCTGTTGCAAGAATGATTGAAAAAATGAAGGGTGAATTATAAATGGAAAGTTATGAATTGTTTAATGAAGATACGCAGGCAATAATATATGGATTCCAGGTAAATCCAGTTCAGAGAATGCTTGATTTTGATTACGTTTGTAGACGTAAAAAACCTTCTGTTGCTGCCATGATTAGACCTACTCAAGAAGCAGCAATAGCATATCATAAAGTTTTTTGGGGAAGTAAAGAAATTGTCATCCCAGTTTATAAAACATTGGAAATGGCAGTTAAAAAGCATCCCAATGCTGATGTTATGATAAATTTCGCATCATTTCGATCTGCTTATGATACAAGTAAAGAAGCACTTGAAGCAGAAACTATTCGTGTGGTTGTTATAATTGCAGAAGGTGTTCCAGAAAGGCAAAGTAGATTCTTGATAAAAATCGCTAATGAGAAAAACAAAATCATCATAGGTCCAGCAACCGTAGGTGGTATCAAAGCTGGGGCATTTAAGATCGCTAATACAGCAGGAACACTTGAAAATATCATCCTTTCAAAGCTATATCGCCCAGGGTCAGTAGGATTTGTGTCTAAGTCAGGTGGTTTAAGCAATGAAATGAATTTTATGATAGCACAAACTACAGATGGAGTTTATGAATCCATCGCAATTGGAGGAGATCGCTATCCTGGTTCGCGATTAATTGATCATCTTTTACGTTATGAGGTAAATCCAAATATTAAAATGTTAGTCTGTCTGGGAGAAATAGGAGGAACAGAAGAATATGAGATAGTAAATTCTTTAAAAAATAGTAAGATTACTAAACCACTCGTTATATGGGTTACTGGTACAGCAGCTAAGATTTTGCCCCAAGGTTTACAATTTGGACATGCTGGTGCTATGGCAGGTACTTCAAAAGAGACAGCAGAAGCTAAAAACCAAGCTCTTAAGGAAGCAGGAGCCCTTGTTCCTGAATCTTATGAAGATTTTGATAAATTAATTAAAAAAACATATGAAAAACTAGTTCAAGAAGGGAAACTTGAACCTGCTAAAGATATTAAGCCTCCCAAAATTCCAACGGATTTCAATGAAGCTGTAAGATTAGGATTAGTTAGAAGACCCTCCGATGTAGTTGTAACTATTAGTGATGATCGAGGCGATGTTCCTACATTTGCTGGGGTTGGATTAGATGATATCATTAGGGATAATCGATCAATTGGATATGTTATTGGACTTTTATGGTTTAAGCGAGAGTTACCAGAATTTGCTCAACAATTTATTGAAATAGTAATTAAATTAACAGCAGATCATGGTCCAGCAGTATCGGGAGCACATAACGCAATTATTACTGCGCGTGCTGGGAAAGATCTAATGTCAGCTCTCGCGAGTGGAATTCTAACTATTGGGCCTAGATTTGGAGGAGCAATATCAGATGCTGCAAAATACGTAAGAGAAGCTTTGCAAAAGAGAATGAAACCTCCAGAGTTCGTCAAATATATGAAAGATGTGGTAAAAATTAATATTCCAGGAATAGGACATCGAATTAAATCAGTTCAAAATCCCGATGTCAGAGTTGTATTACTAAAGGAATTTGTATTTAAGAATTTCAAAAAGCATCCGCACTTAGATTTTGCTTTAGAAGTAGAGAAACTAACAACAGCTAAAAGGAATAACCTTATATTAAATGTTGACGGTTGTATAGGGATTACTTTTTTAGATTTATTAGAGAATTTAGATTTTACACCAGATGAAATTGAAGATGTTATATACAGCGAAGCATTAAATGGGTTGTTTGTCCTTGGACGTTCAATTGGGATGATGGGACATATATTTGATCAGAAACGGCAACGTGCCGGACTATACAGACAACCTTGGGATGAGATTTTATTTAGTGACTAATAATAAATAAATTACTAAAAAATCAAGATTGTTTGACGATTATAAATTTTTAATTAGTTTTCCTTGAATATTTTTCATATTTATTTTTTCTTTCAAGATATCCCTCAATTGCTTCTTTAACGCCCTCTTTCCAGTCATAAGGAGGTTTCCAATTATTCAAAACTTTAAAAAGGTTATCACTTAAATAATGTGCTCCAAATGCAGAATAAGAAGCTATAAATTGATAATCCCTATTTTTAAAATTAGTAAAAATGGTCAATTTTGATTTTATTTTTGGGTTATATTCAATACCTAAATTAGTTGCATATTCTTTTACTAAATCTTCCCAGAAAATTGTATGTGAGATACAATTTAGAGATTTATTAAGAGGCCCAATATTAATTAATCTCTCAGCAAGAGGAGCAAGATTCTTGACATATAATAATGAAATTTTACGTGGCTTTTTTCCACATGTGAAAATCGTATCATTGATTAATCTTGGAACTATTGAAGGCGAAATGAAAGTGTCTCCATGTCCTAAAACAATCGGAAGTCTTAAATTTGTGTAATTTAGACCACTCTTCTCAATAAATTGTTCTGCAATAGCTTTAGATTTTCCATATGGCGTTATAAAATGTTTATATTTTCTTTTTATATCATTTTCAGTTCTATTTTCACCAATTACTTTAGTTCCATAAATACTTACGGAGCTTGTAAAAATCAGGTGATTACAACCTCTAGATTTGGCATACTCACACATATATTTAGTACCTTGAGCATTTATAGCATACATGGATGTATAAGGTTCGTTTTGATTCATTAAACCAATTGTATGTATTATTGTATCAAAATCCTCATCATGCCATAATGCAGAAAAATTTTCTTTTTTTCTTATGTCAAACTGTATTTCTTTCTTATCAATAGGCTGTCTAAAAAAAGTTGTTCCAAAGACTTCAAAACCTGCTTTTAAAAAATAATTTTTTAATTCTTTACCTATAAATCCATCCGATCCAGTTATTAACAACTTCTTTTCCATAATGATAACTATATAATTAATGTTTGTTTTAAGGAAATGAACTAAGTTTTATAATTCAAAGATTAGTGTCAAATAAAATTTATTTAATTTTTGCTTTAAATTAAAAGTTAATTTTAGAGAAACTCCCCGAAGTGGGGGGTAAATCTATATGAAGGATTATAAAAGAAGTTATATTTTAAAATTGAAGGATTTAAAAATCCTTATTAAATCTTTTAAATTATATTGTTAGAACAAGTATTGTAATTAATCAATGGAAAGTAGGTGGGTGTTATTCCATTGAAATTACATAAACTAAAATCAATAAAACTAATAAAAAAACATAGAAAATCAAAATATATTACTCAAGGATTATAAGAAAATGAATGAAGTAGTAGAAAAAGCTAAAAATCATTTTGAAAAACTTATAAAAGAGCAACTAGAACGGATTGAGCAGATGAAAAAAGCAGAAGATTGGATAGATTATTCTAAACTAAAACCAATAATAATTGGAGTTGCAGGAGGGGATGGTATTGGCCCAGAAATCACAAAACATGCAGAAAACATTTTAAAATTTCTGCTGAAAAATGAAATTGAAAATGGAACGGTTGAATTTAGAGATATTGAAGGCCTTACTATCGAAAATAGGGCAAAATTAATGAAAGCAATCCCCAATGAATCCTTAGAACAATTAAAAATGTGTCATGTTATTTTAAAAGGTCCCACTCACACGCCAAGTTCAGCTGATTTAGCTTCCGGGAAATGGCCAAATCTCGAAAGTGCAAACGTTTCCATGCGACGAGAATTAGATTTATTTGCAAACGTTCGTCCAGTAAAAGTTCCAGAACATGGAATTGATTGGATATTTTTCAGAGAGAATACTGAAGGAGCTTATGTATTAGGGTCAAAAGGAATTAGAGTTACTGATGATTTAGCTTTTGATTTTTGCGTACACACTAAACAGGGAACAGATCGCATCTTAAGATTAGCTTTTGATTATGCTAAAAAAACAGGAGTTAATAGAGTTTCCTTGGTCACTAAAGCTAACGTTGTTAAAACTACAGATGGAATGTATTTAAATATGGCAAAAGAGATTGCTAAAAATGAATATCCAGAAGTAAAATTCGATGATTGGTATATTGATATCATGGCGGCAAAATTAATTGACCCAGCACGACAATCAGAGTTTAAAGTTTTTGTAGCTCCAAATCTTTATGGAGATATTATTACAGATGAAGCTGCTCAGATTCAAGGATCTGTTGGTACCGCGGGTAGTGCAAATATTGGTAAACGCTATGCTATGTTTGAGGCAATTCATGGTACTGCTCCAAGAATGGTTGAAACCGGTAGAATTCAATATGCAGATCCAACAAGCATTATAAAAGCATCAGCCATGCTTTTAAATCATATTGGTTTTGTAGAGAAAGCTAAAAAACTAGAAATGGCATTGGATATATGTGCAATTTATGAGAAAAGATTAAAGGTTACTGGAAGAGATACTGGCGTTACAGGAGAAGAATTTGCAAAATATATAATGGAGACAATTCAAGATCCTAATCTTGAAGAAAAATGGAATAGCTATCAAAAATGAATGTAAATTTTTTAACTAATTTGATTTAGAGATTTTTTTTTTCTCTTTATAATTTTTGCTAAGTATAAAAAATAATCAACTGAGATTTAAAATATGGACTTCTTCACACATTTAATTTTTGGAGCACTTATGTATACTCTTTTTCTCAAGGAAGTTACTTTTGATTATTTCTTTTTAGCTATGTTTTTTACAGTTTTACCCGATTTGGATGTATTTATCTCTCCACTAAAACGAAGATTCAAATCAAATTATCTTGAGCATCGTTCTGGTTCCCACTCTTATGTTATAGGAGTTATATTATCTACGATTATAGGAGGAATTTATTCAATTATAACACAACAATCCTTTTTTATTGTGTGGATTATCGGGATAATTTTTTATGGAATACATGTATCTCTTGACTTACTCACTACTACAAAAATACCCTGTTTTTATCCTATATCTAAAAAAGAATATTGTTTCTATGTTGAAAAGGCAGGTAGCTCGTTTACGTTATTAACTTCTTGGATATTTATAACAACCATTTTAATAATCTATTATAATTTTCTGGATATAGCTCTTCTTTTCTTAGTAATTAATATCTATACATATTTCATATTAGGTTATTACATTTTTCGAATTCTTACGAAAGTCTGGGTTAGTTCTCATCTTAAAGAGAATCAAAAATACTTTCCTGGAGTATTACCCTTTTATTTTTACATATTCGAGAAAAAGATTGTAAACAATAATATATCATTAAGTCTTGAAAAGAAGTCTCATATATCAAAAACTAAACTTATATATAAGAATAATTCAAACCTAACACCACAAGAAATGGGCTTTTTTAAGAAAGGAATGGAAATGTGCATAGAAAATTATTACTTTGCAAAATGGACTGTTTTGCCAATAATTTTTAGAAATGATAGAGTATTCTCTATAAGATTTTTCTTTTTAGAGCCGATGGTACGTAATAGGGCTCTTAATGTTCAATTTGATTTCGATATGAATACTGAAAGAGTAATAGGGTATGATCAAAATTTTGGTCGTTTTGACGCTATAGCATAAATTAGAAATAATCAATAATTATATTCCTTAATTATTTCATAATGTTGCGACAAATTGTCATGTCTTAGAAGAACTTCTTGCGCTTTTTGAGGAACATATGATTTTTCATGCTCTTCCCCGGCAAATTCTTTTACAGCACTCAAATTATCAAATATCATTATAGTAATAAATTCAACTTCGTTTTCCAAAGGACGTCTTAAAAGACTTATTTTTCTATATCCTTCTATATTTTTTTTTTCGATGGATGGAAATATTTCATTTTTTAGCAATTCTTCATAAGTATCAGCATTTTCAAATGAAGTCCAACCATGCCAGATTCTTGCTATCATTTTTTAAACAAATTAGTTATTAATATTTAATGAGAATATGTATAAAATATATAATCATAATCTTTAACTGTAAATATCATTTACCTATTAGCATAAAAATAAGAATAAAAATTAGGTATTCCAAAATGACGAAAGCAAAAGTAAATGATATAACGATTGAATATGAAACAATGGGTGATCCAATTTCAAAACCATTACTATTGATAGCAGGGTTGGGTGGCCAATTTTTTGCTTGGCCAGATGAGATTTGCGAAAGTTTTGTCGATAATGGCTTTTTTGTCATCAGATTCGACAACAGAGATGTTGGTTTGTCAACTAAATTTGAAGATGCAGGTATACCAGACATGATGGAGATTAGTGCTGCTTATACTCGTGGAGAAATACCCAAGGTTCCCTACACTTTAGAGGATATGGCTGATGATTCCATTGGTGTATTGGACGCTTTGAATATTGAAAAAGCTCATATTTGTGGTGCTTCGATGGGGGGTATGATTGCACAAATTATAGCATATAGACATCCTTTTCGTGTACTATCTCTTGCAGTAATTATGAGCACTACAGGAAATCCTGAGCTTCCACCTTCTAAACCTGAAATCATGATGCAGTTTTTTGCGCCTGTTCCGTCCGAGCGTGAAGCATATATTAATGAAATGGTCAAACGGGATAGTTTAATTACTGGTAAATTTCCTTTTGATGAGTCTCAATCAAGAGAGTATAGAACAAGAGAATATGATCAGTGTTACTACCCCGAAGGAATAACTCGCCAATTAGCAGCAATGGCGGTACCTGGCAATATTAAACCTTATATCAGCGCAATATCCGCTCCTACAATTGTTATTCATGGAAGTGAGGATCCCTTTAATCTTATAGAAGCAGGTAAAGATATTGCGGCAACTATACCTAATGCTGAATTATTGATTATTGATGGAATGGGGCATAGCTTTCCTCGTGAAGTTTTACAACGAATAATAGAGGCTATAGTTGCGAATAGCAACAAAAGTTAACTGAATATTGTGTGATAAATTATTCTTTCTATTTTTCGCAAATGTTCATATAATGCACTCCGAGAAATTTTAAAATGATTAGCGATTTTCTTTGAATTGATTCTACGAGGTATTTCAAAATATCCATGCTGAATAGCGTAATACAGAATCTCTTTCTGACGGTCTGTTAATTTTAAAAAAAGATTTTCATAGTTAGGTTGGATGTCAGATATGCTTAAAATCTCCAATTTAGTATTATAAAAAGTATCTAAAGATACAACGAATTTGTCTATATTTTTGCTATTCGCTATAATACTCACTAAAAGACGATCTTTATCCAGAATAATTGGAGGATCGATAATTAAATCTAGTCTATCTAGGAATTCTTTCGTTTCCTTAACCCATTTATGCTTAGAAAAGAAAATAAATTCATTATTCCTCCTATCCTCTTTTATAACTTCTATATATGACATCCCATAATATTCACCTTCCAATATTTTCGGATGCATTTTAGGATCTTTGAATTTTACCTTCTGTGTTGCAAAGATTTGATCCTCGTCTTGACGGTGTATTTGGAGTAATTCATATTTTTCCAATAGATCAAAGAATTTCCTAGATTGTGAATCTAAAGGTACTTTCAGAACAATCTTTTTTAATTGCTTCATTTGTAGGTATATATTAACAGATTTAAATAACTTGAATTTTCAAGCTTAAGATTATTATATAAATAAAGATTCTCTTTTTATTAGCTTTATGGTACACTACCATAAATTGGATTAAAATGGATTTAAAAATTAAAATAAAACACTTTTCATATCATAAAATAAAATTAAAAACTATAATTAAATAAAAAAAGAGGTGGATTATTATAGAAACAAATGAGTCTACTGAATTAAACGATTCTCTTTTCACCGAACCATATATAGATATTGATGAATGGCGAGATGAACCCGAGCGTCATCGATATGTACATGGTGGTTTTAAGGGTACCGATGCCCGATTCTCAATCTATTTCCCTCCGAAGGAACAATATGACGGTCGATTTTTCCAGTATCTAATGGCGATATCAGGAAATGAGAATGCTGTTCAGAATCCAGAATATCCTAATCCTAGTTATTCATTAGGTTTTGCAATCGAGAGTGGTGCTTATCTTGTAGAATCAAATCTGGGGAGACTGAACATGTTTGTAGGAGATGATCCAACTATCACTGCTTATCGAGCCAGTGCGGCAGTAGCGAAGTATTCACGTGTTTTGGCTTCTGAAATGTACGGCCCCCATCGCCCTTATGGTTATGTTTATGGCGGTAGCGGTGGGGCGTTTAAAACAATTGCTTGTGTGGAAAACACTGAAGGTGTTTGGGATGGTGCGGTGCCATTTATTCACGCAACACCAATAGCTATACCCAATAATTTTACGGTGCAAGCTCATGCGATGCGTATATTAAAAGATAAAATGCCTGGTATTATCGATGCAATGGAACCAGGTGGTAGTGGTGATATGTATGCTAGCCTAAATATCGAGGAACGGGAAGCGCTCACTGAAGTAACTAAAATGGGATTTCCACCACGTGCTTGGTTTAATTACAGAAGGATCGCATTTGGCTATACGGGAGTTTTAACTATGTTTTTTGATCAAATGGTCAAATGGGATCCCACCTACTTTGAGGATTTTTGGAATGAACCAGGCTATCTCGGCTCAAAGGCACCCGAATCCCTCTTAAATGCCAGAGTTCACCACGAGACAAAAATCAGCAAACTAATCTGGCCCGAAGATTTGAAGGAAATGGGTTTTGGTATAACTTTATCGGCAGCGAGTGTTAGTAAAATTAAAGTACCGGCAGGGTTTGTGATGGAAGATTTACCGGATGTAGATTTTCAAGGGGCTTCATTAATCTTAAAAAGTGGTGAAGCTGAAGGTTGCGTAGTTTATATTGCTGGAGCGTTTGAAAAATTCGTCATGATAGCCTTCGGAGAGGAGTATTTCGAAGAATTGGCTAAAGTTAAGGCAGGTGACAAAGTAGAGATAGACAACTCTGTATATCTCGCTGCTCAAACCTACCATCGTCACCAAATTCCTTCAGCTGATTATTATGGTTATGATCAATTCCGAGACGATGATGGTAAACCATTATATCCACAACGCGCTGAATTATTATGTAATCGTTATTCAAAAAGTACTGTTGCACGCTTAAGCGGTCAATTTGATGGTAAGATGATTGTGGTGAATATGCTGATGGATGAAATCGCCTATCCATGGGGTGCTGAATGGTATCGCTCGAGGATAAAACAGGTATTGGGAGATAAGTTTGACGATAACTACCGACTCTGGTACATTGACCATGCGATGCATGTACCACCAGTAGTTACGAAATTTGATACTCCTCCAGTAATAACGACGCGAGTTATCAATTATGGTGGTGTTTTACAACAAGCACTACGTGATTTGAGCGCATGGGTTGAAAAAGGTGTAGCACCTCCAGCAAGTTCTACATATAAAATAATGGATGCACAAGTAGAAGTGCCTCCGACTGCTACGGAGCGTAAGGGGATCCAACCGGTGGTTAATCTTACAGTAAATAGAGGTGAACGTGCAGATGTTAACATTGGTAAGAAAGTTAAATTTTCCGCGGTTATTGAAACACCACCCGATGCCGGCTATGTAGTTGGGGCAGAATGGGATTTTGAGGGTAATGGTGACTATCCAGTGACCGAGAAACTCAAAGACACTAAAAGCACTCATGTAGAGGTAAAAACAACTTATTCATTTTCAGAGCCAGGTACTTACTTCCCCGCAATTCGTGCAACCTCGCATAGACAGGGCGATCCTAACACTCGACACGCAAGAATCCAGAATATTGGTCGTGTGAGAGTCGTGGTAACTGGTAAAGGAAAGAAAAAGGAAGAACCTGAAGGTAAGGAATTAATCTTTGAATTAAAAGAGAAACCAGATAATTTTCAAGAAATAATTAATAAATATTTCGATACCGTTGGACAACATGTTACTGAGGTACAGGGAAGAGAAATTAAAACTAATGAGGTTGGCCCAAGAACCGAACGTTCCACGAAATTCGAAGTCGTCCCTTCTGCTGGTACAACTTTTTATACACTAAGTTTTGAAGATACTGAATCTGGCATTGGTCTTTTTGTTGACATAGATATTACAGTCTCAGGAGCCTATAAAATGATGGCAAAGATGATTAAAAAAATGACTTCAAAATCGATTAAAGAAAATGCGATAGAAACCCTCAATAAAATTTTAAAAGAAAATGAATGATTTCTTGTTTTCACCCTTTAATCTATTTTAAATTTATAATATTTTTTTTTCTTTTTTTCTCATTATAATGTATAAGAGAATTTAGACGAGGTGGATTATTTTAAAGTTTGATTTGTTGTTGTTTTATTTATATTCAAATTAAATGATGGGTCATCTTTAAATGTATAAAAATGGGTAAAGGATATCAATAAAGATGCTTATCCAAATTAATAAAAGAAATATGAAATATTTTAAAATTTAAATCTAAGTCTGTAATTCATTGAAGACGGTTCGTGCGATGATATCGTCCTGAAGAGCTTTAGTGAGATCTATAAATCGAGCGGAATACCCCGTAACCTTAACTGAAAGGTCCGGATATTTTTCTGGATGTACTTGTGCGTCTCTCAGTATTTCTGAACTTATTGGATTAATCTGAAGCTCTCGTCCTCCTAACTCAAAATAAGCTTCTAATAAATAAGTCATTTTTTCTATACCTTCATCTGTCTCTATTAGACTGGGATTAATCCTTACATTTAATGCTACCCCATCGGTTAGCAGGGCATCACGTGAAGCTAAAGCTACTGACCGGAGGACCATGGTAAGACCATTCTTTTCAGTACCGTTTACAGGAGAAAGTCCGTTAGATACGGGTTCTCCATATAATCTTCCATCTGGAGTTGCTCCTAACATTTTACCCTCTATAACTTGTGTTCCTGCGGCAGATACCAGACTTGCGCGACATATACCATTACCACCCCTCACATGATATTTTCTTGGAAGTTCACTAAAAACTTTTGTAACCCATTTTGCAAGTTCATCTACCTTTTCATCACCATTACCGTATTTAGGTGCCTTGTTCCTCAATATTTCTTTGAGTTTTTCTGCACCCCTGAAATTACTACGAAGATGTTTAACCAATTCTCCCATTGTAACTAACTTCTCTTCGAATACCGCCCATCGAATTGCTGCCAGTGAGTTAGTTACTGTTCCTAATGCTTGTCCATTCATACAACCATTATTATAGCGTGCCCCATTTCGGCTTATATCCATTCCACTCTCTAGGCATCCCTCTATTGTAGATGATATTAATGGATAGGGATAAGCTTCTGCAAATGCTTTATCTTTTATCTCAGCCATTTTGGCAACCCTATCAATTGCAAAAGTAAGTTGATCTACAAACGCTTGTTTTACATCTTCAAAAGAAGTGAAAGTACTAGGATCGGGGGTTTTTGCTCCAACAGTTCGATTTCCTGACATTAGAACACGTCCTTCATTTAACGCCATGTTAAAAACGATCGCCATAAATATACCATTACCTCCTGTATATGAGAAATCATTACCTGTACCTGTAGGTTCCGTACACCCAACAATTGAATAATCTCGTGCATCTTCTAATGAATAACCATCTTCTTGAAGTTGTGGTATTAATATATCATCATTATGAATGGCCATTCCCGCAGTATGTTTAAATGTTTCAATTGTTCTTTTTACAAAATCACGGGGCGTTTTGGAAGAAATTCGTATCGATAATGTATTCAATAAGCTTTTTACATTTGCAATGGCCTCGAGAAACATGTAAGATACTTCATTTGTAGCATCGTTACCATCCTTATCTACTCCCCCAATAGTTATGTTGTTTTGTCCTGCCATAACCACAGTAGCAAGTTTTACTAGATATTCTTCAACTGTTTCTAATGCCTCCTCATAAGTAATCCGTCCTTCTTCTAAATCCGCGAAATAATAAGGATAGAGATATTGGTCTACTCGTCCTTGAGAATACACACTCAATTCACCATGACTCATTTCCATAACAACATTCGTCATCCATATCGATTGGATAGCTTCCATAAATGTCCTAGGTGGAAGGGCAGGTACTCTTTTAATCCGTTCGGCAATATCTAAAAGTTCTGTCTTTCTTGCTCCTGATGCCTTTTCGGCCTTTATTAGCGCGAGATCGACATAACGATTGGAATAATCACAAACTGCTTTTGAAGTTACTAGAACTGATTCATAAAAATCCTTACGCTGCTCGTAATTTTCATCCGTTTCCTTGAGTTTTGCAAGACCTTCAGCAGCCATTTTTTCTATTCCTTTAAATCCTATTTTTAAAACACGTTTATAACCAGGAATGACATGACCTTGAGAGTCAGAAAGTAATGTATAGGTATCGGGAGTCTGACTTAAAAATTTATTAATTATTTCAGCCATAGGTCCTGTCTGATCCGTTAATAAACCTGCTTCCCTTAAGAGAGCTGCTTTTCGACTACTTAAAGTCTTTCCCTCCCAAAAGGGGAAAATCTCATTTTTCAACTCATTACGCTCTTGCTCTGTAAGAGGAGCATAACGTTCAAGTGATTTTAATTGTGCAGTGAATAACTTTTTTGCATTTTCATTGATTGTATCGTCTAAGATTAAACCTAAAATATTAAGATGCCCTCCAAGTTCTATTTCGAAAGGATCAGCTCTTATTTTACTAGATTTTACTCCTACAAGAAGCTCATTATCATCAATCCTTATAGGAAGGCAGCGTAAGAATTCTTCTAATGCTTTAGCTTTCCGCATACAAGGCGGAGAATCTAACATCTGCTTCCATATTCTTGTATAACATCGTGCACGCTCAATATCATATTCGAAAGGATGCGATAGCATTTTATCTCTAATTTTTCGAACCCTCTCAGAGGGTACGCCTTCAAGAGGGCTCATTTTCAAATTTTGGACTACCATACTATAAATAATTCTCTTCTTATTAATAAATCTATAACTTGAAAATTCAAGCTAAAGCCTTTTAAATATAATAATATACAGTGCATTCATACACTAAT
This sequence comes from Promethearchaeota archaeon, assembly GCA_048938005.1. GTDB lineage: Archaea > Asgardarchaeota > Lokiarchaeia > Sigyniarchaeales > SOKP01 > Loki-b32. Next base: position 504 of record JBHLMQ010000011.1, on the reverse strand, counting down.
GCACGAAAATAATATAAATGTTTAATCAAAAAATTTGTGAGGATTAATAACAATGCCATTTTTTGATAATGAAGGAGTTAAAATATATTATGAAATTGAAGGGATGGGGCCACCTGTGATAATGATTCATGGGTTTGCCGCAAATATTGAAGCTAATTGGAAAACTACTAATTGGGTAGATGTTCTAAAGGATGATTATAAATTGATACTTATAGATTGTCGTGGGCACGGGAAAAGTGATAAACCTAAAGATGCTACTCAATATGGAGAAAAGATGAATGAAGATATCGTTAAATTACTTGATCATTTATCTATTGAGAAAGCTAATTTTTTCGGATATTCTATGGGGGCAAGAATAACTACAGATATTTTACTTCAAAAGGCAGAACGCTTTATAAGCGCTATTATTGGAGGATTCCCACTCTATTATCCTAAAAAAAGTACAAAATTCATTGCTAAAGTAATGATGAAAAAATGGATAAAGGGTTTAAAAAAAGCAAATCT
>JBHLMQ010000092.1:2205-7061 GCA_048938005.1 Promethearchaeota archaeon | reverse complement strand
ATTTTTACCCAAACTATGAATATCTCCTTTTATAGTTCCAATAACAACTTTTCCAGAATAATTTCGAGATTTAGCTAATCTTTTCCGCTCTTCTTCATCAATAGAAATGACTTCTCCTTCAAGAGCTTCTGCTGCTAATATAAGTCCCATTTCTCCTGATTCTTCTAACCCTATTAAAACTCCTTTTTCAATAATATCAACAATTGGGATACCCATATCTATTGCTTCCTTTATCGCATCCTTCATTGAAAAAAAATCAAGTAAACTAACTGCTTCTATAATATTATTAATATAATTTTTATCACTTCCCGTCTTACTTTCATATTCTAAACTTATATTTTTCATTGTTTAATTCTTCTCTCATATATTTTTTTTTGTCATTTTTAATCAAACTATTAAAACAATACCATGCCAAACAACGAATGGTACTGATTCTTGGGGATGTTCAGGATTAATTACATATGGTGCCTTTTCACCAACTTTAACTGCTGTAGCAAAACTATCCACTCCGCATGCTTCTAATGCTGGTCGAGCTCTTAAATATTGCCGACACATTTGATTTTCGAGAACAGGGCATACTGGTATCTTTTTTTGTTGCATTAATTCTTTAAAATATTCTGGAGAAAAAAGTCCGCAACCAACACAGGGTCCGCCTTTAAATCCCATAGCAAGATAATATCCCATATATGTTGCTTCTGCTTCTATCATTGAGACCATTTGATTTAATAAAAGTACATCTCCTTGAACACCTAGAAGAATACTAGGAAAAACATGATTTTTTATAGGTGGATAAAATGAGATGAATATTGCATGTTTATAACTATTAACAATTTCTGTCATCTCTTCGGCAGTTGGAGAATGTGGAGGACAATTTAAACTCGTACCGTAACCAAAACATATAGGTATTTGACATTTCCACCGTACACGTGGATCTATTACAATTTTATCTGTTGTTATTAATTTTGCATGACCACTAGCTTTAATTTTTGATTTTGTAATAACATAATTAATAATTTCATTAGCTTTATCAAGGAGCTCATTAATAACTTTTTCATCATGCTCAAATTTTATTGGAGAAGGTGGTCTATCTTGTGTTTTTGGTAATAATCTCCGCCATCTAAAGGATATTTTAGACCATTCTTTCTCAATTTCAGGAATTTGTTTCTGCGACATAAGATTTTCAATTTATTCTAAATTTTTTTTATTTAAATATTCATTTATTCATTAAAAAAATATGTTCATTTACTGCCGTAAAATGGTATCTATGGTAGTAAAAATATTTTTAAATAATTATATACCTTGGATTATTTATAAAGTTAGTCAAATCTTTACTAATTTAAAAATTAATTAAAATAATAAGAATCCCATTTTTTATATTAATTATAGTATTAAACTTTAACTCAATAATTCTCTCAATTCTCATATTAAAATCAATAATACCACTATTTACTTTCATTTTTTATTTGAATAAGCGTTTTAGGTTCATAAGCTTATATTTTTTGTCTTTTATTGATTAATTCTAAAAGTTTAATTAATTTGATTAGATTTTATTATTCTTCGTAAAACATGTTAAACTTTTTCTATGATATAGATTAAAAATAGTTTTTATCTCCACAGCTTAACTAAAAATTCAGCTTAAATTTTGATAAATAGATATAAAAACTTTAAAATCTTATAAAAATTCAATCTTTCAATCAATTAACCATTACCGATTGTAATTTAATAAAAAACTATAGAAAATGATTTTTTATGTACATTGTTTGTTTTGATTTAGAAGGAGTTTTAACCCCTGAAGTGTGGATAGCAGTAAGTCAATCAACTGGAATTGAAGAACTTAAATTAACTACAAGAGACATTTCAGATTATGATGTCCTTATGAAGAATCGAATAAAAATTTTACAAAAAAATAAAATTTCATTAAAAGAAATTCAAGAAATTATTTCGAATATGAAATTACTCCAAGGAGCAAAAGAATTTCTAGATTATATTCGAAGTATTGCACAAATCGTTATTCTTACTGACAGTTATATCGAATTTGTAATGCCTTTTATGGAAAAATTAGGTTTTCCTACTTGCTTTTGCCATAATCTTAAAATTGATAAAGAAGGTATAATTTATGACTATCAAATTCGTATTAAGGAGATGAAGAAACAAACAATTTTAGCTTTGAAAGGTTTAAATTATGAAATAATCGCGGTAGGAGATTCATATAATGATATACCGATGTTATTAGAAGCCAAACATGGGATCCTTTTCAGACCCCCTAAAAATGTCATTGATGAATTTCCACAATTTCCAGCGGTCAAGGAGTATTCTGAATTAAGAAGTCTAATCTCTAAATATTTAGGTTTATTAGATTAAATGAGTAATACATATTTTAATTACTAAATTCATCTAATAAGAAATTTTTAAAATCTTGATAATCACCAATTTTCTTTAGATTTGGAAATTCTTTCTTATCCCATATTTTTTTTAATGCATCTGGCATTTCTGGAGTAATTTTAATTAGTGAAATTATTTCATCGGGGAATTTTGATGGGTGTGCTGTCTCAAATGTAATTGATTTAAGATTATTGTTCTCAGGATAATTATTACGATAAATTTTGAGCGCAGCCCATCCTACAGCTCCATGAGGTTCAATAATTTTATTATATTTTTCATAATAATTAACTATTATATCTTTAGTAGCTTTATCACTTATGGAATATGAAATAATATCTTTGCGAAGTTCTGCCATATTTGGTATTTTATGGACATTTCCAATCTGATCTATTTGACCGTTATATAGATCAAAAATTCTGGCTAAATTTGAAGGATGACCAACGTTCATCGCATTTGATATACAATTTTTTGAAGGTTCCACTTTTTTATAAATTCCAGTTTTTAAAAAAGTTGGAAATTCATCATTTTCATTAACTGCTGAAATAAATCTTTTAACAGGAAGTCCCATTTTTTTAGCAATTAGACCCCCAGTAAGATTTCCAAAATTTCCAGAAGGAACAGAAAAAAGAACTTCTTCTCTCTTTCCTTCAACAATGTGGGTATAACTCCAGAAATAATATAAGCTTTGAGGTAATAATCGCCCAAAATTTATAGAATTCGCAGAAGATAAATAAATCTGTTTTAAGTCTTTATCTGCAAAAGCAGTTTTTACTAAGCTTTGACAATCATCAAATTTGCCATTTATTCCTAAAGCAATTACATTTTTACCTAAAGTTGTCATTTGTTTTCTTTGCAAATCACTAATTTCATCTTTAGGATATAAGACTACTACTTTAATTCTAGGCATTTCATAAAAAGCCTGAGCAACTGCACCCCCTGTATCGCCTGAAGTTGCCGTTAAAATTACTAATTCCTTATTTTCAATTTCGAGAAAATAATCCATTATTCTAGCTAGCATTCTTGCTCCAAAATCTTTAAAGCTACAAGTAGGACCACGATCTAAATAACAAATATAATCATTATTTGCTATTTTCTCTATAGGAATTTTAAAATTCAAGGCGCTATTAACAATACTTTTAAGTTTATCTTCTGGAATGATGTTTTTCATGAATTTTAAAATTATATTTAATGCAATTTCGATGAAATCCATACTTCTAAAAGATTCAATAGTTTCTCTTTTCAACTTTGGAATTTTATTTAACATATATAATCCATTATCTAACGCTTGACCTCGCAAAATAGCAGTTTTAAAATCTACTTCTTTAGAATTATAATTTGTGGAGTGAAATTTCATTTTAAATATCTCAATTAGCAATTTGTTTCAATTATGACTTAATCTATTTCTTTCTATAACAATATTAATGAGATCGTTAATTATAGCAGACGCCGCTTCAAAACCTCCAGCTCCTTTTCCTATAAGTATTATCGATCCTGAGTGTTTAGTTTGAAGTTTAATAAGATTTAATACTCCACCAACATTTAAATTTGAATCTCTTTTTACTAACCTTGGTTCTACGATTAAATTATTATCTTCAGCAATAGCTAAATGCTTTATAACATAACCATCTGATTTGGCTAATTCCAAAGATTGAGGTGTAATTTTGGTAATCCCTTCAATTTTTACATCTTTAATAGACTTCGACCAGCCTAGCAACTCATTTGCTAGAATTACTAATTTCCCTGCGGTGTCAAAACCCTTAACATCTAAGCTTGGATCTGCTTCGGCATACCCTAATTCCTGCGCTTCTTTTAATGCAACTGCAAAAGGAATTCCCTCGGCAGCCATTCGACTTAATATGTAATTATTTGTACCATTCAATATTGCTGTAATACGAATAATCTCATTTCCTATTAGATTTCTCTTTATAGATAAAGCAGGAACACAACTAGCGACTGTCGCTTCATATTTTATAAAACAATTCATTTCATCAGCTAAATTTTTAATTTGTTTATAATTCAAGAAAAATGGTGCTTTATTTGACGAAATAACATCGATATTGTTATTTAAAGCAATCATAATATGTGTTAGCGCGGGTTCTCCAGTATCTGGAATAGTAGGGGTAGTTTCAATGCAAAGATTTATATCTAATTTAGAAATTTGATCTTTAGCTTTTACATTTTTAATCCAAAATGGACTCTTTCTAAAATTATTATTCTGAACTAAAATTTCTTCTAAATCTATTCCATTTTTATTAATTAAAGCACCATCTAGCTCAAAAACTGCTACTACTTTACATTCACAATTATAAATTTCTCTAATCATATTTCTTTTTTCTTTTAATAATTTTAGAAAACAGGTTCCTACATTACCCTTACCGATTAAACATATTTTTAGTTCCATATCATCACATTATCTAATTTATTAAGATCTTATAAAGAAAAGATCTTTCTCTTTACATATTTTTTCAATTTCA
>JBHLMQ010000092.1:0-2105 GCA_048938005.1 Promethearchaeota archaeon | reverse complement strand
ATTTAATAGCTAATTTGATAAATTATAATTTATATTTATTACGATCACTTTATCATAGTAAGCATTTTAATTTTTCGAACTACAACTTTAAATTAAAAATAAGCGATGCAATATATTAACAATCTTGATAGCAAATTCTAAATGCTTATTTTAAATTTGAATTTACAATAAGATATTCAATATTGTTTGAGCTCCTCCAACATTATCTAAGTAATCGGCATGAGATTTAACATCAATAAAATTTTTTTTATAGTCCGTGAAGTTTGTTTTTAAATATTCTTGTATGTGTAGGGCATCAAAGGTATATTTGTTATAACATGAGGTGGGATGAGCCCCAAATGGGATCTTTACAACAGCACTGGTCGTTTGCATAGGTAATTGGGCTTTGCCTTGTAAATATCGAATATCTTCAGTTTCTACTAATTTTTCACACGTGAGTATCGTCTTTTTTGCTGTTTTTCCCATATCTGCATCCATCCAAACAGCTCCAACAATATTTCCATTTCCAAATTCATCAGCATATGGGACATGTAAAATTGCTACATCTAAATCTATTTTGGGAACTGCAATAACTAGAGTTCCTGAGCCAAGCGGGTCTTCAATTTTTTTAATATCATTCCTCACTTTAGGCATATCTGTCCCGATAATGCCCTTTAAAGGCATGAATGGCACTTTCAAGTAAGATGCCCTCAATCCCAAAGCTATAGTCGCTTCACTCTCTTCTAAAATTTTAATAGCTCCTGATTCTACAGCTTTTTTATAATGTGGTGCCATACCAAAAATCTCCATTCCTACAAAACAACTTCTTATTTCTGAGATACAACCCCCCGCTACAAGTAAATCAACATCAATTCCCCCTACAAATGTACAAATTGATAAATTCTTTATATTTTGTCTAATTATTTCTCTACAAGCACTCATCGGTTTTCTCCAGAAAGAAAGCCCTCCTATTCCTACTAAATCTCCATCTTGAACATAGGTTGAAATCGCATCTTCAATAGTCATCAATTTGTTATTATTCATTTGAGATGAGCTCTCCTTATTAAATTAAATTTATGCTAAAAAATTGTATTACAATTCTTAGAATTTATAATTGTTAGCTAAATTAAAATTAATACCATCTAACATTTATAATTTAAAATTAAAGTTATAAATAGTAATTTATTACATCGAATATCATTTAATTCAATTTAATTAAAAAAGAGTTATAGAATGAGAATTATCAAATATATAAAGCCCTTAATATTTTTTGCAATTTATTATATGTTTTGGATCATTATCCTTATCCTTAATAATGCTATAATTCATTTAGGATTTTTACCAGATTTTACTCTATTTGTTCCTGAGACAGACTTTATTAATCTCATCTTAATTATTTTAGTTCTATAGTGTTCGTGATCCGAACCTTTATCCTCTTAATTTATCAATTTAAAAAAAGAAATATGAAAAATTATCATTTAAAAATTTTAAATACCATAGCATTTAAATTAAAATAAAAACCAAAGAAAATATAACTATTATTTGGAGATCAAAAATGATTAATAAAACTTATCCTGAATTTAGTTCCCACTATCCACTACTGCTCACTACTTTTATGAAACGACCAGTGAGAGTGTATCCAAATGAGATAGGCGTCGTATATCGAAACCATATCACAGGTGAATACTTTCGCTTTACATGGTTAGAGTGGTATAAGCGAACATGTCGTTTGGCAAACGCTTTAAAAACTTTAGGTATAAAGCCTGGAAAACCTGGTGAACCTGGAGATAGGGTTGCAACTATGGCACTTAACAACCATAGACATTTGGAGATTTATTATGCAGCACCTTGTAGTGGAGCTTTGTTACATCCCATTAATATAAGGCTTTCACCAGAGCATATCATCTATACTATAAATCATGCAGAGGATAAAGTCATCTTTTTAGATGATTTACTTCTTCCCCTTGTTGATGGTATTTACGATAAGATAAAAGACACTGTTAAGATGTTCGTTTATATGTCTGATAAACCAGGATTACCTGATACTAGGATAGAAAATCTCTATGAGTATGAAGAGTTGATTAAAGCGGAATCTGATGAATATGAATGGCCTCATTTGAGTGAAG
>JBHLMQ010000038.1:3696-30007 GCA_048938005.1 Promethearchaeota archaeon | reverse complement strand
TTCATCATTAAACGTAAAGAGAACATCTTTGTAAGCCCCTTCTGTTCCACCGTCCCTTGCTAAAGGTTTTTCTTCGATTGGAACCTCCGGATCTTGTAAATAGCACCAGTCGAGAATAACCCATTCCAATTTACGTTCCGAATCTGGTCTATCTGCGAGATATATACAGTATGCATGTCCTCCTACTTCAGTTTCTGAGGGGGCAAATATAGGATCTGCTATTACTTCTGCTGCACACACCTTTACACGCCAACTGGGGATACCAGCATTGATCAATAAAGCCGCAATCAGAATTGCTCCATCTTCACAATCTCCAATCTCTGCTTGTATACTTTCGAACGGGAACAACCAAAACTCGGGTATGTCAGCCGTTATATCATCGTATTTGTACTTTAGAAAATTACAAACGAAATTTTGTATTACAAAAGCAGTTTCATTGGGTGTTTCTCTTCTTAATCCAACTTGGGTTATCACATGCCATAGAATTGCATCATTTTTCTTAATAAATGCTTTAACATCTACATCTATTTGTTTCTTGTAAACTTCTGCTCTCAATGCCCTCCCAGTGTAGATTATCGGAGAAGTTTCCCATTTATTATTCCAATAATCTGGACCATAATCTCCATAATCACCTACAAATTCTTCGATAGGTATATACTCAATAGGCGTGATCGGTTTTGGAGTTAGTTCTTCTTTTTTCACTGAAACTCCTGAAAGGTTTTTAGCATCTTTAATCCAACTTTCAACCTCTTTTAGGGATGGAACTTTCGTTAAAGCTTTAGGATTATTCTTTTTTAATTGTTTTAATTTTTCTATAGTACTTTTAGGATTTCTATTGGCAAATTCCCTCACTGAATCTACTCCTATAAGATTTAATGCATTAGCCATTTCAGGACCTACACCTTGAATACGTATTAAATCTGCATGTTCTTGCCATGTGTCAAGCATTTTAACTGATACCCCTATTTTTCTTGCTAATTGTCTAATTTGGTTATAAGTAAGAGGTAAAAGGTCTTCAACTTTAGAAATTCCTTCCTTTTCTAATTTTTTTGCATGATTCTCATCAAGCCCGATAATTTCTGTTAATTTCATACGTACATCTCCCTAATTTTTTCTAAGAGAATATTTAATAATTAAATTTGATAATATTAATTTTTATTCAATTTTTTCCATATTTAAAAAATAAAGCTACATCTCAATAATGAATTGGAAATTTCTTTTTTAATTTTTCTTGTGGAATAGGTATAAGGATTTCATTTTGAACTAAATCATAAATCAAATCTGCAATTTCTATATTATCTAATTTTAAAGATTTCCTTGATTCATAAAATAATGTTTCGAGTAATATACGTCCTTTTTTTTTATGAGCAATTGACTTAGCAAATTGGTAAATTTTTTTTCCTTTCGAAGATATTTTTTTTCCTTTAGTTGATCCCAATTTATAAGGTAATGTAAGTCGTATATGAAACTCATCGTCAATAATCATGTCAACACTAACTTTATAAAAAGATTTACTCCGAAAAATTGAAATATCTCCATTGAATTCAGTATACAAATCGAGAAGCTCTTGTTTATATAATTTCTCGAATCTAATGCAAAAAGAGCTTAAGGCTTCCCTTGCAATTAGAATAGGTTTTTGCTTCGTTATTAAAGTAATCCATATCATTTTCCCTGCGCGACTAATTAAATATTTACCTTCCAGAGTTGCTTGTTCGATTGCTCCTTCTTCTAATGGCAAGTCTAAGATTTCATATTGAATTGAACTTCGAAAAATATCAAGGAAATCTGGATCAAAATCTCCAGCCGTTTTATAGTAAATAACCTCATGTGATTCTTTATGAGTTACAACAATATACTCAATTGACAAAGCTAAAGAAAGATACTCAGAAATTGGAATCTTTACCTATCACTGTGATTTCTATGTATATTGAATAGTATGTTATTTATTTATAATTTTCCTCAAGAAATCTTATGGAGTTAGAAATTTTTAAATATATTATTCGAATTATTGAATAATGCTGTGTAGGTGAAAATCTATACAAATATAAATCCAAAATTAATAATATTGAAAGGAAAAAAAAATGCTATTCATAACATATTGGGAATTAAATCCGGATTTTGATCCTTCAGAGATGGCTGAAGTTGCGCAAAAGCTCCTTAGTAAAAAACTATACCCCGTTGAAGGAGTAAAACAAATAGGATGGTATATTAGTACTTCGGATATGTGGGGTATCACTATAGAAGAAGCTGAAAATGAAGAACAATTGGCACGTGGTGCAAATATGTGGAGAATTGCTAAACCAGGTTTTATTAAGGTTATGAAGACTGCACCCGCTATGGAGGCCACTAAAATTCTCCCTATAGCGATGAAATTAAAAAAAGAACTAGAAGATTAATAAAATATTAAAACTGAATATCTAAATAAAATTTTTTTTTATTACTTCTTTAAAAAATCAGATTCTCTTAAATAAAAAAAAAATAATTAATACTAAATTTATAAGGCTTTACCTAAAGCTTTTATTGCATCTCGCATTCCATATAGAGGTTCAATCTTCATCGAAAATCCTTCAATCTTCCAAAATGGAACGAGGACCTCAGCGATTGCTGTCATTGCATCATCACCCTTTCCTCTTTCGACAATAATAATATTGTAACCCTTTACACCACGATCTTCATCAGCAGCTGCAAAGGTTTGCCATTTCTTTATGAAGGATGGAAATTTACCTCTAACTTTTTGAAATACTTCAAACCATTCATCTATTTTATTATATGGGGTCCATTGGGTAACCATAAAAATCATTACTTTTTCTTCCCTCTTTAGCTTTTTATAAAACTTTTTAATTGGTAATTTTTATAACTCCACGTATAATATTTAAGTTTTCATATTTTTGGCATGAATTTTCTTAAGATTTTTAATAAAACCTTTTAAACTAATATAATCTTTTTTAGAGAGTAAAGATAAAATGGAGAGGGTGAGACTTTCTGCTGTAACCGATGCGGTTAAACAGAATTCGAACTCACGAAGGCCTTTGCCATTACCCTACCAAAGCATTAACCTTGGTATCTGGATCTTAAGTCCAGCACCTATAGTCTTGACCCTTGTAAGAACATGTAACGGCCTTTTTTACCTTGATCAATTTGACCAAACTCGGTAACCTCTCCAATGCTAGGATTTTTGGTCAAAACGTTTTTTATAAACTATAATTCTAAGCTTTTAAGGGTAACAATAAATCAAAGTTATAATTTTAATTTAAATTTTTTCTTAGCTTAAATGATATTAGAGATTAAACTTGTATTAATGGTTAGATAAGATATACATAAAAATAAAAAGAAATAAATAAAAGTAAGATATTAAAATAATATCATAATTATTATTGAATTAAGTCTAGAAATAAATCTACGTAATTACTGTAAAATAGATAAACTGAACGGTAAAAAATCATGCCTGTTGGTATTCTTGTAATTCGCTGGGATAATGAGATTGGACCTATTAATGAAGGCTTCTATCCCGATACTTTGAAAATAACGAATAATCTGCTCACGCAAGTATATTCCAGCCATCGTTACCAATCTCTTCGCCCGGGTTTTGCATCTATAAGTTTGAAGAACAATAAAGTAGTTTCTTTCTTTTCTGGAGTAGGACAAGATTTTATCTCTGTGGAAAATTATGTAGTTGCTCTTTTACTTCGACGAGATGAAAAGCCTGGTAAATATCGGGAGATTTTAAAGACGATTGCAGCAGAAATCCTTGAAAAAATACCAGATGATACGTTTAAAGAAGTATTACCACATTTATATCAGCAATTGGCAAAAATTTAAAGCTAATTTAATCTACTTTTTACTTCTTGTCGATTTTTTAAAGATTTTTAATTTTAAAAATCAGATATTCAGTACTCAAATATAAAATAAGGAAGTTTTAACTTATTTTTTCTCTTCTAACAACAATTTTATCTCTATCATCAGTTTCTATAAGACCTATCCCTTCTAATTCTTGAATATTCTTTTTCACTGTAACAATAGGAGTACCAAGAGCATTTTTAAGATCTTCTAATGTAATTCCTCCCACTTCTTCTATAATTAAGAAAGTTTTAAAGAGTGGCTCTTTTTCCATTAAGGGTCTTAGTTTATCATAAAAATGTATTTTATCTATATTATCTTTTTGGAGAGTTTTTATTTCATTAAGATTCTTATTCAAACGCTCAATTTCTTCATTGGCTTCCCTATTTTTATCGCTTAATTCTCCTACTTTATTAATTAATTCATCATATTTTGTTCTCATACTTTCAAATCTTGAAGCGAAATCTTTAGCTTCGGAAGTTTTCTCAGTAGAGATTAGTTTACTATCCATCAAAAAAGAATCAAGCTTATTAATTTCTGCTTTTAATTCTTGTGTCTCTTTTCTATGTTTTTCTTCTAATTGTTCGATCATTTTAACTTGTTCTTCCTTAAATTTATCAGTGAAAGCTTCTAATTCTTGTATTTTAGTTTCTAGGTTCTTCATTGCTTCATTTTTTAAGATTAATTCTGAGTTTTTTTCTGCTAATTCAGTTCTCAAATTACCCATTGTTTCATAAGCTTCTTCTAATTTCTTTTGAGTAGGTACAATTTGTTTTTTCACTAATTCTAGCTCCTTTTGAGATTGAGCAACTTCACCTTTTGCGTATTCCAATTCAAGGTCTTTTTCATTAATGAGTTGTCTTTGTGCTCCGATTAATTCTTTCAATTCAAGTATATCTTCAGGTATATCTGTCATTCTTGAAATTTTTGCTTTTTGTTCTTCAATAATCCCCTCTTGATCACTGATAATACGTTTCTGGCGCTCTACCAATGCTGCTAATTTATCAGCTTTTGATTTTAAAGTAGCCCTCTCTTTTTCATTAGATTCAATACTATCCAATCTATCTCTTAAATCTTTAGGCATTATAAATTGACTCTAAAGTAAGTATAATTTGATATTTATATAGATAAAACATTAAATAACTTTTTTAATAGAACTTATAACTAATATGAGAGATTAGTTTTAAATAATTTTCGAATTAATTAGCTTTAAATATTATCAGAAAAATTTCTTTATCAGGTAATAAGAGGTGAAACCTATTTTTTGTTATTTATTTTAAACCAGAACAACATTGGATAACTAGTTATAAAAAAGAATTATTACAAATTATTGGCTATAATGCGTAAAGAAAATATAAAAGAAGCTAATTTATATTCTTAGAATTTTTAATTAATATTATGGTATTAATATCTCCTTTAAGACCTTTTATTCCTAATAATCCAGAAGAATTCTGTACTAATCCATATGATATTATCGGGAAGGAAGAAGAGCAAGAGCTAAAAAAAAATCCTAACTCATTAATACATCTTATTTTGCCTAATGGAGAGGGTATTGAAGTCTATCAAAATGCTGCTAAAGCCTATAAAAATTTTAAAGAGAAAAAAATTATTAAACAGGAAAAAAATCCGAGTATATTTGTATATCAACAAGTATCTGATCAATTTAGTCATCAGGGATTGATAGTTGGGATTGCCCTTCAAGATTATGAAGATGGAAATATTGTAAAGCATGAACACACACGAGAAAAACCACTTAAAGACCGAACGAATCATATTATAACATCAAACGTTGCTACAGGTTTAGTTTGGACAGTATTTCAATCTAATAAAAAGATTAATACATTAATTGAGCAAATCAAACTTAATAAACCCAAATTTGAATTTATGAAATATGGATATAAACATATCTTGTGGCAAGAAACAAATCTGAGAATAATCAAAAAATTAGAGAAACTATTTCGGAATGAAAAAGTCTACATTGCTGATGGGCACCACAGAGCTGCAAGTGCTGCAGAATACCGAAAAATGCAATTGAAAAAAAAATATGTAAATAAAGAATCGAAAGCTCCTTGGCAATATTTACTTTCTTATGTAGCATCTGATGACCAAATTCGTATTTTACCATATAATCGTGTTATTAAAAAATTACTCATCCCAGAGAATGACTTTTTAAAAAGACTAGAAGATAATTTTGAAATCATTTCTATGGAGGCGGCATTTAATCCAAAGAAGAAAAATGATATAGCAATTTGTTTAAAAGGTAAATGGTATAAACTAACACCTAGAAATATAAAATTCAAAACTAAGCGAGATAGCTTAGACGTTGCCATTCTTCAAGATAGAGTTTTAGAATCAATATTAGGCATTACTGATCCTCGTTCTGATGAAAATCTTTTCTTTATAGGTGGTATACAGGATCCAAAGGAAATGGAAAAATACATTACAGAAAAAGGAAATGATTTGTTTGTTAATTTATATCCAGTAGATATTAGAGATTTAGAATTAATCGCAGATGAAGGTGGAGTAATGCCTCCAAAAAGCACTTGGTTTGATCCAAAAGTTCTCTCGGGATTAATTTTACATGATTTAGGAGGAAATTAAAAAAAATAAAAATTTATCTATTTTTTTAGAAAATTTGACATTTTTTCTGCAATCATGGTCGCCGCAGCAGTTTGATTTTCAAGGCTTTGACTCGCAATATGAGGTGTGAGAATGAGATTTTCATTCCAATTAATTAAGTTTTGATTTTTTAAGGGTTCTTCCCGATAAACATCAAGGGCCGCACCAGCAATATTTTTGTTTTTTAAAGCTTTTAATAAAGCTTTTTCATCAAGTAAATCACCCCTTGCGGTATTGATAAGTAATGAATCTTTTCTCATTAAGTTTATACGCTCCTCATTAATGATATTTTCAGTTTGGGGCGAAGAAGGAAGATGTAATGAAATAATTTGGGCTTCTTTTAATAAATCTTCAACTGAAGGATAAATTGAACATCCAATTTCTTTAGCCTCATCAATCGCTACTTGTCCCTTACTAAATCTAGAATATACTCCTACATCCATTCCCATAACAATCGCTATTTTTGCTAAATGTTTTGCTATATTTCCAAAACCTAATAATCCCAGTTTTCTTCCATTTAAAGTATATCCTAAGCATTCATTTTTATTCCATTGAGCTTCGTGGGTTGTACGATCAGCATAGGATATTTTTCTTGCAAGTGTTAGCATTAATCCCAAAGCAAATTCAGCAACTGACACAGCAGGAGCTTCAGGAGTATTTAGAACCTCTATATTCATTTCAGCAGCTTTTTTTCTATCTATATTATCTAAACCAACTCCTGCTCTCCCAATTACTTTTAAGTTCTTGGCGTTTTCTAATATCTCCGCAGTTAATTTTGTTCTTGACCGAACAACAATACCATCATAGTCTCTTATTTCCTCTTTTAGTTCCTCATTAGTAATCGTGAATTTTTTTATAACTTCAAATCCATTTTCTTCAAATATTTTGATACCTTCATCTTGAAGTTTATCGCTAATTAATATTTTCATTCATATCACACAAAGTAATTTTAATTAAATTGGATATTTTTTTTAGTTTATAAATCTTTAAAGGTTTTTTGTTCGATTATTTTAATTTAGTTTCAAGAAAAAAAAATAAAATTGAAAAATAAAAATTAAGTAAATTGTTTTTATTTTATGCTGTTAATAATATCTCTAAGGACTTTTAACATTTTTTCCAGATCTTTAAGTTGAATTTCTCCCATATGCCCAATACGAAAGGTTATATTTGCGAGATCTCCATATCCATTAACAATTCGATAACCTTCTCCCAGAAGCATAGAAACCATTTTTGGAATATCAAGATCTAGTGAATTCTTTATGGTTGAAACTGTATTTGATTCATAACTTTTCTCAGGGAACATTTCAAGATTAACAGTTTCTGCCCACTCACGGGTATATTTCCCAAGTTGTTCATGTCTTTCAAATCTCTTTTCTAAACCCTCTTCATTTAATATATAATCTAGCTGAGTTGCTAACCCTCTTATCTGTGGAATTGGAGGAGTGGTTGGGGTTTGGTGTTTTGCATTTCTTTTCTTAAGGTCTATAAAGTCAAAATATAATCCTCTATTTTTCACTTGGCTTGCTTTTTCGAACGCTGCTTCTGAAACAGAACAAACTGCTAGTCCTGGAGGCAATGCAAAACATTTTTGAACAGAGGCTAAGCATACATCAATACCTAATTTATCAACTTCCACTTTCACACCTGCCATTGAAGAGGTAGCGTCCACACATAATAAAGCTCCTGAATCTTTAATTATCGGAGCAACTTCATAAATTGGATTATAGACGCCGGTAGAGGTTTCATTAGCTTGAATGAAAACAACAGCATATTCATCCTTAGTCAACGCTTTTTGAGCAAATTCAGGGGTTATAGCATTACCCCATTCAACTCCCTCTTTAATAGAATTCTTTCCATTAGTAACTCCTATATTATACCATCGATCTCCAAAAGCGCCAATTGAAAGAAATAATGCTTTTTCATCATCCCTTACTAAATTTCTCACGCATGCTTCCATTATACCAGTTGCACTTGAAGTAAAAATTAGACATTCATTTTTAGTGTATAATAGCTTTTTAAGGCCTTCTGTTGCTATTTGATGCATTTCTGAATAAGGTTTAGATCGATGAGTATCGTTTGGCTTTGCCATTTCTTTCAGAACTCTTTCAGGTACATAAACTGGTCCTGGAGTAAACAATTTTAACTTTGAACCTTTCTCTTTATTGAAATGAACATCAGTCATAATTGAAACACTTTTTAGATTAATTAAATTTTTTTTTGGAATACGAAATTAAGTAGTTTGATTTGATATAATTTTTATTATTTTTTATTCGTAATTTTCAATAAATCAAATTCTTAAACTTATAACAAGACTAGGTTTTTCCAACATGAATGAAAAATAATTATTCTATTCTATTTTAGCTAATAAAACATTACCATCTCTTGCTACGTAAAGTAAATAATCAGAGATTATATATAAGAAAAGTACAAAATTCCTAATATGCAAAAGAGATAAACCATACTCACTTAAGTATAATGCTGCTCTACTAAAAATATTGAGCAATAGTGTGAGAGAGAGAACAACAATGTTATATAAAAAATTATTCATTCTAGAAGAGAAAACAATAATACAAATAATTATTGTGATTATACCAAGAATAATGTTTACTACACGATTTTTTTTAGAGTAGCTATCAATCATTAATCCTTTTATAATACCAGCAATACCTACATTAATTATTATAAAAGCAAATAAAGAAATCATAATATACAGTTTAGTGTTGGGGTGAAATACTATATAGATCAAGAATGAAATTGAACATATAATGTAAAAAATTCCACGTAAAATCTTGTTAACATTTACATGACCATTATTCAATTTTTTATTTAAACCATTTATAATATTTAAAAGACCATAAATAGTTAGAGCTGCAAGGGGATATACGGCGATTGCTATAATTGCTTCGAGCCTAAAAAAAATAAAGAATACAAAAAAATTCAAAATTGCTAATATACTAATATAATCATCAGCTCGAATTTTTTTCTTATTGAGTAATTCTAACTTCATAATTAGTCTTTTAAAAAATTTAATTTTTATACTTTAACATATATAATACTTTTGATTATTTTTATTTATCTTTACTATTCCCTCTAATAATTTAATATATTAATCAAAAATTTCACTGCTTGGTAAGAAATTTTCTATATTTTACTCAAATATTAAAAGAATATAATGATATAATTACCAATAATAATCAATACCACTGCAAATAAAAACCTTCTGCGAAAGTTTTCTTTTAAAATTAGAATTGAAAGAATCTGTTGGACCATAGGAGTATTTGCTGTGAATGCTGATGTTAAAACTGGTCCATTAATTTCTGCAGCTTTAATATATATTGCATCTGCTAAACCTAAAGATAATATTCCCGCGATTCCAATATATATAAAATATTTTAAGTTATTCTTGTTTGTTTTTTTAAAGCCTGCATAATAATCCTTTTGAACTAATCCTAATATTGCTATCGTAATCATGCCAAAACCTACTCTAAAGAAGTTGGACACAAAAACATCTCCACCAATTTCTCTTGCTTGATAAAATGAAACATATGCAAGTGCCCAAAAAAATGCTGTACCAATAGCTAAAAATATGCCTACAATCAAATCTTCCGAAATTCTTTCTTTTAATGATTTTTTTATATCATTTTTTTCAGATTTATCTTTTGAACTTAGTATAAAAACACTTGAGATTATTAATGCTCCACCTATTATAATAGAAAATTTGATTGTTTCTCCAAAGAAAATTACAAAAAAGAAAATTACAAAAACAAGTGAGAGTTGAACGAGAGGATAAGTGCGTGAAGCCTCGATCTTTTTTAATGACATATAGTAAAGTAAATCACCTATTGTAACACTCAAGCCAGATATAACGCAAGCTATTATGTAATAAGTTAGATTTTGTGAACTAAGATTACTAAGAAATAAATAATTTCCTAAAATTAAAGAGAATATAAAGGTTCCGAGACTAGTACAGCACAGCCTAAATAATAAATTAGCTTTTGGTTGTGTTTTTTCCAATCCCTTTTTATAAACAAGTGAAGCTATTGCCCATACAAATATTGTGAATATTGTAAAAATATATCCTATTAATTCAGCCATTTAGAAAATATTATTTAAATCAGTTTTAAAATTATTGTTTTTACTTCATTGATATCAGTCTTAATAGAAGTTCTTTGCTAATTTTAAACTAATTAAGAACATTTTGCAATAATTTCTACATATTTTGAGCCAGTAGGTCCTAGAACTAATATTATTACATTATACAAGTTGATAAATTACTTTTTATTAAGGTGAAACAATAAAAATTTATTTATATTAAATTAGAAGAAATTTATTATATTATAAGTTCTTTAATGAAATTATGAGGAAAGAAGATTTATTAAAACTAGTTGATTCTGAATTTATAAAAAATTCTGAAATTAATTTATCAAAATCTCAAAATATTATTACTAAAACTTTCAAAACAGGAACTACAACAGTTGGTTTAACCTGTAAGGATGCTATCATTTTAGGAACAGATAAAAGAGCCACAATGGCATATTTTATAGCCAGTAAGATTTCTGAGAAATTGTATGAAATTCAAGAACATCTTTGGATGACGACAGCTGGGGGTGTAGCAGACGCCCAATATCTTGTAGATGTTCTACGAGCTGAAACTAATATATATCAATTAGCTCATGATCATAAGCCCATGTTGGTAAAATCAGCTGGGAAATTATTATCAAATATCTTATATCAAAATAAAATGTTCCCCTTTGAAGTTGGTCTTATTTTAGGAGGGGTCACAGAAGAAGAAGGACCTACTCTTTTAGATATTAGTGCCTATGGTTCTATTTTACCAGAGAAGTACTGTGCAGTAGGAAGTGGTCAAAATTTTTCCTATGGTGTTTTAGAGGCTAGGTATAAAGACAATTTAACAATTGAAGAGGGTAAAGAAATTATAAAAAAAGCGGTAACCTCGAGTATTATACGAGATATGGCAAGCGGGAATGGTATTGATATTGTAGTCATCAAAAAAGAAGGTCCCGCTGACCGTGAATTTATCCCAATATAAAACCATTCCTCCTATATTTTTATTCCTATATTTTTTTCTCTTCCTATTTAAGTTTTATCTATTGTGATTTTCATTTAAAAAAAATTTAAAAGAAAATATTTAATAATAGTAATAGCATAATTTTATCAAAATAAATTATTTGTTCTTAAGCTAGAAGGATTATCTCTTAAGTATATAGCAAAAAATAACTAACAATATATTACAATTACTTCAGTGTGTTTACAATGCCTTATAGTATCATAGTTGATTTATCCCATAAAGAAAAAATAGAAGATTTTCCCGAATTCAGTCTTGGCGAGGATGATTTTGAAATAGAGTACATTGATAAAAATGAAGGGCCAATAGAATTTGATATGCTTGAAGATTTTGATATTTTATTCATTGGAAATATTCAACATACCAAAGATGGAAAAGGAGATAAATTTACACAGGAGGAATTAAGAGATATTAAAAAATTTGTTGGAGAAGGTGGGGGTCTACTTTTAACTAGTGGAGAGGGAGGAGATAGAGATATTTCAATGAAAAAGGGGTCTATTAGAGTATTATATAAAATGACAGGTGTTCGGAGATTTTGGAACGGGATTATTCAAGAAGCACCATCAAATTTTTTAGTTAAAAAAAAAAATCTTTTGGTGACAGAATTATTTAACCATCCTATTACAGAAGGAATTAATGAAGTTGTCTTTCCTAACTGTACATTCTTTACAATTTCAGAAGAAGATGTAGATGATATAATAGTAACTTCTGAAAAAGCAGAATTCAAATATTTTATTGATGATGATATTGATACAATTGGTGTAGTTCCTATTTGTGTTGTTTCTGAATTTTATGAAGGTAGATGTGTAACTGTTGGGTCTTCTGATTGGATGGTCGAAGATAGCGATTTTGGGCTCGATGCCGGAGATAATCTTAAGTTTCTATCGAATATTATTGAATGGCTATCTTTTGAGATTTAGCCAATAAAGTAAAATCTTTTTTATTATGGTTTTTAGAATTCTTCGACCGGATTCGGTATCTGTTTGGAAAAATGAAGAAATTCTTAAAAGATTTTCAACATATCGAGGAATTATTGATGGTACTCAAGTAGCAAGATATCTAATTGCTAAAACGGTAGAATGTGCATATAATCCTAATGACTCAGTTGAAGATCTTGAAAGACTTTTAAAAGAAAAATCTTCGGAATTCAATGAGTTGTTAGAAAAAGATATCGAAGAAATTAAAAATCGCAAAACTTCATCTAATTCATATATTCATTTAGCAGAGACTCTAGCGAATAAATATCTTGAAAAATGTATTTTTTGTGAGCGTCAATGTGAAATTAACAGAATCGATGGAAAAAAAGGATTCTGTTTAATATCAAAAGATTCATATATCTCATCTGCTTTCCTTCATATGGGAGAAGAGCCTGTTTTGATTCCATCTGGCACAATTTTTTTTCAAGGATGTAATTTTGGATGTGTTTTTTGCCAGAATTATGATATCTCTCAAGCATGGAAAGGTAAAAAAGATATTGAAGATGTAGCACAAAAAGTTAATACAAAACAGTTGGCTGCAATAGCGGAAAAATTAGTTGATCGTGGAGCAATAAATATTAATTATGTTGGAGGCGATCCGATTCCTAATATTCATACAATCATTGGAAGTTTAAAATTTCAGCAATCTAATATTTGTCAATTATGGAATTCAAACTTTTTCTTAACTGATAAGTCTCTATCTTTAATTATAGACTTTATCGATTTTTGGCTACCAGATTTTAAATATGGTAATAATGAATGTGCGAAGAAGTATTCTGGTATTGACAATTATTTTGATATTATTTCCAGAAATCATAAAAGAATCCATGATGAGGGAAGTGGAGAAATTTGTATTAGGCATTTAGTCATGCCAAACCATATTGAATGCTGTTCTAAACCTATCTTAGATTACGTTGCTAAAGAACTACCAAAAGCGGTTATGAACATCATGGGTCAGTATAGACCACAGTGGAAAGCATTCAATTACGAAGAACTCAATAGGAGACCGACCTCCCAAGAAATGAGAGAAGTAAAGAGTTATGCTGATAAGTTAGGTATATTATATGAGCCTGTTTCATAAAGACGTCTTTTATTAGTAAAATCTATAAGTAATCAAATACTTTAAAACTTAACTTTTTATTAGTCTACCTTTAAAAATTAATATAATTGATTTGTAATGGCGCTTAAATTAGAAGATGTAAAGGGGATTGGAAAAAAAATTGATTCATTAAAAGAAGCAGGAATAAACTCGGTCGAGAAATTAGCTGAAGCAAATGTGGAAGAATTAACTGAATTAAAGGGTATCGGAAAAGCTACTGCTCAAAAAATGATAGATAATGCCAAAGAATTATTAAATCAGAAAACTGAAGTAGCAGAGGAACGAGAAGAAGAAGAAGAGAAGAAAATTCAAGAGGAAATCAAAAAATTAGAAGAAAAAAAAGCAAAATTGCTAGGGAAAAAAGTTGAAGAAGGAGATTTTATCCTCATAAAAGTAACAGGAAGAACTCAAAGAGGTCAGATTTTTAGAGTATCATCAGAAGAAGACGCTAAAAAAGCCGGGATATACGATGAAAAAAAAGCTAAGCAAGGGTATTATACTCCAGAATTTATTATTGTAGGAAAACCTGGATTTCTAAACGAAGGTCTTACTGAAACTATTAAAGAAATGAATTATTTTGAGAAAAAATCGGTAAGAATCCCTCCTACGAAAGCTTTTGGAAAACGTGATCCACAGAAAATTGAGAGGATAGGAATAGCTAAATTTAGAAGATTAAACGAAGGTAAAAATCCTGAAATTGGACAGGAATTTGTTAAGCAAACTCAAGGGCAAGTACAACGAGGTACTGTTACAAATGTTTTACAAGGAAGAGTTATTGTTGATTACAATCATCCTTTAGCAGGGCAATCCATAGATTACAATTTAGAAATAATTGATAAAGTCGAAGATTTCGATAAAAAGATAGAATATTTTATGATTAACAAAGGAATTCCAAGAGATAATATTTCCGATTTTAAAATTAGTTATATTCCTAAGAGTAAGACCCTTGAGATCACTATTCCAAAAATGTTTTTGTTTCAAAATTTAACGTATGTTAAATTCGGATTAGCAATGGATTTACAAACTCACATGACCAATGAAATTGATGATGTAAAGTTCATTGAGGTTTATGAAAAAATCTCTTTACCAGAAACACCATCTGAATCCGTTATGAAAAAAGTTGAGGAATTTAATAAAGAACAAGAGGATAAAGAAAAACCTCAAAAATAATACATAAAAAATCAGGAAATTTTATGTTATTTTTAGTTTAGGTTCAAGTTCTTGTTTTTTCTTTTCTTTCTCTTTCTTATATTCTGCTTTCTTCTTACGATAGAGGGAGCGTCTTCGTTGATATTCCATTCTTCTTTTAAGAGATTTACTTTTTTTTTTTAAATAATCTTTTCTAGCTTTTTTATATTCCTTTTTAGCTTTTTTATATTCCTTCTTAGTTTTTTCATATTTTTTATATTTCTTCTTTATTTCATGCCTAAGGTTTTTACGGATGTTTCCAATTCCTAATTCCTTTAATTGATTTTTAAACTTTTCAAATGATTCAAATCTGATAACTATGATTCCCAATTCCCTAGCAGGTACTAAATTTTGGATTTTATCATCAATAAAAATACATTTTTTTGGTTTTGTATCTAATTTTTTTAAAACATACTTATATTTTTCCATATCTGGTTTAATGAAACCAATCTCATTGGATAAGAAAATATTATCAAAAATATCATAAAATCCTCTTAATAAATTCGATTTAGCATGAATATCATGAGTATTTGACATTAAACTTACACTGTAATCCGCTTGATGCAGACGCTCTATTATTTCTGCCATTTCTGAAGATATATTAGTTACTTGAGAATATAAATCAAACCAGAGCTCAATATAATATTCTACATTCACTTTTTTAGGAGGCAATGCTCCATTCTTTTTTTGAAAAGGATAATAATATTTATCAAAAATCTTCTCTAAAAATTCGTGAGAAGAAATTCTTCCAGAACTTAAACTTCTTCTAATTTTTCTTATGTATGAATTCTCATCACGGGGAATAGAAATATTTAAATCTGATTCAATGATATCGAGTAAATTCTTTAATACAAAAGTTTTTTCAATCAAGACCCCCCCAAAATCAAAAATGAAGTGCTTTATCTTATATAATCTTACCTTTTGTTTCTCTCCGTAGATTTTAGATTTTTCCAGTTGTTCTTGCTTACTCATTTATAATATATATCCATTAATTATATGAGGAATTATTTTAATTTCTCTTTAATTTCTTAAATTTATTTAAAATTAGATTACATATACTTTCTACAGGGGAATTATTACATTTCCAATTTGTAAACTCTGGAAATGAACCAGGATCAACCACATATAATTTATCACTAAATTCTTCCCTAACAATATCTAAATGTCCAAATAAAAGATCTCCCTTAAAAAAATCTTTCCATTTATTAATTAGATCTCTCACATCATTAGGTGTTTGTATTTTTTTCATATCAACATGTTCATGTGCCAAAGGGGGTTTAATTAAAGTACAAATTACATTATCAATAAAATATACATTATAATGAACTCCTTTAATATACTTTTCTAAGTATAATATTCCGTTGTTTTTTCCTTTTAAATCTTTATATGATTTAATAAATCTTACTCCTTTGCTTCCTGATCCCATTATTGGTTTTAAAATAAATGGAAAATCTTTTAAATCTAATTGATTTCTAAAGGTATCAGCGGTACCTAGATAAATTTCTGGGGTCATTAATCCTATTTTTTTCATTAAAAAATGCGACTGTATTCTATTTTTCTGCATGAAAGATATTTGAGGATTTGGAATAACAGGAATATTATTTGCTTCTAAAAAATAACCAGCATATAGAAAAAAAAGACTTTTTGATTTTAATATATAAAAATCTTGATTTAATAGAGATTCATTTATAACTAAGTTCTCTAAAGTGTAAATGGAAACAGTAAATCCTTTAATCTCCAGGCAAGCTTTCAATTTAGCTGCCATCATTGTTTTTCTTTTCGATAATATTCCAATATTCATTTTCCTTATTTACCTTATTTTTTTACTTGTTCTAATAAAAAATCTACTACTATTTTGGGGCCTTTCTCAATATAATTAAAATTTGGAGTGCAATTAATATCCGTTAAGAAAAATTGATCTTTTGACTTTAGAAAATCTAGCGAAGTTATTTTTAAATCCATGATTTCCATTGCCTTATAACAATATTCTTTTAGTTCAGGATTCTCATCAATTTTTCTTCGCGATTCCGTCTTATTAGGATTAACTAAGATAGGTAATTGTTTATAGAAATAAACCTCCTCTCCAATACCATAGATCTTATATTCCCACTTACTTTTAATAAATTTTTGATAATAGAGGTAATTGTATTTTGGATCCATTTTATCAACTTCATTTAAAGCTCTCTCATCAGCTACCATCAATTGCCCATTTGCTTTATTGACTATCGGTTTAAATTTATAATTTTTTTGATCTATTATATTTTTTATAATATAGTCCCTAAATGGGGAATTACTCCCTTTAGGATTTAAAGAAAAATCAGGTATCGGAATTCCTGCTTTTTTTAAAAATACACTATTTAAAAATCTATTAATTGCTAACCATGTCCCTTTAAAAGAGTTTATTACTGGAATAGAAGTCTTTTCTTCAATTAATTTTATAAATGCTAAGACTAGATCCCCCTTCGCTTTAATAAAGAATAAATCTTCATCAAAATTTAGTTTCGAGCTATCTAAAAGAAAAGATTCTTCAATATATAACCTTACATCCGCTTTAGACTTTAAATATTTTAGGAACTCAGTAACTTTATACTTTAAATGATATTTATCAATTATTATTCCTACTTTTTTCACATAATTTACCTTTAAAGTCTTTTTTAAAAAAAACGGTTTTTCCTTTTAATATTTTATAAAAAAATCTATAATTTAAATACGAGTAATAATAAAGTCTCGTATTAAATGTGATGAGTTTAAAATAAAAGTCAACAATTAATTTTAAAAACTAAGGTTTTTAACGATTAAAACATCTGAAACTTAATTAATAATCAATATATTTATATATCTTAATTTATTCATAATCATCAAAATAAATAGGGTTTTTTGGGTGTCAAATAAGCTTAGTAGAATATACATAGGCTCTATTTGTAATCGAGATCTTGAAGTTTTCGAAAAGATCAAAAAATTCTGCTCCAAAAATTACAATATCTCTATTATAAACCTTTTAAAAAAAGGTTCTAATTCTTTTAGCATTAAGTATTTTAAAAAACAATTAAAAAGGTACCCTATTTCATTAATAATTGTAAAAATATTTTCTGAAGAATCAAATAAAGAAATCTACAAAACCATTCGTGAAATTGCTCCGAATATTCCTCTATTAAATAGGACACAAGCAGTTGAAATATGTGAAAGTAGGACTGAAACTTTTAAATTCATTGAACAAAGAGTAAAAAAATTAAACATCCCAAAAACATTTTTTTCTATGAAAGAAGCTTTTAATGCATGTTCCAATGGCACAAAGGTAATTATTAAATTAGACACCCATAACGTACCAAATTTACCAAAGAACGATAGAATTATTGGGATAGCACAAAATATTTCCCAATTCAAGAAATTAGTTGAAAATTATCGAGAAGATGAATTATTTTTCCAATCATACTTAGGAAATTTTGATATCATTTATAAAATATATGTTATTGATCGTTGGGCAGTATCTATTACATCTCATAATAGATTACAGGAAGATGATAATTTGACTCCATTAGAATTAATCCATATTCGTATACCTATTGACAAACAATTAAAGAGAAGAATTTTAAGACTTGGGAGAAAAATTGGTATGTCAATTTTTGGTATTGATTATATATTAACTGAAGATGGCACACCTTACATTATAGATATCAATGATTTTCCAAGTTTTAGAAGCATACCTGAAGCAGTTAGCTTGTTATCAGATTATATCTATAATATAGTTGTTATGCAACAACAACTATTTAAAACTCCTGCAAAAGTTAGAGGTTAAAAATAAAAATTATTTATCTATCGCTCTCTTTTATTTTCTATAAATTCTAAAAGTCTCTTTTTGGCAATATAATCATCTAGTTGCTCTGGGGGATGTTTAGCAAAAAAAGAGCACGCTGATTGTAGAATACCTCCAATTTTTCTATCCTTTGCAATTTTACTGATCCTAATACAATCTGCAATAATTCCTGCTGAATTATTTCCATCTTCTACAAACATAGTAATATCTACTCTAACCGGGGCACCTCCAAAAATACGTCCCTCTAGTCTCATATAAGCCTCTTTTTGATTTTTTAAGAATGGTATATAATCTACAGCGGAAATTTTACAATCCACTGAATTCTTATTTTGGAGATTAGCAATAACTGATTCAGTTTTAGATTGACGTTTTCCTTCTTCGTATCTTAATGAACCATTTTGCATTGGTGTTAATAAATTGCAAAAATCGCTCGAACCTCCCCAATCTAGTTGGATTGTTTTATCTAAAATTGCTCCCCGCATCGGAAAGAGATTTGCTAAAGTTCTATGAATAATAGTTGCCCCTATTTGTGATTTAACATCGTCTCCTATAAGTGAAAGATTTAACTGCTCTGCTTTTTCGACTATTTCTGGATCTTTCACAACATGTGACGGCATTCCATTTATCACAGATGCACCAGCTTCAAGTGCACTCATGGCATAAAATTTTACAGCTTTATGTGAACCTGTTGGAAGTAGGATTATTGCAACATCAACATTTTTATTTTTAAGTTCTTGTGTGACATCTACAGGTTTTTGATCTGTATCAATTGGAATAATGTCTTTAATATTACTATCTAATCCATCCATGATTGGTCCTTTAATAATAGGAGTATTCATAAAATCAGGTTCGTATAGTTTCATATTACAATTTGGCTCAATAAAAATCGCTTGACTTAGATCTTTTCCGATTTTCTTTGAATTAACATCAATTCCCAGAACAAAATTTATATCATTCATACTATATTGGTTGATTTCTGGAAGTATCCCAATTGTTTTTTCAGGATTTTTTTTGTAATTTTCAACTCCTTGGACGAGAGCCGATGCCACATCACCTACACCTATTATAGCAACATTAATAATTTTATTCGCCATGATATTTTCTTATATAAAATGATTATATTTAAATAATTTTAATATGAATAATTGAATCGGTATATTCATTTATGAAAATAGTAAATAATTTTGACTTAAATATCAATGCTATAAATTGAAGAAATAACACTTGTTGAAGCATATTTATTATATTCTTTAATATTTATTTAATCATCTTTTAGAATAACTTGGTTAAAAAATAAAATCTATGTGTTTTAATTGGCATTTGATATTTATCTTGTGATTCTGATCCTACTAATTATTGTTAGTATAATCTTAGTTTTGTTTATATTATATTTACTAGTTCCTTTAATTTTTGATCGCTTTGTTTCTCCAAAATTTAATGCTAGTTACGTATATAAGTCAAAAGATTTTAAGAAAAAGAAAGTATTGGAAACGCTTCCAGATCAAGATAATACAGCTCAAGTTGATTTTAATAGGAACTTAGGAACATATACAATTTCATTTGGTGCCAAGAGAGAATTAATCAATGGTATTATAAAAATTAGGCATAAATTTACCGATTATATTAATTTCAATCCTTCTCAAAACGAATTAAAAAATCTCGAATTATTTTCTATTAATGAAAGCCACGGAGATGATAACTTAGGGACATTCAAATCAATCAATATACAATATCGGTTAGAAGATGAAGAAAGATACTTAAATACATCAATTAAACAATATTATGACCAAAATTTCCTTATTTTTGAGCTTTCGATTCCAATTGGTTTAGAAAGCACAGCTTCAGGTAAATATTCCGAACTTATTACTTCATTTCCTTCATTCATAAATAAAAGTCCCAATACAAATATATTTACTTTTAGAAATACAATTTTTTGTCCTCCATCAAGAACAATTGACACTACATCTGCACCGGTAATTTTATATGATGAAGATCTTAATTGTATCATTATTTCCCCTCTGGATGGTTTTTTGAACACTGTAATCTCTGAAGATAAAAATAAAAGGATCTCTTGTGGAATACAAGGAGGGATCAAGAAATTACCACAAGGATTTTCACAAAAATTCATACTCCTTTTTAGTAAAGGCATAAACCAATCAATGGAGCATCTTGGTGATATTCTCTTAAAATATCATAATTCTAAGCGCAAAAGCCTTTATGCTAATATTGTGACCTCTCATCTTGGTTTTTGGACAGATAACGGGGCCTATTATTACTATAAACCAGAAAAGGGAATGAATTATGAAGATACAATGGTGGCAATTAAAGATTATTTTGAAGAAAATACTATTCCTATAGGGTATTACAATTTTGATAGTTGGTGGTATTTAAAACACACGAGAAAATTTTTAACATCTATTTTAAAACCTCTTATAAGATTAATGGGGGGTGGACTATTCGGAAATACCATACGTTGGGAAGTAGATCCTAAGCATTTTAGTACAGATTTGAAAACTTTTTATCGAGAACGTTTTAAAAAACCGATTACAGCTCATAATCGTCGATGGGATGCAAGATCTCCTTATGTTGAAAAATTTGAGTTTAAAATATATAAAAATCATGCTGTACCACTAAAAAAAGAATTCTGGGACTGGTTAATGGCACATGCTAAAGAAAGTGGAATTGAAGTTTATGAACAAGATTGGATGAAAAATCAAATTGTAAGTATGCCAATTTTGAGGAAAAATTTTAATGCTCAGGAAGAGTGGTTGAATAGCATGGCTACTGCTGCGAGAGAAAAAGGTATTGACGTTTTTTATTGCATGCAAACCCCTGGGGTTTTGTTGCATAGTATAAAACATTCAAATGTTAACATTGCTAGGTGTTCAGGGGATTATAACCATAGATGGCCATTGTCTTACAGATTTATTCATTCTACTCAAACAAACATACTTTTTCATGCTATAGGAATTAATTCACATCCTGACGTATTCCGTTCAAGAACAATGGAAAATGTGAAATTTAGACCATTTGGTGAAAGATTTCCCGATTTCAATTGTTTGTATCAAATTTTAAATGCAGGTGTTGTAGCTCCTGGAGATAAAAAAGAAAATATTAATTGGCCCCTTTTACAAAAAACGTGTAGAAATGATGGTCTTTTGTTAAAACCAGATAAATTGTTAACTGCAAATGACCTTATGTTTAGGAAACATAGAAAATACTATATATGTGATACTTACTCAAAAATTGATAATTTGACATGGCGATATATTTTAATTTCTAATATATGGCCTAAAAAAGTGAAAGAAACATATTTTACTTTGAAAGAATTAGGATTTGATCGCAATGAATATATTGTATATGATTATCTATCTGGTGGCTTAAATAGAATTAAATCTGATAATTATATAGAAATAGGGAAATTGCAAAAATATGGATATAAGTATTATATCTTATGCCCAATCACACTAAATAATATGGCTTTAATTGGATGTCCTGATAAATTTGTTACTTGTTCGAAAAAATTATTCACCAATGTGAATTCCACTAAAGATTCATTAAGTATTTCAGTAGAAAATATAGAAGGTGCAATGGTTAATTTATTGATTTACTCAGAAAATAGACCATCTTCTATTCAAGTTGATAAAAACATAATAGATTCATGGAATTACAAAGAGTCATCCCAAATAATAATTTTAAATCTTAAATTTGAAACAGCTGGTAAGAAAGAAATATTTATCCAAAATTAATCTACTAATTATTCATACCAGAGATTTTTTGTTCATTTCTTAATTAACCATGATACTCTTTTTATGTGAATCTTGAATATAAACTATTTTAATTGGAGAATGGTTTAAGATTGATATACTGCATAAAAAGTAATTTAATCCAATTATACGTAAAAGTTAAAAATAATAATGTGACAAATATTCTTAAGGTGAATCTAATGAAAAAAAGTTTTCAATCCCTTAGTATATTACTACTAATTTTTACTTCGATTTTCATTAACTTACCAGGCTTAACTGATTTTTATCAAAATGAAGCAACCAACAATGATATAAGTCCTACGCTGAGTAATGGTGCAAACAACACTTCATTTATTTATGGAGCCGCACGTGGACCCCTAGAAATTGATCCAATAGATGTCTGGGGTCAGGACTCTTTAAATGTTCTAGACCAAGTGGCTGAAGGCTTATTTACATATAACTATTCAGATCCTTCAAACGCTATTATCCCTAACTTAGCAGCTGATATGGGTAACTGGTCTGCTGATTATAAGAGTTACACAGTTTCCCTTAAACAAGGTATCACATTTCACGATGGCACACCCTTTAATTATTCAGCCGTTCAATATTGTGTTGAAAGATATCAATATTTCATGAACGCTACTGGTGTAATAACTGATCCTAATGATTTTCCTCTTACTCAAGAGTTATATAGGTGGCCTAATGGCACGCTTATTATTAACCGGACTGAATTTGTTGATGTTTTTACCATAAAATTTGTGTTAAATCACTATTATGCGGCATTCGAATCGTTATTATGCTTCAACGCCATGTACATATTAGCTCCATCAAAAACTCCGCTAACAGAAAGAATTGATATTAATACTGGAAAAATATTTGGCACAGGTCCTTTTGTTTATGATGGTTATAATTCTGGTGTGAATGTAACATTTCATGCATTTGAAAACTATCGGAAGGGACCAGCTCAAATTAAGTCTCTAATATTCTCGATTATTGAAGATCCCCTTGATAGAGCTCTAGCACTGTTAAATGGAGAAATTGATATGATCGATAGTATTCATCCTGATATGATTTCCATTTTAAAAGAGGATCCTGACATAACCGTCTTGGAATCAGAAAAGACGAACTTAATTACATATTTCATTCTTATGAATAATAACCTGTTGAGTAAGACGATGCGAAACGCGATTTCTTATGTTATCGACTATGATTATATAATTTATGAAATCATGGGAGGCACCGCTGAACGGTTAAAATCAGCCATTCCGAATGGTATTTTATATGCAAACGATACTTTTAATTATCCTGTCTATAATATTACTAAGGCAAGACAGTTCCTTGTTGATGGTGGAATTGTTCCTGCTTATTATAATGACGGAGTAAATGACTATCATGATTTTCACCAACACATAAACGGAACAATGCCACCTATCGCGGAATATACATATATATATAACGCAGATAATCTGTTACGAGGAAAAATTGGCATATTATTAAAGGATAATTTAGAAAATCTAGGGATAAAATTAACTCTTAATGGAATGAGTTTTTCTAAATATATTAGTTATCTGATTGGTTTTCCCCCCTATAGTAGAGATGATTTTCATCTTGCTATGGCAGGTTGGGTGGAGGATTATAATGATCCAATTAATTATATTAATACATTATTAAATCCCTCGCAAATTTATGATTATGCACAAGTAGACGATTTATACTTGAATACAGCGATGGAAGAGGCTCTTAAAATAACAGATCCTAAAGCGCGGGAAGCTAAATACGATGAAATGCAACAATATATAATTGAGGATCTCATGCCTTTGGCATATCTATACGTTCAAAACTTATCGTGTGCTCATCATCGTGATTTAACAGGATTTCAGCAAAATGCTTTTAATAATTTGAATTTTCATATATGCCAATGGAACCGTACTCAATATAGTATGGAAATAACACGTCCCAATGATCTTACTTTTTTTGAAGGAACTATAGGAAATAGCATTACCTGGAATATTACGGCAATGAATGTTTCTACTCCAATATATTATGTTTATAAAGGTATGGATTTAGTCCAAAGTGATGTGTGGGATTCAGGTGTGCCAGTGAATATAAATATTGATGAACTTTCAACTGGTACATATCAATACCGAATAGAAGTGCACAATAGCGATAAAATTGTAGAAGATATCGTGGATGTTAAAGTTGTAGACATAGAATCCAATATTCCGTTTATCTATGGACTCTCATCTCGAGTTCGTGATCTTGATCCAGTAGATGCTTGGGATATTGCTTCCATAAATGTCTTAGATCAAGTGGCTGAAGGTCTATTTACTTATAACTATTCAGACCCTTCAAACGCAATTATCCCTAATCTAGCAGCTGATATGGGTACATGGTCCGCTGATTATAAGAATTACACAGTCACTCTTAAACCAAATATTACATTTCACGATGGCACACCATTTAATGCAACAGCCGTTAAATTTAGTGTTGATAGATATCAATATTTCATGAATGCTACTGGTGAATTAACTGATTGGTATTATCCTACTACAGCACAGCTATATGTGTGGCCTAATCAAACTCTAATTATTAATAGGACTGAAGTTATTGATGATTATACCGTAAGATTTGTGTTAAATCACTACTATGCACCATTCGAAGCATTATTATGCTTCCCCTCCATGTACATATTATCACCCACGGCTCATGCTGCGCATGCTACAACAAGAATTCCAACAGATGAGACAGGAGATATAGTTGGGACTGGTCCTTTTGTTTTTGATGGTTATAATCCTTTAGTAAATGTTACATTTCATGCATTTGAAGACTATCGAAAGGGACCAGCTCAAATTAAATCTTTAGTATTCTCAATTATTATTGATCCATTTGATAGATTTCTAGCACTGTTGAATGGAGATATTGGTATGGTTGATAGAATTGAATCTTTATATGTTAATACCATTGATCCTGATATGATTTCGATCCTAAAGAATGATCCCGGTATAACGGTATTGGAATCTGAAAAAACAAGCACGGATATTAACCTCATTAGTATGAATAATAACTTTTTGGATAATATAACACGAAAAGCGATTGCTTATGCTATTGACTATGATTTTATAATTGATGAAATCATGGAAGGTACTGCTGAACGGTTAAAATCTGCCATTCCAAATGGTATTATTTATGCAAACGATACTTTTGATTATCCTACATTTAACATTACGTTTGCACGAACGATAATGCAATGGATGGGCTATGGTGTAGGTTGGAATATCTCCTATAATCCAGATAATCCATATGCAAATCCTGATCATTATAATTGGATAAACGCAAATTTTATGCAATTGAAATATATTTATAATACAGATAATCTATTAAGGGCCAAGTTTGGTATATTATTAATGGAAAATTTGATGTTAATAGGAATTAATGTCACTCTTACTGGAATGTCTTTTTATGAGTTTCTTTATCGTCTATACAGGATTCCTGGCTATACAACATATGAGTTTCATCTAGCAAATATGGGATGGTGGCCCGACTATAATGATCCAAGTGATTTTATCAACCCATTATTCACGCCAGGATCTGCGAGTAATTATGGAGAAGTGGACGAACCTCTTTATAATCAATGGATGGATGAGGCTCTTAAAATAACAGATCCAAAAGCAAGAGAAGCAAAATATGATGATATACAACAAATTATAATTGAGGATCTTGTGAATTATGCATACACACATGTTCAAAAATTAGTTTGTGCTCATCATAGTGATTTAACAGGATTCCAGCAAAACGCATTTAATAAGCTAAATTTCCATACGTGCTTATGGAAACCAATCCCCCCAGGTAATTTTAACTTAACAACAGGTGCTGGAACACCTGATACAGATGGAAATTTCAATTTAAATTGGACAATATCCGCAAACGCACAAAACTATTCTGTCT
>JBHLMQ010000038.1:0-3596 GCA_048938005.1 Promethearchaeota archaeon | reverse complement strand
GATGGAAATTTCAATTTAAATTGGACAATATCCGTAAACGCACAAAACTATTCTGTCTATCAGTATTCTCAATTCATTACTAAGATAAATGGAAGTTTAACACCATTAATACTCGAAACTGAAGATTTAACCTTTCCAATTAGTGGGTTAACAAGTGGAGATTATTATTTCATTGTAGTGGCTCATAATGAATATGGGAATATATTATCCAATTGTCTTAAAGTATCGGTCCAGATTCCTCCAGGACCATTTACTCTTTATTCTGATACTGGAACTAGTGATGACGATGGAAATTTCAATTTAAACTGGGATAGTTCTGCTTATGCAGATAATTACTCTGTGTATCAATATTCTGATTTTATAACTGAGATAAACGGAAGTTTAACACCATTAATACTCGAAACTGAAGATTTAACCTTTCCAATTAGTGGGTTAACAAGTGGAGATTATTATTTCATTGTAGTGGCTCATAATGAATATGGGAATACATTATCCAATTGTCTTAAAGTATCAGTCCAGATTCCTCCAGGACCAATTAATTTATGGTCCAATGCGGATTCTCCTGATAGTGATGGTACATTTAGCTTATTTTGGAATAGTTCTAGTAATGCGATAAGTTATTCAGTATATCAATATGATAGTTTTATAACTCAAATTAACGGATCTCTCATTCCTTTAGCGGAGGACACTCAAATTCATGTACTTCCATTAACAGGATATCAAGATGGAGAGTACTATTTCATAGCAGTTGCGCATAATGATTATGGTGATACCCTCTCAAAATGTATTAAAGTGGTTGTTAGTACTCCTAAGCCTGCACCACCGGTTATTCCTGGATATAACTTCTATTTTCTGATTGGAATTCTCTGTATTATTTCAATCTGGCTAGTAAAAAAGTTTAATGTTAAATCATCTAAAATTTAAATTTCAATTTTTTTTTTTAATTTTATATTTTATTGATTTTTACTATGGTGCTATATTGATTTATTTATGCTTATTCTCACTAACTAAAGGAAAATTTAAGAACATATAGACCTTTTAATTTATCAATAATGGGTAAAAGAATTGTTCTTTCTGCCATCAAGAATCATAAAGTTATTAAAAAAGTCATTAAAAAGTTAAAAGACGATAAAGAAATTTCATTAAAGTTACATGATCCAACACAGAATTTTCTTGATTTAGAGAACATTTCAAACTTATTCGAAGATATCGATTTACTAATTGTAAAAGTTAGAACTGAATGTTCAATAGATTTACTCCATTATGCAAAATTATATGAAATACCTACTTTGCATGATATAGATACTGTTTTAATGTGTAAGAATAAAATTGCTCTTGATTTTGCAATAAGAAAGATTTTAAAAGATAATTCAGAGACTTTAAAAAAATTTTTAATCCCTAAATCATGGACACATTCTCTAAGAGATATAAAAAAATTTAAAAAATGGGCTTTACCAAGATTGCCTATCGTTATTAAAAGTCATTATCAGCATGATAAATATAATCGATTTAATTTCTTAGTTCAAAATATAGAGGAAGTGGATAAATTCTGTGTAAGATATAAACAATTCTTATATTATGATGTTTATATTCAACAATTTATTGAATGTGATGGTATAGAGCGAAAAGTATATGTAGTTGGAGATAAGATCTTCGGAATTAAAAGAGAAAATCCTATTTATTTATATTTAAGGGAAAAACCTGAAAATATTGATGTAAGTTTGATTGAACGGGAAGAATTTGAAATTACAAAAGATATTATAAAGTTGTCGAAAATTTTATCTAAAGAGTTAAAACTTAAGATTTTTGGATTTGATTTAGTTCAACTGATTGACCAAGACATATTTTACCTTATAGATTTAAACGATTTTCCAAGTTTTAAAGGGATACCAAATATCGAAAATGAGTTAAAAGAATATATAAAGAACTATGCTTTGACACTTTAAGGAATTATAATAAAAGGTATTATGATTAAGTAAGCGATTACTCCATATAAAATACAGAAATATCCAAAACTTATTTTTTGAGCAACTCGGAGTAAAAGTTCTATAGTTAAATAACCTACTAAAAAGCTAATTAAGATTGCTCCGAGAATTATAAATAAATCAAGTGTTCCGAGAATAGAGCCCTCTCCAAAAATAATCTCAGCAATAATAGATCCAATAGCAGCAGGTACTGACATTAAAAAGCTTAATCTTAATGCATCATCTTGATTATATTTTTCTAATAGAATTGCGGACACTGTAACTCCAGAACGAGAAATACCAGGCAATATTGAAACTCCTTGAATAAGCCCAGATAAAAAACTATCTTTTGAGATTGAATTTTGTGGAACTTCTTCTATTGTATTTTTACCATAGATTTTTCGTGTTTTAAGTAGAATTAGTCCAGTAACAATTAACATTCCAGAAATAATTAATGTTATTAAATCTCCTTGAAAAGCTGTAAATGCTCCTAAAATAATTATTTTAAATATGAAATAGAGTGGTATTGCGCTAATTGCGGTGCCTATTGTGGCATAAATTAGCCAATTTCTCTTTCTAACATCTATTTCATCCACTTTATAAGTTCTAGGCATAAAACTTTTTACAACCTTAACAAAATCGGTTCTAAACTTAAATAATACTGCTAAAGTTGTTCCTAAATGTAACCATATAGCAAGACTAAAGGCTTGCTCAGGAGAAATGCCAAAATAATTCATAGATATAATCATAACTTGACCAGAACTAGAAATAGGTAGCCATTCAAATAATCCTTGAAGAATTGCAATTATTATATACTCTATCATTTTTTAAAATGAATATTTTTTTAATCCTATCATTAAACAATTAATAATTTCATCCCGTGCTTTCCTAAATCCCGGAAGCTCCTTCATTGAAGGATCTTCAATATCGCCAACTTCTCCAGCAAATTCTTTAATAGTTAAAATTTCTTTGTTATTAATATTAAAAAAATCATGGATTTCTTCTTTATGCTTATTAGTTAATGTAAGTATCAAATCTGCTTCTTCTACTAATTCGGGATGCTTTTTCAAATCAGATGAGAGAGCAGTTTCTGATAATTTAATTCCTATTTCTTCCATGACTAGCTTAGCATCCATCGATATGATCATACCATCTCTGGCATGAGATGAAATACCACCTGATCTAACTTTGACATCTGAATTGTGCTTGAGAAAAAAATTCTTTAAGAATCCCTCTGCTATTCGACTTCTGGCTGTGTTTACCGAACAAACAATTAAAATACTTCTATGAGGAAATTTATTATCCATTATATATCTGAAAAGAAAGATGTAAAAAAACTGTTATTATTTAAAACTCTCGAGGTTTGTGAATTTAATACCCTTATTTTTCATATTTTCTAAAGCATTCCTAACATTACCCTCTGGTAAGTCAACTCCGCGTGTTAAATCTACTAAAAAGTAGACTTTGTAGCCAAATTCAAATCCATCCATAGCTGTATAGTAACAACAATAATCTAATGCGAGTCCACACACAAAAATTCGCTTAATTTTTTTAGAATTTAAATATTCTCTCAATCCCGTCTCAGATTTCTTATCATTATCTCGGAAACCAGAATAACTATCAACATTTGGT
>JBHLMQ010000091.1:2647-7116 GCA_048938005.1 Promethearchaeota archaeon | reverse complement strand
CCATAATCCCAATCACCTTCAATTTCAAAGAATGTCATAAAGTCTAGTGTTGCACCTGTAACTGGAATATCAAAACTTTGATTAAAGCTACGCCACGCCCAAGCTTGAGCATCGGAATACCATTCATAGGTTCCACTATAAGCTGTTGTACCAGAAAAGTCATCACCGTCAATATATAACATAGCTGCCCTTCGACTATTGAAACGGAAATAATGGGCAGTATATGGTTGGGGTTCGATGCCATAGAACCAATCTGAAGGTACATGAAATGGGAAATCAAGAGGTGGTCCCCACCAGACATTAGCTAATACCCATTCTATAGTTGCACCTCTGGTATCTGCTGAGCCAATATCAAGTGATTCATAGCCATATTTACCACCTGCTTTAGTAGTGTCATCTATATAGTTAGCAATCGTCCAAGCATCGAAAACCTCATCGAAAGTTTCAGTAAATCCAAAAGCTCTTAATGTATTTTCAATTCCTTCAATACCATTTGCTTGTTCCTGTACTAAAGCTGAAGTGAATGCAGCTCCACCAAATTGCTCAAATAAATAGAGCTGGAATAAATAGGCACAACCATAATCTTCTAATCCATTACCCCAGAAAGTAAGTGAAACCATTGGGTGATAAGCAAGATAATTGAATATATGACCATCAAAATGGCCATAACCACAGAAGAAACCCGCTAAATCTGCTAAACCTTCATCAACCCAAGAAGGCTCGTCAGGATCTATATCAGCATGGATCATATGCTCATATTCATGAGCAAAAACACCTTCATAGAGATGAGGTCTAGCCCTGTCTCCTCCAAGAAACCAAGGATCACCATAAGTACCAGTTCTATTTTCCCATTCAAAAGTATCAATATGCATCATATTTCTTTGATAAGTGTTGCTATCGGCTAATGAGAAGTAACCTGCGATATAAGACTCAGCCTCCTGATCATAATAAGCTTCATCTCTGATATTAAAAATCAATGTCCATATTTTATCTTTTTCATCATAATCAGGAAGTGATTCATTATCAGGTCGTGAGGCTGGAACTCCATAAATTTCAGCCATTGTGTCATAAATATTGTCATCGAATTCATCCATTAAATAATCTAACATGGGAACTGAGATCAAATCTTCAGTTCTTAACCATGGTGCACTAGCATCACCAATAGGATTATCAAAATGATAATACGTGCCATCAAAACTATCATAAGCATCTTTTGTAATTAACAAAAGAATGTGATCTCCTTCATTAACAACTATAAAGTGTTCTAGATAATCTATACCCAACCCGTCATCAGAAACCATAAAGTCATATGGATCCCCTACTTGAGCAGGTTGACCCATAGGTGATCCAATCGGCTCTACTGTAAGAGCATTTGCTTCTTTCTCATCAAAATTTTCATGAGTAAGATCCAATAATGCGCATTCTGTGGGGAAAGTTATAGTAGTACTCTTTGCTGTTGTGAATGCTGTTAATGCGACGATGCCAACATTTATAAAGGCGAAGACTATTAGGAATGCGGTTATTTGTTTTTTTCTCATTTTTATATCATCTTTTAATTTTCTTTTTTTGCAAATTTTTTAATATTTTCTTAATTTTTTTTCCAATTTTATTGTTCAATATCCCAAATCAAGGGTTATTTGTAGATATTACGAACAACGCTAAAAGGTCTAAAAACTTCTGAATGTGATTTACTCCCTTCGAAATTTTAGACGTTTTCAGTGATTCTTATATTATGACGTGTAGTATATAAATTTTTTTTTTCCATTTTACAAAATTGAAAATCTCATGTGGGATTATAAAGATTAAAAAAATTAGACAGTTCTGTAGATTAATTTGAATAATCTACATTAATGTAAATATTTCTTTGGACAAATATGACAAAAAGAAGGCAAGGATCAAATTCCCTTTATTAAAATAAAAACTTTATTTATATTTCTGTCAGAAAATAAGATTAAAAATTCTATCTACAAGAAATTTATAAAAAAAAATAAGAAATTTAAATTCTATTATTTTACGAATTTAGAATCTAATTTAAAAAATTCAAATTAAAAAGAATTTATAAAGAAAAAAAAAATTAGTTAATTTTAATTTAAAACCACCAGCAAAATTTGAATCTTTGCGCTTTTATAGAATAATCTGTAAAACCAGCTTCCATAATTGGGCTTACTACTAGAATAACTTTAAAGTTCCAATAGTTAAATAATAAACTTGATCCCTCATTTGTTAAATCATTAACACGCATATCCCAAGGGATGTAAATCGTGTGTTTCCAAGTCTCAATAACCTGAACTACTGATACCATAAATTTAGCTTCAACTGTATCATAGACTATTGTTAAGGGAGTTCCACTTACACTCCCTTCTTTGATAAACCAGCCATCGTTAGTTGTAGACCAATCAGTCATGTACCTGAAAGCTAATTGTACTGTTTGACCAGCCCAATAACTAATGTCAAAAGACATTGTTGTCCACTCATCTGGCCAACCAGGGCTTTTCCCTGTCAATCCTGGAAGTTCTGCGATAATATCTGGATAGGCATCAGCCACGGCAAAATCAGTAGTATATTCATTCTCAAGGGATACCCATTCCCCAGAAGTTTCATTAAATGCCTGTACAAAACCGAAATCCCAATATTGTTCGATATTATATTTCGTAACAAGTTCAAGAACTGGGTCTCCTGGATCTACATACGCTTCTGCGGTAAGCCATTTATCCATTTCATCCCCAAAGGCAGACCATAATCCATCTTCTGTCGGTATCCAACCTGGATAGGATAGTTCATCCCCATTAAAGGAGATCTTTCCCCAAAAAACTCTTCTCCAATCACTAAATTCAATATAATCAGATCCAAAAGGTCCAACCCTATATACACCCGTGTCATAGTCCTCTTCAGTAATTGTTGTTCCATAATCAATTCCTTTCTTCTCAGGAACAGGTAATCCGGATTCTTTGTAAATGCGTAATGGATCTAGCTCAGTTATATCAACACTTTTATAATTATATTTTCCCCAACCTGGAAAATCAGAGCGAATTAAGTTTGCTAACCTCCAATCATGATAAACATCAAAGAAATCTTCCTTATGCCCATAATAAGCTAAGGCCGCATTGATACCTTCGATTCCTGTAATACCTGATTGTACATATTGACGTATTATATCAGCACCACCATAATGATCACTTAAATATATAGTCCACAAATTAACCGCACCATAATCTGCTAGGATGTTAATACTACCTTGATCACCCCAAACAGTTAAAGAATTATCTGGAGTAACGAAAAAAGCATTAACATGGTCAACTGATAATCCATATCCACATAGAAATTCAGAGTACATAGAACATCCTTCATTCATCCATAATGCAGAATCAGGGGGTTGCCAATCATTATGGATCAAATGTTGATATTCATGAGCAGTTGTTGATTCATAGTTAAATTTTTTCGCTTCGTCTACAAATAAATCTGGAAGCCACGACATAGGTGGTTCGCCTAATCTTCGCCACCATTGCCATGAATCAAGATGAATTAAATTTCGATCATAATAACCTGTATAACCTGGGCTAAAAAAACCTATAGCAAAGTAAGGATAATCAGGATAAAAATAATTATCATCAATTATATTCAATACTTTTATCATTATTCTCTGTGGATTATCAGTGGCGTAAGTCCAATTATAACCGAATACATTATTAGTCCCATCTCTATCTTGAGACTTCCCAAAATACTCGCTACATGTAGGATATATTATTTCATCAATTTCTTCTGCTAAGTACTGACACATCTCATCCGTAATTGTCCAATTAGCAGGCTTATTATTACGTGGATCCCCCGGGAGGAAAAACAGATCATCCGCAACCCATACTTCTGCATATTCACTTATTGCCCTACAAGTCATATAAGGTCCATTAGCAGCACCAAAAACGGCTCCTATAGCCCAAAGATACCAGTCAAATACTTGCTGTCCAACATATGCTTCTGATGTTTGAAGCGCGCTAGACGTTTGGAGTGATGATTTTGCACCACTAGGCATTTGGAGTGGATCACCTGAATATTCTGGCATTGCTAACTCTCCCGCAAGACCTGATTGCCAATCCACTGCAATATATTTATCATCATACTCAACACTAAGAGATTCAGATGGGGCCGCAACAATGAAAGCAATAAATCCTGTTGGAATTATTGAAAGAGTCAAACAGATTAAAATTAAAAGCATCTTGTTTGTTTTTTTCATTTTTATATCAACTCTCAATTTTTTTTATAGATTGTTTTATAATTTATCTTTTCCATTTTTTACAGTTCATATATCTTAAATCATGTATAATTGAAGATATTATGAACATCACCAAAAAGTCGTAAAATTTCAGTGTATGAAATTCACCCTTCTAAATTTTAGACATTTTTGCTGATTTACATAACTGTAACATTTTTATTTAAAATTTTCGATTTTTTTATTTTACAAAATTGAAAATGAG
>JBHLMQ010000091.1:0-2547 GCA_048938005.1 Promethearchaeota archaeon | reverse complement strand
ATAAGTTAGAGTCTCATGATTTAAAAGTTAAAGACCTTTCTTTTATCAACAATATTAAATCTATTGCGGTTATTGGACCTTCTAAAAAGCGAGAATATTTCTTTTTAAGAAATCATGCTGAATATTTTAAAGGTCCTGTTTATGCTGTTCATCCTTCGGTTGAAGAAATACCTAATTTCGATAAGAATAAGATCTTTCCAACCTTAGAAGAAATTCCCGGAGAAGTTGATTTTGCCTTTATAGCAGTCCCTCCGTCCCAAATTTTAAGTGTTATTGATGATTGTGTGAGAAAGAACGTGAAATTAGTTACGGTTTTTACTTCTGAGTTCTCTGATTCTGGTACAGAAGAAGGCATTAATTTAGAAAAGGAATTATTAAAACGAGCACAAAATAAAGTAAGAATCCTAGGACCAAATGGATTAGGATTATTTTATCCCAAATTAGGAATAGCATGGCGTCCAGAATTCCCCACAATACCAGGAAATATTGGTTTTATTGCACAATCTGGAGGGATCTGCAATATTGCAGTATATGGAGCAGAACGATATGGAATTAATTTTTCAAAAGTATTTTCATTTGGGAATGGTGCTGATTTAGATTTTGTAGATTTACTATATTTTTTCAGTAAAGACCCAGAAACAAATATTATTTTATGTTATCTAGAGGGGATAAAAGAAGGAAGGATTGATGATTTAAAAGTAGTTCTCGAACAAAATACTAAACCAATCGTAGTTTTAAAAGGGGGTCAAAGCAAAACAGGTTCTATTGCAGCAAAAACTCATACTGCTTCAATCTCAGGAGATAATCGTCTTTGGGAAGCTCTGTTTAGGCAGTATAATATAATCG
This sequence comes from Promethearchaeota archaeon, assembly GCA_048938005.1. Taxonomy (GTDB): domain Archaea; phylum Asgardarchaeota; class Lokiarchaeia; order Sigyniarchaeales; family SOKP01; genus Loki-b32. Next base: position 1,701 of record JBHLMQ010000091.1, on the reverse strand, counting down.
AGGTAGATTCATTAGAACAATTGATATATACCGCTCGATTAATAGATTATTATGGAATTTTTGAACTAAATAATTTGGCGGTTTTAAGTATAAGCGGGGGTTATGGAGTGATTTTAGTTGATCTGCTTGAAAAAGCCGGAATGAAAATATCTCATTTTAGCCCTGAGATTCAAGAAAAATTAAATTCAAAATTTATTTTGCCCGGAACGAGTTCAAAAAATCCTTTAGATTTAGCCGCACAATTCTTTTTTGGTAATACTGTTTATGATATCATAGACATTGCTCTATCTGATAATAAAATAGATGGATTAATCTTGGATATGCCAAGTTTTTATTTAATACCTGTATTTCGTTCCAGAGATAATCAATCTTTTGAATTTAGCATGGTAGAAAGTTTATCTTTAGGACATAAATATAATAAACCATTAATTCCAATTATTCAACGTTTGAACCGCCCAGAGGATCGAGAACGAATTTTTAAAAAGTTAGCGGAAAGGAAAGTTCCTGTTTTTGGAGACCCTCTTGAATTTATCCCTTTATTACCAAAAATTTCTAATTATTTAAGAAAAAGCAAGAAATAAATATCTATTTTAAAGCTATTTTACTTACTTTCGAGACTATTTCGGCAAATTTTTTTCCCTCTGCTGCAGAAATCCATTCAATGATAAATCTTTCATGGGCAATATTATTTTTCTTCATCCAGCTTCTTATTCTTTTTTCTCTCTTCATGGCAAAATTATTACCAGAAATATAATGACAATCCTGTGGATGGCATCCAGTCAACATAACAGCTCCTGCTCCACGGTTAAAACAGTGTTTAATGAAAGAAATATCTACTCGTCCTGAACACATAGTTCTAATAATTCTCGTATTAGTTGGATATTGGATTCGACTTGTTCCAGCCAAATCAGCCCCAGCATATGAACACCAATTACAAGCAAAAATTAATACTTTTTCTGACGCATTTTCACGAAGAGCGATATCAATTTGTCTGAGGATCATAGCATCTGTAAAATTTGTCATGGTAATAGCATTTGTAGGGCAATCTGCTGCACATGTTCCACAACCTTTACATAACACCGGAATAATTCTTGCTGGTGTTTTTTTTTCTTGATCAACGCTAATAGCACCGTAAGGACAACGAGATACACAAGTGCCACAACTAGTACACTTTTCGATATCCACAAATGCATATAAAGGTTCTACATGGAACTTTTCTTCTGAAAGCAAATTTCCACAACGTCCTGCTGCAGCACTAGCTTGTGTAACAGTTTCTCTAATATCTTTTGGTGATTCTGCTCCACCAGCAATGAAAATACCATCAGTTGGAGTATCTACTGGTCGAAGTTTGGGGTGTGCCTCAATATAAAATCCTTTTGAATCCTTAGCAATAGGAAAAGGAATAGATTCTGATGAACCTTCAACTCCTATAGAAAGCACCACTAAATCAAATTCTTCAGAGAGCATTGTTCCAGTGCTTATATTTTCAGCACTGACAATAAGATTATTAGTGATGGGATTTTCTTTGATTTTACCAGGGCGCCCGCGTATAAACAAAACACCTTGTTCTCTTGAACGTGAATAAAGTTCTTCAAATCCTTTACCAAAAGCCCTAATATCAATAAAGAATATTGTAACCTCAACATCAGGCCAATGTTCTTTAATTAAAAGGCTATCCTTTATACTTTCCATACAACAGAA
>JBHLMQ010000090.1:0-7346 GCA_048938005.1 Promethearchaeota archaeon | reverse complement strand
CTTATAGTTTAGTGCAGGGGGAGAGACTGTAATTCCAAGTTCAAATCACTTAATTTAATGCCCGCATCGGGATTTGAGCGCTAATTTACCGGTATTTTAATACTTTCTATATCTATCAGATATAATATATTTTTATAACTTATCGAATCGTTTTAGAGCAGTCGAGGGAAACCAGAATAAAAATTCCTTTTAGTAACGGTTTTTTGTTGAAATGAAATCAACGTAAAAACATATTTTTTTTAACAATTGTCGTAAAATATAGAGGAAAATTTTAAATTTTAATAAATTATTGAAATTTTATAAAACCTTTTTTGAGGGAGGTAAAAAAATATGAACAAAAAAACAGTAGGTATATTAGTTTGTACGCTGTTGATTGCAGCTGCTGTTTTGCCAGTAGTAGGGACAATGAATGTTGTTAAAACTCAGGTGTTAGGAATGAGCACAACATCTGGGGAGAATGAAGGTGCAAGATCTAAGATTAGTGAGAGCTACGAAGGTATGCAGGATGAGGATTGGTTCCCACAAGGGGCTGGCAACACTGATCCTATTTACCATATGGGCAATGTCGGCATTGGAACTAATACTATTGATGAGGAATTAACCGTAAAAGGTTCTGGTTGGATTCAAGCTATCTTCAGGAGTCTTGATTCAGCGGGAGGTATAGAGCTAATGTCGCATGATGGGGCGAAATTTGAGTTGCAATCGACTGAGAGTACCCATTATCTAGCGCCAAACTCATTTATAATTTATGATAGAACAAACGGGAGAACATGTTTGGTAATTGATCCGCATGGAAATGTGGCCATTGGCGAGGTAGATCCGACTAGCAGGTTGCAAGTAGACGGAATGATCCACTCTACTACTAATGGTTTCAAGTTTCCAGATGGATCAATACAAACAACTGCAGCAACTGGTGGAGGTAGTTGCTTATGGTCCCAGATTGGAAGTGATATCTATTATGACAGTGGCAATGTTGGTATTGGTACGGATGATCCAAGAGCAGAATTGGATGTGACAGATCCAACATCTAATCCAGAGATTATCATTCGACATAAGGAACCTGAGGCCAATAGTATTCTTTCATTCTATGAGGAGGACACACGACAGGCATATATTCTCTGTGGTGGCTCTGAAACAAGCGGTCCCAATGCCTTATTTATTTTCACTCAAATAGCCAATGCGCCTATCATTTTTGGAACAGATTCTGGAGAGCAAATGCGTATTACAGATGCTGGTAGAGTTGGTATTGGGACAAATAATCCAGCCGACGAGTTAGATATTAATGGAGACACTTATGTTAGCAAAAATTGGGGCAATATTTATGGAGAAAATCTCAAAATATGGGGCGCTGGAAATTCAAATATCTATCTACAGCCATCTGGCGACTCCACTGGAAATGTGGGCATTGGGACAATGAGCCCTGATGAAAAACTAGTTGTAGACGGAGCAATTAAACTAACTGGTGGCAGTGACATTGCAGAACCTTTTGATATCAAAGGAAAGGTATCTGTTGAGCCTGGTATGATAGTCGCTATTGATCCCGAGAACCCTGGAGGGCTCAAGATTTCAGATAATGCCTATGATCGATGTGTCGCTGGTATTGTGAGCGGTGCAGGTGGTATTAGGCCAGGTTTGATGCTTACACAGGAGGATGTTTTTGAAGGTTCTCATCATGTGGCTCTTGCAGGTCGTGTTTATGGATTGTGTGATGCTTCTTATGGTTCTATTGAACCTGGTGATTTGTTGACAACTTCTCCGACTTTGGGTTATGCTATGAAAGTGAGGGATTTTGATAATGCGCAGGGTGCAATTCTTGGTAAAGCTATGACAAGCCTTGATGAGGGACAGGGTTTAGTTCTCATTCTTGTAACTCTACAATAGACAGGTGTTATGAAAATGAAGTGTAATTTATTTAAAAAATCAAGGGTTAGCAGGGTGTTGATTTTATTTCTGATTATTTCTCTACTGTTCTTTCCATTAACTTTTCAAGCAGAAGAAATCAGGTCTATTTCTGATTATGGATTGGTATCAGAAGAGGAAGCCATTGCTATTGCTGATCTTTGGTATACCATGGAGCTTAATTCTGGATATTTGGATATAGCTGAATCAGAAAGGATTGAAAGACTCAGTAATTTACAAAATCGTGAAGTGTTTTATCTTGTTTCAGGAGATAAGATACTCGATAAAACTCCAGAAGATGGTAATGTGTTGGCTTATATTATACGATACGAGCCTTCAGGGTTTGTGGTTGTTGCGGGTACAGATCGTATTCAACCTATTATTGCTTTTGATGTTAAATCAGCCTTCGTGTTGGCTACCCCGGAAGAGGATGCTATGATTAACTTTCTGTGCTATTCGATTCCTCTACGGTGGGAAAATTTATGCTTGGAGGTACATCCCAACTGGATAAATCTCCGCTCCAAATTACACAAAATGGAAGAAACAGAGGACGTCTTCTTTGATATCTCAGAGGGCTCCTTCTATGTTCATTGGGAAACAGCTGAATGGAGCCAAGGGTGGCCTTACAACGAGGTAGTGGCATCGAAAAATGTAATATCTGGTGATCCTCCAAATTACAATATTCCCACCGGTTGTGTTGCAACTGCTTTGGCTATTAAATTTAGGTTTCATAAATGGCCTATAAAGGGAAATAATCCAAATGGTCATCCATATAGTTATACTGATGATGCAGGGGTTATTAGGTTTACCCATACTGTGGATTACGATGCTCATACCTATAATTGGGATAACATGCCAACAATAAACTTGAATGAGTCCAACTCACAACCCTCTGAAAGATTAGATGTGGCCACCTTAATGTATCATTGTGGTGTAGCTGTTAACATGAATTATGAAGAACGTGCATCTAGTGCCTCGCACCTCACAGAGAATATCGAGAAAATCTTTAGCTATAAAGCAACTGAATATATGTCTGGTTTTGAAGCCCTATTTGATATTAATATAGAGTTCAGGGAGGATTTAAATAGGTCTGTAGATACTGGGGTAATATCAGATGAGTTAAAACAGAAATTTATAGATAATGGGTATCCACTTTCAGGAAGTGTAGTTATCAGAAAGCAAGGGAAGTCTAGGTGGATATTCATCGATAGTGGGAATAATATAATATATATTTTCGGGATCATTTCAGATGAAAAAATAAGAGTTCACCGTTTAATGGAGAGTGAAATGGGCGATGCTGTGAAAGCTAGCATAGTAAGAGGTCTCCCTGTATATTGTGGGAGTATTAGTCATGCAATGATTATCGAGGGCTACCGTGATACTTTACACCCTTTCTTTTGTGTAAATCATGGTGATCCTTGGAATCCTTTAAATTGTGGTTGGATTGATCTATTTCTAAGTGATGACGGGTTAACTGGGGCTTGGATTGAAAGCATTCACCCTAATTGCTGTCCTACTAACTATATCTACGTGGATCCAAGTTGGACAGGAGACAAAAATGGTAATCCTCAGACACCGTTCGATACATTTACTGATGGATACTATGCTGTCCCTGATAAAGGTCATTTATGGTTAAGAACAGGTGGTTACAATATAGCACCAATTACTCTAAGAAAACCTATGACTATCCATGCATATCAAGGTGAAGGACCAGTGACACTCCCTTATTCCAAAGCTAAATCAGAAGAATCTTTATTTAGACTAAATGATCAAACTCCACTTCCAGAGCGCCCTAGATTCATAAAATTTTTAGAAACCCTACTAGAACAATTTCCACTATTTCAACGAATACTACAACTCTAAAACACAAACCAATCTCTTTTTTTCTTTACTTATACATATCGATATCGGGATTCGAGCACCTATTTACCGCCATAAAAATACATTTTATCTCTGTTGGATCTGGAATTTTTTTAAATATCGAGGTCGATATACACAGCTGCATGATCAGATGCTTGCTCTGATGATTTGGTCATATCTTGATAGGTAGACCATTTATCTGGTCTTGTAATCCTTGTGCCCCATAATCCTTTTCGAAAAACACTACCGCCATTAAAATGAGGTTCTAAACTCTTAGAAATCAGAATGTAATCAAATCGTTTTTTTAAGCTACATGTATCATAGGTGCCAGGTCTATTTCCAACTTGGAATCCAGAAAGTGAGTAGCAATCGACTAATGGGCTGTTGTTGTCAAATAGATTTATCAAGTTAGCAGCTTGGCTGCCAGGATTAGAAGGACCTTCATTGAGATCTCCAAGTACCACAACATGTTCATTCTGGGCGACTAGATCATCTACGATTTTGCGTACTTGAATTGACTGTCGTTTACGTTTAGCATCACCGCCCCCTGATTGGGATTTAAAATGATTCACAAGAATATTGAGTTCTGTACCATTTGGTGTACAGACCTTGTATTGTGGACAATCTCTGCTGAATACTATTCCAGTATTATCTTCTAAATCTACATTAGATTGAATTGATTTGATCTCAAAGTTATCACGTGTCATAATCCCAACATCTATTCCACGCTTGTCATTTCCATCGATCAGCATAACATGATCATACATTTCATCAAGTAAATCATCGTTAAATCTAACAAGTGATGGCCGATCCTCAGCTTCGATAATTCCAATAATGTCAGCATTAACATCTTGTATAACACGTGCAGTCATCCGTGTTCCCATTTCGCTGGTAGTCTCTTTAGCCAATTCAACCCAGCCAATCCAATCGGCACTGCCTTTTGCAGTAATTTCGACGTTTTGTGTTTTATCTTTGGGTTCTCTATCAAAGTTTCCCCGATTTTTTCTAAGCCAAGCCCAACGTGGATATTGAGTACGTTTGCGTCTGATGGCACCATCATTATTTTTAGTATAAATGTCAAGCTCAACGAATAAATCACGAATTTTCTTCTTATCAGAATCGCTGTAGGAATATTTAGATAATAGAGTGTTGACCTCATGATATGCCTTCAATATGGGTTTTCCATAATTCCAATCAATTGGATTTAAAGCCTTAGGTCTTGAAAATAGATTTTCAACATTGAAAGATGCGATTCGAATCATTATTTCCTCCCTCAAAACTCATATAAACATATCTTAATCGAATAAAAAGATTGCTCTAAGATTATGGATATGTAACAAATAAACAAAATAATATTTTTTTATTGCAAAATGTTTCAAAAACAAGGATATATGATTCAGACTTTAATTTAGGGTTTAAATCTCTTTTTTCAACCGCAAAAAAACGAGAGCAGAAAAATGATGTTTTTTTCTCCTGTTGGAACCATATGAGAGCAGGGTAAGAGGGTTATAAAAATACTTTATCGGCTTCAAAATTATACCAGGCTTCTCTTAAAAATTTCAAGCTATTAAAATAGGCCTGAGGAATGTTAAAAAAACCCTCTTCTTGATTATGATACATATCTCTAATTTTTTCAGCAATTAATTTTTCTTGCCTATTTTTCAAAAATTTAACATCTCTAAATTCAATTAATAATTCTAAACACTCATCGCTTTTTTCAATTATATCAAGCAATATTGCTCTTGCTTTTATTAATCTCTGTTTTAAATCATCTTTAAATAATTGTAGCTTTCCATAAAAATCAGAGTTATTTACTTGTACGAAAATTTTCTCTATCATCTTAAGATTGTCATATGTTTTATTATAATAATCTCTGAAAAGTTCCATATCATATTTATGGTAAAACGTGATAAATGCAGCCAAATAGTCACCAGACACATTAAGGTCTATGTCATTTTCATTAACATATTCGAATACTAAATCCACAATTTGTGCCGCCTCTTTATTTAACTCTTCAAGAATCGTAAAAGATTCATTTAAGCTTTCAAATATTTCAGAGAATATCTCAGAATCCTCATCAAAGCAGATATTTGATGTTTTAGTCCAAATATTGTCAATAAATGTTAAATTTATTGAATTAACAATATCAAAATCAGCTAAACTTTTCGACGTCGTATAAAATAATGAATTGCTAACAATTTTTTTACCTGTCCCAGTTTCATATGATAAGTCAATATCTAATAAAATTGTACTATCATCCGTATCTAACATTTCAGGATGATCACAGAAAAGCATAATTTTCCCATTACCAAATTGAGAAGAAACCCATGCAGGACTACCCTGCAAACGGCAATTACTCTCCTTAAAATTAGCCACCGCCTGTGAATTTTTTCCGACATGCATAAATTTAGGCCCAAAGTAATGAAAAGCACGCACAAGGTTGTCAACTCCAAATGTAACAGGATGAGTATGATCTTCAATTGTTATATTTGCATAAACAATGGGAATTAAAGTAATTGATGTGAAAACATCAGCAATAGAAAAAACTCCAAAACTGCGAAGATTTGGATTATGTGCTCTCCCGAACATATAAACAGGAATTGGTAAGACACCTGCAGAGGCCATATATGCACCAAAGCATGAGCCAATAAACCCACCACCATTTGCCACAAATTCCCGTATTGGAGTAGAATATCGATATATTAAATCTTTAATAATTATCGATAAAAATTTACCAGCCCAGTTACCAGGTACCGCAGCAGGACATATTATCACATTAAAATCCGAATTATTCAATTTATCCTTAGCTTCTAAAAAATCTAATGATTCAAAGGTTAAAAAACCACACTTTCCAGCTTTTTCAAAATAATAACTTAATCCTGTGGAAATATCAGTTGTTAACTGAACGATTTTTACCTCAGTTAATTCAAAGGCATTAACATCTAGTGGGACCATTAATAAATAAACTGGAACAATCACATGATCTTCAATTTCGCTGCTTTGATTATAATCATAGATAATTGCTAAAATTTTTGAATCATTATAAGAATCATTTGCAAAAGGGACAATAAAGGTTCCTTTTTCAAAGGATGTTTCTACATCTTCTAAAGAAGATGTATTTCTAATGGTTGCTGAAAAATCATTATTAGCCCAATAAACTGGTATCTTCTCTCTTAGAAAATCATTAACCATATGTCTAATTTCATTGTTTATAAAAGTTTCAAATGTCTCATTTTCACGTTCAACGTATGGAACTATAAAACCATAACACATTGTTTCATTGTCAAACTCTTCATTAGAAACAAATTTAGAGAAACCCTGATTTATTGGTATCATTACAAAACAAAATAGAATAAATAAACAAATGGATAACTTTTTTATTTTCATATTTACCACTTACTCCCTCTAAACCATTATCTTAAAACAACTAAAAGTTTATAAAAACTATCTTAAACAAAAATTGTTAAAGAAATGGAAAAAAGAATTTTAGGTTTATAGTATTTGGTTTAGTATTTTTACCATGAAAGGAAAACGATATACAAGTTGTTCTAATATGTTAATTAAAATAAGTGTCTTGGTCTTTGATA
>JBHLMQ010000010.1:0-104481 GCA_048938005.1 Promethearchaeota archaeon | reverse complement strand
ACACTTCTAATTGAAGCTCAAGATTATCGAAAGGAAATACCAATTAGAACAAATATATTTCCCGAACATAATAGACCTTTTATCAGAGAAGAAATTGATTGGGAAAACAAAACAATCTTTCCGTGCCCTCATACTAAATCTAATTATATGAGTGATGAATTTAATGGTGTTATCGATTCAACAGAATTCGGAATTCCTTTAGGAAATATCTGTTATACAGAAAACATCATAAGAGATTTAATCAATCAGCTTGAAGAACATGGAAAATTTAATTCTAATGAGAGAATTTCAAAAATTAATCGTCATAGTGAACATTTAGAATTAATCAATACTAAGGGTGAGTCTTATTCAACGAAATTATTAGCCTTAGCAACTGGTTCTCGTGGATTTGAACTCCAGCGTTCTTTAGGCTTCGGAATTCCGGACTCGTATACAGGAACCTATCTTCATTTATTTGGAGATGAAGATAAAATTAATCAGAATTTGGAGTTTAATTATACGTTTCATATCAATCCTAAAATCAGTAGAAATGGTCCATTTTTCTTTAATAAGGGAAAAGAGCGAATTTCTGCTGGATTTCTAGGCGAACGAAATGAATCTAAAGATGCAATTCTAGCTAAACTCGATAGGATTTTAAAGAATTACCAAAGAATTCAACCTTTCATTGATGGTTTGAAATATGATTTATCAACTGCTGTAGTAGGAGATATATCGAAACATCCTATAAAAAAATTCTCACAGGATCGAGTTCTTGTTCTTGGGGAAGCAGCTGGAATAGTAACTGCTTTTTTTTATGAAGGATTGTTGCCAGGGGTAGCATGTGCCGACATTGCAACTAACATTTTAAAGCCCTTGTTAGAAAAAGGTAGCAATTTTAACCGATTAGAATTACAAAAATATGATCAAGAAGTTAAAAGAGTTTTGATGACCTATTTTAAAAATGGAAACGCTCTTGAGTATTTAATCTATAATGAGGGTTCCTACGTTAAGTCATTATGGCGCCTATATACAGAATTGCTTAATGAAAATAAAAAAGCGAGAAAATATATTTATGAAGCATATATTAATCATAATCTAGCGAACCATAACACTAGTAATGACAGATATGTTGGAGAAAAATGGTTTTCAAAACTCCCAACTCTTTCAAAAATAACATTAAGTCCAAAATTTTTTAAAGCAATGCTTTTATAAGCTGCTTTCTTTTTAAAAGTATTTGAGACAAAACCGTATCCCATCCATTATTTTTGAGCCTATCCCCATTATATGAGGAGATAACGCTGCTTTGGGCTCAGTATAAATTTCATATTCATGTTGAATATTCAATTCTGATAATGTCTCATGAAGGCGTTCTGACGCCCCCGTAAGACCAAATTCATCAGTTTTCTCGCAATTAAATAAAATATGGAGCTCTTTAAGTGCATCAGAATTTTGTCTGATTAAATCATTGATATCAAACTTTCTCCAGTTATTTTCTGCTTCTTTATTATAATCTATTATGCTTCCATCATTATCTCGTTTAATTGATGGTATTAAGAGATTATTTTTTGATAGAACTAAATCATGAGTATCTAAAATATCTGCCCATGCCATATCTCCTAGTTTATTGCTCATCTCAGTTCCAAAAATCTCTTTATACAAGGGTACTCTTAATTTCCAATCAATTGAATTAATACCTCTTATGTTAGCTGGACTTAATGCTACAACAGAATTAAATTTTTCAGGATGATATACACATAGATATAATGCCCCATACCCTCCCATAGATGCTCCTATTAAAGCTCTATGGGCTTTGTCTGGTATTGTTCGATAATGATTATCTACATAATCAATAACATCATAAATAATATAATCCATATAATTACCCGAGAAAGTAGAATTAACGTAATAGCTGCCTTTTTTAAAGGGTATATTTCTTAAGTCCTTTCGACCGCTTATTTGAGGTAAATGGAGACTTGCGTCCGGTTGAACCAAAATAAAAGGATTTAAATTGCCACTTTCGATTAAATCGTCAAATTTTTCAAAAGATAACAAATTTTCTAGATCTATTTTCTCTATAATATTTGGTGGTAAAACATTGAAATTCAAGAATTTATTTTCATCATCTTCCCATGTAATTGTCCACATTCTATTGTTTAAAGAATAACCATGAAGAAGATAGATAATAGGAAACTTTTTACTATTATCTTCGAAATATCCGGGCGGTAAATATATATTAATATCTCTATCCACAGGACTATTCAATGGATTATTTTCTAAAGATTTCGCATAAAAATTATCAATTCTATAACGTTCATTAGGACTTGACAAATTATTTCACTTAATTATTAACTAATATCTATAAAAATCTTTAGTGAAATAATTTAGAAAAGGCTTTTTAATTTAACTACTCAATGATTAAAAAAAAGAAAATAAAAAAAATATAATCACAAATAGAATTTCTTATTCGTAGGTTAAAAGTGGACAATTAACCCTTCCACTGGCCTTGAAAACCTTGAGTTCTTCTTTTGTTATTGTTTTTCCTTGCAATTCACAAGTACTACAATTCCACTCATATTTCTTTCGATCATCACTATCAATTATAACTCCAGAATCGAAATTATGTTTGACTCCGCAAGTAAATTTTTGCATTTATTACCACCAAAAAAATTTCCAATTTTTTTTTGAACAAACCTCCAGATTAATTTTTAATTATCTGAACGAATTATCAATTATTTATTATGTATTAATTATAATATTTATTTTAACTATTTAAACTTTCCCCTCATTTTCCCACTTATGTAAATTATGAAACGACAAAAAAGAAGGCGATAAAAAATCATAAAAATATTAAAGAAAATGAACAAATCTTATAGAATTCCTAATATTACTGAACACTTTTTATCCGAAAACAAAAGACTTAAAAAAAAGAAAAAGAAATTTTTAAGATTGTTCAGAATTTTACCTTATGATGAAGATAAAATCCCATTTTTAACGAAGATCTTTAATCCCTTTTTATCCATTTCTCTTTTATGAAATCGTGATTTTCTTTCAAAACTCTCTTCATTTAAATTTTTTTAATTTTTTACCAATAATAATCGATATAATGCCCAATATGCCAATCATGATATACAAATCGAAGCCAGGTATTGCACATGGTTCATAAATATTTTCTTCAATAATGTTTCCACTAGAGGAAAATTCATCAATGTCCTTTTTATTACATTTGAAAGTGTTTTTAAAAATTGTGTTATTATTAGAATAAAGCAGAGATACGCCATATATTGTGTTATAACTTAATGTATTTTCTGATATATTATTAAAATGAGAAGTGGTTAAATCTATTCCACTATCAGATTCTGATGCTTTATTTTTAAAAATTGTGTTATTATTAGAATTAGTAAGTCTTATTCCTCTGTAGCTATTAGATCTCACAACATTATTATCAACAAGATTTTTAATTGAGGAACCGGATAGATATATTCCATCATGATTATTCCTCGCAGTATTACCCGAAACTTTGTTATTAGTGCTTCCTCCAACACTAATTCCACTCCATTTATTATTATTTGCTTGATTATTTAGGATAGTAATGTTATTGCAGTTAATTATTTTAATACCCCTGGAATTATCATTTGAACAATCATTATTGATTAAAGCTCCATTTTTAACATTATATAATTCTATCCCACCACGTTCAGAAGGTAGTTCCCTACCTGCATTAGTACATAAAGAGTCTCTGATTATGAAATATACAGTTGAATCTGAAATTGAAATGCAAGTGCTAGTATTTAAACCATCAACTGAAATATCTTCAATAATATATGGATCATTCCAAGTTCCTGAACCAGAACACCAAGGTTCTGTTAGCGCAGCAGTGTTCCAACCACTGTTACCATTTATTGTTATTGGTGAAACGGGCGTATAGTAAGCACCTTTTACATTTTTTTCTTGTGAATTCTCATTACAATCAAATTCAGATTGACTCCTGCTAGAATATAATACATAAGGGGTATTGAGAACCATTATCAATATTATTAAAAACAATATTAAATTTTTTATTTTTTTCATTGAATTTCCCTTATTATTTTAATATTACAAAAATGTAATAATAAAAAATATACATAACTGTCTATTTAAGATTTATTCAACTTTGGATGAATCTCAATTATAAAATCTGAAGTTTATTTATAGGTGGAGTCTACATTAAAAAAATTTTAAAAAATAATTATAATTCAATTTTTATCTTTAAGATATCATTAATTTATAAATATCCTATTACTCCCGAAATTGTAATAAATTATTAGAAATTGACTATCTATTTATAAAATGCATTGAAAGTATTTCATGGAGTTTTTTGCTCGAATTTTTGATATCTTTTGTAAAAGGATTTACATCTTGGCAAAATATTATATTGTTCTAAAAAATATTGAAAAATGTTAGAAATGAAATCAAAAGATTTATATTGGAATTGAAATAGAAATGAACAAAATTTAGAAATAGACTATTAAATAAGAAACACGAATATTAATTTAATTTATACTTATCGAAGACATTAAAGAATGTCAAAACAAGAGACAAATAGTACGTCTCAAGATGTTTATCGAGAATTGCAGGAACATCTTGATACATTCCCAGTTGGGTTTCCCTCAACCGAGTCTGGGGTAGAAATACGTTTATTAAAATTGCTTTTTACTCCTGAGGAAGCGCAAATTGCATCAAATTTAAGATTTTACCCATCATTTGGAGATGGTGAATCTCTAGATAGCATTTTTGAGCGCTTCAAAACGTTAGGATTAAAATATATAAAAGAAGAATTGGAGAATCATCTTGATACTATGGCAGAAAAAGGAGCGATTAAGTTAAGGAAGATGGGGAATAAGAAGTTTTATAGTGGAGCAATACTCATAATTGGAATGTTTGAGTTTCAGGTAAACAAATTGACTAAAGAGTTTACTAAAGATATGAAACAGTATATGCAAGAAGCTCTTATTTTGGACATGGCAAAAAACCTTCCACTTCAATTACGCACAATTCCAGTAGGAGTTACTATTGATCATGATATTGAAGTTGCATATTTTGATGATGTTAAAAACCTTCTTGAGAAGGCGGAAGGGCCATTCTCATTAACTAATTGCGTATGCCGTCAATCAATGAATATTTTAGGAAAAACTTGTAAAGCTACTTCTAGATTAGATGTTTGTATTGGATTTGGTCACCTAGCTCAAATGTATATCGATATGGGATGGGCTCGTGAAATTAGTAGGGAATTAGCAATCGAAACATTGAAAAAAAATGAAGAAGAAGGATTAGTGTTTCAAATAGGGAATTCGCAAAAAACTGATTTTATCTGTAGCTGTTGTGGTTGCTGCTGTGAGGTAATATTAAGTATAAAAACATTTCCTAATCCAGGAGATATTATATCTACGAATTATTATGCTAAAATTGACCCTGATTTATGCACTGGATGTGGTACATGTATAGAACGTTGCCAAATGGAGGCAATTACTCTTGATGATGATATTTCTTCTGTTAATAGACTAAGATGTATTGGTTGCAGAAATTGTATTACTATTTGTCCCTCTGAAGCTATAGAACTACTGAAAAAAGAACAACAGTTCACACCTCCTAAAACATTGAAGGAGTATTATGAAGGTAATCTAGCAATGAGAACCAAACGTAAAGAAAGAGAATTGAGAAAAAAAGCACGATTCGGAAAAAGTTGAAAAATTAATTACCTATAGATAAAATAGGTTTATTTCTTCTGAAACTTTACTTTTGCTATAATTTTAATTAATAAAATTTAATAACTTTTGATAAGGAGACTTAAATTCTAAAAAAGATGTGTAATTTTGTTATTGAGGAAGTAGTTGGACACATTTGTACAATTGACAGAGTTGTAAAATACTATTACTAATAAAATACACAATATATAATTTTATTAAATTTTGGATAAAAGCGTAATTTATATAAAGAAGACCATCATCTATAATAACAATTGAATTATTTTAGAATTCAGTTAAGATAAACTAATTAGGCGAATTTAAAATGAAAAAAATAAGTAAAATAAAATTCTTTTTGATTTTCTTTTGTATAATTGCATTAGTCCCATTTATTTCTTTTGAGACAGTGACCAATTCTCAAGATTATTCACCTATATACAAAGGAAATTTAAGATTAAGTGCTGGTACATGGGGTTCGGTAATAAACAAATCAATTATAGGTGCTCCAACAGATATTTTTATTGAAGACGTAAATAATGATGGATTAAATGAAATTATAACAAATAACGAAAATGATAATAATATAACAATTCTCTTATGGAATGCTCCTTCAAGTGATTGGGATGTGATATATTTAGATGCTGAAGGCTTTATACAGAGATTTTTCGTAGGTGATGCTAATAATGATGGCTTTAATGACATTGTAATACCAGATAATAGAATTTTCCTTTGGAATGATACTAGTAGTGATTGGGATGGAGCAATATTTAAATCTGCAGGTGGTGCATTCCCTTATGACATTTCAATAGGAGATGCTAATGCCGATGGATACAATGATATTCTAACATCAGTTGCTAATGCGTTTTCAATAATGGCTTGGAATGATTCCTCTGGAGATTGGGATACACCAATAATACATCCAACAGGAGGGGAACCTGAGGAGATTTATTTAGGTGATGCAAATAATGATGGGTTTAATGATATAATTTCGACAAGTGTATATGTGATTGATTTTAACATTACTGTGGATGTATGGAATAACAATTTAAAAGATTGGGATACCCAATTTATTCTCAATGCTGGGGACAATTTATTTGATGTAGTTGTTGAAGATGTAAATAATGATGGTAAAAATGATATCATTGCTTGTAATGGATTTCAAGATACACTCTCTATATTGCTCTGGAATGATACAGCTAGTTATTGGAATGATAGAATTACATTAAGTATAGGTGATACACCGATTTACCCAGACGAAACACCAATAGATGTAATCGTTGAAGATGTAAACAATGATAACTTAAATGATATAGTTTGTGCAAATTTTGATTCAGATACTGTTTCCATTTTTCTCTGGAATGACGTAGTTGGAAATTGGGAAAATGAGATAACTATTTATGTTGAAGATGAACCCTTTGGTATTTATATAGGAGATGCAAACAATGATGGATATAATGATATTGCTACAGCAAATTATAACAGCGCTAGTGTATCAATTATATTATGGCATGAAAACCCTACTGTTATTCCTGGATATGAAATATACTTCTTCTTAATGGTAATTAGTATCATTTCAATAATTTCTATTATAAACTTTAAAAGAAAGTCAAATAAAATTTAATCCTTTTTTTTTTAAATTTTCATTTATTAATAAAAAACATCGAAAGAGATTCTTTAAGGTTTTCTAAGTTTCTTCAAGTCTTTAATAAGTGGATTAACTTCTTGCCCTAGAGTCAGTTCAATTTTGATTCCTCTTTCAATATTACGATTGAAGAAATAATCAATTATTGAAGAAGATATCTCTCTTTTTTTTATTTTTACCAAAAAAAATATATTGATATTTAATTATTTCTTCTGTAAACTTTACTTAACATTGATCAAAATATGGAAAGACCTCATCTTAACCTATTTTCAAAAAAATTATAGAAAAATTTAAATATGAATGTAAATAATTATTACATAAATATATAAATTTTCAAAAAATTATGTCTCAAGATTTAATATATCAAAATCTTGGTATAAATAAAGTTTACATAAATTAAAAATAAAATAAAAATGGAGGGTAAATAAAATGAGCAAACACGATCTATCATACAAGGGAACCATTTCTCGTAATTATGCTAAGAAACAAATTTTAAAAACTATTATTGGGTATATTTTGTTTTATGCTATTTGGATGGTTTTGACATTTTGGTTGATGTACATTTTTGATGGAATAGTTCAATTTGACTGGATTTTATGGATACTCTTTTATTCTGTGGTGATCCCATTTATAGTTGTTTTATTGTTCACAATTTGGTATTTTTATCGATATGTAAATATGTTTTCATATGAAGTATTAGAGAGTGATATTGTTATCCAACACGGTGTTTTTAATAGAATCAGAGCTACAATACCACATAGCAGAATTCAGAACATAAATATTACTAATGGAGTCTTTGATAGAATGTTTAAAACTTATACTGTTAAAGTTGAGACTGCAGGTTCTACAGCGGCAGCAGGAGGTGGTAAAGGAGGTATTGGTCGCCCAGAAGGTTATATTCCAGGATTATTAGACCCCAATATTATAGAGGAGAAGATAAAAGAAGGATTAATCAAGTATTCGGCAATACCAAGTGGTTTAGAGGATAAAATTTTCAAACCCGAAGAATTAGCTTTTGATAACTTTATTAGTTATATCCTTTCGAAAATGCGAGAAGGAGAATATTTAAAAACAACGATAAAAGAGAAAAGAGAAAATGCTAATATGACCGTTGCTAAATTAGCTGAAAAAGTGGGAGTCCCAATTCAAACCATAAATTATTTAGAAGAAGGCCGATATAACCCAAGTTTAGCGTTGGCGTATAGAATTGCGGAAGTACTAGAGTGTAAAATAGAAGATTTATTTAAATTGGTATAAAATTCAACATTTTTTTTATTATTATTAAGATTATTTCGACTCCAAAAAGAGTAAAAGAATGGTGAGAATGGTTGAAATTTAAGAAAAAAATTGTTTCAAGGATAAAGCAATTCAGGGAGGAATTAGACTTGCCTCAGTTAGAATTAGCTAAGCTTGTAGGGGTTTCTCGCCAGACAATATACTACTTAGAGCGGGGTTCATATAATCCATCCTTGACGATATCTTTTAAAATATCGGAAATCTTGAAAAAACCAATAGATGAGATTTTTTATCAGGAACCAATAATTAAAGATATCTTAGAGGGCAAATCATTAGCAGACTTAAGAGAGGTTGCTGAAATGGCTGATATCAACCTCGAAAAACTAGCTTCTTTGAGCGAAATAGATGACAAAGAGCTAACCTCAAGTTTTAACGATAGTTTATTAGTTAAAATTGCAATGGGATTAGGAATGGAGTTTGAGGATCTATTTGAGAAAGAAGCTGAAAATTAAAAATCTAAAAAAAAAAACCCATAATAAAAAATTTGGAAGTGAAAAAAACAGAATGGAAAAATTGGCAATAGCAACCAAAGATCTCACAAAGATTTTTGGTGATATTGTAGCCGTACGAGACTTAAATATTGAGATCGCATATGGTACTACCTATGGTTTATTAGGGCCAAATGGAGCAGGTAAAACTACAACCGTCAGGATGTTAAATGCTATTATTTCCCCGTCAAATGGTACAGCATTAGTAGGGGGGTATAATATTCTCACCCAAACTAATGATGTGAAGATGATCTGTGGATTTCTACCGGAATCTCCTGGATTATATTCAAAATTAACTGCGAAAGAGTTCTTGGAATTCATTAGCGAGCTGTATTATTTACCGAAAGCAACCATATCTAGTCGTATTGATGAGCTTCTTGATATATTCGATCTTGAGGGGCGGGAAAACGACTTACTTGAAGGATATTCTCGTGGTATGAAGCAAAAAGTATGTTTGTGTGCAGCATTAATTCAGGATCCCAAGATCATTTTTCTGGATGAGCCTACGTCTAATTTAGATCCTGCAGCAGCAAGAATGGTTAAGAACCTTATTTCTGATTTGGCTAAGAAAGCAGATAAGACAATTTTTATATGTACTCATCTGCTTGATGCGGCTGAAGAACTCTGTGACATTATAGGAATTATCAATAAAGGAATATTGGAATTACAAGGTAGCCCTAGAGAAATTATAGAATCTCAAAATGCAAGAGATTTGGAGGACGCATATCTTAAGATTATGGGTGCAACTCATATAGAGGACTTATTATCCTGGCGCGAAAATGGCCCAAATGGTGAAAATCTCAATAAGAAAGAAAAAAAGAAAAAGAAGTGATGTAACATTTCTTTATGGTTAAAGATTGCTAAGAATGAAGTGAGGGTTAGAACCTCCAAATTTCGCAAAAATCGGTTAGCATTTTTCTTGATTTTATATTCTTTTCTACTCTTCTGGGCGTTTTTTCTTTGTCCGTTAATTTTTGATCAATTTATGCCAACTTTAGCTGGTATGGAGGAGATCTCTTCATTTTTAATTCCCGCTATTGCAATGATTATTGAACAGTTGATGATGATCTTTTTTCTTATGGTTATGCTTTATCCTCTAAACAACATATATCGTCAGAGTGAGGTAGAATTTAAAGAAATCCTATTAGCATCCCCAATCACCGCAGCAGATATCTTTTTGGGAGAATTTTTAGGAAAGATACCTATACTTTTTTCTTATGTATTTGCTCTCACCCCGATCTTAGTAAATATGTTGAATCCAATTTTTAACTTGACGTTTTTACAAACCCTAGTAATTTATGGATGCGTATTTGGTCTTGTATTTCTGGCAACCTTAATTGGTACCGTAATAATGAGTTGGTTGGAACACAAGATTGCTAAGAGTGAAAAAGCACGAGACATTGCTAAAACATTATTGATATTCCTTTCAATTGGAATGGTTGCACTTATTTATGGTTTACAATTTGGGTTCCAATTCATAATGGAGAATCCAGAACTCAAAAATTATCTTATTTGGTATCCACCTCTATGGTTCTCTAATGTTATACTCTATACTTTTGATGCCACATTATTAAACCCCTATATCTTAAATATATGGATGAGTTTAGCGCTAGTAATTTTTGTACCTTTATTGATCTTATATGTTTCTTATAAAAAAGCAGAAAACTTCTATACACTTGAAGGGGGTGTTGAAAAGGTCAGTTCAATTATAGAGAAAGAGAATGCTTTTTATAAATTCAATAGACGGATTATTGGTGTAAAATGGGAGGGATTAGTAATTACTCAGTTCAAAGAGTTTTTCCGAAAAAAGCAAAATCTCGCTAAGTTAGTTTTTTTGGCTGGTATGACTTGTGTTTATGGCTTAATCTTCTCATTTTCTATGAGTGAAGCTCCAGGTGAGTTTCTATCGATTGGATTTACAAGGTTAATGGTAGTTTTCATAGGAGGCATGATTTATGGCATAATGATTGGTAGTTTCATCTTTGTAGGTAGTAAAGACTTGCTATGGGTATATAAAAGGAGTCCAAGAAACGTGAATGGTTTGGTCTATTCCTATATTCTTGCGATGTTTATTATTAATATAATATTAGCTCTGGGAGTGACCATATTCTTTACAATCCTATTTGAGTTTGATATGGTTTATATGGTGGTGTTCTTCATCGCTTATTTAGCATATGGAATAATTGTACTGATTGAAGCGATTGGATTACAAGGATTTAGCCCGGCATTTGAAGAAAAGGGAAAACATATGGGAATGAATATATTTAAGCTAGTGAGTATCCAAATGGGCGTGTTTATGGGCTTTATCTTCTTGATGGTATGGATGGGGGATATTTTTCCTGACCTAGTTGCTTGGGAATTGAGCCCTACGCTAATATTCATCTCCATACATCTTGTGATATCTCTTCCTTTATTCTTTATGGGTTTAAAACACTTAAATAAAATCGAATAACGTTTTTTTCTTTTTCTAATTTTTACTAATTTTTTTTTGTAAACACAGTAAGAGAAGGATTATCTATTAATAAAATGCATTGAAAGTGTTTCATAGAGTTTTTCGATCGATTTTTTGAAATCTTTTATAAGAGGATTTACATCTTGGCCTAGATTAGGATCAATTTTAATAGCTTTTTCAATACTTTGAACTGCGTTATTATAATCTTTTTTATCAAAATATGCATTTCCCATAAAGAACCAGGCTACTGCGAATTCAGGGTTTACTTCAGTTGCTTTTTTATAGCTCTCAATCGCTTTATCGTATTCTTTTCTTAGTTTATATAAATTTCCAATATTATACCAACTATCGAGAAATTCAGGGTCAATCTCTATTGCTTTATTTAAATATCGAAGAGCATTATCATAATCCTCTTTTGCTTCATATGCTAAGCCCATAGAATTCCATGATTTAATATGTTTTTCGTCAAAATTAACAGCTTTTTGAAAGTTTTCTATTGCTGCGTCATATTTCTTTTTGTAATTATATGCTAACCCAATATGGTAATATCCATCAACAAATATTTCATCTAAATCTAAAGCCCTTCTACAGTTTTCAATGGCATTATCATAATTTTTATTTTCAATCTCTAGTTTTGCCCGATTAATAAGTTCTTTCTTATAGGAGCTCTTTATTAAATCTTTATTTTTTACATCTGGTTCTTCCATCATATTATTAACTTTTAAAGCTCTTTCATAAAATTTGAACGCATCATCATACTTCTTTAAATCAGCAAGTTGGTTTCCTTGTTCAATTAATAACTTTATCTCATCTGAATGAACATCATCAATTAATTTCTTGATTTTTGCCATTTCAGCAGCTCGTCGTTCTGGATCATCTATTGATTGAGCATAATCTAATCTTTTTTTGAGTTTTTCAATTTCTTTTTCTTTTAGTTTTTGCTGTTCAAGTAATTCTCCTTTTACTACTAATTGTTTCACTTCCGTTTCATAAATTAAACCTTTAATCATGTTAACTTCTTTTTCCATTTCATCAGTTAAGTACATTTTATTTGTCATCGTTAATGCTTCATTGTAAGTTTCTATTGCTTTATCATAATCTTTTTCTTCGACCAATTTATTTCCCTTATTAATAACTTCAGTAACTTCAGCAGAATAAACCTTGTTAACTAGATTTTTGAGATTTTCTAATTCTGGATTTTCTTCTTCTGGATATACCATTCTTTTAGCTAAACTTAAAGCAATATACAAATCGCTCACAGCATCATCATATTTTTTTTGGACTATATTCTGAATTGATTTGTCTTTTATCACATTTATTCCTGAAATACAAGAATTATTAATTAATTCACTAATTTCTTTGATTTGTATTTCTTTTCTTTCTGATCTTACCATTTTATTGGCAATATCCAAAGCTTGTTGGAAGAAATCAACTGCTTTATTAATTGAATTTATTGACTCTTCAAATTTTTCTAGGGTAGTTATCTGTTTTCCCTCAACTACTAATGGTTTAATTCTTTCAATATAAATTGGGTTTAACGTTTCAGCAATAAGGCTTATCTCAAGATCTTTGAGTTCAGAATCAAACATCTTATTTATTAAAGTTACTGCATTATTGAGCTCAGAAATCGCTTGATCTGTTAAATTTTGTTTGATTAAATCTTTTCCTTTCTCAACTAAAGGTTTGATTTGATTAGAATAGATTTCATTGTTTAAGTTTTTAATAATATTAATTTGTGTTTTCTTAGCTTCGGGATCAAAGAATTTTTCAATAGATTGCAATGCTTTTTCAAAGGTTTTAATAGCTTCATCATCCTGTCCATTTTTTTTATAATTTTTACCTTTTTCTACCATTTCATCAATTTGGCAATCATATATTTCATCAATTTCGTTTTTAATTCTTAATAAAGCTTCATTTCTAAATTCTGACTCATAAATTTCCTTTGCGATACGTAATCCTGTTTTAAACATTTCTACAGCTTCATCTAATTGATTTTTAGACTTCAACTCAATGGCATTTGTTATTAATTGTTCTATTTCATTCTCGCTAATTAATTTATTAATTTCATCACTTTCAGCAAGTTTGAGACCAGGCTCATCAATATTTTCAACTAACTTAAGTGCTTCCATAAATTGCTCTGTAGCTTTCTTAAATTTTTTTTGGGCTGTTAAATGTATCGCTCCTTGAATTACGTTATCAGCCTGAACTGAATAAGTTTGATTAATTGCATTTTTTATGTTTTCAATTTCAATATTTTTATCTTCTTCTTCTTTAACCTTTAAATTAATAAAATCTAATGCTTCTTGAAACTTTCTAATTGCTTTTTGAAAATTATTTTTATCTTTAAAAGCGTTAGCTTCTTCAATTATTAGATTTAATTTTTTTAAAATCGATGCTTTCATTTTAAAATTTCACATTTTTCCCTATTGATTAATCCTAAGAATTATTTCATATTTTTAATACTTTTCTTATAACCTTTTTATTTCTTAAAATCTATGTAATAAGTATCAAATTCTACAATTATAACAGTTAATAATGACTCGAGAATATCCAGAAAAGAAGAATCCCACCATCGCTTGCTGTGGATTAGATTGTGGGTTATGTCCAGTTTATTATACTAAAGGACCTTCAAGATGTCCTGGTTGTTGTGGTCCTAACTTTTATAATAAGCATCCATCATGTTCAATAATTACATGTTGCGTAAAAACACATAGCTTTGAGACATGTGCTGAGTGCACAGAATTTCCATGTTCTAAAATAGATAAATGGGATAAATATGACTCCTTTATATCTCATCAAGTATCACTTTTGAACTTGAGATTAATAAAAGAAGTAGGTATTGAAAATTTTAAAACTCAGCAAAATGAAAGGATGGAAATTCTTGAGAATATGTTAGAAAACTTTAATGAGGGCAGATCTAAGAGTTTCTTTTGCATTGCTACTGCTTTACTTCCAATTGAGGGTTTAGAAGAATCTTTAATTAAAAGTAAGGAACAAATTAAAGAAGAGGGAATTGATCGAAAAGATTTTAAATCAAAATCAAAGATTCTTAAAACATTTCTTAATCAGTATGCTGATACACGAGAAATACAATTAAAACTAAGGAGAAAATAGCAAAAATGGTTGAAAGAAAAATTTATTTTAATGGTCCTATTATCACTATGGATGAGGAACAGCCGCTTGTTGAAGCTATCGGAATTCAGGGTGAAAAAATTATTGCCGTAGGAAATTTCGAAGATATTAAAAACGAAATGGGTAATGATTTCAAACTGATAGATTTGAAAGATAACACAATTCTTCCTGGTTTCATAGATTGCCATATGCATCCAATTACATTTATGTTCTTATTATTGAATCTTAATCTTTCTTCTGTCAAAAGCTTAATAGAACTTCAAGATATTTTGAGAGAAGCTGCGAAAAAAAAAGATATGGGAGAATTTATATTTGGATTAAAGTTAAAAGAAGAAGAATTTGATGTTCCAATATTGCCTAATCGTTGGGAATTAGATAAAGCCTGCCCTGATAATCCAGTATTTATCATAAGATACGACGGTCATATAGGTATTGCTAACTCGAAAGCATTAGAATTATTAGGCATCAACTCTGAAACAATCGTTCCTGAAGGGGCTGAAATCAGAAAAGATAAGGAAGGGAAATTAACTGGAGTAATATCTGAAAATGCTTTAGACCAATTACTTCCAAAGATCTATAAATTTTTAATTCCCAAATCCGAAGTAATTCAAGAAACTGCTATTAAAGCTTTTAAAATGTTCGCGAAAAATGGAATTACATCTATTCATGGAAATCTTCAATTTGGTAAAGGAGGAAAAGGAGGGGATTTAGGAGTAATTGAGATACCAATTTATAAATCAATTCAAGATAAAATACTGCAAAATTGGTACGCACTTATTTCTACTGACAAACCAGAGAAACTTATGAAATTAAAGAAACCCCCTCTAGATGGTGGTAAAGAAGATAGTAAATTTAAAATTGGTAGCTTAAAGTTATTCCTTGATGGTACGTTTGGAGCAAAAACTGCATGTATGTATGAACCTTTTTCTGATGCTCCCGATTCATGCGGATTTTGTGTGATTGATGAAGATAAAATTTATGAAAAAATGAAAGTAGCTCACAATAATGGATTTCAAATCGCTATTCATGCTATTGGAGATAGAGGCAATAGAATTTGCATAGATTTGTATAAAAAACTTTTAAAAGAATATCCAAGAGAAAATCATCGACACCGAGTGGAACATGCTTCGATGTTGACTAAGGATGTTATAAAAGATATGAAAAATAATGGAATAATTGCCTCATGTCAACCACCATTTATTAATTCAGAATACACTTGGTTAGAAAAGAGATTAGGTAAAGAGCGTTGTAAATATACTTATCCCATGAAATCCATCATTGATGGTGGAGTTGTTCTTGCATCAGGATCAGATTGTCCCGTTGAAGATCCTAATCCTATTTTAGGGCTTCATGCTCTTGTTAATAGAAACGGTTTCATTCCTAAGGAGTGTATAAGTATGAAAGAAGCGCTTAAGTCCTATACAATTAATGCTGCTTATGCTGCATTTGAAGAAAAGATTAAGGGGAGTATAAAAGTCGGAAAACTTGCAGATTTGATAATATTGGATAAAAATCCACTTGAAATAAGCATTAATGAGATTAGAAATATTCAAGTTCTTGAAACAATAATAAGAGGGAAAACTGTTTATAAAAGACTTCATAAATCTTATTATTAAATGATTAGTTAACTATTTATAAGA
Source organism: Promethearchaeota archaeon (assembly GCA_048938005.1). Taxonomy (GTDB): domain Archaea; phylum Asgardarchaeota; class Lokiarchaeia; order Sigyniarchaeales; family SOKP01; genus Loki-b32. The sequence goes on along the minus strand of JBHLMQ010000010.1, from coordinate 88,132 downwards.
TTAAATTTAATCATTAAAAGAAATGATAATCATTAAACGAAATGATCAAGAAAAAGATGAAATTGAAATAGCTGAAACAAATTATTTCCGTGTTATTTCCCTGCTTGCGGTAACTGTTTTTTTCTATATCTTTATCATTACTTTAGGTGTTCTTTTAATAGATATGATTGGAATGTTTATAGGAATAGGTGTACTCATTCTTTGCCCTCTCACCTTTTTATCATATCAAGGATATTTCAATAACTTACGAAAAAAATTCATTATTTCTGCAGAGGAAATAAGACTCCAAAAAACTCATTCAGAAATTAAAATTAGATGGGATGATTTTGACATCCTACGTATTAGTGCAAAAGGAGAATTTTCTATAGATTTCCCCTCTACATCAGCTATTTCCAGAGAATATACACTCTTTCGACTGGGATTTATTGATCGGGAAAGCAATAAGATTGTTCAATCATGGAAGTTCCGCTTTTACAAAACAGTGAAAGCAAGAGAAGTTTTAAACCTGTTGAAACAGAATGCTCGAATGAAAGGTAAAGAGATAACTCTAAAAACAAAACATATGTAACTATAATACAATATAATCTTTTTTTTTCTCAATTTTTATTAATCTGTGAAGTAGAGGTGCTCATCAAAACCTGTTTCTGCAATGAGATCTTGTCCAAGCTTTTGAATTGCTTTCTTAGTGGGATTTTGTAAAATTCTTCTTGCAATTTTAATAACTTTGGCTAATTTATTATCTGGAAACTCTCTTATAATTTGATCATAACGTCCAAAATTAATTCCTGCTGTATATACTCCTGTACTTCCATGACCTGCTGCACTACTAGTCTGCCAATGTTCCACCTTCACTTCAATATTAGATAAAAGATGTGAACAAAAGAACCATTCTAAGTAAAGTGTCATTCTTTTAGATTTTCTTTTTGTATCCCGTAACATTTTGAAAGCTCGATTTAACCTATCGGGGTGGATCTGTCTAAAGACTCTTTCATAACTCTGATTCATGTTATCTTTAACATGAGTTTTTATAAGTTCCATAATCTCTTCAACTTTCTTTGCTCTTTCCCCTGTTATTTCATGTTCAATTGAGCTGACATGTTGCTCAATAGCATTTTGAGTTTCCTGACTACTTTCAATAGAGGTAGATTGAGCGGATGAAGCGTTTTGAGGTCTTGATGGGGGGGTGCGCCTTGGTTGGATTTCTTGGGGCATACTATAAATTTCTTTAGGTTGTAACGTAAATAAGATATCTAATTTTGAAGGATCTTGTCTTACTTCATCAAATTTTTCCTTTATTTCTTGATTTGAATATCCAATTGACTCCAGGTAAAATGCAGCACTAGCAAGTTGTTGTTCTAATGCAGATGTTGTACTGTATGATGTACTAAACTCTTTTTCTATTTGCTCATCAGCGATTTTACTAATTTTCGCTTCTTTGATTTCATTTAAATTTAAAGAACTTAACTTAGTAAGAATATGTTGTATTTGATTGGACGTTACGTAGTTTAAATTTCCTTTAGGGCCAATCATAAAAGAAATTTTTTCCATTTTCTTAAGAACTTCAGCAAGATCATCTTGAGTTCTTCCCTTCGATATTATTAGGAAGTGTTCTAAAAAATTTTTATCAAAACCAGCAATAATTTTTAGATATTTTTCATCATATTTATTTAGATGCTCGCGCAATTGATTTCCTCGAAGATCTGTTGGCAGATTAATTCGAAATACCATGATATTATCAGTTATCATATAAATATAGTCTGATTTTTGCATAAGCATCCAATATTAAGGATAATTTTGCATTAAAAATATTATATTCTTAATAATAAAATAAATTCCAGTCTTAAATACTTTACATTAAAGTTGTTTTCTATACTTTTTAGCTATTTTTCGTGCTAATTCCATTTGTTCTTTCGTTTCTAAGCAACACGGTCTAAATTTTCGAATCCATTTTACTGGATCCAACCCTTTTGGAATATAGCCATTAAAGGTAGCCCAAGCTACGATCATTATACCAGTTCTTCCACAACCTGCTACGCAGTGGACTACTATTGGATCTCCATTAGCTCCATATTTACTCGTAATATCTAAGAATTTTTCTAGTTGAGAATCTGTTGGAGTCCCAAAATCAGATATATTGATATGATAATACTTAAAATCATTTTGGATATCGTTTCTATTATCAAATTCAGAGCAATTTATAACTACTTTAATTTTTTCTTCTTTATATCTCTTGATTAATGACATATCCGGCCACCAAGAAGCAGCTATCTTTTTCTTAATAATCCAAGTAAAAGGTTCTGTGCGATGAGGCTGTCCTCCCTCAGGCCAATACCATGGGCGCACCATAAGAAAGTCATCAAATAATGAATCTTTAAAATTTTCCAATCGTATTAATAATTAAAAAATGTTATAAAATGTAAAGTTATGGTTGATAGAGAAGAACTAAGTGCTTTTGATACAAGAAAATACCCAGTGCGTCCACATATAGGTGTGGGTGTTCTATTAGTTCGAGATAATCATTTATTATTAGTTAAGAGAAAATATAATCCTGATGCTGGGTATTGGAGCATTCCTGGAGGCCATTTAGACCTTGGAGAAAAGGTGGAAGCAGCAGCAGAGAGAGAAGCTTTTGAAGAGACAGGATTTATAGTAAAGGTTTCAAAATTAGCGGGTGTTATTAATAAAATTATGTATGATAATTCTGGAAAAATTGAATATCATTATGTTTTAATCAATTATTTTGTTGAACAAATAGAAGGAGATCTAAATCAACCACCTAAGGCAGCGGATGACGCAATTGATGCCAGATTTGTTCCTTTTAATCAACTTAAAAATTATAAATTAACTGAATCTTTAATTGAACTTCTAAAGCAATTAAAGATTGGATATGATTAATTTTTTTATTACTTTAGAAATTTTAAATAATAAGACAAAAGAATATAATTTTATCATTATTATTTTGTCATAGAGTATATATTTTAATGATTTATGAAATATTATTAGTAGACAGGTCTAAGTATTGTCAACATTAATAAAAACTGTTAGGAACGGAAACATTACCAAAGAAATAGAAATAGTTGCTAAAAATGAGCAAGTTGATGTTGATTTCATAAAGCGAGGTATTGAAAAAGGAAGAATTATAATCCCTAAATCCAATAGAAGAGAATTAGATCCGCCTATTGGTATTGGTAAAGGATTATTAGTAAAAATCAACGCAAATGTAGGTTCTTCTAAAACTGTTTGTAATATTGAAGAAGAATTAGAAAAAGCTAAAATCGCAGTTAAATATGGCGCTGATACTGTGATGGATTTAAGTACTGGTATAACCGAATCGGATGTCCAAACAATTAGAAAACAAATACTTAATGAGCTTAAAGTTCCTATTGGTACTGTTCCTATTTATCAGACTGCTTTGAGAGCTATAGAAACCAAAGGAGCCATTATTCATATGGATGAAGATGACATGTTCAATGTTGTAGAAGAGCAAGCAAATGAAGGTGTTGACTTTTTTACCATCCATGTTGGAGTCACAAAAGAAATTGTAGATTATTTGGTTAAACATCCACGTACAATGGGGGTCGTTTCAAGGGGTGGAACTTTCTTAGCTTCATGGATTTTAGAAAATGAGATGGAGAATCCTTTTAATCGTAGATATGATTATTTACTTGAAATGGCTCAAGAATTTGATTTCACTTTATCTTTAGGAGATGGATTTAGACCTGGTTGTATTTTTGACTCTACTGATTATGTTCAAATACAAGAATTAATTGAAATCTCAAAATTAGTTAAAAGAGCATGGAAAAGTAATGTCCAAGTTATGGTTGAAGGTCCAGGTCATATTCCTGCACATGAAATCGAACAAAATGTTAAAATTCAAAAATCTTTATGTGATGAAGCTCCATTTTATGTACTAGGACCATTAGTTACAGATATTGCCCCCGGATACGATGATATCGTTAGTGCTATTGGTGGAACTATTGCGGGTTTAGCGGGAGCTGATTATTTATGTTATGTAACTCCTTCAGAACATTTAGGTCTTCCTAAAAAGGAAGAAGTAAAAAGAGGAGTAATTGCTTCTAAAATTGCTGCTCATGCTGTTAATGTTGCTAAATATGGCAGAAGAGCTTCAAAATGGGATTATCAGATGGATATTGCTCGGAAAAATTTGGATTGGGAGGGAATGATTAAACATTCCATAGATCCGGATTTAGCAAGGGAGGTTCATTATAGAAATGGAAATTCTATCGATAATGAAGTTTGTAGCATGTGTGGCGAATTTTGTGCCATCAAGCTTTTAAAAGATGCATTAGAAAGCAAGAAAAAAACAAAAAATAAATGAATATTTTGTTTTAATTCATTCAAATATTTCATTTCTAGATTTAATAAACCCTATAACTGTTGAATGAAATAAAACTAATTCTTATTTTAATTTTACTGGTCTAGTTTTCCAAATTTTGATAGATTCAAACATAAATATAGCCGTTCCAAAAATCAAGAAAAATAATAGAAGTAAACCACCTGGATTTAAAATAAAAGTGTCACCATAAATACATGCAAAAAAAATATATACTATAAAACCCAGAATATAAAAAATTAAGTATAATGTAAATCGGGGTATTAGAAAATAACCAACGCGAATATAAAATCCTAACAATCCTTTTTTTGATTCTTTCTTCAGATAATATTTTCCATCTTTCTCCTTTTTTAATATAATTCCTGCTTGCAATAATTTTTTTAATTGATACGATACGGTTCCGGGAGAGGCAAAATCCAATGATTTCTGAATTTCCCTTACTCCTGCGCTTTTATGGGTTAAAATGTACCAATAGATTTGAAGAGCTTTACCTTGTAATACTTTATCCTTGCTAAGATAAACAGGCTTTATTTTAATCCCAGATTTTAATAGTATATGCTTGGTTTCATTTTGGTATGTAGATTCTGATTCTAACTCAAAATCTTCAGATTTTTGCTCTACTTTCTCAGATGTCATAATAAATCATACTCTTCTTTGATTTTCTTCATTAATTTCCGATTTTTAACTATAATTATACTTGTTAAAGCGATAATTGGCCCGATAATGATTAGAATAATTGGAAGATATTTATAGGTCAGTAAAATTAAGTCTATATAACCGAGACGAAGAATTGCACTTCCTTTTAATTGAATTTCGGAAAAACGAAGATTAGTATTTGAAGTGATAATTTCCAATCTGTTCCAGGACTGGGTAGTATAATTCCATTCAAAGACTTCTTGTTCTTTAAGAGGATCCGTATAGAAAATTTCATCTAAATCATAATAACACCGTACTTTATAATCCAAATCAGAGTTATTAACTTGCAACTCATAAAATTTACCTGTTTCTTGTTGATCAGGAATAAGATTCGTTAATTTATGTGTCATTGTCATGTTACCTTCAATCTGGTTGTTTTTTAAAGTGACAACACCATCCGTAAAGGGAAAGTAAACTGAATCAGAAGATACTTCGATTTCTTCCATTTTATAGATATCTGTGTCTTGCTTTTGAGTCGAATAATTAAAAATAATTCGTCCATCCTTACTCATTTGAATAAAAGAGATTACATGATTTGATCTTAAATAAATCTTTTTTGTTTCCTGGATTAAAAGAAGAGGAGCTTCTTCTTGAGCAACTTGCTGCACCTGAAAATAATAATATTCACGCTCTTGTCGAACAGGTGTTTGTTGACCCAAAGTTGTATAAAGATCCATTTCAGAGTTTGAATAACCTCCATAATTAATATCACCGGACGTATGAAGTAACTTTCTGGTTAGGCTAGGATCCATTATTACAGCCCATTCAAAAATAAAAATATCAAAATTTCCCGCATAAAGCTCAGGAAGCCAACCAGAAACAATATTACAACGAATACCAATCTGATCAAGATCTGTTTTAATTGCTTCTAATAATTCAGAGTTCAATCCTACGAGTTCAATATCAAATCGATACCCATCGACAAGTGGGGAATATCCTGCACTGTCTAATATGCTATTTGCTAAATTAACATTATATGGATAACCTTGAATTAATTCATTATGATTTGGATCTCCGGAATAAATAACGCTACGAAGCGGTTTAATCCCCTTATTAACACGTGATAAATTTTGATCGACATATAATTGATTATTAATAGCATAATTAATGGCTATTCTTACATTTGGGTCATCTACAATGGGATGAAGATGATTGAAATATCCATATTGTATCCCATCAGGACCCAAGGACTCTTGCCAGTAAGTATCGTTTTCCAGTAACGAATTCACACCTCTAGTGGTGAAATCTCCGTTATGTGCTTCCACTGCCGCTTGAAAATCCCCCCAAGAACTATAAGTGAAAAATTGGATTTCTTCAAAAGGTGGAACTCCTCGAAAATGTTGATCATTTCGGATAAATTTTTGAAAGGTTGAATTACTCGCAATCTTATCTAAATAATAAGGACCTGTTCCAATTGGATTAATAACATTCGGACCTCCTTCAAAACTGTTAGGCGAATAGATCCCACAATAAGCGGCTTCCTGATATATAAAAGGTGCATATGATTGGTTAAAATTAATAGATACTCTATATTCATCTAGAATTTCAACAGACTCTAATGGCATTTCACCTAGCTCGGAAATTGGATTAGTTACATAAGCAGGATGAGCTGGATCGATAAATCGATCGTAAGTGAACTTAACCGCTGATGCATTAAATGTTGTTCCATCATGGAATTTTACATCGTCTCTGAGTGTAAAAATCCAGTGCTTGCTATCGTTTGTCACAACCCACTGTCTAGCTAAAGCTGGAACAAGTTCTCCAGTATCAAATGAATATTCAACCAAAGGATCGAAAATTAGTGTAGCGATATATGAATAATGTCCAATCATATCATATTCAATTGATGGATATGGTGAAATATACTTCAATACTTTAGGTGGGACGAGATTAGCTGAAGATCTTATCTCCTGAGAAATAACTTGTTCAGAATCTCTTTCAAAAAAATTTTGTGTCGCTTGATTTATTGGCACTTTTTGAATAGAAAACAACATAATAAAACAAATTACGAGAAGACGGCGATATTTCATACTATTATGCACTTTTTTTTTAATTTTTTTTTGTAAATTGCTTTTAATTGTTAATTAGTTGATTCTTTTGCCATTTTATATAATTATGTTTTGAACACCCTGTTCAAATTGTTATACACCGCCATTATTTCATTAAATTATCAGTTTTTAAAAAATTCATAATTCTCGTTTGATTTTCACCCACAATAGCATAATACATTTTTCACTTTTTTCCTTTATTCTTACTCATAATGATTGTTGCAAAAGATAATAAGCCAAGTAAAAAGAAGAGATTATATCCCGGAATTACAGATTCTTGTTGAACTCTAATGTAGTCACTTCTTACCAAAACATCTGAATCTCCATCCATATCTATAACGGTTAAGATCACGGTGTAAACTCCGGGTAATGTATAATGATGAACTGGATTTCTCGCTGAAGAATTTGCTGAATCATCTCCGAAATTCCATTTAAAAATTGTAGGTTCATCTCCTGCATAGCCTCTAAACTGGAATTGAACAGCATTATTGGACAAAGTAATCATAGTTGTATTTGCAGTAAAAAATGCCTCTGGGATTAAGTCACAGCTAGTACCAGGATCATTATAGTAATCTATAACTGTGTTATTAATAAAGGTGTTTCCAAATACATTGTTATAACAGGAACGTTCTAAGTAAATCCCAATCTCATTATCATTAGCAATATTTTCAAAAATTAAGTTATGATTACTCATATTTAAGCCAATACCGAACTTCACGTTATTATTTGCCGTATTCTTCGAAATACTGTTATTATCACTATTATTTATGTTAATCCCCGCAATACCACTATATTTTACCATATTTTCTGAGATATTATTATATATACAATTTTCTAAGTTTATCCCGGAAAAATCATTAGATCTTACGGCATTATTAAAAATTGAGTTATTATTACTAAGTTCTAATCTAATTCCCTCCAGGTTATTGTCGGCCGTGTTTCCCGAAATGTAGTTGAGATAACTATCAAAAAAGTATATTCCAACTAAATTATTATTCGCAGTATTCCCCGAAATATTGTTATTATTACAATTAAAAATAACCTGAATCCCATTTCCCTGATTAGAGCTTATATTGTTACTTGAAATAATGTTATTATCACTATCGAAGACATGAATCCCACTATCGGAATTATAGCTCACATTATTTCTGGAAATAATATTATTATCATTAATTAAGAATAATGCTATTCCAAGACCCCGATTATATCTTACGTTATTTCTAGAAATTGAGCTATTACTACTCATTTCTAGACCAATACCATGCAATATATTATTATCTACAGAATTGGCTGTAATGGTGTTATTGTCACTTTGAATTAAATGTATCCCTATAAGATTGTAATTTACAATGTTTCCTGAAATGTTGTTATTATCACTTTCGAATAAAATTATCCCAATAGTATTGTTATTTAACACATTTCCTGAGATAGTGTTATTATTAGAAAAACCTAATGTAATTGTCATTGAGTTGGAAGATATGTTCAAGTTCGATATATTTGATTTACTACAATTAATTAAAAAAACCTGTCCAGCATTCGAAAAATTGTTTGCCTCTAAATTTATTTCATTAGTATAATAATATATTGGTTTTCCATTTACTAGATTAGTAGTATCTATCTTAGGTGAATTCCATTGTTCTGAAGTCATTGGTACAACTGGACCAGAAATTAATAAACCGTGCTTATCCATGATATTTCCTGAAAGGGTATTATTATAACTATCTATTAAATCTATTCCAAAATTATCGTTATTATTTACCAAATTACCTGAAAGCGTATTATTATTACTAGATTCTAAAAGAATCCCTCTGTAATTATTTAAAACATTATTATTAATTACTAAAGAATTGCTAACATTAGATAATACGATTCCTCCTCCCCCTAACCACCAACTTTCGATTCCCTCCCTCCATTTCCAATAATTGTCAGAAATAGAAGCAGAATTATATATAGTGCAATTCTCAATCCTTAGAAAATAACTTGAATTTTCAATCCAAATGCAAAAGCCTGAAAAATTACCATCGATCACCAAATCCTCAATGACATAAGGATCTGAATAATTACCAGAGCCTGTAACTAATCCCGCATTCTTCGCATCAGACCAATTATTTTTAATATGAATTATTCCTGATATCTTTGAGATTTTCAAATTTTTTTCAATTAAACTAATATAATCGCTAGATTCTGTACTTATTTCGCTAAAGTCAGTATTAAACATAAAGCTGTTGTGTATATTAATTGAGATCGCGAAAATTATACCAGAAGTTATCAAAATTTTTGTTTTTATTTTTAGATGTGATTTTATTTTGATTTCACCAAAAATGTAGGTTAGAAAATTGTTAGATAATTCATTATTTTTATCTCTTAAAATACTATTTTTCGTACACTCTGTTCAAATATTCGTACAATGTCATTTTTATAGCATTATGTTCTATTTTAAAAATTCACAATTTTAATTGTCATAATTAATTCTTATTTTAATTTCGTCGGTCTTCTTTTCCAGATTTTAATAGACTCAAAAATAAATACTGTAGTCCCAAAAATCAAAAAAAATAATAGAAGTAAACTGCCAGGATTGGTAATAAAAGCATCGCCATAAACACTTGCAAAAAAAATATATCCTATAAAACCCAGAATATTGACTATTAAGTATAGTGAAAATCGGGGTATCATCAAAAATCCGATGCGGGTATAAAATCCTAATACTCCCTTTTTTAATTCTTTATTTACATAATATTTTCCATTTTTCTCGTTTTTTGCTATTATTCCTGCTTTCAATAATTTATTTATTTGATAAGACACGGTTCCAGGAGACGAAATCTTCAATGATTTCTGGATTTTTCTTATTCCTGCATTATGGTGAGTGAGAATATACCAATAAATTTGAAGGGTTTTGCCGTGTAATACTTTTTCCTGATTATACCTAAGAGACTTTACTTTTATATCAAGTTTTGATTTTACATGAATTGTTTTACTTCGATATGAAGGTTTTGATTGTGTCTCTGTCTCTCCTTCTTTCTTATTGTCTATTTTATCTGGTATCATGATAATTCATATTCTACTTAATGTTAACAGTGAATAATGCTATTTAGCAGATTGTAATAAGATGGTGATATTTCATCCTTTTGGTGCTTCTCTGTTTTTTAAAGTTTTATTAAGTTTTTAAGTATAATAAAGGTTATTAATGGGTTTCATTTTTGAACTTTTCGATACTACCAAGTAGAGAATTTAAACTAATTCTTTTAGAAATATCTTTTTTATAAAAATCTTAAAAATAGAAAAAAAAGATAATAAATTGGTTTAGATGTAGTTATTTGAGAAATAACTCAAATCTATTTAATTAATTGTTTATGATTTCTTATTTTTTTTAGTTATCATTATCACTATAATAGATAGAGTGCCAATTAAAAACAATATGTTATATCCTGGAATTCCATTGTCTCCTCCCGTGTCACCTACGTCAACCTCAGTCCAACTGTCAGTATTTACGTCGTATGCCCACGTCTTATCTGTTGAAACCATAGAAGTACCAGCAGGCCATGGATCATAAGTCCCACCATAGATTATAACTCTATCTGACTCCGAGTCATATGCTGCTGCGTGACGAACTCTTGGTGTTGGACTAGTAGCGGGATTCATCTGTTCCCAAGAATTATTGTTGTAATTGTATAACCAGGTGTCACCGTATGTTACGGTCTCTGTACCACCTCCAAAAAGCACAATCCTATCTGATTCACTGTCGTACGCCATTTTATGTTCTGATCGTTTTGATGGATGAATATTACTAGTTAGGTTTACCCAAATATCACTGTTATAATCATAAGCCCAAGTCTCATAAAGGGAGCCATATGCTAAACCTGGACATCCTCCGAAAAGGATTATCCGGTCACTCTCGCTGTCATAAGACATGAAATGGTTAGTTCGAGCCCGGGGAGATAAAACAGGGCTCATTTTTTGCCATGTGTTGCTCCCTGGATTATATGCCCAAGTTTCATTATAAAACGTTGCCGATGGATAAGGGAACCCATCCATTCCTCCAAATAGGATTATTCTATCACTCTCTGAATCATATGCCATCTGAGCGGCTCTTCTTTCTGAGGGAGCACTAACTGGAAAAAGTTCAGTCCAAGTATCTGAATTGTAATCATAAATCCAGGTATCATTACGCTCCCCTGAGACAGTCCAATTTTCTAAACCCCCAAAAAGAACTATTCGATCCCTTAGTGAATCATAGACCATACAAGATTCTGCTCTTCGGCGCGGTGCAGGTGCAGGTGTTTTTTTAGTGTATGTATCCGCGTTGAAATCATATATCCATGTGTCACGGGGGCCATCCCCGGGAGTTGTCGACGTGTTCCATCCTCCAAATATGACAATTACATCTGATTCGCTGTCGTATGCCATCCCGGGATTACCGCGAGTTGGAAGTGATGGTGTGTCGGCTACAACTCCTGGTATAATAATTGTTAACACGATTAAAAGAGTGCCAGCTATGACGCCATATAGTTTTTGCTTGTTCTTTTTGTTATTTTTTTCTCGTTTCATTTTTTTTTAACCTTTTTTAATTTTGCAAAACTGCTTTTTTTTATTAAAAAATTGTTAAATAACAGTTTTATTTTCTATTTCTTAAAACTATTTTTCGTACAATCCGTTCAAAAGTTTGTACACCTCAATAACATACAAATATGTTTCATATCAAAACTCATTCACATTTCCAAGTAGAGAATTTAAACTATCTCAATTGGCTAAAAAATTAACCAACTTATATATAGTAAAAAAGATGTAAATAGTAGTGTTTTAATAATAAGAAATTATATGTAGATTAAAACATGAATCTTCTTAAGTTTCTCTATAATCTCTTTTGAATTTCTCCTAAATAATCTGACCATGGGTTCTTTACCCATAGTTACTTTATCCCAAATTATATCTGGAATTTTACTCTTTTTTTCTAAAGCTTCTTTGAGTAACCATTCCATTATAAAGAATTCTTTAATTTTGATATTCATTGGTAGTAGAAAGGAAAAAAAAAAACAATATGTTAGATTAATAATATTAATTTTATCTATTTTAATTTAAAAATTCAATTTTTTAATAGTAATAATCATGAAAAAAGTTTTAACAATAGCAGGTTCAGATTCAGGTGGGGGTGCGGGGATTCAGGCGGATTTGAAAACCTTTTCTGCGCGCGGAGTTTTTGGAATGAGTGCAATTACAGCATTGACAGCTCAGAATACCGTAGGGGTTCAAGGTATTTTTGAAATCAATCCAGAATTTGTAGCAAAACAAATCGATTCAGTAATGACCGATATAGGTGCCGATGCCTGGAAAACAGGAATGCTTTCAAATTCAGAGATTATACAAGTAGTAGCTGATCGAGCATCTTATTATAATGTTGAACTTCTAATAGTTGATCCTGTAATGGTTGCAAAAAGTGGTGATCCATTACTAAAGGCTAAGGCAAACTCTACTCTTATCTCAAAACTCGTCCCGCTAGCTCATATAATAACACCAAATCTTCACGAAGCTTATGTTTTAACAGGGATTGAAATAAGTAATATAAATGAGGTTCAACAATCCGCGATTAAAATCTTTGAGATGGGTGCTAAAAACGTGGTTGTAAAAGGAGGACATTTACAAGATATTAATGAATCAATAGATATTCTTTATGATGGGAAAAAATTTATAGAATTCCGCTCTCCTCGTATTTATACAAATAATACCCATGGAACAGGATGTACCTTTGCCTCAGCTATCGCAGCTGAGTTAGCTAAGGGAAATGATATAAAAAATGCAGTACATATCGCTAAAGCATATTTAACAAATGCTATTCAAAGAGCAGATGATCTTCATATAGGCAAAGGTCATGGTCCAACAGATCATTCACAGGGGACTAAAGTAAAAGTGAATCTTGATATGGTTAGTGTAAGAGAAATTTAGATTTTTTCCTTCTTAATCAATTTAATAATTTGTTCGAGTTTTCTTATTATATCATTAGAATTTTTACCGAATAATCGCATCATTGGTTCTTTCCCGATTGCGCCTTTATCCCAGATTATATCGGGTATTTTCCCCTTTTTTTTTATACTCTCATTTATCAACCATTGCATTGTTGAATACTCTTTTTTTTTTACGTATTCTGGTTGTTCTTCTCTAATAATTTCCTGTAACTCTAGATTTGAATTTTTTTTAATTGATTCAATTAATTCGGGTATATATTTTAAATTAATAACAAAATTAATTGAATTATCAAATTTTTTAGCGGTAAGAATTAGTCTAGCAGTATGATCAGATACTCCAAATTTTATTTCTCCTGAAGCCTTCGGGAAACCATTGATTATTGTAATGCGACCTTCAATTCCAGCGATTTCACTTTTATTTTTTGCATTAGAGAGGGAACCAGAAATATTCATTCTTACTTCTGGTATTAATCTGGTAAAATCTTTATCTTTAGATATTATACTGTATACTTCCCTAATTTGATTGATGATATTTTGTTTTTCTTGTGAAAGTTGCGTCATTATATTTCTTAAGATTATAATAATTGTAGGTCAAAGGACAATAAAATTATTTGCTTTCTGAAACCCTTTCAAAAGCCCACTTGGCTTTATCATGAAGTCCAAGTTTTTCATATGATTTCCCTAAATATAAAAATCCATCAGGGTAATCATATCTTATTTTAACCAATTTAAATAAAAAGTTAATAGTTAAATCATATCGCCCTTTTAGATAGTTAGCTTTTCCAAGTAAAAAGAGAACATTTAAATTTTTGTCATCTATAGCACTCTCATTGTATTCAGCTAAGAGCTTATCAATTGCTTCATTATATTTTTTTTTGTCAATCAATTCTTCAATAGATTCAACAAGCTTGAGAAAAACTATTTTTTCTGCGACCTGCTCCATCTTCTTTATTGATTCTTTTTGTAATTCCTTTTCTAAGGCTGATTGTTTCTCTTTTTCCTTTTTCTCGATATAATCTTGAAACTGATCAATTAAACTTTGAGAATATGGGTTATTGCATAATGGACAGTTTTGTGAATGCATTAACCATTCTGCTAGACAATATTTATGAACAGGATGTCCATTTTCACATTTATAAATTGAATCAGTGCTTTTATCTATATTCAAATGGCAAACTATACAAGAGGGCATTATGTTATATCTTGTTTTTTTGACAATTTCCATTACTCATCATGTAATATAATAAATTAATGAGATTAAACTAATTTAAGAATATGTTTTTTAATACATCGAATTAATAAATATTAAAAATACTAATTTTATTATAAGGATAAGAACACTTTTAATGCTATTAAAACTCAATAAGGGTAGAAAAACTCATGTCAATAAATAGAAAACAACTCTTTACGGAATTATTCAATCAATTCTTGGAAATAAATAAAGAAGTAGAAGCAGTAATCGTAAGCGATCAACAAGGTTTAGTTATCGCTGGTGAAAAAAGGAGTGATGTGGATATGGAAATAGTTAGCGTTTTAACCTCAATTATTCATCCGATTGTCGAAAGAATTCGTGATGAATTTATGTTTAAAAAATTTGGTACTGCAAGTTTCGATACAGAATTTTATAGACTATTGTTTATTTCTTTAGATGAAAACAGAACTCTTAGTGTTGTATTAAACAATTTAGCGTCTGTAGACAAAGCCTCTCCATATGCCTATCTTCTTGCCGAAAAATCTGTCCAAATTCTTAATTTGGAAGAAGGTGACAATATACAGTTAACAATTCCTAATTTCGAATATGAAACAGATGAAACTTCTTATATAGAAAGAGTAAAAAATCAGATTTATCAAATGAGATTAGATCAAGGAGGAATGTACCGGTTTAAATTTGTTATAATTGGAGATCACGAGGTAGGAAAAACGAGTCTTGTCAGACGATTTGTAGAAAATAAATTTTCACATGATTATCGAGCGACAATTGGATTGAATATTTTATCGCATTCCATTGAATTCTTTGGAAATAATATTATCTATTCGCTCTGGGACGTGGGTGCTCAAATGTACTTCAAACGATTTCGCCAAACCTACTATTTAGGCACACAGGCAGCATTTATAGTTTTTGATCTTACCAATAGAAAATCTTTTGAAAGTGTTAAAGAATGGTATAAAGAATTAGAAGATTTTATTGGAGGAAGAGAAATCCCCATTATTATAATTGGAAATAAGACTGATTTAAAAGATCAAAGAACTGTAGAATATGATGATGGCGTACAATTAGTTAATGAATTATCCAATAAACCAAATATAAAGATATCTTTTTTAGAGACCAGCGCATTAACCGGTGAAAACGTTGAAGACGCGTTTACTTTGATAGCATATCATTACATAGCAAAGAGTAAAGAGGAAGAAGAGGAGCGGGTCAAACAAGATTTAATGGAGGAACTCAATTCTATTTTAAAAGAAAGAAAAGTAATTGGAGAGAGTTTGGATTCTTTATTAACATTAACAATCATTTCTGAAAATGAATTTTGGAGCCCTGGATTGCAAATCTTGTCGGAGATTAATGACTTAAATGAGTGCGAAAAGATTAAAGATGATAGAGAAGAAAAATTATATAAATTTTCAAATGGTACAACATTAAAAAATTATCTTTACCATAATTTTGAAGTTAGTGGCTCTGATGGAGTATTTTGCATTTTTGATGCTAGAGATAAAGATCATATTGAATCAATGTGGAAAGATGTTGTCGTTAAGATCATCAATGATATTGAAGAGAACAAAGTCGTGTTAATTGGCATACGAGTTTCAGATAAGAGCGACTGGTCGACAATCATGGAAGAATTCAATGTAAATGAATTGTTAGAGCAAAAAATGGTGTCCCTATTGTTCTTTAAATTAGGACTTGAATATCGATTAGAAATTTATGATCAACTTAAAGTAATGTTAAATACAATTAAGTACCTTTAATTTTGACTTTACACAAAGATTAATAATCAATAATAATAAAAATCTCTATAATAAATATAATATTGATAAGAAAAAGATCAATTCATAATTTTTTTCATAGGTAGAAAAAGTCTTGCCAATTCAGAAAAATAAACTCTTCAGAGAATTATTTGATAAATTTTTAGAGATAAATAAGGAAGTAGAAGCTGTAATAATTTCTGATTCTGAAGGATTAATTATTGCTGGTGAAAAAAGGAAAGATATTGACATAGAATTAGTTTCTGTTTTAACATCAATAATAAATCCTGTATTAGAACGGATGCGTAGTGAATTTGATTTTCAGAAATTTGGTACTGCTAATTTTGATACTGAGGATCATCGTCTTTTATTCATCTCTGTTGATGAAGAAAGAATTCTGAGCTTGGTCTTAGAAAGTATGGCTTCAATTGAAAATCTTTCGCCATATGGTCTTTTTTTAGCAGAGAAGACAGCTCAAATTCTTACTGCTGATGAAGATGACATGATTCAAATTTCGGTCCCTAATTTTGAATATGAAGCAGGAAACGTACAAAGGTTAAAAAATCAATTATATCAGATGGATATTGGTACTCATGGTGAATATCGGTTTAAATTCGTTATTATAGGTGATCATGAAGTAGGTAAAACATCGATAATAAGAAGATTTGTCGAAAATAAATATACAGAAGATTATAGAGCAACTATTGGATTGAATGTTTTATCTCACACATTTGAATTTTTTGGAAATGAGATTGGAGTTACCTTGTATGACTTGGGAGCGCAAAAATTCTTTAAAAGATTCCGAAAAGTCTATTATTCAGGCGCTCAAGCGGCATTTCTAGTTTTTGATTTAACTGATCGTAAAACTTTTGATAATGTATTAAGTTGGTTTGAGGAATTAAAGCTTTTTACGCCGGAAGAAGATATACCAATCGTAATAGTTGGAAATAAATCTGATTTAGTTGAAAATAGAAAAGTCTTTTATCAGGAAGGGGCAAAATTAGCAAATAATTTATCTCAAAGAGAAAAAATTAAATTGTCTTATATTGAAACTAGTGCGTTAACAGGAAGCAATGTTGAGGATGCGTTTAACTTAATTTCATATCATTATGTAATGAAAAGCAAAGAAATTGAAGAAGAAAGACGCGGTGAAATTCTATTAGATATAATCAATTCTATTCTGGCAAAAAAAATTGTTTTCACTTTATCTCTTATTACTGAGAGTTTACATTGGAATCCTGGATTGCAAATCATAACTAATATCACAAAATTAGGAGAGAAATCATTGATAAGAGATTATGATGATGAAAAAGTTTATCAATTTACAAATGGTTTGATATTAAAACAACATCAATATTCGGCTGTTGATGATATTTCCAGTTCTGACGGGATATTTTGTATTTTTGACGCTCGAAATTTAGAACACATTACTCCTGCCTGGAGAGAGATAATTATTAAAATTGTAGAAAATACAAAAGAAAATGGAGTGATTTTAATCGGAGTAAGAGCCTCTGAGACCATTGATTGGTCAGACATAATTGAAAAATTAAATGTTGATGAACATATCGATAATAAATTAGTAGATCTCTTATTTTTCAGAATTGGGCTTGATTATCGTCCAGATATATTCGATCAATTGAAAGTATTGCTCTCTGCTATTGATCATAAATATTAGTTTTCTATAAACTAATATAAATCTCTCTATAATTATTAAAGTACTAAATTTAGAATAAATTTTAATAATTTTTAAATTAATAAACACTAGAACTAATAATTCAAACTCTAAAGATGATTAATAATTCAATTTGGAGTAATTCTTCATTCAACAGCCCCTTATGCTGATTGGGAGATATTTTTAAAAATTGCGAAAGAAGCCGAACGGGTAGGCTATGATTCTCTCTGGATAACTGATCATTTAATCTCTCCAAAAGGACGATCACATGGTCTAGAAGCATTGACTATTCTTTCAGCATTGGCAACAGCAACAGAAAAAATTCGTTTAGGTACATACGTACTTTGCAACCAATTTCGACATCCTTCACTTCTGGCAAAAATGATTTCTACAATAGATCACATTTCTAAAGGTCGTATAAATCTAGGTATTGGCGCTGGCTGGTATAAGGCTGAACATATTTCTTTTGGACTTAATTGGGATAAGCTTCCTATTAGAGTAAGTCATCTTAAAGAATCTATTTTACTTATGAAAAAATTGTGGACAGAAGATAATGTATCTTTTAATGGAGAATATTATAGGATTAAAAATGCTACTCTTGAACCAAAACCAATACAAAAACCTTATCCACCTATTTGGATTGGTGGCAAATCTCCCGAAATCAAACAATTAGTGGCAGAAGAAGGGAATGGTTGGATTCCTGTTTTACCATCACCAAAGCAATTTGCAAAAGATCTCGAAGAAATAAAAAAAAAAATGGAAAAAATTAATCGAGATTTCAATCAGCTACAAGTTGCATTTGGAGGGGCAGCATATACCCTTGTAACCGATGATGAAAAATTAGCAAAAAAAGAGTTGAAAAAAATCTCTCGCTATCGGAACATACCGATTGATAAGTTAAATTGTATGATAGGAAATTCTTCTTTCATTAAAGAAAGAATTCAGCAATATAAAAAAGTTGGAGTAAAACATATTGTTACTGGATTCTTAGATTTTCCAAATCTAACTAGTTTGAGAGAATTCGCAAACTTAATTAGATCTACTTTTAAATAAAGGGATATTAATTTTTATTACTCATTTAGTAATGATTTTCAAAAATTTTTAAAATAAGCTACAAAAGGGAAAAAAATGGATATAGTTATAAAGCCTTTATCACCAGATCTTATTGATGATTTTCTCTACTATTTCGATAATATTGCTTTTTCAGATAATCCTGATTGGGCTACTTGTTATTGCCAATTTTATCATTTTGCTGGAACAAATAAGCAATTTTTTAAAAGAAGTGCAGAAGAAAATAGAGACCAGTCAAAAGATTTAATTCTTGCTGGCAAGATGAATGGACTAATTGCATATTTAGATGAAGAACCAGTTGGATGGTGTAATATTAATTCAAAAGAAAATTTTGCCAAAATCCCATATGAAGAAAGAACAAATGATAAAATTGCTTCAATTATTTGTTTTATTATTGCCCCTTCATATAGAAAACAAGGAATAGCGAGACAACTTTTAAGATATGCTTGTTCTAGTTCTAAAGATAAAGGTTTTAATCTAATTGAAGCATACCCACGAACGGGAGAAAGTTTATCAGATGCCCATAGTTACCGAGGACCAATTTCATTGTATACCTCCGAAGGTTTTATTATTTATAAAGAATTTAAAGATTATTATGTAATGCGAAAAAAACTAAAAACATAAAGAGAAATTTGTTCAATTTATAAAATGAGTTAAATAGATCAACAATTTGATTTTCTTTAGTTAACATATTTAAAATTAAAAAAAATCTCAGATCTAAAAGCTCAGAACCATATCTGCCGCTTTTCTTTTCAGACATCGCAATTTTGTCGATAGGATGAAATTATTAACCGAAACATACTCTATCGATAATTTTACGCAAGTTTTAAATATTTGAATAAAATATTATTAATTAATAAAGTTCATGTTAAAAAATATGGACTTTACGAACTTATTAAAAAAAATTAAAAAGTGGAGGAATGTAAAAAAATGGCTAAGAAAGTATTTGCCTGGTCACCTGTTCGAAAGTTAATGAAAGATAATGGCGCTGAAATGGTAGCTCGAGATGCAGTAGATGCTTTAATTGATTATTTAGAAAAATTAGCAAAAGGTATGACAAATAAAGCTCTTGAGATGACCCGCCACGCTGGGAGAAAGAAACTCACACTTGAGGACATGAACTTGGCAATGAAAATTGTATAGAAAAATTCAATAAATTAATTTTCAAATCTATTTTTTTTTTCATTTTTTAATAACATTAATTATTAAAACTATAATAACAAAAAAATTTCTCAACCTATATCAGAATTAATATTGTATGGCTCATTTTTACTGTTACTTATAAAATATAATAATATTTTCAATTGAAATGAGTGAAAGCAAAGAATCTATTGCTATTTCTTTTATAGAAGGAGAAAACGTTAATCTCTGCCCTTCAAACGTTGATCATATTAACCTATATAACAAATGGATGAATAATCCACACGTTCGTAAATATATGAGATACAACATTCCTCAAACTGTTGAAGAAGTAAAAAAATTGTTTGAACCAAAAAAAGGAGAAGTAAAAGGAGATATTTTCTTTGAAATTTGGCATAAAAAGGATAATAAACCAATCGGATTGGTGGGATTTATTAGAATTAACTGGTTTACTCGTAATGCACATATATTTTATCTTATTGGAGACACTGATTATTGGGGTCAAGACATTGCAACAGAAGCAGGAAAATTAGTTGTTAATTATGGTTTTAATGAATTGAATTTACATAAAATCACTGCTCGAACCTTTTTCCCAAATAAAGCCGCTTCACGAGTAGCTGAAAAAATTGGTTTTAAACATGAAATTACACTTAAAAAGGAAGCCTATATTGATGGAGAATACGTAGATCTCCTTAACTTTGTTATTTTTAAGGATGAATGGTTAAAACCGGAAAAATAGAATAATATAATGGATTAATAATTAAAAAGAATTGGGGAGTGACATATTATATGGAGGAAAAAATTCCTGTCTTCATTGAAGGGAAAAATGTTTGCTTTTTACCTCAAAATTCAGAACATATCAATTTGTATGTGAAATGGGAGAACGATCCAAAAGTTCGCAAATATGCTCGAGAAATTCTACCTAGCATAGTTGAAGATCTTAAAAAATGGTTTGAACCCCATGAGAAAGGAGTGCGGAGATTAATAGCTTTTGAAATATGGGATAAATTAAATAAAAAACCGATAGGTCTAATAGGATTAGGTGGTATTGATTGGATTAATAGATGGGCATATGCCTTCATTAAAATTGGAGAACTGGATTATTGGGGACAAAATATCGCTACAGAAGCGACGGAATTACTTCTTGAGTATGCTTTCAATGAGTTGAATCTAAATAAATTAATTGGCAGAGTTTGTGTTGAAAATATTGGCTCCTGGACTGTTGCTGAGAAAATAGGATTTATACTCGAAGGAATCCAGAAAGATGAGTTCTACGTTGATGGAAACTATCTCGATGTTAAGATATATAGCTTATTAAAAGAAGATTGGATGAAAAGAAATGAATAAATTCAATTGAGAAATATTTATGTTTTACAAAAAAAGAAAAAAAAGAAATTTATATTTTTAGGATGACTTAACCGCCACCTATTGGAGGGAAAATTGAAATTAAATCTCCATCTTTCAGAACAGTATTGAGATCTTTATGAGGACGACCATTAACTAAAATTATTGCTCTTCTTTCATCCTTTGGGATATTATATTTATCGAATAATAATTTAACCTTACTTGTTTTGTCAATTGTTAAGACTTCTTTATCTGGACCGTATTCCCTCAATGTAGCAAAAAATTTGACTGTCACTGTAATTTTATTGTTATTCATCATCTTCTCGTTTAAAATACCATTTGTATAATAAACCCATATTTCTAGGGAATAATGCTACAATATCTCCACTTTCCACTTTTTTTCTAAATCCTGAAAATCGTCCATTTACGAAAATATGGCTAACCTCATTTTCCTCAATCCTAAACTTTGTAATAATATCAGATACCCTGTTAATCCCCGAATCATCAAAATCTAACCTTAATGGCATTGTTCCTGAAATCTGGGGCTCTAATTTTTTCCTTAAGTCTCCAAATAGTTTTACTTTTATTGGCATTTTAATTTAATAAACATTTATATGTTAAAAAACACTGTCCAAATCATCATTTGATACATCGAAAACTGTATTATGGGGTGGAAGCTTCTCTTCCATAAAAAATTCTGGAAGTCTATCATGTACAGGAGTGAAACCCGCTTTTTTATTAAACTCTAATTCTTTATCGATTATTTCCCTTCCAATCCTTCCAACATCGTCAGTTGTATAATTTGTACCCATAACTCCATTAAGGGATTCTACTATACCTTCTAATCCTGAAGCAATATCGAGAATTGCAAAGGCTACGAATAAGCAATGTCCTGAATAATCTAAGAACGCAGTAGCTACTTGTAAATTACGAGAGACTTCTGCTTTTTCAGGACTCAACGGATCTAATTCTCCTCCAACACCTAATATCTCTGGAGCAATCGCATACCCTGCGGTATGATCTGCTCCCATGGGTGTGGTTGCATAGGTCACCCCAATTCCTTTTATTGCACGAGGATCATAAGCAGGTAATGATTGACCTTTTACCGTCGGAATTCTTGTTACTCCTAAAACTTTGCCTGTAATTTCTGTTCCATTAGCAAGTATTTTCCCTGTTAGAGTCTTCTTTCGAATTTCATCCATAAGTTTTAATGCTCCTTTTCCATCTCCAAATTTAATTAATCCTCCTTCCATTGCTACAGCGAGTGTATCTCCTGCTTCAATTGTATCTAATCCTAAATCATTGCAAGCTCTGTTTAACTCACCAATGTCATCTAAATTATATATTGAACAATTGGGTCCAAGCGCCCAAACACTTTCATATTCGAGAACTCCAACTGGATCTTTTCCACCAGGCTTACACCAAACTTCAGAACATTGAATAACACATCCAGGACTACAGAAGTGAGGACGAACGCCTCCACGTTTTTTAATTTCCTCTGCTTTAGCTTCTCCAGATACTTTCTCAGATCTATCATCTTGTCCCGCAGAGAAATTTCTCTGTGGTAATCCACCAGCTTCATTTATAATATTGACTAAAACACTTGTACCATAAGAATTAAGTGCACCCTCCACTTTAGTTACATCATGTTCTAAAAGTGCATCTCTAAGTTTTTTGGTGCCTTGTTTGAAGAGTTCTTCATTTACAATTTCTACACCAGGTGCACCAGTTTCATCCGCAACAATAAATTTCAAACCTTTAGATGCCATAACAGCACCAAGTCCTCCTCGTCCAGCATATCTACTAGGTAAACCTTCAGGATCATTAAAACATACCCCTGACATTGCTCCAAGCATTTCAGCAACTATTCCTACGCCACAAATCCCAACATTTTTTCCAAATTCTTTATAGAGATCCTTATAAACACCATATAATCCTTTACCTGACCACTTGTTTGCGTTCATGAATTCTGCACCATCATTAGTAATTTTTAAGAGATAATAATCATCTCCTTCATGTTTACCTTCAACAATTATAGCTCCAATACGCATTCTACCAAGTTTTTGGGCAAAATTTGTTCCCGCATTTGCTTCTTTTATTCCTCCTGTTAATGGAGATTTTCCACCGACGGAAATACGACCTGATGTAGGAGCAGCCGTACCTGTAACAATCCCAGGGGCAAACACTATTTTATTATGAGATCCTAGTGGATTACATGTTGGGGGGACTTCTTTAGCTACGATGGTTGATGTCATACCACGTCCACCTAATTCAGCAAATTCTTGTGGTAAATCTTCGAATTTAGCCTCAAGATTAGTCATATTGACTCTTAACATTCTTTTTGGCAAATTTTTCACCTCTAATTTTATTGGCATTATATGAAAGTGTTAGCTTCTTATTTATAGCTTATCCCTATTGTACTTAAGTTCGATATGTACAGAGAATCCAATCGTTAAGATAAACTCTATTTTTAAATTATAAATCTAAGGAATAAAAGAAAATCTTTTTGTTATAGGAAAATTCTAATTAAATAGAAATGAATAATGCTCAACATCAAGAAAAAAATGTTTTTCTTTTTAGAATTGTACAAAGTGGCGAAAACATTGTAATACCTTTAACAGATAAAAATCTAAAAAGCCAATTTAAAGAAATTTATCATAAACTCTTAAAAAAATTAAGATTAAAACAAAATGATGTTTACCTTAGCAATAAAAAGGGAATGATGGTAGCAAATTCTGATTTAGGCTTATCTTTACAAGATATTATAAAAAAGTTTGGATCAATGTTAAAATTATATTATGAAAAAATATTTTAATAACAAGGTAAAATAATTTTTTATTTTAGAACAGGAATTATAAGATGACTAGGGAATTCCTGTGTGTGATAAACTTTTTGTTCTGCAATAAAATAGTTTCCTGGTTTCCCTTCTCCTCCTAAGTTTGAGTTGATATCGAATCTTGGAAAATTACTTGATGTTATTTCAATTCGTATTTGATGTCCTTTCCTAAAGTAATTTGAAGTATTTCCTAATTCTATCTCATATTTATACACTTTTCCCGGCTCGATAAGCGAGGGATTAGCATCATCATTTCTGAACCGGGCACGAATTCCAGCATCAAGAATATTAATCGCTTTCCCCCTAGGAAATACATCAACTAATTTGACCATAAAATCTGTATCTATTGCTGATGATGAGGCATATAGGATCATCTTCACTGGACCAGTTATCTCTATTCCTTTCTCTAATGATTTAGTAGTGTATATCAGCACATCTGTTCTTTTTTCAGCATCTTTTTGATCTTGAGCCCCCTTTAAAATACCTAAATTTCTACCACCTTTAGTTATAATTGGATTCATAGGATCAAAAATATACTTATCTTCTGCTTCATTGGTCGGTTGTTCAGTATTTAGTATGCCATCTCCTTTAATACTATTTGCATTTCCACCAGAATGAATGTACAATTTTTTATAGTCAATATTTCTTGGTGGCCAATCCTCTGCATATCTCCAAATATTTCTTCCCATAACCCAATATTTAATCGAAGGTTTGTTTATATCGGGAAATGCATTTTTTTCATCCATTAACCAATAACGGTTCCAATCGAGACTTAGGAATTCTTTGAAAAATCGTAGCATTCCAGCATTTCGAATCTTGCTTTCAGGGTGTCCACTCGCTCCATGTGCCCATGAACCTATTAACAATTTCGAATATTTTCTTGGATCTCCGACTGCCTTCTCCTTGATTTCAATAAAATCTGCTAATTGTTTCTCTAAAAACATATCCTGCCAACCAGCTAGCATAAAAACAGGTTGAGAAATTTTTTCCGCATCCATTTCCAAGAATCCAGACATTTTGTATGAGTCCTTATCCAAACCTCTTGTAATTAAGAAATCATTTAAAAATTCAAAATAAATTTTGAGACTACGCTTAGAGGGATCAAAATTTTTAATATTATAAAAAGCTACCAAAAGATCTTGAACTTCTTTAATAGATTTACCTTTTAACTGAGATAACCTAATTCCACTTTTCTTTTTAATAGGATCATTAAATATAGCATAATTTGGATTCAAATATCGTTCTTGCATTAATTCTGTTAATGTATCAACATTGGGTGCCTCTTGATGTGAGGCGATATTCAGCATTATCCTATAAATAGAAGTAGTTAAGGCATGAATCTCAAGTCCTCCATTATTTTTCCATAAATTCAATGTTGATGTGATAGCCGGGGAAATACAAGTCAAATATTCATTATCCCATGAAAGTGTGAGTTGAGTGATGCCAAAATAGCTTGCTCCTGCCATTCCTATTTTTCCGTTATACCAATATTGTTTAGATATCCATTCTAAAGTTTCTAACCCATCTTCTCTCTCTGTAAATAGATAATAATTGAAGCCACTTGAATGACCTGTTCCTCTAATATCTTGAATTACTGCTACAAATCCATAGGCGGCGTATGTATAACCTATAATACTTAAATTGTCTTTCCAATATGGTAATCTTACTAATATAGTAGCACATTTACCATGATTCTCGAAAATCTTTTTAGGAACATATACATCGGTCGCTAATTTAGTACCATCCTCTAAATTTACCATATATTCAGGATATTTTTTAACTCCATTTTTAGGAAAATTAAGACCCAAAAATTTAGCTAAAATCTTAACAATAGGCACAGCCCCATGTTTCATTATATATGAATTAAAAATTCTAACGAATTTTGGAAATCTGGGTCTAACTACTACTTTTAAATAGGATAATGTAGTAACATATTTTTTTTTCATTATACTTGAAAAAAAAACTATAATATAAAAAGTTTCAAAGATGAAAAATAGCAGGCCCGGGGGGATTTGAACCCCCGATCGTCAGCTTACTCCTTTCCTTTAAGTTAGGAGGCTGCCGCGATATCCATGCTTCGCCACGGGCCTAATATTAATCAGCTCTTTTATAATCATATAAAAACATTTTATAATAAAAATTTAAACGATTATAACCAAACATATTATTAAATTATAAATTGAGAAAACTTCGATAATAAGCCACACCACAAATAGGACAAAAGTATTTACCCTCGATAACTATTGCCTTATCAATAGGCACTTCTATCTGACAATTCATAACGCAACATGTTACTGTTCGTTTATCCTCTTGTTCTTCTTTAGACAATTTTATCATTGATTTTTATGTGAGTTTTTATGTATTTAACTATAAAAATAATCAAAAGGTTTTAATTTATAGTGTATTTAATTGTAATTATAAATATTTTTTTATGAATAATTGTTTTTTTTGAGTCTTATTAATAATGTCACGTGAAAGTTATACGAGGTCAAATCGCCCTATAGATTATTTAAAATCATCTGTTAATAAAATAATCCTTATTAAAGTTAAACGCAATCGTTTGTTTAGAGGGCGACTTGGTGGATTTGATGAGCATTTAAATTTATATCTTGAAGAGACCAGTCAGATTTTTGAATACCAAGATGATGAGGGTAATATTCGGGAGGAGCATGAGAATTTAGGTTCTATTGTTGTTCGTGGTGATAACGTAATATTTGTCAATTTAGCTCATTTAGAAGGTGTTTAAAGTAGAATATAAGTATATTTTACGATATTTAGTTAAAATAATATGCTTATAATTGAAGTTATAAAATAGAGACTTAATTATATTTTTAAATCGCAATTATTTTATAAGAAAAAGTATAAAATTTTGAAATATATCTAATAATTAGCTTCATTAATAGAATACCCCCTTAATAATTGAATATGACAGAAATAGGAAAAACAGAAAAATCAGTCCTTGTTAGTCCAAATTTGGGGCGTCCGTTAATTTTAAAAATAGATCGTAAATTGAAAAATAAAAATTTTCGAACTCATTTATTTTTTATTAGTAATGATTCAGATGTAGAGAGTTTTAGTAGATCTCTTCAAAAAGAAATATCTTTAATTCCTTTATTCGATTATAAATTGTCATATAAATTAATTTTTACTAAAAAACCTAAAGGTTTGTTTTCAAAATGGAGAGAGAGAAGAGCTAAAAAAAAAAAAAAGAAATTAATAAAAGACAAAGCAAAAATTATATCAGAAACAGATCTAAATTTAGAACAGCTAAAAAAATTAAAATCTCGACTCCATAGAGGGGAACCTATTTTTACTAAAGTAATAAATGTTGAAAATTCTTCTATAACACCTATTCATGATATCTCTTATATAAAAGATTTTAGTCCTCAAGAATTATTAATAAAGAATAAAGTGTTTGGTGAATTAAATAGATTTTATAAAGTATATGTTGAATTTACTTTAAGTAAGGAAGTCCTTAAATTTTTGAAGGAACGAAATTTTGTTATGTTCGATATCCATTCCCCAAATAGCCGTATAAATTATCATTCACTTGTAGTTTCCAAACAGAAATGGAAAGATTTCACATTTGTTCATGCAACGGATTTGCACTTAGCAGAACGTAACGATAGGTTGTATGAAATCATAAAAAAATGGACTGAATCTTCCATCAGAGAGAGTGTTGAAGATTTTTTTAGGACAGTAAAAAAAAAATTGAAAATCAAAAAGAAGAAAAAGACATCAGAACGATTATTATCTGACATTAAAATCCCATTGAGGAAGCGTTTGATTAATCCAAATAATCAATTTAGGAAATTTATAAAATTGATGAATAAGAAAGTATTAAGAAATGAGCTTGACTTCATTGTATTGACAGGAGATCTTGTTGATTATACAATTTTGAGTAGATTTTCAAAAAAATTGCGTAAATTAAATGAGTTTAAGTATAAAGATAGCAATTGGCAGATTTTTAAAAATATAATCCTGAATCTTCCACTAAAAGAAAAACATAAAGGAGTAATAAGGGGTGAAGAATTAAATTGTCCAATATTCACCACTATAGGGAATCATGATTATCGCCCTTTCCATTATGATTTAACATGGGCAGAGATGTATAAAAAAATTGGACTAAATGCTTCTGAAGCAATTGCATTGAATGAAATGTTTTCCGCTTCACCTATAACAGCTTTAACTAAGACCTCGTTAGCTTTAAAAGGGTATTTATCAGAAATAAGCTCATCAATTGATTTTTCTTTAATACTTGGGAATAATCTATTTATTATTTTGAACACTGGGTCAGACTCATATAGAAATATCAGAGATTTAATTACCGGACATCCATCTGTTACAGGAATTTCACATAAACAAATACAATATTTAGAAAATCTAATCAATAGTCAAATAAATAAAAGTACAAATACATTTCTTTTTTTGCATGGACCTCCATTAAACTCAGAATCAAAAAAGTTAACTATTAATATATTTGAAAAAAAAGGGCATCGTATTATTAGAAAGAAGATAAGTGAGTTCAAAGAATCATTTATCAAAAAATTAGGAAAACCTATATCTTCAGCACGTATTGATGGTGTATTTAACGTAAAATTCGGATGTATATCATCAAATTGGGAAAGACTTATTGAATTTTGCAAAAATTATGCAAAACTCACTTTATGTGGTCACACACATAGTAATCAAGAATTTAGATTGGAAGATACTGAGAAAAAATCAAGTGTTTATGATGCCCCTCCATTCAGATTGAAAAAAATTGAAAATCCAGCAGCAATATTTTATGATAATTATTCTGAGATATATACTAATGCAAAAGTAATACGAGATAATGGACCTTTTGTCGTTCAAACTCCGGCTCTAGGATTAGGTAGCTATAAGAACCCTAAAACTGCTGGATCATATAGAGAAATAATCATTAAAGATGGAAAGTTAATTTCTTTTAAGATTAAGGATATTAATAGATAAATAAATTTATCTATTGGTATAAAGGTCGTCCTTTTTTATGTATTGCCTTTCCAATAATAGCTTCGGTTCCTTCAAGTACCATTTCAGATATTGTAGGATGGCAATGAATAGTTTCTGCGATATCACGCACTTTAAGGTTATGTTTTATTGCTAAAGCAAGTTCTGCGATAAGTTCAGAAGACTCGATGCCGATACATGAAGCCCCTATTATTCGTAGATCTTCTTTATCAGCTAATGTCATAATAAAACCCTTCTCTTCTCCCATACATTTTGCTTTTCCAAGCGATTGATATGGAAATTGACCCATAATAACATTAATTCCACGATCTTTAGCTGCTTTTCTTCTAAATCCTACAGAACTAATATTAGGAGTTGTAAATATTGTTGCAGGAACAACCTTATAATCTGTTTTCATTTTATTGACTGGGAAGCCTCCTATACTAGCTAAAGCATTCGCTACAGCTACATCTGCTTCATAATATGCAACATGAGCTAACATCAATCCTCCAGTAACATCTCCAATTGCATAAATCCCTTTAACAGACGTTTCTAAAGTTTCAGTGTCACACTTAATTGTGCCCCTATGAGTTTTAATATCTAAATCCTCTAATCCTAAATTTTGTGATTCTTTTACTCTACCAATTGAGACTAAACATAAATCGGCTTCAAATATAAATTTTTCAGTAGCCTCAATTTGATCTCTTGGAATAGAGGCAGAACAAGTCATAACTTTCACACCAGTTCCTATATTTTCAACAGACAATACGTTCTGGGACGTTTTTACTTCAATTCCTAAGTTTTCAAATTTTTTTAATAGCTCTTTTACAATCATAGGTTCTTCTGTCGCTATAGGCGAAGATAGGTACTCTAGCATTGTTACTTTGCTTCCAAAAGCTGCAAATATATTTGCAAACTCACATCCGACTATACCCGCGCCAATTATTAGTAATCTCTTTGGAACAGTTGTAAATTTAGGATCAAGAATATCATCACTCGTCAATATTTTTTCATGGTCAATATTAAACGCAGGAATTAAAGCAGGTGAAGATCCTGTAGCTATTATTACTCTTTTTGCTTTAATTATTTTATCATCTTCGCCTTCTATCGAGATTTCAAACCCAGAAGAAATATTACCTCCCAAAATTTTTCCATGTCCATAAAATAAATCATTTTTCCAAGCCTTCTCTAACGCACCAATTCCTTCAACCAACGCTTGAACAACTCTGTTTTTCCGTTCTACTGCTTTTTTAAAATTAAGTTTATAATCTTTAATCTCTAATCCAAATTCATCAAAATTCTGGATTTTTTCAATTAATTGCGCTGAAGCGTATAAAGCTTTAGTAGGTATGCATCCAAGATTTAAGCAAGTCCCTCCTAATTTATTTTTCTCAATCAATGCGATTTTGGCGCCATATTGAGCCGCTCTTATTGCAGCATGGTATCCCCCAGGTCCAGCACCTATAATTGCAATATCATAAAGAATATCTGACATAAGAACTTCAAAAAAGTGATTTTATTGAATTTAAATATAATTTGGTGTTAAAATTGTTAATAGATCAATAAGTAATAAATTTTATACAAATAATTTATTAAATTGAAAAGGATTATATATCAGAAATTTAACACTTATAATTATTTTCTTATTGAAGGGGTATATTTGTACATTAAAAATACTTCACAATTACTCTTGAAAGACTTAGATAACAATCAACTCGTTTTAAGAGAAATTGGAATAAATGCTCTTGAAATTTCAATATCTGCTGTAAAACCTGAAAATTTAATGGAAAAAGCAGTAAAAATCCATAAAAAGAAATTATTTATTGAAAACGATGAGTATGATTTGAATAAGTTCAAAAAGATTTATATAATTGGTGGTGGTAAGGCAACTGCTGAAATGGCATTCTCGCTTGAAAGATTTTTAATAGAATTGAAAGATATTGAATACGAAGGGAATATTAACATACCAAAAGATGAAAAAACCCAGAAGTTCTTTGAAAAAAGTAAAATTTCTATCAATTTTGCTTCTCATCCCATTCCTAATGAAGATGGCCTTAAAGGAACTAAATCCATGATGAGAATCATCGAAAAATCAAATAAAAATGATCTATTTCTCTGTTTGATTTCTGGAGGAGGTTCCTCTTTACTTCCATTCCCAAAACAGGGTATAACCCTTCAAGATTTAAAGAGTGTCAACTCCTTACTTTTATCATCCGGGGCATCAATTCATGAAATTAATACTATTCGTAAACATTTATCAGAATTTAAAGGAGGTAATCTAGCAAAGAAATTATACAATAAGAGCGGTGCCACATTAATTTCTTTAATTATTTCAGATGTTGTTGGAGATAATTTAGATTCAATCGCTTCTGGACCAACTGTTCCTGATAAAACTACATTTAAGGATGCTCTTGAAATTGTAAAGAAATATCATCTTTTAGACATTATTCCTAGCTCCGTAAAAGATCACCTAGAAAAAGGATCCTCAAATCAAAAATTAGAAAACCCAAAATCCAATGATCCGTGTTTTACTAATGTTTATAATTATCTAATTGGAAGTGTGACTTCTGCTGTCCATGAAATTAAATCTTTCTTAAAGAATAAAGGATTTAAAGTTAAATATTTTTCTAATAACGTAATTGGTGAAGCTAAGGAGTTTGGAAAATCACTCTTTAGAACAATTTCACAACAAGTAGAAGATAGTCGAAGTCAAAATAACGGTGAAAAAATAGCTTTAATTGGAACTGGTGAATTAACTGTAACAATTAGAGGTGATGGTATAGGAGGAAGGAACCAAGAGATGTTGTTAAGCTTTTTAGATTTTATAAAGGATAAAGAATTTGAATATAATTTTTTAATAATTGGAGCGAACTTAGATGGAATTGAGGGGAATAGCACAGCATGTGGAGCTCTAGTTGATAATGCAGTCGTAGACAATATTAAGGAAGAAGATATTGATATTAAACGATTTTTGGATAACAATGACTCTAATAGTTTTTTTAGAAAAATTAGAACCGAGATTATTACTGGTCCTACAGGATGCAATGTTAATGATTTAATCTTGATTCTGGTTTCAAGTTAATTTAAATTAATAAACTTTAAAATAGAAATATAGAAGATGAGTGAAATAATAATTTGTCCTGCTTGCGGTTTTAGTTTCAGATATTCTGACATTAAACCAGAAAAAGCTAAGATAGTTTGTCCAATGTGTGGTCATGAATTTAAGGATCCTAAATTTTTTTCCTTTATTCCAAGAGAGTTTGATAATAAATGCTTATAAAATTGAATACAACTTTATTTCCTTTACACACAACTCTCTTACTTTATATTGATAAATTTTTTAAAGTTTGTCGATGAATTTAGATTATCGATTAATTTTTATTAATTGGTAAATAATTTTCAATTTAATAAAAAATATATTCTTGGTAAAAAATAATGGCTCGAAAAGATAAGAAAAAGAGAGAAACAAGACCAACAGCGCGAATGGGCTGGGATAAAGCAGAAGCTGAAGAAGAAATTATAGCTGATGCATTAAAAAGAAAGGATATGGATACAGGGAGAGTTGAATTGCTCGATAGAGATACCGCAACACCGGTTATTGAGACTTATGATGAGGATACGGGAAAACTAGAGGGTAGCATCGTTCTGAAAGATAGGAATAGAGAGGGATTACTAGCTTTAGTAAAAATAATTGAAGAAGTGGATGTAGTACAAGATCATGATGCTGTTGTTGATTCATTTACTCATACTGGAAAATTAAATATTGAAAATCCAAGTTCCGTTGATAGATTATGGGATATTGATGTTTCACTTAAAAACATAGGAAGTACAAATTTAAAATCAAAAGATATTTCGATACAAGAATTAGGGACTGAAGAACCTGATAACGTTGACTCAAGAGACTTTAAAATAACGAAAGATATAAAAAATTTATTACTTGTGAAAGAATTCATTTGCACTCTACCAAATGCTGATGATGTTTTAAATATAAATGATATTGAAAAAGAGTTATTAAAATTAAAGGATACAAAAAGTGAGGTCTCTGCCAAACCAAAAGCCCCTCCAAAAGAACCAGAAGTAGAAGAGGAGGAAGAGGAGGAAGAAGAAGAGGAAGAAGAAGACGAAGGAGAAACTTGGGGAGATGGTGGAGATCTTGTTGAAACCGGCTTAGAATCGTTTGGAATCTCAATTGATAGGGACAACGTTGTTTATTTCGCAATAGCTCTTAGAAGCATGTTTGATAAACCAGTTTCTAATATAAAAGTTGTAAAAAATATCCCTGATGATTTTACTAATCCTGTAATCCGAGACACAACCGAAGGAAGAGCTGAGATTTCAGGAAACCAAATCATTTGGACAATTGATAAATTGGCCCCTGAATATACAGTTATGATGAAATTTACATGTAATATTATGGTCACAGATATTACTAAAAGAAGAACAGGGACTGTAGAAGTCACATATCAAGGAGCATCTTCATTTGCCGAAGGTTTAGATATAGACAAATTTGATGCTTATACAAGAAATAAGTTCTATGTTGATACTGTTGAACGGGATGAAGAACCTGGGATCTTTGATTGTAAATTAGTATTTGATAATTCTTCAGAGTTTATCATTCAACTTTTCAATGCAGATGTTTATTCTCCAGAAGATAAATCAAAAAAATTTGTAGATATTGATCCAAATGATGTACCATTATTACCAAGTGGTGCTCAATGGCACTCGACGAAATGGGAGTATGAAAGCGAAGAATATCCTACTTTTAGGAAGAAATTAGAATTTAGAGTGATGCCTGATTTTCAAACAATCGTAAAAGGGTCAGCTTCTCTTTCAGACGTCATATTAGAGATTGGTAGTATTACTGGAGTAATGTCATATAACTTAACAGAAGTTCCAACTTATCGAACTAAAGATGTTATTGCTTCACTTAAAATGGTTAATAATGGTTCAGCACCACTTAATGAGGTGACTGTTGTACAACAATACTTCTCGGATGAATATCAACCCCCAAAGGCAGAGGAAATAAAACTAGTGTGGGATGGAGAAGAAGTTGAAGTATCAGCTGCTGCTGTAAGTTTCAAGGAAAATGCATTTAAAATCGATCTTACAGATTTAAAAGACAGTAGTACTGGTATGTTTAAACCAGATTCAACTTTAGAGTTTGAATATCCTATTCATTGTACAAATCCAGCACGTGAATCCACCTTCGAATCTGAAATTATCTATCTCGCAAACACATATCCCGTAAGTCAAGAGTTAGAGTTCAAACCAGAAGTTCCCGTAATTGAGGCAATGCATATCAGAAGAAAATTCAGAATTGGAAAGGAAGTTGTACCTATTGGAGATCTCGGAAATTACAGAATTATATTAACGCTTGAAAACATTGGCGAATCTAAATTACACAATTTAGTTCTTCTCGATAAGGTACCTGATAAATTCGAATATGGTGATTATTCTATGACTCCAGAAATAACCGATGAAGTAGGTCAAGACACACTAAAATGGGATGTAGATGTTCTAGAAATTGGGGATAAATTAGAAATTACATATGAAATAAAGGGTACAGGAAAATACAGTCCATCTGATGCCCAATTAGCGCTTTAAAATCTAAAAAGTATTTTTTATTTTTTTTTTATTTTTTATATTTACAGTAACAGTTTAATAAATGCAGTGATAAGTATTAATAGAATAAACAAAGAAATTTTACTTAATTATTTTCATTAATTTTTATACTTTAAATAACATTTTTACGAAAACCATGATAAGAAAACGTTATCAACTAAATTGGATGTTTGAATGTCCAGATGCGGTGCTAACGTGTTCCATATTGAAATGTAAAGATAAGATTTTTCTAGTTTTTGGTGGACACGATAAGACTCTTTATCTAATGGATGAAAAGAAGGACATTATTGATGATAGATCTTTTGATGGATGGTGTCGTTGTAGTTATCCAATTGATATTGATGGAGATGGCTGCGATGAAGTACTAGTTGGAGCTGGTGATGGTAATTTCATGGTTTTAAAATTAAATGTTGAAAAGAAAAAACTTGTAGGATTAATGCGATATAAATCCTCTAAAAGAATAAATTGTTGTATTGCTGGAGATTTTACTCGAGATGGAAATATTGAACTTATTTTTGGGAGTGATGATAAAACTCTAAAAATTTTCGATGATATTAAGGCTAATAAGCCAAGTTATGTTCTTTATTACGATTCTTGGGTCACAGCCTGCACATTAGGTTTCTTACAATTACCAGATAATGATGAACCAATTTATGGGTTATTAGTTGGTACTAAAAATGGTGTAGTTCAATTAGTTCAATTTGAGGATAAAATGCCAGATATTATTTGGCAGAGAGATTTTAAATTTCAGATTAATGATATAAAAATTGGAGATGTAATTAATAATGGATTTCATGAAATTCTACTGAGTACTGATGATTCAACGATTAAGATCCTTAATAGTGAAGGGGATCTTATAAAAGAGATTAATACTGAAGAAGGACGACCACTTTCGTTGCTAATTGAAGATATAGATGGAGATAATGCTAATGAAATTGTTGCTGGCTGTGCTGATGGTTCTTTAAAAGTCTTTCACAATCCATCCCTTGATTCTAAAGAATTTGAATTAAAATGGAAGACTAAAGTATCTACTTCAATTAAAAATGTGTGTTATATATTCGGGAAAGAGCAAAATATAAAACACATTGTATTTGGTGGCTATGACCGTAAAATCCATAACATCACTGACTTTGAATGGGGTCAAAAACAAACCCTTGACATTCCTCAAAAAATGAAAATCCCTGAAACAAAGATTACCAAAAAAGAGGATTTAATTAAAGAATTAGCGAAAGTGAAAGATGTTCCAACAAACATTAGAGAACACATTTTCAATATTTTACAAGAAAAGGGGCATCTAAAAGATTTAATGAAAGATTTGAGTGACTTAGGGTATTCTGAAGATGAAATCTTAGAAGAATTCACACTTTTAAAGACGCAAAAATCAGTTATTTATGAAAAGATTAGTTACCCCGTTTGGAGCTTACCAGAAGAAGAAATACAGAAAGAAATGCCTAAAGAAGTTAAAGCCGAAGTTATTGTAGAGGAACAACCAAAACCTAAAGTACAACCATTAGTTATTGAAAAACCAGTCGAACCTGTAAAAGAGAAATTGGTAGCCGCTCTTGAGAAGAAGCCTAAAAAGATTGTTTCAAAAGAAAAAGTTAGCGCTGGTGGCTCATTAACTGATGTAATAATTGAATATTTAAAGGAACAGAAAATAGTCCCAACTAAAGATCAATTTATTAATCATATCAAAGAAAAAGGTTTTTCTAATAGTGAGATTGAAAAAGAAATCAATTCATTAAAGGAACAAGGTAAAATCCAATATTCTCGTGCAAAACCAAAGGGTTGGAGTTTAGTTGAATAATTATTCTTGAATTTTTTTTATAAAAAACTCCCGCATTACATCCTTAAAAGGTTCAAATTGATTTAATTCTGTAAAATTTGCCTGATCGAATCTTTGAACAAACAATTCTAATATGGGGGTAACCTTTTCAAAAAATTTTCTAACAAGTTTATCGGATTTTTTTTTTGATTTATCAACTAATCCATATAGAATTATTGGTTCTTTATCACGATTATCTTCTGATTGAATTTCAGATATTTTAAAGATAAATAGAATATTTCCTGACTCTAAATATTCTAAAGAACTTTTATTGAAGGCCGTATCGGCAAATGTGTTAATAGCAGAAATAAATGCACCTCTAAGATCCTTATTTATTCCTTGTTCTTTTTGAACTGGTAATTGTTTGAAGATATGGTTCACAAGGACAAATCCACGAAATACAAAACCAATCTCGTAAAGTTCTTTCAATTTAAGGTCAGAATTGAATTTAAATTTTTATTATGTAAGAAAATTCTATTAAGAAAATAAAAAAGGTTTTCATATTTAATTTTAAACAAAGTGTAATTTACACTAAAAATAAGTAAGAGAAGTAGGATTAAAATCCCCTTATTGCAAAAAAAATTGAATTGGTAAAGATCTCTTGCTCAAAAAAATAGTTGATCTCTAAATTTTTATTTAATATCATTTTTTATTCAATCAAGATTAGTAAAAAGTTGAATATAAAAATGGCAAAAAAAGATTTGGATTCCAAGTTTGAAGAGAAAATTAAAAAACTTGAAGAAACATTACCAAAGTTAGAAGGAGGAAGAAATTGTGCTGCTCTTACGCTTACAAATATTATAGATATACTTGGAATTTCGGATTTAAATAGTTTTTACTTCAACAATCTTGCAATTCCTCTTGCTGGAGGATTTGGAGGATTTAAATCAATAAAAAATTGGAAAGGGCCGTGTGGTGCTGTATGTGGAGGGTGTGCAGCAATAGGGGTGATATTAGGTGGTCATAAAAGACTTAAACCTAAGGACCATTTGAAAACCTATCAAAAAGCAGCAATTTTTACTCATTATTTTGAAAAAGAATTCGGGTCTGTATCATGTCAAGAATTATGCGGTACAGATTTTAATGATTTAAATTCAGTGAATGAGTATCTTAGTAATAAGGTTTGGGAAAGACAATGCTATAAATATGTAATTTTTGCTATAGATCAAATAAGAAAACTGACAGCTTCCGAATTGAAAAAAAAATGGGCATAAAATATTCTAAAAAAAATCTCTAAATACTCATTTTTTAACTTTTTGAAATTAAAAATTTTTTATACTAATATTGGTTTATTAAAATTATTCAGAAAAAAAATTAAGTGATAAAAAAGGTAAGGGAATAATTATATGAGTGAAGAAGAATCTCGTTTTTGCCCATACTGCGGTGTTGAGTTGCAACATCCTTATTGGCAACATATTCAAAAAGAACATCTAGATAAATATATCCAGAAAGAAACGTGGATTCAATTATATCAAGATTATACGGGCGCCGGAATGGATGAACAAACATCTTTAATGGTTTTATCAGAACTTTTCAATGCAACTCAAGAAGAAATTAAATCTTTTTTAAAAAATGCGGATGTCCTATAACTTCCTTTTCTAAGAATAAATTCTTAAAATTAAAATAAATAGAGTATAGAATAAAATTTGAATTCTAAATGTTAAATTTCTAATTAAAATTCCTCTTCTTCTTCGTCTTCTTTCAAGAGACCTGCTTGTTTTAACATATCTTCTATGCTGTCACGAGCTTTTATTACTTGTTCATTTTCATTTAAATTAAGTTTTTCAAGAGCATCATCGCTAAATTCCATTATTTTCTTTATAGCCTCAGAAGAGAAATCTTTGATTTTTTCGGAAGTTTCTTCAAAAAAATCTTTTCCACTTTCACCGAAAATATTTCCAAAGAAGTCAGTAAAAGATTTATTCAGTTTTTCTATGAAATTTTCTTTTTCTTCTCCTTCATCACTCATTTTTATTTACCTTTTTTTTTTTAGTAAAATAATTCTTTTAAATATTAAAATCCATATACTATATTATATTAACTTTTTTTGTCTCCAACGTTTAAGTTCTTCTTTATGATACCCAAGTAGATCACAATAAATTTCTTCATTATGAGCTCCAAATTCAGGCCCTGAAGCCTCAACGGAACCTATCGTATCTGAAAAATTTATCAAGCGATTAGGGATCGTAGCTTTTTTAACTCCCCATTTAGAGAAATCAAATTGATCACACAGCATACTTCTTTCTTTAAGATTTGGATGTGAATGTACTTCCTCCATAGTATAAGTTTCCCCACAAGGTATTCTTACCGCTTCTAATTGCTCTATAGCTTCTGCTCGACTTAATGGATTACTCCATTCTTCTATTATTTTATCAAGTAATTCTACATAATCAAAGCGTTTAATTGGGTTATCAAAACGAGGATCCTTTATTAGTTCTGGTTTTCTTAAAACATTTTCACATAATCTCTTCCATTGATTTTCTGTAAGAGTGGTCATGGCAATTAATCCATCTTTACAATGGTACTGGTTATATACAGGCAAAAATTTAGAACCTATTTCCATTTTAGCAAGTGGCATAAACTCCTTGACTTGAGCCCTAATGTTTATAGAAAACATGACATCATGCATAGATATATCAATAAATTGACCGTTACCCGTTCTTTCTCTATGGTATAATGCCTGACTTATTCCAATGGCACATATATGACCTGCTGTGTAATCTGCTATAGGTAATCTAGGGGGTCCCTCCTTTATGTTTAATGCATCAAGAATTCCTGCTTGCGCTTGGATAATTATATCGAAAGCCGTTTTTTTAGTATATTTGTCTAATCCCTCATTACCGAAACCAGAGATCTTTGCGTATATTAACTTCGGGTTAATTTCCTTTAATATTTCATACCCTAATCCCCATTTTTCCATTGTACCTTTTACAAAGTTTTCTACAAGAACATCTGATTTTTCTATTAATTTCTTGAAAATCTCTTTTGCTTCCTCCCTTCTTAAATCGAGTGATATAGATTTTTTTCCTCGATTTAAAATGCAAAATAAGGGAAATATTGTTTTATCATAAAGATTAAATAAACGGAATGCCTCACCAAAAGGCGGAGGTTCAACTTTTATTACTTCTGCGCCTTGATCTGCGAAAAAGGTACTAGTCCAAGGGCCAGAGATAAATTGTGAACAATCAAGGATTCTTAATCCTTCAAATATTTTTACCATACTAAATTAAAAATTAGATTATATAAATATATACATTCTACACAAAAGATATCTTTATAAAAAACTTATAATATAAGATTATAATGAAAGTTGCAATATTCACAGACACATTTATGCCCTGTACAAATGGTATTGTAGATGCTGTATGGAGAATATCAAAGGGACTTAAAAAAGCAGGCAATACTGTTCATATTTTTGCATTATCAGATAAAAACTCTGATGAAATAATTGAGGGTGTTATAATTCATAAATTCCAAGGGCGAATTTTTAGGTTTTATGAAGATTATATGATGAGATATACAGTACCTATTAGAAGAGTATTTAAGATTGCTAAGAAAGTAGATTTTGATGTAATACACTCAAATTCACATTTATCAATGGGATTAAGTGCATTAATATTAAGCAGATTAAAGAAAATTCCATTAATCTCTACATTTCATACATTACTCCCTCAATATTTAGAAATACATACAGATCAGTTGAAGTCAACATATTATGAAAAATCAAGAGCTTTGAGATTAGCTCATAAATCCAAATTTCTAGATTTATTAAGCAAAATTAGTAAAAAGTTAGTCTGGTGGTGGCTTTCATATCATAATATTGGTACTTGGATAACTACTCCTAGTAATTTTTCCAAAAAGATTTTAATTAATAATGGTATTCATCGAGAAAAAATTTTTGTAGTTCCTAATCCTATAGACTTAGGTATATATAAAAAGACTAAGAAGAAGAATGAAATTCCTTTAATATTACATGTTGGCAGATTAAGCCCTGAAAAAAGAGTTGATGTTTTAATCAAAGCTTTAAAATGTGTTAAAACTGATTTTAAATGCATTATCACAAGTGATGGATCCAACAGAAGTCTTCTTCAAGAACTAGCAATAAAAGAAGGAGTTTCTAATAAAATTAAATTTACAGGAATAGTTAGTAAAGAGAAACTAACTAAGTATTATCATAAAGCTGATATATTCGTTAGTCCTGCAATATATGATACTTTTAATAATTGTGTTGCAGAAGCATTAAGCCACGATACTCCTGTAATAATTGACAAGAAATCAGGCGCTACTGATTTTGTTAAGCATGGATTAAATGGAATAATTGTCAATAGTAGTAATCCAAAAGGATATGCTTCACAAATTGAATTATTATTAAAAAAGAATGATTTTAAGAATATCTCAAGTGAAATAAAAGATTATACACATATTGATAATATAGTAGCTCAATTTGAGAAGGTTTATACAAAGAAGAATTATAAAAAGCAAAAATCATTTTTAGATACTGTAAAATATTTATTTTCAGGAGCGTTTTTTTATTCTTTATTAGCTTTGGGAGAAACAGGTATATTTTTGCGTAATATAATTCATTTATTTTCTCTTATAAAAAGAAAGATGAAGGAGTTATTGATCTTATGTTTTAAGGGAAAAGTTAAGTAGTTCATTTAGGATTCATTAATATGACTTTTTTTGAAAATCTTAGATTTTTATATTTCTTTTTATTTATTTAAAAATTTAGGTTTTAAAATCATGCAATATTTTTTGATATAAGGGAATATTTATGAATGAATCTCACTTCTTACATGGATTTTTACATCCGAAAAGCGTCGCTATTTATGGAGCTAATAACAAGGGTAATTCATTAGCAGGTCTTCAGATTATGAATTTAATTAAATCTGGATATGATGGGAATGTATATCCAATACATTTAAAATTAGAAGCAGTAATGGGATTCCAGGCTTATAAATATATCGCAGATGTACCCGAGGTTCCCGATCTTGTAGTTATTGTCCTCCCTGCTAATATTGTACCCCAAATTTTTAAGGAGTGTGGAAAAAAAGGAGTTAAAAGGATAGTTTTAATTTCTGGAGGCTTTCGTGAATTAATTGGAGACCGTAAAAATACCCTAACTGAAGAAATCAATAATATTGCTGAAGAATATGGGATTAGATTTATTGGTCCTAATTGTTTGGGAATTTATAATAATTGGTTTGGACCAGAAGAAGAAAATAAATCCTTTAATATCTATATCTGGGAAAATCTTAAAAGGAGTAAATTCTCAATAGCATCTCAATCTGGTACGCTTTCATGTCATATATGGTATGATCCTGAGAATTTAGATTTAGGGCTGAGTAGATCTTTATCTGTTGGAAATGAGGCAAATGTTGATATTGTAGATTGTTTAGAGTATTATAAGAACGATGAATATACTGAAATAATCGGATTATATATTGAGGAAATAAAAAGGGGGAAAAAATTCTTAGAATTAGTGAAAAGTATTACTCCGAAAAAACCAATAATCGCAATTTATGTAGGCGGTTCAAAGGCAGGTAATCGTGCATTACAAAGTCATACAGGATCTATAGCAGGACATTCTAAGATATATGAAGGTCTTTTTAAAGAGACTGGTATTATTAAAACGGATTACGTTCAAGAATTTTTAGATATTGCTCTTATTTTTTCAAAAGGGATAATACCTAAAGGAAATCGACTTGGAATTATAACAAATTCGGGGGGTCCAGGAGCAATGGTGGCCAATAATGCTGAAAATCATGGTCTAATTGTTCCAGAATTCTCAGGATCTCTCCAAAAAGAATTAAAAAGCGTTTTGCCTCCAACTGCGACTTTCGAAAATCCTATAGATTGTACATTTGATATGAATTTACCTTACTTTTATATTACATTGCCTGAAATATTGATGAAATCAGGAGAAATTGACGCAATTATTCAATATGGAGTAGTGGGCTTCCAAGAAGTTTTGGATGAATATCTTAAATACGATCAAATAGCAAAACATGCTGAATTCCAACATCAGCCTGATGAAATTATAGATAGATTAGCTCAGAAATTACTCCAACCAACAATGAACAACTCTCAAAAATTTTCAATACCAATATTATATGTAAATCCCATGAATTTTAACAGTCCTTGGTCAAAACGACTAAGAAAAAATAGAGCTTTGCTGTTCAAATTATGGGATAGACCTGTAAATGCTCTAGCAAAAATATGTGAATATGTAGAATATAGAAAAAAGGTTTCTTGAATTAAAGGTTATAGATTGGAAAAGGTCAAAATATTATTTTTATTCTAAACGTTTAATTCTTATTATATCGACTATTATGTGATACTATTAATATATACTATATTCAAATATTTTTTAATTCAGTTTTCGAGAATGATTTAATAAGTATAATTTGTGAAAATAATGAGTGATGTAAGAAAAAAACTCTGGGAACCCTCAGAAGAGTGGATAAAGAATGCGGAAAGTACACGGTTTATTAAATTTGTTAATGAAAAATATGGGAAAAATATCCAAGGCGGGAAAGAGTTATATAATTGGTCGGTTGAAGAGATCCCAAATTTCTGGGAAGCAATGTGGGAATTTACGGGTATAATCTATTCCAAGAAATATGACAGAGTAATTGATGATCTCAATCATTTTCCAGGCGCAATATGGTTTGAAGGAAGTCTTCTCAATTTTGCAGAAAACCTTCTGAAGTATAAAGACGACCAATTAGCTTTTATATTTCAGGGCGAAACTAAGATATCAAAACAAATTACATATGCCGAGTTAAATAAAACTGTAGCTCGCTTAGCAAAATCTCTAAAAGAAATTGGAATAAAGGTTGGTGATAGAGTTGTATCTTATATTCCAAATCTGATTGAAACCCCAACCGCAATGCTCGCAGCAACCGCTATTGGAGCAATTTGGGCATCTTGCGGGGCCGAACTTCAATCTAGTGCAGTCATTGATAGATTTAGTCAAATTGAACCTAAAATACTCTTTACTGTCGATGGGTATTATTACAGAGGTAAAGAATTCGACATCAGGGAGAATGTTAAATCTGTAGTTAATGCCATTCCTTCAATTGAAAAAGTTATCGTTGTTTCATATATTTCTGACGGTAAAGCAGATGTCAATGGTATTCCTAAGGCAGTAAATTGGGAAGATTTCATTTCCAAGGAAGAAGATCCTGGATTTGAATTTGAGCAATTACCTTTTGACCATCCTGTATACGTTATGTTCTCTTCTGGAACGACAGGAAAACCAAAGTGTATGGTACAAAGTGGTGGTGGCGTTCTTATTAATCATTTAAAGGAGCTAATACTTTCTACTGATTGTAAAAGGAGTGAT
This sequence comes from Promethearchaeota archaeon, assembly GCA_048938005.1. GTDB lineage: Archaea > Asgardarchaeota > Lokiarchaeia > Sigyniarchaeales > SOKP01 > Loki-b32. The sequence goes on along the minus strand of JBHLMQ010000010.1, from coordinate 44,287 downwards.
GTAATTAATTACATCACCGCTCCAAGTTGGATGATGTGGAATTGGTTGATTAGTGCCTTAGCAGTTGGTGCAACCATCTTTATTTATGATGGTAATCCTCTTTATCCTGATCCTTTAAGATTTTTTGAATTAATAGAAAAACATAAAATTTCGATTTTTGGTACAAGTGCAGCTTATATTCATTATCTTATGGGTCTTGAACTTAAGCCTGCCGAAAAATACAATTTAAATACCCTAAGAGAAATCTCACAAACGGCATCTACTTTATCTCCAGAAGGATTTGAATATGTATACCAGGAAATCAAAAAGGATTTATACTTTAACTCAATAAGTGGTGGTACTGATATTAATGGTTGTTTTGCAAGTGCCATTCCAATCTTACCTGTATTTTCTGGTGAATTACAAGGGAGAGCGCTCGCAATGAAAGTTGAATCTTATAATGATAACGCAGAACCAGTAGAAGATGAACAAGCTGAGCTCGTTTGTGAAGCACCTGCACCTTCCATGCCAGTATATTTCTGGGGTGATGATGATAATATGACAAAATATAAAGCTGCCTATTTTGATCATTTTAAAGATACCGGTAAAAATGTTTGGAGACACGGTGATTATATCGTTATTCATAGCGATACTGGTGGAATTACTTTCTGGGGTCGATCTGATGCAGTTTTAAAACCTTCGGGTGTTAGGATTGGCACTGCTGAAATCTATAACGTAGTAGAACAACTTCCTGAAATTGCAGATTCCTTAGTCATTGGGCAAAAGTTCGCTGGAGATATCCGAATTATTATGTTCGTATTAATTAATGAAGGATATGAATTAACCGACGAGTTACAAGCAAAAATCCGACAGACTTTACGTGAAAAGACCTCACCAAGGCATGTTCCTAAGCTCATATTCCAAGCTCCTAAAGATGGCATTCCATATACATTTAGCAACAAAAAAGTTGAAATCGCTGTAACTAAAATTATCCATGGAATGGGAGTAGCAAATCGGGGTGCTCTAAGAAATCCGGAATCCCTTGACTTCTATATGGAAATGAAGGATAAGCTTCAATAATTATTTCTTACTTTTTCTGTTTTTAATAAGAAATCAATTAGTCATAGGGAATCTCCTAATTTATTTTTCTTTTTCTATTCTTTAAGCTGGAGAACTTCTAGTGGTCCATATTTAGTGCATAAAATCGCTTTCATAAAGCATATTAGAATGCATTATTAATATATAACTCCGCTAGTATTCTTGCATTTTTACTTAAGAAGTACTTTAATATTATTCTGGTTAACTGGCATTAAACTTATAATAACATATTAAAAAAAATACTAAAAAAAAAAGAAAAAATTATTTTTAAAATTAATTTTAAATGTTTTTTTCTTTTATGTTTTTTTCCCCCTTTTTCTAATTAGCGAATTGGCTACTATTACTATTGCAGAACCACCTACTCCGATTATAAGTCCACTAATAAGTCCAAGGATAAAAGGATCTAATACTGGAATAGCTACATAAGGTGTATATTTCACTAAATTAAAATGCAACATGAAATTCCACCACCAGGCATAATCCCAATCATCACTAACAGCGTGCCCGATCCTATCATTTCCTAAATAGATGATCGGATATTGAAAGTTTTGAGTCCAATCACTCAGTGCACTGTAATACATCTGGTCTCCAGTAGAATTTTGGAACCACAATTTTGTTATCCAACTATCGCACGTTGCATTGTAATTAAAGCCCATGTTGCTATATCCTTTATAGGGATACATATAAGGATATGAATTGTAATCTGATATCACGCGATAACCACCGGGATCTTGCTCAATAACGCCAGTACTTTCATAATAAGCTTCAATGTATCCGAGATCGTTAAAACGGGCATGATAAGGTTTAATTGCAAATCCATCATTCGTGAATAAAGGAAAGTCATAATCAGTTATTACTGAATATGTATCGGGCCAATCTTGGGTAGCATCTATAGCACATCCAATATCTGCTAGTGATGTTGTTAGCACAGAATAAGATTCTAAATGGGCATCATCATAGTGATATTCAAAGGTGTAGATCGGATCACTATTTGCTACATCGATCCATTCATCCGTCGTATTGTAAATATCTAGGCCTCGAGCAGTACACTTTGCTTCATAGAATGGATCATCTAGAAGGGCTTGTCGCGCTATGGTGAGATTTGTATAGGCGAGGGGTATGGACCCATCATAATATTCATGGGTTGGTGCAAGAAATCCTCCAGAACGCTCTACACGCCCTCCAAATAAACTTAAGTATTTATTGTAATCAAAAGCATAAGAAATCGCTTTCCTAAGGGTACGGTTTACTCCATGTGCTGTTATAGTTCCATCTGGATTCTTAAAAGCAGAAACAGTTAGAATTCCAACATCAGTTAAGTTAAATTCAGTATCAGACCAGTATCGTAAATATGTTTCTTCGAGACAATTTAAAACGATAATTTCTCCGTAATCCTCCGTACCCATATCCACGTACCTTAAGCCAGGAGTTGCAACTATGTCACTATAACCAAGAGGTTCCCAGGAACGATCGAAAGCCCAGTCAATATCTCCAGTCACCATGGCAAGAGTCCTTGTTGTATATCCTGTAGCGGAATGAGCAAAAGTAGTTAAAGCAATATTCGGAACGGTATGCCAACCTTCAGCTTGTTGAGCTGAAGAATTCCACCAATTATCGAATCTTCTCATTGTTCCGGCATCACCTACATGGCTTTCAAAGATATAAGGACCCGTACCGATTAAATGTCCAGGGAAAGTTGCCGGATCGTCCTGTGGAAAGAGTGGATTATCTCCATACCCTAAGATTGGAACATAAAAATAATTTTCATAAGATGCCATGGAGATAAACTCGATATTAGCGAGATATTGTGGACCAGTACCCCAATCATTAAAATATACTCTAAGTGTTCCTCCTGATTGCTTATCATCAAGAATAGTTACATTTGTAAATCGAGGAAAGCGATTATAGCCCAATGGGATATCAGGGAAGTATGAATCTCCGAATCCGGGGTAAGTACTAAGATATCCGTATTTGGAAAAATTACCAACATAGGGAATATCAGGAGCTAGAGGCCCACGTAATTTTGTTACATTCCAAGATGATGTTGCATAAGGAGCCCAATCAGCTATACTCATCCAATAAATCGGCCTCGTATTACGCACATTTGAATCATATGTAGAACCAAGGCAGAAATTGATATTTCCTAGGATAACCATGAGTCTATCAATATTCCATTTACATACTGTTGCGTTCCAATCTGATCCATCGTGGAATGTAACATTTTCACGAAGGGTAATATCCATATAATCAATTCCGTCATAATTCATAAAACCCGCATCATTCATTTCATCTAGTCTCTCATGTATTGACCAGTTGGTTGCAAGTATTCCTACTAAATTATCAAGGCTTCCATTTTCCGCACTGTATGGCCAAACATATAAGTTTTCAAGAGCATTATACAAGTAATAGTCACCAGTACTCGCCACATAAGCAGTTGGATCCCAGTGATATATGGAACGTGGTCCACAAGCTCCCACAGTAAAAACAGGTATCGTTTCTTGAGCTTTTACTACTCCAGGTAGAATTGGGAATAATATAGAAATAAATAATAGAGAAAATATTAATCTTTTTGAACAATTTCTCATTTTTATAATTCACTTTACATATTTTTTTGATTGAATTTCTTACTTATTTTTTTGTCAAAATTTAAATTTATATAATAAATTTAATTAAAGGTTATGATAATAATATATTTAAATATATCTAAAAATTATTACTTCTCGTAAAGAGATTGTGCTGATTATAAGAAAGATATAAGGAATTTTGATTTTTCTAAATGTTTTTAGCATTAAAATTAAAGATTCAAGATAATGTCGGAAGATAAGAATAACCAATTGATAATTAACAATAATGTAAAAAAAGGGAAAATAAAAATCGATTGGGGACGACAAGGAGGAGTTATCTTAGCGTATATAATTGTATTAATAGGATATTATGGTATTGTTGCTAACATCGTTATGGTTGATGAGTGGATATCTCTTAATGTACAAACGTGGATACCTTTTACTGAAATGAACAGAACGGTGTTATTTTGGACATTTGAAATATATGGGGAAACATTTTTTTTACCTTTACTTTTGGTGTTTTTTGTTTGCTTTTTACTAACTTATAAGGAGGACATTCCACATTATGGAATAAAAGCATCAATCTGGCTTGTTCCTTGTATAATTGTTGAAGCTTTTATTTTTTATTGGATCATGTTTGGTTTTAGAATAGAGCCTATTATCTGGCAATTTGGGGATTGGAGGGGTTATTTGAATATTATTATATTATTCGCATGCACGCTTTCTGGTGCTATAAGCGGTATGAAAGTTAAACAATTCAATAAATCAAAAAAAAAAATTTAAAAAACTAAAAGAATAATTCAATTATTATTTGTAGAGAAGAGGAGAAAAGAATGGCTAAACAACCAAAAAATATGATAAAATATATCATCAAACGGATATTAATGATGATTCCTATGTTGTTTTTGGTTCTAACTCTTGCCTGGTTCTTATCGCGCTTGATGGCTGTTAACCCAGTTACCAATAAGTTGGGTGATATACTCGATCCTGAAGTCATTGAAGCAGAATTAAGGAGAATTGGATATTATGACCCCTGGTATGTTCAACTTGCTATTTATTACAAAAATTTTTTTACAGGAGATTGGGGTACTTCTTATATAGTTGCAAAGGATAGACCAGTAATAGATTTTATTTGGGAAATATTTCCAAAGACAATAGAATTGATGATAATCCCAATAGTATTAAGCCCTATTTTAGCAGTTAAACTTGGAATAGCATCTGCAACCCATAAGGATAAAAAAAAAGATGTAGCCATTAGAACTCTAGCAATTATAGGAGCTGGATTTCCAGTGTTTTGGATTGCTATCATGCTCCAACTCTTTTTTGGTTTTTATTTAGGTATATTTACTAGGGGTGGTTTAGATTTACCCGCCGTGTTCGCAAATACACCTGGTCTGCCTAGTCCTGGACGCATAACAGGATTTCGTATTATTGACAGCATACTTTATAATGATCAAATATACTTATTCGATACATTATTACATTTAATTCTCCCAGCCATATGTTTAACTTTTGTTTCATTGGCTAGTATTACCAGACAAACCCGATCAAGTATGTTAGATGTTTTAGATCAAGATTATATTAGAACTGCCCGAGCTAAAGGTGTTTTAGAAAAAGAGGTTATAAATAAACATGCCATTCGTAACGCATTGATACCTGTTAGCAATCTTATTATCGGGGGGACCGCAACAGCACTATTAGGATCTTTTTTTATCGAAGTAACTTTTAACTATAAAGGTTATGGATATTATATGGTGTATTCTATCTTAGTAGGAGATTACTTGGTTATAAATGGTCTCTTAGTATTTGCAACTATAATAATTCTTATAGGAAATTTAGTTACAGATGTTATGTATACAATTATTGATCCGAGAATAACATACACATGACATATAAAAAATTGAGAGGTTATTTAAGATGACAGAACAAGCAATAGAAGAACGTCCAACAGATCACGAGCAATCTGAATCACTAAGAAAAAAGAAATTTTTTCGATTCTTAAAGTTTTATTTAATTCCTGGTTGGCGAGATCCTGAATTCTCTGCTCAAGAATATCATATAGAAAAAATAAAGTCTAAAAGAAGATTATTTCGACACCTTCTTAAACCTCTTACAATATTTGGTATTTTAATGATTTTATTTATATTTGTGTTAGCGGTATATACTCCTTGGTTAACTAATTATCCACTACAAGAGTTAAGAATACCATATGTTCCTCCTAACCCAATTGAGTTTGCTCCTCCATCGGCAGAACATCCCTTGGGGACAACAGAAAATGGATATGATGTTTTAGCAAGAATTCTTTGGGGAGCTAGAACTACAATATTAACATCATTAATCCCTGTAACAATTTCTATTGGAGGAGGTCTTATTTTAGGAACGATATCTGCATATTTTGGTGGAGCTATTGATTATATAATGATGCGTTTTGTAGATTTAATGTACGCCTTTCCCACATTGATACTTGTCGTTATACTCGCTCCCATGATAAGTCAAGATTTATTAACCACTCTTGTAATTTATGGAATCCTTTTTATACCATATAATATCAGGTTCATGCGATCACTTGTTTTACAAGTAAAGCAACTAGAGTATGTTAAAGCCGCAAAAGTGGGTGGTGCGTTAAAATTTAAGGTAATGTTTAAACATATTGTACCGAACGCAATATCTCCTATGTTAGTAGCTTTTTTTGGTGGTGCTGCGATTGCAATAATAGGCCTAGCAGGTCTAGCTTTTATAGGATTTTCAGACCCAACTGTTGCTAGTTGGGGAATTGACATTTTTTGGGCACAAGGTTCAATAACCAATATCAATGCGGCTTTTTGGCCTGGATTATTTATTGGAATTGCAGCCATAGGATATATACTAGTTGGAGATGGATTGCGAGACGCATTAGATCCACGACTAAAATTATAAAAAAGAGGGATAAAAAGTTTTAAATTCATTATATCAAACTAAGTATGGATTAAATTATGGAATGGCTTTAATGGAATCTATTATTGCAGCATTCATTTTATACTTAATTTCAAATCTAATCAATAATCAAATTCCTGAAGATAAACAACTCTCAAAAAAAATACATAAAAAGTGCTCAGCCGTAATTAGCATCATAGTATTAGGTATTATCTTTCTTATTAGATCTCTTTTTGAAACTCTATGGGCTTTTAATAATGCGTTTTTAATTTTCAATACTGATGCTTTATCATTTGCAATAATGACGACAATCTTTTATTTTTTGTATAAAGAATTTGTGTATAAATATGAAAGATTTGGCGCTTTAAGAGAGGAACTTATTAGTAGTCCATTTATTAGAATATTCAAAATATTTATTGGAGTAAATTGGATAATTTCGATAATTTTTATTTCAATTCCTCTCCTAGGAATTGAAGATATTCAAGAATTAGGATCATTTAAAATTGAAACCTTTTACCTCGGATTTTTATGGGCGGGTTTAACTGTTGGGATTGATATGAGCATCACTATTTTAATTAATAAACTCCTCCCAATTGAGAAGCGCATTCCAAAAAAACCTTTTAAATATTCTATGTTTTCTGGTGGTCTTATCTCATTTGGAATTTGGTCAATACAATTAATAATCTTTGAATTGTATTTGAATAGACTATTTGGAGTAATAACATTTAATCAAGACATTCGTATATTAATTGGTGTTGTTAGTGGCATTTATGGTTTCGTATTTTACATATCCTTGAAAAAGAAATTTATGCCGAAGCAAATGGAAAAAAGTAAATTAAAATTCCAAACCGCATTAGAATTATTTGAAGAGCAACCTGTAAAAGACTTTACATTAGACCACAATCATGTTGTTCTTAATGTGGAAGATCTCACTACGTATTTTCATACAGAAGAGGGTATTGTTCGTGCTGTAGAAGGTGTCTCTTTTAAAATATATGAAGGAGAAGTTCTTGGTCTTGTAGGCGAAACTGGCTGTGGGAAAACTGTAACCGCATTGTCTATTCTTCAGGTAATTCGACCTCCAGGAAAGATAGAGAAAGGGAAAGTTATTTTTGGAGGAGAAAATCTGTTATTAAAAACTGAATCAGAAATGTTAAAATATCGTGGGAAAGACCTTACTATGATTTTTCAAGATCCACTCAATTCTCTAAACCCAGTTTTTAAAATAGGGGCTCAAATCTCTGAAGTATATCTATTGCATATGGAAAATGAATTACTTGTTGAAGCTTCCAAATTTCCCGATAAAAGTTTATATAGTGTTGCTCGAGAATGGAGTATAGCCCTTTTAAGAGATTTAAATATACCCTTTCCTGAAATTATTATAGATCGATACCCTCATGAATTAAGTGGTGGTATGCGACAAAGAGTTCAGATTGCTATGGCTCTCGCATGTAGACCTAAATTATTAATTGCTGACGAACCTACTACTGCGTTAGATGTGACGATACAAAACCAAATTCTTAAACTTATGAAAGAACTTCGTAAGAAATACAATACAACAATATTATATATTACTCATGATCTAGGTATTATCTCCAAAATGTGTGAACGTGTTGCTGTGATGTACAGTGGTTCTATTGTTGAATATGGAGATATAAAGAAATTATTTATTCACCCCTATCATCCATACACAAGAGGGCTTATAACTTCTGTTCCTGTCATAGGGAAAAACCAAGATAGGCTTGAAATTATACCTGGAAGGGTACCAAATTTAATTTATCCCCCTTCAGGCTGCAGATTTCATCCTAGATGTCAATATTGTTTCGAGCCTTGTTATTCAAAAGTTCCAAAGCAAAAGGAGGTTGCTCCAGAATATTTTGTAGCATGTCATCTTTATGATCCTGAGTATAAAAGTCTTGCAGAGATTTCTATAAAGAAAGTGGAAGATGCTAATAATAAAATAGTAAATTAAATAATTATTACAAATAATAAAATAAGATAAAGGAAGAATAGGAGATTATTATGAGCATAATAATAACCCTTCAAATCATAGATGCAATCTTGATATCCTTTTTTGGAACTTTTATTACGCAATGGTATGCCACAGTCAAAAAATGGGATGGAACATTTATGCCAGCTTTATTTGTATCCGCTGTATGGTACTTGCCAATTTTCCTAATTGAGTTTTTATTCTATGATCTTGTATATGTGAATTTTTTAATTGCTATTCTCATAACATGTGTAAATACTATTATAGGAATTCCTATTGTTATGATAATTTATAGGAAAAAACTTACACATTCTATGTTTTTTGTAATTATTATCCAAATCATTCTATTTATTATAATCCTTATAATAAATTTGACTTTAAAGGTAGTAAACGTTTTTATGAAATATATCCCAATCGAGGTAATTAATAATGTATTTAATGAATCTAAATTCACGTTTATTCTTTCTTTCTTCGGCCTTCTTGGTATTTCGGTATTGGTTGCGTATTGGGGAGATAAAATTCAATTAATAAAACATAGAAATTTAGTCGCAATAATCGGTATTACGTCGGGAATTTCGTATTTAATGTTCACTTTTGTCTCACAGCAAATAGTATTTATTGTTTATGCATTTCTAAATTTCATAATCTCTCTTACAATTTCAATTATAATCACAATTATAGTAAAACAAATTGCTTATAGTGCAATTCCGTATCAAACACTAAAAGAACTATTTGTTCTTGAAAAAGGTAAGGAATTATTAAAGGTTAAAGATCTCCATGTGTATTACCCTCTTTTAAAAGGAACGCTTAAAAGACAAGTTGGTTCTGTTAAAGCGGTCACGGGTGTCTCTTTTGGAGTTAAAACAGGTGAAACACTAGGATTAGTTGGAGAAAGTGGATGTGGAAAAACAACTATCGCAAATGCGATTCTGGGTTTAGTAGACAAAACAAGTGGAGAAATATTGTTTCATAATACTCCAATTCCTCCCGAATATACAAGTTGGTTAAGGCAAAAAATTCAGATTGTTTTTCAAGATCCTGATGCGTCGTTAAATCCACGGATGAAAGTGGTTGATGTTATAGCAGAGCCCTTAAAGAATTTGCTTGGTATCACTAATAAAATGCAAATTAGAAGACATGTATTGAAGTTGTTAAATCAGGTTTCGTTAAAACGGGAACACATGGATCGTTATCCTCACGAGTTTTCAGGTGGACAAAAGCAAAGAATTATTATAGCAAGAGCATTAGCTAGCAATCCAGAGTTGATAATTTTAGATGAACCTACTTCTGCTCTTGATGTATCAGTTCAAGCACAAATTCTTAACCTTCTTAAAGATTTGCAAGTAAAATATGGCTACGGATTTTTGTTTATTACCCACAATTTAGCTGTTGTTTCCCATATTGCTGATCGCATAGCTGTTATGTATCTTGGTAAATTTGTAGAGGTTGGAAGTAAGGAACAAATTTTTTCAAATCCAACTCATCCCTATACTCAAGATCTCCTCGCCTCGCGTTCTGAAATCGATCCTTATAATCAAGAGATCAACTTTACTATCAAAGGTGAAGTCCCAAGCCCTATAGCGCCACCACCTGGTTGTACTTATAATCCACGTTGTTCTTCTGATGCTCGTACAAAAGATTGTGAATTAAATATTCCTCATAAGATTAAAATCGAAGAAGGCCACTTTATATGGTGTAATAATCCCCCTACCTCAATGCAGACACATATTCAAGAGTCTGAAGAGAGGTTATCTCTTGAATAAATAAAAGTTTAGATAAAATATTAGAGTAATATCTATTAAATAATCTATTTAAAGTTAGAAAAGGTGAAAAAATGGCAAGTGAAGTTTTAATTTATGAAGTTAAAGATCAGATTGCATACCTTACAATAGACAATCCAGAAAATAATCGATTGGATCCCCCTTTATGTAGAGCTTTAGGAGCAGCATGGGCGCGCTTTGCCAACGATAAAGAAAGCAGAGTAGCAATTCTCAGTGCAAAAGGTCCAGACTTTAGTCGAGGGGCAGATATTTATGTCGAAGGATTGTTAAATGATCTTCTTAAAGCATTTCCACCCAATGGTACTAAAATCCTGAAACCCATCGTTGGAGCGGTCCATGGAAATGTAATTGGTAGTGGATATGGACTTGGAGTTATAGGCACAGATATAACCTATGCTACAGAAGATACCAAGTTTATCTTTGGCGAGGTCTATGTTGGAATTGTTGGTACAATTGTAGATTATAGACCTTATATGCCTTTTAAGGCATCTATGGAATTTTACATGTCAGGGAAGCCATTGGGGGCTCAACGAGCTTATGAATTAGGGTTAATAAACGGTGTAACAAAAAATAAAGAAGAGCTCATGAAGGAAGCTATTAAAATGGCTGAAATACTGCGTGACAATGCACCATTATCATTAAGGGCGATTAAATATGGACACTATAAGATCATGGAGAATGAAGGAAGAAGAGCGATGCGTTTAGCACGGGAGGAATTTGAGGCTTTTATTCAACCTCAATTAATTAGTGAAGACTTCAAGGAAGGTAAGGCAGCGCTTAAGGAAAAGAGGAAGCCAATATTTAAAGGGCGCTAACATACGAATTGATGCTTATTTTTTATTAAATTCTCTTACAATTTTTTGTATTAAACAATCTTAAGTTAACCAAAAAGATTTATATCTATTCCTTTTGGATATTCATCTCTTTCTTCATTTTGATTGCATAGATAAATAGAATTCTAACTAAAATTAATGAATTATAGAAATTATTAAATATTTTATTATACTTAATTTTAAATAAATTTACGTCGTAAATTTAATTAATAAAAAATACTATATATGAATTATGGTAATTCAAGATATTAAAATGATACCTCTTCAAGGGATACCTTCAGAAAGGGTTCGAAAGATTAGAGATAGAATGCTCTCTATGCCTAGAGAACTTGATCTTGAGCGTGCTCGTTGTTATACAAGAATATATAAACAAATGGAAGATGCTCCTCCATGTATGAAGAATGTTAAAGCATTAGAGGAATTTTTACGATGCCTACCAATAAGGATTGAGGAAGACGAGCTACTTGTAGGTGTAAAATCTAGTAAAGTAAGAGCCGATCCAATCGAAATAGAACGTGGAATGCGTAATAGACTTTTTGGGTTTATCTATGATGATTCAATAGATAAAAAAATAAGAGATAATTTCATTGCAAATTTTTCTTTAATAAATCGTTATGTTCCCTTAACAGAACAAGAAATTGATGAGTTGAAAAACGAAATTATCCCCTTCTGGAAAGGAAGAACAGTAGCAGATCGAAAGTTAGAATATTGGAAAGAGGCAGGTTTATATGAGGAGCCAAAGGGCTTTACGACTTTTCCTTTTGCTGGTTCTATGGGCGGTACTAATTTGTTTGCAATTGCTAGTGGTCAAGGACATGTCATTCCGGGATATAGACGAGTTCTTAAAATGGGATTTAGAGGAATTGAAAAGATGGCGGAAGAAGGACTTTCGAAACTCAAGGAGACAGATGAAAATTATGACCAACACAAGGATTTTTATGAATCAGTTGTGGTGGCAGCAAGAGCGGTCTGCGATTATTCCAATCGCTATGCTGATCTCGCAATGGAAATGACGGAAAATGCACCAGAAACAAGAAAAGCCGAACTTCTAGAAATTGCTGAACGAGTAAGACGAGTACCAGCCCTCCCACCTAGAACTTTTATGGAAGCACTTCAATCAATATGGATGACAAATGTAGTTTTGGAAATGAGTTATGGCGAAGGAAATATATTTTCTCAAGGGCGAGTAGACCAATATCTTTACCCATATTACGTAGCTGATTTAGCAGAAGGGCGAATTACTGATGAGGAAGCTTTAGAAGCAATTGAGGAATATTTAGTTAAACTTGCTTCTGTCGTTATAGCTGGACAGAACAATGTAACTATTGGTGGATTAGATAAAGATGGAAATGATGCCACCAATGATGTGTCTTATATGTTTCTTGAAGCTATTGCAAATGTAAAAAGTCTATTAAATACTTTATCGATACGAATTTCTTCTAAATCACCCCGTGATTTTATAAAAAGAACTATTGAAGCTTTTAAATATACCGCCGGAATGGGAATTCATAATGATGAAGTTTTAGTACCGCAGCTTTATAATACAGGATATTCATTAGAAGATGCCCGAGATTATTCACTCGTAGGGTGTGTAGAACCAACGGGCACTGGGAATGATTTCTCTTATACTGCAGGTAATATTGTTGAGATTTCAGTCGTTCTTAATATGGCATTAAATGAGGGACGTACTCTTTTTTCAGGAAATAAAACTATTGGAGCGAAAACACCCCCGGCCAGTACTTTTAAAACTTTTGAAGATGTCAAAAAGGCTTTTGTAGACCAACTTACTTTTGCAATAGATCTCACTGTGAAAAAGGCTGAGTTAAAGGATAAAGCATTTGCTGATTATTTACCTTCTCCGTTGCTTTCATCTACAATAGAAGGATGTCTCGAAAGCGGAATGGATGCAACTCGAAATGGAGCACGTTACAATAATAATCCTATGGGTTCACAAGGATTAGCTACCGTAACTAATTCCTTAGCAGCAATTCGCTGGGCAGTATTTGAAGAAAAATTAGTGACACTGGAAGAATTGCTTAACCACATGCGTAAAAATTTCAAGGGGGCAAAAGAACTTCGAGAAACATTACGAAATAAGGCTCCCAAATATGGTAATGGTGATGAGAGGACAGATGAACTCGCAAAATGGGTAGCAAATACCCTATGTGATCTTACAAGAAAATATAAGGCTAGAGGTGGTGATGGTATATATCATAATTGCCTTGTATCTGCTGCTGGATCTCAGGTTAATGAGGGTAAAAAAATAGGGGCAACTGCAGATGGAAGATTATTAGGTGAACCTGTAGCAAACGGTATTTCTCCTGCAAATGGTACAGAAAAGAATGGTCTTACCATGGCACTCCGATCAGTAGCTTATGCAACGGCTGAACCTCATCTAACTAATGGAGCAGCAATGAATATAAGAATCAACCCAAGCTTAATACAAACAGATGAGGGACTCGAAAATATGGCTTCTATAGTAGAGGCTTATTTAGAGTTAGGAGGACGAGAGCTTCAGATAAATCCAATAAGTTCAGAAATATTGAGGGATGCGCAAGCTCATCCAGAAAAATATCCTGACTTATCAGTTAAGGTTACAGGTTATTCCGCTCGTTTTATAGAGATCACTAAAGAGCTTCAGGATGACATTATCGCAAGAACCGTATTCAATGAATTATAAACTGTACTTTAAACTTAACTTCTAAAATATCTAAAAAATTATTTTTCATTTATATTTTTTTAATATTGCTAGATTCCTATTATCCTTAAAATAATTCGTTATAATTTCATCTTATTAGGATTTATGATATTATTTCTAATTCTTTTAATTTTTCTTTAGTTGGTCTTCCTGTTTCCCAATCCCATCCCCGAATATTATAATACTTCTTTAAATTGTCTTCTAAATCGAGTTTTACATTTTTTATACTTCCTGATGATAACACTTTCATATTATGATTGGATAATCTATCGTCTTTCCTTGTAATTCCTAAATTACAATTAATTAAACGTTTCAAATTGTTTATTCGCTCTCCAACCTTTATTAGCGATTTTCTATCATAATTAAATCCTGTAGCAGCGTTTATATAACCAATAATATGTTCAAGTTTAGGGGTTGCAAAATTGCAATTCACTGCTGAATCATCAATAGCTCTAAGATCTTGAAAATTTACAACTCCTTTTTCTCTTCCTGTTATATCATATCTGTTTTTGCTTTTTTTAATATGGAGAATTTTAAAGTTAATTGTTCCCGATTCCACTTTATACCAATCACATTTATTATGATTTGCACCAACACATCCTGTCATATAACTTAATGCCTGTCCAACAAATGCCCGTGGGTCATGCATAGGGATTTCTAAACCTTTTACATGTGCTGCTAATTCAGGATCCACTTCCAACTTCCTAGCCATAATTTTCACACCTTCTGCAAGAATATCCCCGATACCTTCCCTTTTAACTATTTTTTCAATAAGTTTGCAAACAACTTCTCCATTTCCCCACATAATATCTTCCATTGGAATATCATTCAAAAATTGCTTTATTTTCTTAATCCCTAGATTGTTTTCAACTAAATAAATTAGAAAAGCAATTGAGACTCCACAAGAAATAGTATCGATACCAAATTTATTACATAGATGATTTGCAAGAACTACTGATTTTGAATTAAAAACACCACATAAAGTACCTAATGCTGCAACAGATTCATATTCTGGTCCATCGCTTTCAATTTCAATCTCATCCGTTTTAATAATTGTCGATTTACCACACTTTATTGTACAACCTGCACACCCATAACTGAACATCGGATATTCTTCTCTTAGAGTTTTCCCTGTTAAATTCTCGGCAAAAAATTCTGTTTCTGTAAAATAATATCCTGGTGTATCACCAATAACCATCCCTAGATCGAGGTACATATTAGTACCATATAAATTAAAAAGTAAAGTTCCTACTTCTCCCATCGGGTTTGCTTCCCTTTCAAGTTGTGCTTGTTTTCTTAATTTTTTCCCTAGTTCATTGTCTGCTAGATTAATCTTTTCTTTTCCATGTACTACTAATGCTTTCAAATTCTTTGAACCCATAAGAGCTCCTAATCCACATCTACCTACTACTCTCCCTTCATCATTCATTATAGCGCTATATTTAACAAGGTTTTCTCCCCCTGGGCCAATACAAGCTATCCAAATGTTTGGAACATTTAATTCATCTTTAATTAGTTTTTGAGTTTCGTAGCAATCTTTACCATGAAATTTTGAAGCATCTTTAAACTCTATTTTTCCATCATGAATATATACATAGCTTAATCTATTTATTTTTCCCAAGAAAACAACAGCATCAAATCCACTATTTCTCAAAGCGATACAGAACAAACCTCCCGAAGATCCCTCACCCCAAATACCGGTTAAAGGTGAAATACCACTCACAGTATAGCGACCTGAAGCTGGGCGAATAGTGCCTGTAATAGGACCAGTAGCAAAAATTAAAGGATTAATTTCTAAGTAAGGATTTTCTTTCAATTTATTGTAATCTTCTTCTGAGAGTAGATCATATGTTATTTTCGCACTTAATCCTGTTCCCCCTAAATATTTTTGAGCAATTTCAGGATTTAAATCCTTTATTTCAAAACTTTCTCTGCTTAAATCCACAAAAAGAATTTTTCCGTTATATCCATATAATTTATCATTCATTTTTTTAAACCACTCCAAACAATTTAAAAATCAATGGTTTTACCATCCCAAGCATATTCAAATATTCTTTTTATAACTTCGCTATCGATATAACGAGCAACCATGAAAGCTACGGAATCTGTTTCAGCATAATTTACTAAAAGATCTAGATTTTTATAGTAGTCCTCCTCAGTAATAACAGGATTCTTTATTTCTTTTACACATACAGGACCATCTAATGAATGTATGAAATCTTTAATACTTTGAAGAAATTCAATAGATAACTCATTATTGTCTTTATTTTTAGTATCAATTCCAAAAAGTGGACACAAATCTTTCCACCTTTCTGAAATTTTCATTTGGAAACCAATTGTATACGGTAGAAACATCCCTACACAAAGTCCATGATGAACATGGAGTACTGTACCTAAACTATGGCCTAAGGCATGATCAATTCCAACACGAGAATGAATAAATCCAAGTCCTGCCATCGATGCTGCTATTTGCATATGTGATCTTGCTTCTATATCTTTAGCTCCATATTTATATGCACGAGGTAAATACTTTATTATTTCTTTAATAGCATATATATTCATGGCATCGGCAAATGGAGTTCCTACATTTGATACATAAGATCCTGCTGCGTGAGCTAATGCATCAAGTCCTGTAGCCATGGTTAAAAAAGGTGGCATATCTTGTACAAAATCAGTAATTAAAACTGCAAAATCAGGAATCAATTCCGGATGAGAGACGATAAATTTTTTCGGAGGATCACGATATATATCAGTTAACATCGACGCAAGAGTAACTTCAGATCCAGTTCCTGATGTTGTTGGAATAGCTATAAAATATTTAAATTTTTTGCGTAAACCAAGAGGTTCTAAAGCTGAAACCATAAATAGATTTGTTTCAGGTTTCTCGTATTTAATCATTAACCCTTTCGTAGTGTCAAGTACGCTCCCTCCACCAATTGCTACAAATACTTTAGGTTTGAAATCCTCACATATTTTAACTACTTCATCAATAGTATCGATAGGCGCCTCTTGTTTTACTCCAGACCATACCCTTGAATCTATATTTATTTTACTTAATACATTACTTATAGGACTAGCAAACTTTTCAGTAAAATCATCTGTTATTATTAAAACTCTTCTTTCTCCTTCTTTAAGATTACCATCTAAGAAATTCTTTATCCTGTTTAATGCTGTCAGTCCAAATATAATCTGTGGGGATCGAAAAGCAGTTAATAATCCTGCAGGTGCTCTTCCTTTCAACAAATTCATAAGAGCTCTTAGTTGTTCACTTATTTGATCAGACATTTGCTCAGTTTTATTTTCCAAAAAACCACCCCTTTATTTTATAATTATCTAGTTAAACCAGACCATTTTACGTTTTTCACTCCAACTTCTTTAGCAACTTTCTGAAAATGTTCCATTTCTTCTTTTGTCATTAAGGGCTCATCTTTAAGAATCCACGACATACCTAGCCTTGAATATTTAATATCACATAGTTTGTTAAAACTTAATAATTCCCATCTTTCAGGAATATTATTTAATTTATTTACAATGAATTCTCCAATTCCTTTAACATTTTCATCTGTAGCAGTATATTTTGGTATTAATGGTGTCCTAATCCATAATTTCTTTCCATTTTCTTTGATATAATTCGAAATCCATTTAGCATTTTCTAAAATTCTTTCATTTGTAACTCCTGTATATTTTTTATGTTTATTAGGATCCATAAGCTTTATATCTAAAAGAACAATATCAACATAGGGTAGTATCTTCTCATAAACTTTTTTACTTGAATATCCACATGTATCTAGAGCTGTAGATATGTCACTTTTCTTGCATAATTTCAAAAAATTTAAAAGAAAATCTGGTTGTAATGTAGGTTCACCACCAGAAACAGTTATACCTCCTTTTGTTTTATTAAAAAATATTTTTTCTTTTTCTATTTCGTGAAAAAGAGCATATAAATCCCACCATTCCCCAAACATCGTTAATGCCGTACTAGGGCATGCTTCTACACAAAATCCACAACTATTACATTTCTCTCTGTTAATATGTAACCCATCTTCTTCAAAAAATAAAGCATACTCTTGGCAAGCATCTATACAACTATTGCAGCCAATGCATTTACGATCTATCCATTGAAGTTGAGGTTTTTTTGGAATTGATTCTGGATTGTGACACCAAACACAATTTAAAAGGCAATAATTAAAAAAAATTGTTGTACGAATACCAGGACCATCATCAGTAGCCATTCTCTCAATTTTAAAGATTAATCCTTTAGATATTGACTCTATTATAGACCACTTTGGTTGCTTCTAAAAAATATTTTGGAATAAAAAACCAATTATTTTCGTTTCTTATTAATTAATATTTTAACTTTTTTTAAAAAGATTTTTAATGAGTAATGTCTATTTAAAATACATCAATCTAATACAGTAAAAAGGGAATTAAAGAAGCTGTATTTAAAAAGTATGGAGTTTAGCAATTTCAAATTTATAGATCTTTCCTTTTTTTTAAAATCTCATACCTTTTATTAACAATTTTTAAATAATATGAATATATTTCAATATTTAATAAATAAATGTAATTTAAAATGTAATAATACTTATCTCTTTAATTACTTTTTTGATTTTGTGAAAAGAATGGTGGATCAAAAGACAATTAAATTTAAGGGTAAAAAGACAAGAGCTCGTTCGCCCGAAAAAAAAGCCCAACAATTTGAAAAAATTTTGGAAGTAGGAAAGCAATTATTTCAAGAACACGGACGAGATGGTTTTACACTACATAAATTAGCAAAAAAGTTAGATATGAATCAAAATAATCTTTATAATTATGTAGAAAGTAAACGAGAATTATGGATTGCAATAAGAAAGAAGTTTTATGAAAAATATCGCAATGAAAACCGGAAGATCATCAAGGAGTTTAATGGTACAACCATAGATCTATTATTAAAAATTTTTGAACACTTTTTTGAGTTTGCAGAAAAAGATTATGCGGCTTTTCGGATGATGCACATTATATACTCCCCTCCATCAGAAAAAATTGGCCCATTTGAAAAAGAATATAAACAATTTAGCTTTCTAGATGGAACTACTCGCGTAATTCAAAAAGCAATTCATCAAGGAGAGATCAAAGAAAAAAATGCTGCTTTACTCTCATTCTTTATGTTTAGCCTATTGTTAGGAGCAACTATGGTGGAAAAGGCTATGCGGGATATTGAAGAGACGAATAATAAAAAAGGAAAGGAAGTAGAGGAACGTACACAATTTGGAACTCAAAATTTCACAAGTAAGGAATTTCGGAAATATACATTACGAAAAATTCAAAAAGGATTTACTGCTCCCAATTTGATAATAAATGAAACTGAATATAAATAAGCGTCTAGCGTCTAAATTATTTTTAACATAATAGATTTAGTTAAAAATTCTAACCAAAATTTTTAAATTTAATAATAAGATCTAATTGAATAAATATGGGAATTGTAGGAGCATTTATTCTCCCTCATGGATCCATGATTTTAGATCCTAAGAAGAATGGGATTTCAAAACAGGTAATTAGATTACACGATGCAATGAAAAAAATCGGGAAAATTATTAATCAATTATCTCCTGATGTAATTTTTCTAACAACTCCTCATAGTATTGCATTGTCTTACGATTATGGGATATACTTAAATAAGCTTGCGAGTGGGACAGCAGAGTGGAATGGTGAGTATGGAGAATTTAGTATAGATATAAGATTATCTCAAGAGTTATCTACTAGACTTTTAAATTTACTGCAAACTAAAGATATGGCAGTTCAAGGAATTTCAGCATATTCATCAAGTGTAAGTGTTCCTTTGCATTGGGGTGAAGTGGTACCTCTCTGGTTTTTAAAAGACCTACCATTAAATTTGGAATATATCATTCTCTCTCAACCACTGAGAAGGTTGGAACATGCAAAAAGTATGATAACAGAATCAATATCTTTGGGAACTCATTTGAAAAAGTTTTTTGAATCAATTGATAAAAGAGTAGCTTTAATAATAAGTGCTGATCTTAGTCATACACATGAAAAGGAAGGGCCATATGGGTTTTCAGAAGAAGCGGAAATATTTGATAAGATGATTCAAGATTGGGCAGCCAGTTTGAATAGCCAAATTCTAACTGAAAAAATCATCCCAATTTTAGATAAAGCAATGTGCTGTGGATTAATCGGATTTGCTATTCTCCAAGGAATGATAGGAAATGACAACTTTAAACCAAATGTATTAATTCGAGAATCCCCTTCCTATTATGGAATGATGGTCGCTTCATATCAAATAATTATAAAAAGTTGAAAAATAAATTAGAGAGAAATCGTAAAAATTATACATAATAATGTAGTTGCTGATCAAAACATTCTCAAAAAATTAATTTTAATTTAAATTCATTAAACTGCGACTAAGGGTTTCAAATCCTAACCCACTTGTGATTCTCTTGCCATAATTAGCTTCAGCTTTATAAAAGCTGACTTTATAAGTTAAAATCATAATATTTTTTAAAAACTATAACTAACTAATAATAGTTATTATTTAGGAATCTATCTGATAATTAAATTTAGATTCCTTATAAATTTGAATAACTTTTCTATTTAATAATGGTCAATATTTAAAGATTCTCATACTAAAAGGAGTGAAAATTATGAATGAAGATAGAAAAAGGATTAAGAGGCCTACTGCTGCTGGTGGCATGGCGATCCGAGACTGGTGGCCGAACCAGTTGAATCTCGACATCCTACACCAACATTCCTCCAAGTCTAACCCAATGGACGAGGATTTTAATTACGCCAAAGAGTTCAATAGTCTCGACTTTAAAGCCTTAAAGAAGGACTTAGCTGAACTCATGATAGATTCACAAAACTGGTGGCCAGCGGACTTCGGTCATTACGGACCTTTATTTATCCGTATGGCATGGCATAGTGCCGGTACATATCGTGTTGGTGATGGCCGTGGAGGAGGTGGCAGTGGAAATCAGCGTTTCCCACCTCTCAGTAGCTGGCCTGACAATGTCAACCTTGACAAGGCACGTCGACTGCTTTGGCCAATCAAAAAAAAATATGGTCGGAAAATTTCTTGGGCCGATTTGATGATTCTCACGGGAAATGTTGCCCTGGAATCGATGGGTTTCAAGACCTTCGGTTTCGGTGGTGGGCGTGAGGATATCTGGGAACCGGAAAAGGATACCTACTGGGGTTCCGAAGGAGAATGGTTAGGTGACGAGCGCTGGCACACAGAAGGTAAGGATAAACCCGATGTTGAAAATCCACTCGCAGCTGTGCAGATGGGTCTGATTTACGTCAACCCGGAGGGTCCAGACGGCAATCCCGATCCAGTTTTAGCGGCAAAGGATATCCGCGAGTCCTTCGCACGTATGGCAATGAATGATGAGGAGACAGTGGCACTCATCGCAGGAGGTCATACTTTCGGAAAGACCCACGGCGCTGGTGATGTGAAGCATGTGGGACCCGAACCAGAAGCAGCGGACATCGAGAATATGGGTCTAGGTTGGAAAAGCAGCTTTGGCACAGGCAAAGGTACCGATACGATCAGCAGCGGTCTGGAAGTCACTTGGACTCCCACCCCCACGAAATGGAGTAACAACTTCTTCAGGATGCTGTTCAATTATGATTGGGAACTAACGAAGAGTCCTGCTGGCGCGCATCAGTGGACACCGAAGGGTGGTGCGGGTGCCGGTATCGTACCAGATGCCCATGACAAGTCAAAGCGTCATGCACCATCTATGCTAACTACCGATCTCTCTCTTCGGTTCGATCCCATCTATGAAAAGATTTCACGGCGCTTTTCGGAAAATCTGGATGAATTTGCGGACGCATTCGCCCGAGCGTGGTTCAAGCTAACCCACCGCGACATGGGTCCGCGCACTCGCTATCTAGGGCCTGAGGTTCCTGATGAAGAACTCATCTGGCAGGACCCCATCCCGCCAGTTGATCACAAGCTAGTCGATGAAAAGGATATTGAATTTCTCAAGAGCAAGATCTTATCTTCAGGTCTGTCTGTCTCGGAACTGGTTTCGACTGCTTGGGCTTCGGCATCTACATTCCGTGGCTCAGATAAGCGCGGTGGTGCGAATGGAGCTCGCATTCGTCTAGCACCACAAAAGGATTGGGAGGTTAATCAGCCTGAACAGCTTGCTAAGGTACTTAAGGCCTTAGAAGGCATCCAGACTGAATACAATGATGCACAGTCTGACGGCAAAAAAATATCGCTTGCTGATTTGATCGTTTTGGCAGGTTGTGCAGGTGTTGAGCAAGCAGCAAAAAATGCGGGTTATGAGGTCAACGTTCCCTTTGCACCGGGGCGTATGGATGCCTTACAAGATCAGACAGATGTAGATTCTTTCGCTTATCTAGAACCCAAAGCGGATGGCTTTCGCAACTACCAGAAGACTAAATATGCTGTATCAGCTGAAGAAATGCTTATTGACAAAGCGCAATTGTTAACTTTGACCGCTCCCGAGATGACGGTGCTTATAGGCGGATTACGCGCCTTAAACACCAACTATGGAGGAAAACAGCATGGAGTCTTCACTAAAAGATCTGAGACGCTTACTAATGATTTCTTCGTGAATTTACTCGACATGAATACTACTTGGAAGGCAACTAATGAAGATAAAACCTTATTTGAGGGGCATGATATTGAAACGGGCGAACTTAAATGGACAGCCACGCGTATTGATCTCATCTTTGGTTCGAACGCCCAATTAAGGGCATTATCGGAAGTATATGGTAGTGACGACGGTCAAGATAAGTTCGTATACGACTTTATAAAAGCGTGGAATAAAGTTATGAATTTAGATCGTTTCGATCTCGCATAAAACAAATTTTTTTTTTTTTTTTATATCATTTTATAAAAATAATAACAATAACATAGATTGTTCATGGATGATCAAGAATTATTTGCTCTTTTTCGAAAAAATGGATATAAAGTTACCACTCAGCGATTAGCAATCTATACCTTTATAATTTCAAGAAAAGATCATCCATCTGCAGATCAGATTTACCAAGCATTAAAGAATGATTATCCTACTATAAGTTTAGGAACCATTTATAAAACTCTTGATTTATTAGAAGAATTAGGCTTAGTACAAAAATTGGGATTTACTGAAGATCGTGTTAGATACGATCCTGATATGGGACTACACATCAATATGGTATGTACAAAATGTGGAAAAATATACGATTATAAAGCCGAAAAGGTTAAACAATTATGGAATATCATCATTTCTGATATTGGAATTAAACCTTTGGGACAACGTATTGATTTATATTATGAATGTGATAATTGCAAATAAAATACATTATAAAGATTTTATGTATAAATTGTAGAATAATTATAGGATATTCTAAAAAAATATGTTATTTTGTCCTAAGTGCGGCGCAAGGAACAAAACTACATACAATTATTGCCGTAAATGTGGAACTAAAATCAAATATTCAGTCGAAGATATTAAACCAACAAAAGGAGATATTTCTAAATACAAGATTAACGATTTTATTACATTGAAACTTGAAAATGGTAAAACTGTAATTTACATTAAGAATAAGAAATTTCTCCAATGTAAATACTTATTAATCGAGATTCCCAAAGAAAATGTCGAAGATTTCGAGGATTTGATGTCAATTGATGATGTCAGTGAAAAGCTCGATCATTCTTTAGAATATGATGTGAAATATAATAAAATAAACCCTGAAGTTGAATTCTGGGGTCACGCTTCTAACCTTCAAGCATGGTCTGAAAATTTATATGATACAAGTTTGCTACACAGTAATTTAGCTTTTCCACTTCTCAAGAAATTAACTGATGTGGGAGATCCTATAGCAAAACGAGTTTTTAAAGATGAAATAATTGATAGACTCACTAATCTCTATACGAATGTTGCACAGTATTTAATTCAAGAAAATTATCTTGAGTATTTTAATAGTGAAGAAATTGAGCTATTAATGGAAAAACTCTATGAGCAAATAAAAAAGAGATTAAAAAAAAAACAAGGTTCTAATCTTAATGATACTGAAATCAATGCAATATTAGATATTATTAAAGTGAATATTATTCATTCTAAGACATTTTTACTTAATCGTTTAAAACCTGTTGATAATATTAACAAAGAAACTCATATGGGTTTTTCATATGAAAATAAAAGAATTACTATTCTTGGTTTTAATCGATGTGGATTAAAAATATTACCTTCATCAATAGGAGACTTTGAAAACTTAAAAAATCTTTATATGACCGAAAATAGATTAACTTATCTCCCAGAATCAATAGGAAATTTAAAAGATCTAATAAAATTAGATTTAAGTGATAATCATTTAATGAACCTTCCAAATGAGATTGGAAATCTTTCAAACCTTAGAGAATTCTATTTAAATCATAACGTTATTCAAATTTTACCTGATTCAATTACCAAATTACATAAATTAGAAATTCTATCTATATGGGGTAATCAACTAAGAACTTTACCTACAGATATAAGTGATATGATTTCATTAAGAGTTTTAGGATTAAGTTTCAATCAATTGGAAGAATTTCCAAAATTAATCTCTGAAATACCAAATCTCCAAATTTTAGATTTGAGTAATAATAAAATTAAATTTTTACCTGAAAACATTGATAATTTTAATTCATTAAAAATATTATGGTTAAATAATAATCCAATAGACACAATCCCCGTATCATTAGTAGATCTTCAATCTCTCACAGATTTATATATTGTAAACACACCAATAGCTATTGATAAAGAAAAAGCAATTATAAAAATCTTAGAGAATTTAGAAACAAAAGGAATAAATGTTTGGAAATAAACTAAGATATTGATAATAATTTGCAGGCACGTGAAAGAATAATAAAGGCAATTGAACATGAGGAACCTGACCGTGTTCCTTCATTTGAAACATCTGTTGATAACATTCCAATATGTAAGTATTTTGGAGAAAAATACTTTATTGATGAAGTTGTTAAAATGCAGAAATTTTGCTACAATTTATGTTTTAGAAGTGAGAAATTATTATCGAAATTCATGAATTTTATGACCAAAAAGGATTTTGCTATCAAAAAAGCAATTGAACCTTGGATAAAATTATATACTAAAATAGGTTATGATATGGTTACTTCAGCTCTATGTCATCATCCTCTAATATTTAAAAAAGATGGTTGGATTGATGAATTTGGGCGGAATATAACATTCAAAAAGAATCCAAAAGACTCTATGTCATTACTTTATTATACAGGAGGTACATTTCAGAATTTTGATGATTATCAGCAATTTCCACCATTAGATCCTGATAGTATATTAAGGGAAAGAATGTTTAAAACCTCAAAAAAGATAGAGGTAAATTTAAAAGGAAAAATTTTTGTGGTACCCTATATTAATGGAATAATGGAGTCTACTTGGGAGGGCTTTGGAATTGAAAATTTTAGTAAATTGATTGCTAAAAGAAAACAAATTAAAAGCATTTTTGATGATCGCGGAACTCTCGCATTGGAATTAACAAAAAGGATTATTGATTGGGGAGAAACTGGAGCAATTTACATGACAGATGATTATGGTTATAAATCTGGATTATTCATGAGCCCTAATAATTA
Source organism: Promethearchaeota archaeon (assembly GCA_048938005.1). GTDB lineage: Archaea > Asgardarchaeota > Lokiarchaeia > Sigyniarchaeales > SOKP01 > Loki-b32. Next base: position 18,829 of record JBHLMQ010000010.1, on the reverse strand, counting down.
CAGAACTTATGTTATACCTTGGATTCAAAGGATTTGTAAAACAGCACATAAGGCGGATTTAAAAGTAATCTTACATAGCTGTGGTGACATTTTTCCAATATTTGAAGATCTAGTAAAAGCTGGAATAGATGTGATTAACCCTATTGAACCCACAACAGCGAATCCAGAATATGATATTTTCAAATTGCATGAAAAATTCAGGGAAAAAATTACTTTTTGCGGAAATTTAAGTCCACAAATGCTAGCAACAGGAGAAAATTCTGAAGTAGAAGCTTATGCCAAAAGTTTAATTCAAAAACTCGCTCCGGGTGGAGGTTATATTTTTTCATCAGGACATAGTATTAATCCCGCTGTAAAATTGGAAAATTTTCTCGCAATGAGAAAGATTTTGAATAAATTCGGCAAATATCCAATAAATATGAATCGTATGGAATAGAAAACCCCGTTTTTCTTGAGTTCTATATAAAAAAAATATTTTAATTATCGATCGATATAATTTCTTCGCAATAGTCTGCATAAGGCCTAATGAACTTATAATTTCTTGAAAACCGCAATTTTGGATTTAATAATTTAATAAATTCTTCCGTTGGTCTTTCAAAAAATTCCTTGCAAATTATTCTTGTATCCAAATCTAAAAGTTTACAAGCTTCAAGAGAGGGACAAGAATTTTTTGAATGAAAAACTAATTTTATATTGGATTTTTCGATAATTGGAGCCTCTTCTTCATTTATTTCTAATTTCATAATGAGAATTTTGTATGCCTTTTCGACGTCGCTTCCTCTTAGTTTATCTATTTGAGATTGATTCTCAAGAAACCATTTTTTTCTTTTTTTCATAAGTTCTGTCTCATAATTTTTCCAATCCTGTGATGTACCAGTTCTAAATTGTTTAATATATTCTCTTATCTTTGTATCATAAAGTATCAAACACTTTTGTTTTAAAGTTCCTTCTTTTATTGAAATATTTGCTTTTGAACGAAGTTTGATTTCTTTACATCGTATATTTATCATATTTCTTCCTTGCTTAAGAGAATCTTCAATACCAACACTATAAGCCAATTCAGAAATTTTCGACCATATTATCGCCGTCATGCACATTGGACAGGGTTCATGTGTAGATAACAAGATACAATTCTGTAATTCTCTACCAAAATTTTTTGAGGCTTTTTTTATTACATTAATTTCAGCATGAGCAGTTGGGTCATTTTCTGTAATTTCAGTATCATGTGATTGGGCTATAACTTTATGATTTTTTATAATTACCGCACCAAAACCTTTATTACCCTCTTTTAAAGATAATTTTGCTTCCTTGAATGCGATTTCCATAAATTTTTCATAAAATTCTTCATCAAGCATTTGAATTTATGTCAATTAATTTATTAATGAAGATTATATTCATCTTAATTTTAATCTTATCAAAATTTTTTTCTTGTTTCTTTACTTTGACCAATCCAGTTTTATTTATCTTATTGAATTTAATTTAGATTAAGCATAAATTAAATAAAAAAAAAAAAAAAATAAGATTCGATAACAATCGCAAAAAGAGATTTTTACTAATTATTATTTATTTCTTATATTATATTATTCCTTTTTGTAGATTTATAAAGACTCGTCAATTAAAAGCGGAGATTTCCTCTTCTACCTCTATTATATGGATTAGGAGGGGCCTTTTCGGTCACTACAACATTACTAGCTTGTGGTCCTTTTTGACCTTCAACAACTTCAAATTCTACTTTATCATTTTCATTTAAAGTCTTGTATTCGTCATCTCTACCAGCTAATGCAGAGTAATGAACAAATACATCGCTTCCTTCGTCAGAACTTATAAATCCGTAGCCTTTACGGCTATTAAACCATTTTACTGTTCCTTTTACCAATTTTAAAACCAATTTTTCAATTTTCTATTAAAATTCTTTAATTATTAAAGAATCAAATATAAATAGAATTCAAAGATAATAAATTTTGACTTTTTTGGGATTTCTGGAGAATTTTTCCAAGAAATTTTTTTAGTTTTTGGTCATTGATTTTGATTAATACTGAAGTATTTCACAAATTTTTCATGAAAAATCCTGAATTTTACGACATCGTTAAGATAGATGACCTACGAGTGTCAATACCACAGACCAGTCATTTTAGTATAGGAACATCTCCCTATTATGCACATCAACATGGCCTCGCAATTGACATTTACCATAATCTAACTTTAGAAAATTATGAAGTACTAAGCCCAATTTCAGGAAAAATATTGAAGATAAAAACATTGAAAGCGCCGAAATCGAAATTTTTGAACGGAGTTGATATTGACTATCTGATTTTGGTTAGTAATTCCTCGAATTCTGACATTTTATGGAAAATTATGCATGTTAAACCTAATATTGAAGTTGGTGATCAGATTGCAATTGGAGATCCATTAGGAAAGACAATTCGCAATGGCTATTTTGCTTATTGGTCCAGTCCACACTTACATCTGGAAATTAGACCTGTTAACGATGCAATTCGCGCCAGAGGAGGGAAAAATTTTTCATTAGCGATTGAAAAGAAGGAAAATATAGTCGATTCTTCTGAAAAATTTAATTTAACAAAAATTCCAGTCGAAATAAATTCCATTTACCCAGAAATGATTCTTGCTCATGTCCCAAAACATTTTTATCATAAGTTTTTTCCAATCTATGGAATTAAAGTAAGAATAAATCATTTAGATTGCATATTAGACGGTGGAATTCCTCATTATAAAATTGGTACAATCATTTTCCAAAAAGAATTTAATTTCAAAAATAATCCCTTAATATATTTAGGATCCACCAAGATTGGAACTTTACATGAAAAGAGTGGGCAGTTAGGATTTTTTAAATTTGATAATATTAAGTTTTTACTTAATAATAAGGAAATCAGAGGAATTTCACTCTACTTAGCTAATTTTTTTCCATTAATAAAAATCATACCATATAGTAAGAATGAATTTTCTTTTAAGCCAAATTCTATTCAAAATTTAAAGATAGTCTTGGAAGAAAAATTCTAGAAATTGTTCTGTTTATTTTTCCCATTTTGAAAGAAATTCTCTAGCTTTTTTTACTGTACTTGGACTACTACTACTTAATTGAGCCTTAGCAAATTCTAAAATTTTCTTTTTATCCTTAATCTCCTCAAAATATTCACTTAGGCTTACAATTATATCTCCTTTAATTAAATCTTTCCGGCTTGTATTATGTTGAGTTTCATTAATACTAAGCAAAACGTTAGTAATTTTGGTTTTTAATTCTGGCTTAGATTTTACAATTCTACCGGCATAAATCGCTAGCTTTCTCGAAACTATAACACTTTTATCATCAATAAGCTTAAAAAATTGTTCAAAAATCTCTTCAAATTTATTTTGTCTATCTATTATAGTTAAATTTGAAATTGTGGAGATTGCGATTGATTTATGATAAGCATTTTTGCTTTTTAGTAATTCAACAAAAAAATCCCATTTAGGATAAATAATTTCAGGATTTTTCTCACTTAAAATCTCTAATGCAATAGCGTTTGGATATCTAATTGAATCCTCTCTAGCTTTAATCCCTTCTAATACTTCAGATAGGAACTCATTTTCTTCTAGAACTTGTTTTACTATATTTTTTGCTTGGATTTCAGCATTTTTTTTAGTTATTGACATAAATACTTAAATTTGAAATTTGTTAAAAATGATTAGATAGTAAGAAATTTTAGAAATCTCCTATGCTTTAATAAAAAAGACTATTTATTCCTTATTCTCCTAATTAGTATTTTAAACAACCTAAAAATATTTTAATATAAAAACATATATACTCATTATAATAATGGTTTCAAATAAAACTGCTTTAAAGATAAATATAAGGGAAGAATTACCCTTAGTTGATTTACTCGCAGTTTTATTATTATCTTGAGCGAAACAAATCCTTATGATCTTTTTCTGGTTATTTTCCCACGGATTTGTTCGCTATAAGTGTGATTTTAATCGAAAAAGATTAAAGGAGGTTTAATGACTCAAGCAAGAATTAAGATTAAAAAAAATAGGAAAAAAAGCCAAGATTGTGTTTAAGAAAATGTATAATCCACAGAAAATTGAAAAGAAATGGCAAGATAAATGGGAGCAAGCAAAAATATTCGAAGCTAATCCAGATCCAAATAAAGAGAAAATATTTATAACTTCACCATATCCATATGCTTCAGGTACCTTACATATAGGTCATGGAAGAAGTTTTGTGAATGGTGATGTTTTTGCGAGGTATTATAGAGCAAAAGGATATAATGTTTTGTATCCAATGGCATTTCACATCACAGGCACTCCAGTTTTAGCAATTTCTTCTTCTGTAAAAAGAAAAGATCCCTTAACGATTGAAAGAATGAAAGATTATGTATCCTTGCATACTAAAGATCAAAATGAAGTAGAAAAAATTGTAGAAAGTTTTATAGATCCTTGGAATGTTGTGAATTATTTTTCTCAGACAATGAAAATCGATTTTAAATCAATTGGAATGAGCTTGGATTGGAGAAGAGAGTTCACAACTGGGGATAAAATTTATAACAAATTTATTGAGTGGCAATATTTTAACCTAAAAGAAAAAGGATATATTGAAAAAGGCGAATATCCAATTTTATATTGCCCTAGAGATAAAAACGCAGTGGGAGAAGACGATATTTCACGAGGAGATGAGTTAGATCTAAATATTAATGAATATATATGTATTAAATTTCCTTTCGAAGATGGTTTTCTTGTTGCCTCTACTCTAAGACCTGAAACTATTTATGGGATTACTAATATTTGGATAAAACCAAATGGAAGATATGTGAAAGCTTCTGTATATAAAGAGATCTGGTTTATCTCTGAGGAAGCTGTTTTTCTATTGGAAAATCAAGGTAAAGATGTTAAGATCTTAGATACTTTTAAAGGAGAAGAGATTATTGGAAAAAAATCGGCAGATGCTTATGGAATTAAAGAAATTCCTATATTACCAGGAGATTTTGTTGATACATCAATGGCAACTGGTGTAGTTTATTCAGTTCCAGCTCATGCACCTTATGATTATATTGCATTATTAGACTTACAAAAGGATAAAGAGTCTATTAAAAGATTTAACTTAGACGAAAGGCAGATTGAATTAATATATCCTATTCAGATAATTGATTTAAAAGGATTTAAAGATTTTCCCGCAAAAATTTATTGCAGAGAATATAATGTTACTTCACAAAAAGATAATGAAAAGCTTGATCGAGCAACTAGTGAAAATTATAAAGACGAATATTATAATGGTGTGCTTAATGATAAATGTGGAAAATATGAAGGAATGAAGGTAAGTGAAGCTGCAATACAGGTTTCAAAAGACTTGATTGAAGAGAATAGAGCGGATAAATTATATATTCCGGTTACTAAAAACCTTAGATGTAGATGTGGTACTAATGTTATAGTTTCAATTCTTAAAGATCAATGGTTTCTAAATTTTCAAGCAGGAGATTGGAAAAAAAAAGCATTTAAATGTCTCAACCTAATGAAAATAGCACCAAATAAGTATCGATTAAATTTTGAAAATATTTTTAATTGGCTGGAAAAAAGACCATGTGCTCGTAAGAGAGGGTTAGGAACCAAATTGCCTTTCAATCAAGAGTGGATAATAGAATCTCTAAGTGATTCAACTATATACATGGCTTTCTATACAATTTCATATAAAATAAGAGAATACCAAATTAAATTAGAACAGTTAGTCCCAGAATTCTTTGATTATGTGTTCTTAGATAAAGGAGATATCAAAAAACTTTCAAAAAAGATAAATTTAGAAGAGGAAATCCTAAAGAAACTTCAAAGAGAGTTCCTTTATTGGTATCCAGTCGATCATCGTCATACTGCAATAATGCACATATCTAATCATTTGAGTTTCTATATATTTCATCATGTTGCTATTTTCCCTGAAAATAATTGGCCAAAACTTATATCTTTAATTGAACCACTAATAGTTGAAGGACAAAAAATGGGAAAATCAAAAGGAAATGTTATTGCTCTCGCAGATGTTCAAAACAAATATTCTGCCGATTTATTTAGGTTTTATATTTCTCATGGCGCAGATTTCTCTGTTTGCATGGACTTCCGCGCCCGAGAAATAGAATCCATAAAAAATCACATTCATAAATTCTTTACTTTTGTTTCTGATAAAATTATACAATCAAATAATATCATTGCTAAGTTTGAAAACATCAAGGCTAAATTCTCAAAAGTAATATTATCAAAAATTATCAAGAAATTCTTAGAAGCTGAAAAGGCAATGGATGAGTTTAATATAAGGAGATACTTACAAATTTCATTTTATGAAGTTTTTAACTTAATCCAAGAATTTTTTAGGGATACAGATGATATTGATGACTTTCTGTTAGTTTTCAAATTAATTAATGCGGATTGGTTGAAATTGCTTTCTTTAACAATACCACATTTATGTGAAGAATTGTGGGAACTTGCTGGAAATGAAGGTTTTATCTCATCGACAATATGGGGAGATTTTAACCAAAAGCATATAGATCATAATCTTGAAGATGAATTTGAATACATATCCAATGTTATCGGAGATATTTTAAATATAAAGAAAATTGTAAAAACTCAAGAAGTACATACAATATATTTATATACTGCTCCCGATTGGAAGAAAAAAGTCAACAATTTAATTTTTTCGAAGAAAGATAATTTTGATTCAATAATCTCTGAATTGAAAAAAGATAAAGAATTGATGACTAATAAACAACTTATTTCATACATAAAAACTCAATTAAAAGATCGAATATGGGAGAAAAAAACGCCTATGATAGATGAGATCAAATCGATAGAAGAATATAAAATTTATATGGAAAAAAGGGTTGATTCCTCGATTATAGTAAATTCAGAATTCGACCCAAAACAAAAAGCCATTAGAGCGAAACCATTTAAACCCGCTCTTTATATAGACATCTAATTTCTTTTAAAAATTATTTAAAATTTCTGGCAATTAATTACATAATTAATTTTTAATTTTAGAAACAGATATATGAAATTTTAAATCTATTAATATTGTAATTCATAATGATTATTCTAAGCCATACACTTGTTTGGGAGTAAGATATTGTGGAAATTTATCTATTATGTTTAATCTAGCAAGATAACATAGATGGCATTCATCAACATATTTATCTTCATGTTCAATATTATATTCTCGTACTAACTGAGCGGGTCCACCTTGAATTAGAGGTCTACAAATAGGATGTGAATTCCCATCATAAGCCTGAATCAATTTTGAGAAAGGAGTCTCCCAAAAATTTCCAATGCTTAATCCTTGGCAGATATGTACATTACCAAATGGATCTAAATGAACTCTACCAAGTCCTTCTAGGTCTTCATAGGGACACTTTTTCATTTCTAGCCATGATCTTCGAGGTAAGTTTTTAGTTAAAGTTTCGACAGCTCTACCTCTAAACATTGCTCCTCCCTTGATCACAGGTTCACCCTTTTCATGATTTTTATCAATTCCTTTATCTATAGTAGGCTCATCGATAGTTATTGATGAAGAAGGCAAGTTCAAATTTTTTGCTGCCTTATCAGCCATTTTAGCCAAGTTTAACTCTTCATTCCCGTAATGAAATGTATCATCGCTTATGCTAAAATCTGAAATTCCCAATTCAGAAATGGGTTTTAGCCAGATTTCGGCATCCTCAACGCTTGTTGCCCAGTATGAATTGGTTACTATTCCTGTTTTAAATCCCATTTCATTTGCTAGTTTAAGACTTTCAAGCATTATTGGATAAAAAAGAAATGGTTCTCCACCTTCAAAATAAACCCATTCAATAGTATTAATCTTTAATGCCTCATTAAGAACTTGCTTAATTTGAGCCAATGTAAATGTACCTTTTGAATTGTGGCTACAATACAAAAAACAGTGATCACATTCATAATTACAAGCATAAGTTAATAGAAAATGAATTCCTTTTAGCAAAATAATTTCCTTCTTTAATGTAATTTCTTTTTTAATTTAATAGTAATTCTACATATATACTTGTAGAATTATAAATAAAGTTAATTAGCAAAATTACATTTGGTTTTATAAACTAACAGTAAAAGTGAAAATTTATGGTAGAACCAGTAAGTATGTATGAAAAATATTTTAAGGATCCAAAACGAGAACCTGTATTAGTGGATCATGTAAGAACTCCCATAGGTAAGAGAAGAGGAACTGTAGGACGCCATCGTGGAGATGATTTAGTAGTACATTGCTATCGAACCATCTTAAAAAGAAATGAATTTGATCCAAAAATAATTGGAGATTCAATTGTATCTTGTAATAGTCAAATTGGTGATTGTGCTCTTGATATTGGACGAACTGTAGCTTTAGCAGCCCATTTACCTGTAAGTGTACCAGGAATGTCTATAAATCGCCAATGTGCGAGTGGTGCTCAGGCAGCATTATCCGCTTGGCAAGCTATTGCTTCAGGAATACATGATTGTGTCATTTGCGGGGGTGTGGAGGTTCAGAATCGATATGAAATTATGGCTGATTGTTATATTTTTGATAAAGAACTGAATAAGCCAGTTATGATTGCACCTAATGGAAAAATTATGACACACCCTTTTGTTGCTGAGCAATTAAAAGCTCACAAAACATCCTTTGCTGGACAAATCAATTCTGCTCATGTTATGGGACAACATTGGATGAAAAAAGCAGGAAAAAGCTTGGAAGATTTTAGAATTGAAATGGACAGTTTATCTTTGCATTCCCATCAAAAAGCGTGTTCCACATGGGATGAGAGAGGCAAAGAAATCGAGCCAATTTGGTGTCCAAAGCTTGATGAGAATGGAAAACCTCAATTAGATGAACATAATCAAGTGGCTGAAGATCCAAGTTTATCAGAGTTGACAGAAAGAGATGAAACACCCCGTCCTCAAACGTCGATGGATAAATTAGCAACTTTAAGAACAATTATTGGGAGAAAAAGTCAAGCATTTTTGACAGCTGGAAATAGTTGTCCAGTTAGTGATGGCGCTGCTGCGCAATTATGGATGACGCGAGCTTTAGCTGAAGATTTAGGACTTAAACCAAGAGCAACAATTATAAATTTTGCTGTGGTCGGTACTGATCCCATCTTGATGCTTACAGGACCAATTGAATCAATTCCCGAGGCTTTAAGTAGAGCTAATATGACTTTAGATGATATGGCTTTTATCGAAATTAATGAAGCGTTTAGCCCAGTTGTTTATGCATCTTGTTATGAATTAGGTTTAGATTGGAAAGATCCTCGGTTTAATGCATGGGGTGGAGCAATAGCATTAGGACATCCTACTGGCATGACAGGATGTAGATTAATAGGTTCTAATTTGCATCAATTAGAGCAGTCGGGAAAAGAATACGCAATTAGCAGTATGTGTGTAGGTTTAGGGATGGGTGCAGCAACAATTATAAGAAATGAACATCCTAAATAGGAACTTTAATTTACGAATCCTTTTTATTTCAATCTATATAATTAATCTCTACTAAACTCTTTCTAGACAAAGGTTGATTAAAAGTTGAACAATAGTAAGCTTATCTCAGAATTGAAAAGTGCAATTGGAGAGAGATATGTTTCAGATCGACCTGAAATAAAATATCTATATCATTATGATTTTATTACAGCTGAACCAGAAGGGAAATGTGATATTGTAATCATTCCTGGTTCTGCTGAAGAATTGCAAGAAATTGTCAAGATTGCAAATAGATATAAAATTCCACTTGTACCATGGGTTTCTGGGATAAATTTTGGCTCTATAGCAACCCCAAGAAGAGGAGGAATTGTAGTCGATTTGAGAAGGTTAAATAGGGTACTTGAAGTGAATGAAGATGATATGTATGCGGTTGTTGAAGGTGGAATAACATGGGCAGATTTGCAGGGATATCTGGAAAAGAATCATCCAGATCTCAGAGCGGGAATAACATGGTCACCTCCAGGAACAGGTGTCATCCCTTCATGCTTATGCTATGGTATGTTTGATCTTGGTATGATTGGTGGTTCTGGTGCTGAGTTTATAAACGGTTTGGAAGTTGTGCTCGGGTCAGGCGATTTAGTGAAAGTTGGTTCTTGTAGCCTTTCTAATTATTGGTATGGAAGACAACCTTTACCAGATTTAGCAGGACTTTTTATCGGATGGGAAGGCACTACTGGCATAGTAACCAAGGCATCCATAAAATTATGGCCAAAATTGCCTTTCAGGGAAGATTATACTGGAATTGGTTTAACTGTTGATGACTCATATCCCACTCTACTCAAACTTTCGAAAGCAGGATTAGGAATTTGTGATATCTTATGTGTAAATTTTGGTTGGGGTCAATCAATTCAAGAATTATATGAAAAAGATGCAGTTATGGACGCAGTTAAAGAAAACATGCCTGATTTTATATCACTTATAACAACCCAAGCTTATACTGAAAAACAACATGAAGCACAGTGTGAAGCTATTAAAAATATCTGCAAAGAAGGGAAAATAAGATTATTATCTGCTTCAGAAGGTGTAGAAGCAGTAACACCTCCTCCAGTACAATACTGGAATTTTTGGAATTTTACAAGAGGAGGTGGCGGGCAATGGATTGGTACTTATTGTTCTACTCGAGATGTAGTAAAATATTATAATATCTCTAGAAAAATATGTCTTAAATATGGAAAGCCACCTCAGTTTTACAGCCGAATATTGTTTGGTGGTCATTATGTGGTTGCAAGGAGTAATGTAAATTTCAACAAAAATGATCCTGAAGATATAACAACTGCCAGAAAAATTTTAACAGAAATTCACGCTGAAGTTCAAAAGTTGGATGGTGTTGTAATGTATAAACCCCCACTTTGGGCTGTAAAATACTATAAAGATAAAACCTTACCTTCAACTACCGAACTTATTAATAAGATTAAAAAAATTCTTGATCCGAATAATATTATGAATCCAGGACAAGGGATCGGAGAAGATTAATATGGCTAAGAAGAAAAGAGAGAAAAGAATGAAATATATTAGCGGACAGGGAATATCTCAAGCAAGATTGGCATATGAAATTCATGATCTTAAAAGATACCAGAATTTAGAACATTATAAAGATGTATTCTATCAGTGTGGAAAGTGTGGTACTTGCAGAACTGTATATAAAGATGCTTATTGGTCTCGTGTTTGTCCTTCTGGAGAATTTGGCAAGTTTGAATCATATTATCTTGGTGGAAAAAATCTTTTAGCATGGGCATTAACCTCTGGAAAATTAAATTGGTCCAAAGAAGTCGCTGAAGTTTTTTATCAATGTTCGGTTTGCATGGCGTGCATTCAACAATGTCAGATTCCAGAGATCCATAGTTTTGCTGGTGAATGGTTAATGGCTATGAGAGAAGAAGCTGTCAATATGGGTTATGGCCCTATGCCTGAGCAAATTCGATATACTGAACATACTATGATAGAAAAAAATCCATATATGGAAAAACATGAAGATCGATTGAAATGGCTACCGACCCATATTAAAGAATCTCCTGATGCAAACTTAGCATACTTTGTTGGTTGCACGTCAAGTTACAGAGAAAAAAATGTTGCTATTGCTACAGCAGAAATATTAAATGCCTTAAATGTTGATTTCAAAATTCTTACAGATGAAGGTTGTTGTGGATCACCAGTTTATATGACAGGTCAAGTAGAAAAAGCTAAAATTTTAGCCGAAAAAAATATTAACTATTTTAAGGATAATGGAATCGAAAATATTATAACATCTTGTGCGGGATGTTATCGAACTTGGAAAGATACTTATCCCAATAAATTCGGATTAGTTCATGGAATAGAAGTTAAGCATTTACCTGAATTTTTGCGAAGTAAATTAAAAAATGGTGAATTGCATTTTAACAAAGAGTTGAATATGAAAATAACATATCACGATCCATGTCATATTGGACGCCATATGGGAATTTATAAAGCACCTAGAGAAGTATTAGAAAAAATACCTGGTATTGAATTAATAGAGATGACACGAAATAGACACAACGCGTGGTGTTGTGGTTCTGGAGGGGGTGTTAGATCAGCATTTAAAGAATTATCTACTTTTGCAGCAAAAGAACGTATAAAAGAAGCAAAAGAAACAAAAGCCGAAGCAATTATATCATGCTGTCCCTTTTGTTTAAATCAATTCAAAAATAATATTGAAAATAAAGAAATTCAAGCTTTAGATCTTTCTGAGTTAATAAAGAAAACAATTTAGACTTTTTTTTTATATTTTAAAAAAATTAAGTAAAAATAAAAGGTATTCTTTCATTGATTTTCTACTTTCTCTCTTGCAATTATAGCAGCTCCTAATGCTCCTATAATTTGTGGATCTACAGGTAGTTTTTTTGTATGTACACCCATTCTTTTCTCTAAATAAGTGACAACTCCTATGTTTTTAGCGACTCCACCTGTAATAGTTAAATCTTCTTCAAGACCAACTCTATATACTAGAGACATTATTCTAGAGGCGATAGCATCATGTAATCCAGCAACTATATCAGCAACCTCTACTCCATCTGCCATAAGACTTACAACTTCTGTTTCCGCAAAAACGCTACATTGGGCTGTGATTTTAGCCTGGCTTTTCGATTGTAAAGATATTGGACCGAGATCTTCAAGCTTTAATTCAAGAGTTCTAGCCATTACTTCAAGAAATCTGCCTGTTCCTGCCGCACATTTATCATTCATCGCAAAATCAAGGATTTTTCCGTTCTTATCTACTTTTATTACCTTACAATCTTGCCCACCAACATCAATTATCGTTCTAATTGATGGTATAAAGGAATAAGCTCCTTTTCCATGACAAGTTAATTCAGATATTTCGGAATTCGCAAATGGGATTTTTACTCTCCCATATCCAGTTCCTACAATATATTCGATATTATCTAAAGTTAAATTCTCTTTTTTAAGTACCTCGTTCATAGCATTTCGAGCAGTTCTTTCTGGTTTAGGAGTTGTTGGTACAATACTATAGGATAAAATTTCACCATCCTTTAAAATAACAGCTTTACCAGTTAGAGAACCAACATCACATCCTGCTACTATCATTTTTTATAAACCTCCTCTATAAAACTACTTGAGTAAGAAAATCTGAAATCCTCATTCTTATTGTTTCTGACGTTACTTCTCGCGAATCATATGGATCACATCCAAAAATTAGCGTTGGAATCCCTGTTTCCTCACGTACCACTTCTGAAGTAACTCTAGCCATTGCGTAAGCATGTTTACATGCAAATTGCATTGGCATGATCACACAATCTATTTTATAATCTTTAACATAATTTAACAGAAATTCTATATAATATTCAATAGGACCACGACAAGTTCCTACCATAGAAAAATCTAAGGTACCTATAGCTAAACTTTGAAAACATTTCTCAATTGTAGAGATATCATGAGGTAAAACTTGATAAAAACCTAGTATATCCATTATAGCTACTGCTTTGAATGTCTCTTCTAACCATGTTAATAAATCTTGGTCAAAAAAAACATGAGTATAAGGCCAAGCAATTCTAATCTTTTCGTCAAGCACACCTGCTACACCATTTTTAACATTTTCTGCTGCTGTATCACGTAACCATTTGGTTACTTTAATAGCATCATCAGTTCCTCCACGAGTTACCATAGCTATAAAATTTCCAAAACCTGCTTGACTAGGAACAGGACAAGGAACATTTTTTAGAAGCTCATTAAACTCTAATATATAATCTCTTGATTCATTCACTTTTTTCATTGTTTGTTGAAGGTTTTCAATATTTAATTTCTGCTTTGTTTCTTTTTCTAACGATAATATTAAATCTTTTATTTGGTTTATCATATACTCAATGGTTTTATCATCATAAAACTCGTTGGCTTTATCATAAGCCCAATATGGGACATCCAAATTAAAAGCAGGAATTTTAGCTAATTGCTCAAACACTTGATAAGTCATTGCGAGGGAATTACATGGCGTTGATAGAAAGAATAAATAATCTGGAACAGGCGCCACTCCTTGAATATAAGAACCAATTAAAGGCCTTTGTGCATTGCAAAGCGTTGGATTGTCTCCAAATCCCAATTTATTAGTGAAATCAATATAAGGCTCATTAAAGTGGAAAGGAGCTAAACCAACACTGAATAACTCTTGCATTAGAGGTGACAAATTCATTGCATGAAATATTTCGGGACCATAATTAAATGGATGCATAATAATAGCTCTTCCTTCCTTTCTTGCCTTAACAAGATCAAGGAAAATATTTAATAATAATTCTGAAATTGCCGTAAATTCTTCATCTTTCATTTGCTTTAAAAATCTCATGTACATAGCTTTCCATATAGTGAGATCTTGACCCCAATCTCCTCTACCTAGTTTTCTATATTTTAGATATAATTCTCCATCCAATTTTTTCACCTTGCCTCTAATATTTCCATAAAGGTTTGAACACGAGTTTTCATAGCTCCAGCACCGCTTAATACATATTCTCTCTCTAGATCGAGAAAGGGAATACCCTCTTCCTTTAATTTATTTCGAAGCATAAAAATTTCAGCCCACCATAAAGCACAAAACTTCATTCTTTGAAAAATAACTCCATCAACATTATATTCTTTAATCAGATCCATCATAAATTGCGCTCTTTTTAAATATCCATCAGTCATACGTGGACATGAGATTTTTGACAAATAACGTTTTGCGAGCGCTTCCATAGGATCTACTGTTTCATCAACTAAATCCCAAAAATATCTAGTTCCCAAACATAAAGAATCTATTACAATTGCTCCACCAAGATTTTCTATAATCTCTATATACTCTGGTTCATCTAACATACTCCCAACTAACATTATTCTCGCTTTATAATCAGAGATGCCCTTTTTCTCATCAATCTGCTTAAGTTGCATTTCTAAGAGCTCATTGAATTGTTCTTTTGGAATAGATATCCCTGCTGATAAAACATTCATTATCTCAGTTCCAGAAATAGGAGGGATATCTCGTTTCCTGAGCATATATAACTCTTTAAGGAGATTGCGAGATTTATTATACGTTTTGATTATCTCTTTGAGTTTCTCTTGACTTATATTAATGCCAAATTCATGTTCTAAATTCTTCTTAAATCTAGCTAATTCATGTTTGAACCAATCAATGGTTATATCACTTACATATCCGGGAATTCCCATAATATAATGGTAGGGAAAAGGAGTCTTGTACCTTATATTATCATAAAGACGACGAACTTGATCACAGCAATTACATGAAATAATTCCATCAAGAAAGTTATATTCTTTTCTATTTGCTAATTCAAGGCAACATCTTGTATAACTACAAGTAGTAGGGGTCATATAAGCATCGCCCATTGGTGTATCAGCACATCCTCTTGCTCTCATTCTTATTGGCAGAATATCAGCAGCATAGATGATTTCTTCAGGAATATAAGAACAAAAATATCCCAATACTTTTTTCCCCTCATTTTTCCAATTTATTATCCAATTATTTAAAAGCGGAACAGCTTGTTCAATTTTTTCCATTACAGACATAAAAAAATCATTCGATTAATTATTTAAAAATCTAGTTTTATTTAATATTCTAATAATTATAGGAACTATCACAATTTTAAGATTTATTAATTATTTATGCTGGAGATATTTATATAGGTATCCATAAATTAGGGAAAATACCAGAGCATATGCTAAAAAAATGAAAATCTCTTTGATAAAAATGTA
Source organism: Promethearchaeota archaeon (assembly GCA_048938005.1). GTDB lineage: Archaea > Asgardarchaeota > Lokiarchaeia > Sigyniarchaeales > SOKP01 > Loki-b32. Next base: position 3,139 of record JBHLMQ010000010.1, on the reverse strand, counting down.
AAACGAATAAAACATACCGATTCAATATAAGCCAAAAAAAATGAATATTACATTTTAAATGGTAATTTTGTATCAGAAGGAATTATATCTATATACTTTTTTCTAAATTCTTCATTTAACATAGGGCATTCTTTTCTTAGCCAACTTTCAGAAAACATTGAATGGTTCCACATTCTATCTAAAATTGTTTTCAGAGGTTCTTCTCTGACGTTTCCAAAAGTAAGTGGCATAAAACAACAAGGCATGACATCTCCATAAGGCGAAATATAAAAGTACACCTTATCTGCCAATCCTCTGCATTGACTTGAAGTTTGAGTTTGAAAATAGAAATCTCTACAAACATATGGAAAATCCACAATTTTTCTAACTTTCCTCTCTTCTTCAGACGTCAATTTTACCTCAGGATTATGCAACCATCTTCCGGTTGCTGTAGGCAATAAATACCTTACTCCATTTGCACCTAGATCTTTTGCTAATTTGATCACATTTTCAAACTCACCATTAGCTAAATTCTCTTTCGTTATATATGTAGATAATGCACATTTAAGTCGGGTATCTATTGCATTTTTTATACCTTGAACAGCTTTATTAAATAATCCTTTCATTCCACGTAATTCATCGTGTTTTTCTGGAATTGGGCTATCGATGCTAACATAAAGCAATTCTAAGCCGCTATTCCTTAATTGTGTTGCATAATCTTTCGTAATTTTTATTCCATTTGTATCACAGAACACATATACCGATCTATCTGAAGCGTACTTTATCAGTTCCATTAAATCTTTTCTTAAGGTTGGCTCGCCACCAAAGAAGTTAACAACAAAAGCTTTAGAGGATTGATCTAATACATCCTTAATCTCATCAGTTGTAAGTTCTCGAGGCGGTTCATTTTCATAATTCCCTACGCAACAATGTGGACATTTAAGTTGACAATTGTATGTTATACCAAACATAAGATAAAAAACATCTGCTCCTCCTCTTACTCCTCCTCTTTCTTCATTAAACCACTTTTGCATACTCTCCTGATCATAAGTTAATGGAATTTTATAGTCTTCCCATAAACCTCTGTCTTCCGTAAATCTTTCATCTTCCACTTCCATTAATAAAGCCTCTATTTTTATTTTTTAGGATAATATTCTTACATTTATTAAATACATTAAATATTAAATTTGTATAATAATTGGATTATTTATTAATAGATAAATATCTGTATCTTAATTTTAATTTTTTATAATTTTAGTTTTACAATTCTTCTATTTAAAGATAATTTCTTTTAACAAAATTGAATTTTAACTTAAGAAATCTTTGAAATAATAAATCTGTATATATCAAAAAGATTGTATTATTCTACTAAAGAAGAAAACAAAGAAAACTATTTTCGAATAGATTCATGAAAAATTTGTCTTCTTAAAATTAAAATAAGGAAAAATATTAATAACTAATAAAAATTTTGTAATTTTCTCTCTCCCCATAAATTTGGAATTATTTCTCTTACAATCTTGATAAAAAAGACGTGACTATTATGAATGAAGTAGCTATTATTGGAGTTGGACATACAAAGTTCGGAAGATTACTAGATAAAGGATTAATGGATTTATTATGTGAAGCCTCTTTAGAAGCTATTGAAGAATCAAACACAAGTGATAAGGATTTTGATTCTGTCTATGTTGGAGCAATGAGCCCTGGAGCTTTTAATCAACTTTCTGGTGTTGCAAGTGCTTTAGTGGATAAGTTAAGCTTATTACCTGCTGCTGCTGATCACATTAAAAATGGACCGGCGAGTGGTGGATCAGCTGTTAAAGCTGGTTTTCAAGCTATTGCTTCTGGTTTAAGTGATTTAGTTTTAGTAGTTGGTGGGGAAAAAATGACTCATATCACAGCTCCTGGGTATGTTACTTCAAATGTGGCTACTTTAACACACCATCAAGCTGAAAGGCGCCATGGTGTATCTCTTCCATCGTTTGCAGGGTTGTTAACTCGAGCGTATCTTGAAAAATATGATGCTGATCTTGAATGGATTTCAGATATTGCGATTAAAAACCATCGAAACGGAGCTTTAAACCCAAAAGCACATTTTCAAAAAACAATTGAGGATTTTATGAAAAGTGCCATCCAAAAAGGTAATGGGAATTGGGATAATGTTTATGATTTCCTTAAGGATGATAAAGCGAATCCAATAATAGCAGACCCTTTAAGACTTTTTCATATTTGTCCTATTTCTGATGGCGCCGCTGCTTTAGTTCTATGTAATGCTGATAAAGCAAAGGAGTATTGCGACACACCTATTCTAATTTCTGGTATTGGACAAGCCACTGATACTCATATAATATTCGAACGTGAAAATATTACAACACTTAAAGCTTTAAAAATCTGTTCGGACCAGGCATATAAAATGGCTAAAAAAGACCCCGAGGATATTGATGTAGCCGAATTACATGATGCCTTTGAAATTCTTGAGGCTGTTCAGTCAGAAGATATTGGTTTCTTTAAAAAAGGAGAAGGTGCTAAAGCAGCTCATGAAGGTTTAACTAAAATTGGTGGAAAAATTCCAATAAATCCTTCAGGTGGATTGAAAGCCAGAGGACATCCTCTTGGTGCCACAGGGGTGGCTCAAGTTGTAGAATTAATATGGCAATTAAGAGGGGAAGCTGGTAAAAGACAAGTTGAAGGTGCTAAAACAGGGATTACATGCAATTTTGGTGGATTTGGAAACAATATAATTTCAATAGTTGTAGAAAGGATGTAGAGTTATAATTATTATTCGGACTATTATAAATCCTAACTTTTCAGTTTAAATTTATTAACTTTATTCTAATTTCGAAAAAGTAATAATATATTAGTTAATCAATTTAAATTGAAGCTCTGTGCCATTTTTATCAAAACATTTAATATGATTTAAACTATAGGGAAATCCTACAATAAAATGAAATCTATTTCTCTTAAATATACTATTTAAATCTTGTAGGGAAGGGTATAAAGTTCCAGATGGATGTGAATGAATAGTTCCCTGATAATCTCGACTTATTGGGATTCTACTTGGAAAAAATACTCCCGTATTTCTGGACGTAATTGCTCCTGGGGGTAATATAAATTCAGTAAACACATTTTTATCCATTTTAAGGATTCCTAAAAATTCTTTTGG
>JBHLMQ010000037.1:0-31482 GCA_048938005.1 Promethearchaeota archaeon | reverse complement strand
GGTTCATAAACATCATTGGAAATAATGAAATGATTGTACTTGGAAAAAGAAAAAATGAATGGCCTCAAGGAATTGAACCCCACCGTGAATGGACTGTAAATCAACTGGGAAAAGATTTAATTAAACAAATTGAGGAAATGCCAACATCCATGACTTTCACTGTAAATAATAAAAAATTGCTCATGCTTCATTCACACTTTTATGATATTCCTAACCGCTCTATGCAAGAAAATATCTCATTATACCAAAGGAAATCATTAGATGAATTCATAAATGATTATCCTAAAGATGTGGATATTGTTTTGATTGGTCATTCCCATGAGCAATTATATATTGCTACAAAAGGTAAAATAATTATAAACCCCGGCTCTCTTAGCATTACTAAAGAACCGAAAATGAGTTTTTGCCTATTGCAGATTGATGATCAGAAGATGAATGTATCTTTCAAGAATATCTCTTATGATATTTCAAATTTGAAAGAAGATTTTTCAAATAGAAAGGTTCCTGAAAGAGAATTCTTAATTAAATATTTCTACCCCTTTCTCTAATATTGGAAAATCTTTTCTTTCTTTGAATTATCTAGTTCTTATGAAAATCATAAATCGTGAATTAATTGATTTTAAAGACCGGAAATTTCCTGATCAAATATGTTTTAAGCCAATAGGTATTATTCACACCCCCTTTAAATCTCTTAAAGGCATCCCAATCCAATCTTCAATGTCAGACATTAAAGGTAAAATTGAAATTTTTCATGAATATCAGTTGGGCTTAAAAGACTTGGTTGACTTCTCTCATCTCTATTGTTTATACTATTTTGATATGGTAAAATTACCTGTTCCACTTCAATCAAAACCTTTCTTGGATAATGAGAAGAAAGGCGTTTTTGCTATTCGAACACCATTCCGTCCCAATCCTATAGGACTTTCAATCTTAGAAATTGTAAAAATTGAAGAAAATGAAATCCTTGTACAAAATGTTGATATATTAGATAAAACACCCATATTAGATTTAAAACCGTTTATTCCTGCGTTTGATAATATTCAAACAAACAAAATCGGATGGCTGCAAGGTAAAATTAAGAGAGACGTTAGTTAATGCTATTTCTATATATTTTTTAAAATTGCTATCTCTTAGTTAATAGTTCATTCTTCCTTTTGCGCACTCTCTTAGCTTGAATGGCAATGGTTTCAAGAAGCCTACGTTGATTTGTTGATATCCACGGACCTTCACAATCTATCGCAGCATAAGGAATCTCACACTTATTCGCTAGAGGACGTATGATGGCTTGTGAGTTCATAGCTGGTTGGCAGTTAAACGTACCAAGATTAATAAGGCCGTCGTAGATCCCCTCTTTAATTGAATGTATGAACCTACCTGTAATTACAGGAGTTTCGGTATAACTATTTGAGGATACGTATTTATTTCCTTCTTCCAGGATTTCTACGATATCTACATGTGAATCAAACAGCAAACCAGATTTTCCAATTATTTTTCGATAACCTTTACACTGGGAATTTAGAATCTGTATTGCGTTTTGCTTAGCTCTTGCTCTTCCAGCTTCTCTTCTGTCTCCCTCATTTAGTTCAGAAAAATCGGTTAATATCTCCTTAAATTGTTGCTTCGGATTGGTAATACCCTTCTTAAAGCCAAACCTTATGGTACTTTCAGCTAGTAATACACTCAAAAACTCAGTTAAGTCAACAACTTTTACAATGATCCCTTTTTCGAGGAAAAAATTTTCTATAGGATAATGGTCAAACAATAAATTTATTCCACCAAAAATTAGTATTTTAGTGGTTTCTTCAACGGTAGACATGAGAGGTATTTTAACTATTTCTTTTGCCCATTGAATTAAGCCTGTTTTTAAGGTTTTTTTTCCTTGTTTTACATTTTCAATAAAGGTATCTGTTATATCTTCAAATTCCTTCAAAGCCACATTCTTTTCTTCAGCAACGCATTGCAATGCATTTCTAACTTCGGTTAGGGCGTGTCCTATGATGAAATTAATGTTCTCGAAGGCTAGTAGATCTTGGGGCAATCCTAAGTAATTGTTAGAATACTTGGGCCAAGCGTTATATATGATGTTTTTCAAATTTATTCTCTTAGCTAATGAATTCCAAAGTACTGGCCATGCCCCATTCTGACAAGGACCATATTGATCAATTGGTGCTATATATATAGTGATCTCGTTATCTTTTCGATTCTCATTAATATCCTTTAAAACTGCGCCAGCTACAGCAACAGTGACAACACATTCACGTCCAGAACAAATCTTTTTACCGTACTGTAAAATTTTATAATCAGTATCTTCGCTAATTCTAATTCTACGATTATATTTTTCATACAAGTCTATAACAAGACGTTTTCCATAAGGATTTCGGGCACATGTATTAACAAAGACTATTCTTGGATCATCATACTCTACTTTTTGACCATCACTATCTAAAATATACTTAAAATCTTTCGAAAATCGTGCTTGGTTGACTTTTCGGATTATTTCTAAATTTTCAGGTTGTTTAATTTCAGTCATGATTTTAGTTTTAAATTGTCAAAGTTAGAATTTGTGAATAATTTTTATCTATTTTTCGACGCCTTTCCTCAATAATATCTAAGAACGCACCCACTCTTGTTTCAAAACCCGCATGTGCCGTGTGCGAGTCTATTTCAAGATAACAGAACGTATTACCTACCAATTCATCTCGAAAATGGTGATACATAATAGCATCAGGACCACATGAAAAGCAGGAGACAAAACAAATGTATAAATTAGGATACTTTTTAGCATATTTTACTGCATTACTTATTTGCTGAGTAAAACTCCAGGCATTTCTTTTATGAACCTCATTATCACTTATCTGAGGTAACATATCTGCGGGAATTGTATTATATCCTCTGCTTATAATCTTCCTAGGAAGAGCTAAATTAATATTTGAAGGATAAATGATGTAAGGCCTTCCTGCAATAATAATTGTTGGCTCTTCTATCAATTTTTTTAAATTTTCTTTTCCTAATTCTCTGAATTTCATCATAAACTTCTTATAGTGGGCGATGGCTTTCTTTCCAGCTTCTTGACCTAAATCATTTTTTAAGCCTAAAATGGTGGCAATTCTCCCTAATTCCCTTATCGTCGTATTAATGAGATCTTTTGAAAGACCTAGATGTGGTGATAGAATTTTATCTTTCTCTGTTTCAAATGCAGCACGTATAACATCTGGAATGACAGTAGTAGAAGGGCAGGTATATCCATGAATATAACCTTTTGGAATTTCTAACTCAATAACTCGAGGTAAGAAAATAAAATCAACATCTTGATTCAAAAGGTCGAGAATTGCACCGTGAACCAGTTCACATGGATAGCATATAGCTGCTAACGTTTTTGTATTACCTAGCTTTGAAGGTTTAGATAACAATACATTATAACCAAGTTCATTAATAAATTTTGTATATAAAGGGAAAAGCACATGAGTTGTTAACGTCATTGGAAGACCAATTGTACCACGCGGATTTTTAACGGTTTGGGGGCCGAATTCTCCTAACATCATGATATTTCGTAATTCTACTAAATCAAGGCCTTCCTTTATTTTCTTACCCTTTTGGCGTATTAATCTATATTTTGAGCACACTCCTCCAAAAGGGTAATGCTTCCCTCTTATAGATATATTTTGAATTTCGCAATTGTTTTCACATGCTTTACATCTAAAAACTTTTCTTAATTCCATTTCACCCTTTACTAAATTACTAAGATTAAACTCTCGTTTAGAAATCACTCCCTCTTGTAAAAGATCACGCGTCATGAGAGCAGTTCCCACGCTACCCATTAGTTCAGGATGAGCTGGGACGATCACTTTTTGCTGCAAGCGAGCAGCTATGGCTAAAGCAACGGATCTATTTAAAGCTACCCCCCCAAGAAAAAGAAGATTTTTCCCTACATGACGAGGACCAATAATACGAGAAATATAATTTTCTGCTATTGAATAAACAAGACCAGCAACAACATCCTCTTGTTTGGCACCTTGTTGTAGTGCATTTCTTAAATCAGTGTTAATGAAAGCGGCACATCTTTCACCAAATGCAATAGGGTTTAAGCTCTCTAGAGCGATTTTACTAATATCTTCAACAGGGATACCCATATCAACTGAAGCAGACTCCTCAAGGAAACTTCCTGTTCCAGCTGAACATCCTTCATTCATTGCATAATCAATAGGCACACCTTTTAAAAATGAAATAAACTTGGAATCTTGACCACCAATTTCAAATACAGTATCTACATTTGCTACTTCTTCAACAGCTGATCTAGCATGTGTTAGTATCTCATTAAAGCTCCGACAATTATCTAAATAAACTGAGACCATCTCTCTTGCTGAACCAGTAACACCACATTGAATTATCTTAATGGATTTTTCTCCTAACTGATCTATGAGTCCGTTAAGACATTGTTTTGTTGCCAATATAGGGTTACCCAAAGTTCTTAAATATATACTTGCCCCTACTGAATCATCAGAAACGTTAAATAAAACTGCCTTAGTTGTGGTTGAACCTGCATCTATCCCGAGGATATATGAATCACCTTCAATTATTTTTCCTTGAGCATTTGTGTTAACACGATAATCCAAGAGAGATTCAGCATTTGTGAGTGGTTCATGACTTTCGAATTCATCAGTTGATTTTTTGAACCATTTTTCAGGAGGGGGGATTTCTTCTTGAAACTCGGATGCGTATAGAGAAGCTCCAAAGACTTCAAGAAAAGGACTCTCAGGGAGGATTTTGATTTCCGAGCTGATAAGAAAATTTTGTAGACTTTCAATAAAAATTTTGTTTAAAGCAACTCCTCCAGATATTACAATTAAATCTGTTGACCACTGTGCTGAATCAATCATTTGGCTAACCTTTCTCGCTAAATCGTGAATTAAAGTTTTTGCAATATCTTCTGGTTTGCATTCACCCTTATTAAGCTTATGAGTCGCATCGGATTTACAGTGAACAGAGCAGCGTGTTGCGAGCGGAGTAAACTCCCCGTATAAACTAGCATTTATTCCTTCATCAATTGTCATTCCCATCCTTTGAAGCTGTTGGACAATGAACTCGCCTGTACCAGCAGCACACTTAGTAGTAGCGATGATATTCTTTATAATTCCATTTTTCATTGGATAAACACTAAATGTTTCTCCACCAAGAGAAAGTAGAATATTAGGCTTTAGGTTATAAAATGATAATGCTTTTTCAAGACACTCAACCTCAGAATAGTAGGGTAGATTAAGAAAACGCTTTGCCGCATGACCAGTAATAACAATTCTTGAATTATAATTAGATTTATAGCGTTCGAAAATTTCCTTTACCTTTTTTTCTGGATAACCTTCATGCCGTATAATTTCGCTGAATATCGTTCCATCTTCCGTTCTACGAACCCATTTTACTGAAACAGCACCAATTTCTAACCCTTCAAAATATTTGAATTCCCGTTTATCTATACCAGAAAGGCTCTTATTTGCCATTTTTTTTGTTTTACTTAGATATTGATTGATTTAAATAAATAAGAAAATAAAATTATAGCTAAATATTTAAATATTATACCACAAAAAATATGATTACTCATATTATTCGATTAAGCTTATTAGAACTCTTACTATCTCCATCTATTTAAACAAAAAAATTTTATTTATCAGTGAGAGACTTTAAAATAATATTGATTATTAAAAAATTTATTTAAATTTAATAAAAAAAGAATACAGCTCTTTTTAGTTTATTATAATTTGTGTGAAGTAATTGAATGATCGTTTATTCATAAAGTTTTGACAGCAGAAGTCTTTTTTGAATCCAATGCTAACTTCTTTTTTTTCCTCCGAACCATTTCCACAAAGGATTCAACTCTAGTTAGGAGCCCCGCCTCTCCAGAATGTTCATCCATAATAATTTCCAGGAAAGGTAATCCCACAACTTTCATATCATGCTTGATTAATTCGGAGATAAGACTATCAGGCCCACAAGCAAAACTTATAAGGAAAACTACTCCATCTATTTCTTTACGACCTTCTTTCAAGAAATATCGCATTGCTGCTAGAATTTCTTCTTCATGTTTCCAGTAATTTCGAAGTCGCCCTCCTTTTGGATTTATTATCACTGGTTCTTTAAACAACGATTCAGGTAAATTTTCGATAGTAATAACCCTGACACCTTGATCTCTTAATTTTTTCTGGAAATCTAAATTAATAAAGGTGTCAAAAATATTATAAGCATGACCTAAAAGTAAGAATTTAATGTCACCTTTATACTTCCTCTTAGGTAAATTAAATGGACGATTTCTTTCTACTAATCGTAGAGCATGGTTAACTGAAGCTCCATCTCTCAAAAATTTGTGATATTCATCAAAGTAGTTTTGAGCTTCTCTATAAGCTTTTAATGACTGATTTTGATTCTTACCTAATTCCTTTCCAAGCTCGATTGCTGAAGTTGCGATAGGAAACTCCTTCACATTTACTTCAAAATTTAATATTTTAGGGACATTTGGCAAAATTTTAATAAGATCAGGCAATGATAAAAATTTAGGACAAAAGTAAGCCTCTTTTACTTCTGCTACATACCTCGGAACAAAAATATAATCCAAATCTGGATTGTCTCTTACTAATTTTAATACTTGACCATAATATATCTTTACGGGGATACAAAGCTCTCCGAATCCATGTGTTACGCCTTCTTCAACGATTTTTTTATTAGTTGGTGGACTTAGAACGAGTTCAACCTCTAATTCTTCAAGTAATTTCTTCCAAAAAGGAAAATACCTATAAAAGTGAAGAGCTCGTGGAATTCCAACTTTTATTTTTTTTTTGCTCGGCTGCTCACTTGTTTCCATTTAGTTAATTCCTCAATAACTCATACATCAGGAGTATCATAATAAAGTAAATCCCTGATCCGATCCATCATATTGGCTGTTAATCTCTTAAGTTCATCATAATCCGGCACTGGCTTGCCCCAATATTGTTGATGCTCCATGAATGGGGGACCACATCTTAGTATTTGACCTTTATAAAATTTCAACATTTTCGCGTGTTTAGGGTACGTTTGCTCAGTGCCCGTAATTCCGATCGGAATTATCGGTACCTGTGTTTCTATAGCTAACCGCATGGGACCAGTATGACCCTCTAAAAGTTGACCACCCCCAGGATTGGTCGTTCCTTCAGGGTAAGTACAAACTACTTCCCCCTGTTCAAGAAGTTCTCTTGCAAATTTATAAGAATCCACATCATGCATCCCTCGTTTTAATGGAAAAGCATGATGATTTCTTACCCATGCATTAACAAGTGGAATTTTAAAAAGTGATTGTTTTGCCATTTGCCACATCACTCGCCTTGGAGGGTGATGGATCAAGGTTGTAGCCAGTATGAGTACATCCCATTCAGAATTATGACTTGGGCAAATAAGAACACCACCTTCTTCTGGCATATATTTCTCAAAGTCTATTGCTCTATATGGCATCATCAGATTCGACCATGCATCAACTAATTCTCCCGAGAAAGTCATTACTGTTTTCTGAAATTGCCTTCGCACTCCAAATTCTTCTAAACTCTTCAATAGAGCATACCAAGAATCATCAATGAGCCTAAGAATTCCCTTCCCCTGATCTTTCAAATAACTCATAAAGTTAAATTTAGGTTCCTTAACAACTTCTTCTGGTGAACCAATGGAAAGTTCTTCCTCTTCTTCCTTTCCATAAAGACCTTCCCGTAATTCCCAAACAACATTCCTCAATTCATCAGTTAATCGAATAATATCATCATAAGAAACAGTATTAATATCATAATCATAATAATAAATTGGATCACCAACACGCACTATTACTTGAGCGGGTTTCATTACTAACTTGCCCTTAGGGAGCGCATTCATCGAGCCTATTACGGCCATAGGAACAATTGGAACATTCATCTCGATTGCCAATCGGACAGCTCCAGTTTTAAATTCACCCAGTTCTCCATCCTGAGACCGTGTACCTTCGGGAAAAATCCCTACCCACTCTCCACCTTGGATGATTTCTTTTGCCTTTTGCCAACCTCGTTCTGGATTTTCACGATCTACTTTAAAAGCTCCAAGATTATTGAAAAGAGTTTTAACAATAGGAGTTTTAAAATTGTCTAGTTTACTCATATAGCGTATTCTGCGATGACATGCAGCACCATAGAAGAATGGGTCAATATGTGACTCATGATTGCCCACCAAAATACCTGGGCCATATTCTGGAAACATATTTCCTTTCGGATATTCTGCTTTGAAGTTCCAGAAAGTTCTAACAGCCCATTTAATATAAATATAAGCAGCCCACCATTGTAAACGTCCTTCTATTGGCTTTAAATCCAATCTTTTAATTATATATCGATACAAGTCATTTAAAGGATCTATAGGGTTGAATTTCATAATCTTATAGGTCCAATCTTGATGTCGTTTTTCGTATTTCAGTTCTTCCTGCATTTTTTCTTCGATGTTTTTCTTGAGATCGAGCTCTCGGGCAGTTTCTACTCCTTTTTTTTCTATTTTTTCAAGTTCCATTGTTTTCACTAAATGTTATTAAAAAAAGCGTGAAAATTTAATAAAAAAACGATATTTTCAGCTGAATTAATTTTACTTAAAGACTCGTTTATATAAAAAATTAATGGTTAGAGTAATACGTGAAAAAGTATGATCATTTTTAATCTTAATAGTTCTTGTTAAAGCCATTTTATGAGAATTATCTCCTAAATTTAGAAATAAAAGCCTCACCCTTAAAGTCATGTCTCTTTTTTATTCCTAAGAGCTCGATTCTGTTAGTGATTTTTTTTCTAATAACTCTATTAATTCATTAATAGAATTAAGTAATAGATCTGGTTGACATTCAGCAAGTATTTGTCTTTTACTGACTCCACTTGCTACTGCAATCGTCCAAAATCCAGCATCTCGACCAGCACTTATATCTGATGGCATATCACCTATCATTACAAATTCATCTCTACGACGTTTTTTATAGTTTTCTAAAGCTGGTTGAAGTGCCATAGGATCTGGTTTTTGGACAGGAATTTTATCACTTCCATAAACACCTTTAAAATAGTCACCATTGAGCCCTTCTTTTTCTAAATGTTCCATTATTGTTTCTGTTTTGTTATGAGAAATAATGAAAAGATCACTAGATTTGCCAAGTTTTTCTAAAAGCGTTTTCGCACCTGGAAAAAAAGAAGCCTCTTTCGCGTATTCCAAATATTTAGCAAAAATATTTACTGCGATTCTTAATTTTTTAAAATAAGTTAAACCATTAAGAGCAGTTATATGGTTGAATATCTCATATGATTCAAGTAACACTTTTGGTAATGGATATCCTTGAATGGTTTCTAATAAAGCCCCTATTTCTTGTATTGTAGTTTCCATATCCACATTTACATTTTTATCAGCAAGAACTTCTTCGATCGATTTTTCAAGGATTTCTCTTATATCAAGAAGAGTACCATCAAAATCAAATATTATTCCACGGAGAGCACCTGTTTGAAGTAGCTTTCTTAATTGACTGTCTCTACTCATATTATATATTTTAAAAGGTAGAAAAGTTAAAAATTTATTGGAGATTTCAAATGATATAAGGATGATAAAAAGAAAATTTCTATAATCTTTAAGTTGTGGCTTTAGAATCAAGATTAAATAGCAGAATTGATAATAATGGATGAGTTTTATATTTTTACTACATTAATGATAGGTTTTGGTTTATCCTCAATAATATTCTTCATAGTTTTATCTTTTATCACTGCTGGTTATGGTCAACACATAAACAAGAAATGGGGCCCTGCAATAAGAAACAACAAGCTCGGTTGGTTTGTTATGGAAATACCAACTATAATCATCTATTTTATCTTTTACTTTATAAGTGATCGAAAAACTGAAGTTGTTCCTCTGGTATTCTTGTTTTTTTGGATGTTCCATTACTTTCGACGAACCTTTATATTTCCATTGTTAATTCGTGGAAAGCAACCAATGCCTATTTCTATTATATTAATGGGATTTATCTTTAATGGTATTAACGCATATTTACAGGCAAGATGGATCTACAATTTTTCTCCCCCTTATCTAATAATTTGGTTATTTAGCCCAATATTTATTTTAGGCGTTATAACATACTTTTGTGGATATGTTATTAATTTCCACTCAGATCTCATAATTCATAATCTACGTAAACCTAGTGAAACTGAATATAAAATCCCATATGGAGGGATGTTTAAATATGTAAGTAGCCCAACCTATCTCGGAGAGATTATAGAATGGACAGGCTGGGCATTAATGACGTGGTCTTTTCCAGGACTCATTTTTGCTGCTTGGACATTCGCAAATCTTGCGCCTAGAGCTCGTTCCCATCATCAGTGGTATATTAAAACATTTCCTGATTATCCTAAAAATCGTAAAGCGCTTATTCCTTTTATTTTTTAAAAAATAAAATAGATCTATTCTACTTTTAATAATTCTTACTGTTTTAGCTTTTCTAATAATTCTCGAATTCTTTTTAATTCCTCTGAACTTAATTTGTTTTCTTCAATATTTTTTTTCTTATTTTTACTCTTAATAATTGATGGAGCATCTATCAGTCTAATTTTTTCCCATATTGCTGTGCGAATGAATTCAGATTGTTTTTGATGTGAAAGCCGAGCATATTTTTTAATGTCTTCTAATTCTTTACTATTTACTAAAAATTTGACTTGATAACTTTTTTTTCGAGCTTTTTGAATAATAATGGGAATATGGTTTATTAGATCATCAATCTTATTCATGGAAGTTAATTCAATATATCCCAATAAACCTTCTTTTTTAACAAATTCACGATATCTTTCCCTATCAATTGTTTCCAGATTCTCAACTAAATCACGTTTATTTCCAATTAAAAGCACAGGGCATTTATCTAGTTTGATCTGATTCCAGACTTTTTCAAAATTGGTTTGATAATAATCAAAAGTTTCTGGTCTAGATAAATCAAATACCAAAAAGACTGCTGATGCACCCGTGTAATATAGTGTTTGAAGTGATCCAAATTTTTCATCATCAATAATATTCCAAAACTGAAGTTTATAATCCTTTCCATCAACATTTACACTTTTAATAAAAAAATCTACACCTACTGTTTGAGCTGTATCTTCATGGAGAGGTTTATCAGAAAATTGTTTAAGCAACGTAGTTTTACCAACGCCAGATGCTCCAAAAACTACAATTTTAAATATATCTTCAAATTTTTCTTTACTCATTTTGTTTATCAACTCAATTTTTTATTTTTATATTGAATTATATGTACCGATCAAGTACCTATAATTATTAAAGAAATATTCATTTATAAATATATGTACTGAATAAGTACATATATTTTCTTTCTATGAAAAAAAGGCTCTTAAACTTTAAAAATGAAGATTTTGAAATTTTTCTAAAAATAAATGAAATTAAATATTAAAGATAAAAAGTTTTAGTATCAAATCGTAGCATGTTCTGTTCTTCTTATAATTTCATCTTGTAAATCGGAGCCTAAATTAACGAAATAGTCACTATATCCTGCAACTCGCACAATTAAATTTCTATATTTTTCTGGACTTTTCTGAGCAGCCCGTAAAGTATCTGCTGAGACCACATTAAATTGGATATGATGGCCATTCATTTGAAAATATGCTCTTATTAAATGTGCTAATTTAGTAATCCCCTCTTCATTTGATAGTAAGTTAGGTGTAAACTTTTGATTCAATAATGTTCCTCCTGTTCGAAGATGATCAATTTTTGCTGCAGATTTAATAACAGCAGTTGGGCCATTAATATCCATTCCTTGAACCGGAGAGATACCTTCTGAAAGAGGAGTGTATGCCTTACGTCCATCTGGAGTGGCATCCGTTACTTTACCGAAATAGATATGAACTGTTGTAGGGAGAAGGTTAATTCGATGAACGCCACCTTTAGTATTAGGGCGATTATTAATTGCATCATAAACAATATCAAAAACTTGAGTGGTTATGGAATCCGCATAATCATTGTCATTCCCGTATTTAGGGGTTCTATAGATTAATTTTTGACGAATACTCTCAAATCCTTCAAAATTATTATCTAAGATTTTTATCAATTCTTCCATAGATATAATTTTTTTATCATATACATTATACTTTATAGAAGTTAAACAATCAGTTATACTGCCCATTCCTACAATTTGAATGTAAGATGTATTATATTTAGCTCCACCATCATTATAGTCCTTCCCATTTTTAATACAATCATCGATCAAGATAGAAAGGAAAGGAGCGGGATTTTGTGCCCAAATACGTTCAATTATTTGATTTCCTTTAATTTTTATATCTATAAAATGTCTAACTTGTCTTGTATAAGCTTTAAAAAAATCTTCAAAAGTATTAAAAGTCGTAGGATCACCAGTTTTCAATCCAATCTGTTTTTTAGTTAAGGGATCAAAACCATTATGAAGTGTAATTTCAAGGATTTTTACTAAATTAAAATATCCTGTTAATATATAAGCTTCTTTTCCAAAAGCACCAGATTCAACGCAACCACTTGCTCCACCATTTCGAGCATCTATTATGGATTTACCTTGTCTGGTTAATTCTTGAACTATTGCGTCAGCATTGAAAACTGATGGTTGTCCAAAACCAATTTTGATTATTTCGAGCGCCCGATGTAAAAATTTATCTGGTGTCTTCTTACTAATCTGAACATTACTACTTGGTTGGACAATTATCATATCTTCAATTACATCTAAAAGCATATAAGATATTTCATTTACTCCATCAGAACCATCTTCTTTAAGGCCCCCGATATTAATGTTGCAAAAATCAATATAGGTATTACTTTCTTCTGCTGTAACACCAACTTTAGGAGGGGCAGGTTGGTTGTTAAACTTTACCCAAAAAGCTTGGAGTAATTCATGCGCCTTTTCCTCTGTTAATATACAATTAGCAACATCCTTGACATAAAATGGATATAGGTGTTGATCTAAGCGTCCCGGATTGAAAGAATCCCACGTATTAAATTCAGTTATAACACCTAAATGAATGAACCAATAATGTTGGAGTGCCTCCCAAAACGTTCTGGGAGCTTGAGCAGGGACATGGCAACATATCTGATATATTTTCTCTAGCTCTTCCTTTCTTTTTGGATCTGATTCATTGATAGCGAGAGATTTGGCTTCTTGAGCATAGCGTTCAGCAAAATTAATTATCGCGTCAGCAGCGATATTCATAGCTAATAACTGTTCTCTTTTATTAAATGCTTCAGGATCGTTGTAAAAGTCTAATTTCTCTATGTTTTCTTTTATTTCTCGTTTAAAATCTAAAAATCCTTTTTCCCATAAATTTTTCCCTCCAACAGTATGTCCAGGTGCCCTCTGTTCCATAAATTCTGTGAAAATCCCTGCTTTATATGCATCAATCCATTCATCATCAACTTGAGAAAAGATTTTATCACGAATAGATCTTCCTTTCCAAAATGGAATAATAATATCCTTTGTTTTTTGTCTTGTATCTTCAGATATTTTAAAGGAAGTTTTATCACGAGTATTTAGAATGTCTAAATCTTGTAAACTGTGGCAACATACTTCAGGATAAGTAGATGTTGCTTTGGGTTCTGGGCCACGTTCCCCTACAATTAATTCCCCTTCATTAATACAAATTTTTTTATTTTCCATTAAATACTTAAACGCTTTTGCTCTAGCAACTGGGGCAGAATATTTATGTGCTGCGCCAGTTTCATAAAATTCTGTTAATAATAATGCACGTTCTAAAGAAAGATAAGGAATTGCTTCACGACTTTGTGTTCGTAGCTTCTTTATTCGTTCATTCATAATTTAACTATTAACTGAAATATTAAAACCATATAGTTATTGAAAATAAAGAATTAAAGTAATAAAAAAATAATCTTAGTTCATTTTTCTTTTTTCTGCTTTTTTGGCTTCTTTATCTCTAATTACCCGTCTTAAAACTTTTCCTACCGCGCTCTTTGGAAGAGAATTTACAAATTTTACAATTCTTGGATATTTATAGGCTGCCATATTTTCCTTTGACCACTCTACTATTTCTTGTTCGGTGATTTTGCCTTTAAATTCTTTCTTAAGAATGATATATGCCATTATGTTTTCACCTCTTTCTGGATCTTTAACACCGATTACAGCACATTCTTGAATCGCAGGATGTTCATACATAACTTCCTCGATTTCTCTTGGATATACACTATGCCCTTTGTATTTTATCATATCTTTGACTCTATCGATTAAGAAAATATACCCTTCTTCGTCCATTTTTGCATAATCACCTGTTCTTAGCCATCTATAGCCTCCTGCTTCAAAAAATACCTTTTTATTCTCTTCAGGTCGATTATGATAACCTAACATAATTTGAGGACCTGAAGCAACTAATTCTCCAGGCTCCCCTATTGGTAAGAAATTTAGATTTTCATTAATAATCCCAATTAAAGTGCTAGTTATAGGAATACCACAGCTCCCCAACTTTTTCTTACCCCATGGTGGAGAATTTGTAACACAGACAGTTGATTCGCTTAAACCATATCCCTCTCCTAATGGAAATCCAGTTTTTTGTTCCCATTCCTTTGCAACTTCGATTGGCATTGCAGATGCTCCTACATTACAATATTTAAGACACGAAAAATCAATATCTTTACTTAAAGGCGATCCTAATATATTAATAAACATAGTAGGCACTCCAAGTATGAAATTAGCTTGTTTCTTCTTTATAGTTTCAATTATCCGGGGGATATCAAAAGTTGGAAAAATAATCCCCTTACCCCCAGTACGCGGACCTTGTAAAAGCTCACATATTTGACCATATACATGATACCAAGGGAGTATAGAAAGGCCGATGAGATCTCCCTTAATATAATATTCTTTCATATAATCCGAGATTTGTCCAATTTGCATCAAATTTGATAGAGCATTATAATGAGATAGTTCAGCACCTTTAGGGTCGCCTGTTGTCCCTCCTGTATATTGAATAATCGCAATATCTTCTTTTGGATTGATCTCGACTGTGAATTCTGTTAGGGGTTCAGGATTTTGGTCCATCAATGTGTTGTAATGTATTAATTTGTCAGTCTCAGTTATATCTGGAACTTTTCCCTCTACATTCACTAAAATCACTTTTTCCAATGTTAATTGATCTTCTGCTTTTTTAAATTCTCGAAAAAATCTATCAATCATTATAAGATATTTTGCACCCGAATCTTTTATTTGATAAATCATCTCTCTTGCCACAAATAAGGGACTAATAGCAGTTAATGTAGCTCCAAGACCTAATGTAGCAAAATAACAAATACTAAACTGTGGACAATTTGGTAGCCAAAGAGCTACTACATCTCCCTTTTTTATCCCTAATTTTAAGAGGGCATAAGCAAATCTTCTTGTTAATTGATCTATTTCTCTATATGTGAATTCTCTTCCAAAGTAATTATATGCTACTTTATCGGCATATTCTTTAGCCCCATTTTCAAATAAATCAATTAAAGACTTATCTTCAGGAATGTCAATTTCAAGAGTAATTCCATCTGGTAAATAATCCTTCCAAATTCTGTCTTTAATATAATCTGGGAGTCGCATTTTTATTATCTCTTTAGAAAATTAATTTATTAATAAATGAATTTAAGATTAAAATTAAAATTTTCAATTATTAATTTCTTAAGTTTTAGTTTACAAATGATTTTTTAATGATTTAGAATTATAATTTCAAAAATAGTTGAAAAACTCAATTTAATAATTGTTATAGTAAATTGTAGGTAGAAGATTTTGAAATCTCAGGATGAATTAGGTTTTCCAATCCCCGCAAATAAACCGTTAGTAATTCGGACAATCAAAAAAGTTACGAAAAAACAACGTGAATATGTACTTGAGAAAACTGAATACAACATGTTTTCCTTTCCAGCAGATTTATTATTTGTGGATTTTTTATCAGACTCTGGTTCTGGTACAATGACAGATTTTCAATGGGCTGCTCTTTTTCATGGAGATGAATCTTATGCTCGTAATAAAGGTTATTATGTTCTTCTAGATGCAGTTAGAGATACTTTTGAACGTGGAGATAATCCAAAACGATCAATTAATATGATCCTTTCAGGAGAAACAAATGTAAAAAAATTAATGGATGATCTCTACCTTACATCTTATGAAGGAGGATTTGTTAATGGTGGAGTTCACCAGTTAGCCCGTCCTAACGCTTTCATAGTTCCCCAAGGACGCTGTGCAGAACATTTGCTCTTCTCAACTATTGCTCCCCTCTTAAAACAGAGAAATCCAGATCTTGAATATTATATTCCAAATAATGGACACTTTGATACAACTGAAGCCAATATTGTTGCTAATGGTATTCATGCTGTAAATCTCCTATCAGAAAACTTAATGGAGGATTTTCCTTATGATGAAATGGATGTAAGAAATCCATTCAAAGGTAATATGGACGTTAAAGAACTTGAAAAGTTGATTCAAGATAAAGGAGTAGATTCTATTCCAATAATTTATATAACAATTACTAATAATAGAGCTGCTGGGCAACCAGTTTCGATGAGAAATGTTAAAGAAGTTCATAAAATAGCAGAAAGATATGACATTCCCCTTTTTTTTGATGCATGCAGATTTGCTGAAAATGCTAATTTTATAAAAGAATTTGAAGAAGGATTTCAAAATCGTACAATACCAAGTATTGTTCAAGAAATGTTCTCATATGCTGATGGTTTCACTGTAAGTTTTAAAAAAGATGGACTAGCCAACATTGGTGGAGGGTTCTTCTTTAAAGATAAAGGAATTTTCCACAAAAAGCTTTCCATTAATGAAGATATTGGAATTAAGTTGAAAGAAAAACAGCTAATGACTTTCGGAAATGATTCCTATGGTGGTATGTCTGGGCGAGATATTATGGCACTCGCAGCAGGGCTTTATGAAATTGTGCAGGAATCTTATTTAAATGAACGAAAAACACAAGTAAGAGAATTTGCTAGAAAGCTTGCTAAAAATGGTATTCCCGTTATCCTTCCCGCAGGTGGCCATGCGGTTTACTTAAATATGGATAAGTTTTTTGAGGGAACAAATATGAAGATTGATGATTTTGGAGGCGTTGGATTTACTATTGAACTTCTTAGACATTATGGAATAAGAGCTTGTGAATTAGGACCTTTCGCATTTGAGTGGGATAAGAAAACTCCTGAACAAAGAAAGGGGATATTAAATTTGGTTCGTTTTGCAGTACCTCGTAATGTGTATAGTACGTCTCATATAGATTATACTGTAGCTGCTATTAAACAACTCTTTCAGAATAAAGAAAAAATTCCAAAAGTTAAAATCTCTCGAGGCGCAGAATTAAGATTGCGGCATTTCCAAACGGGACTTATGCCGATATATCAAGATTAAAACTTTAATACAACTAGAAATACCCCTTTTCCTAAATTTTAGAAAAGTAAAGAAATTTGATTATGAAAAAACTTAAATATCTAACATTCGTAATTTCTGAGAAATATTCTTTCTCCTGAGGATTTTCATGAAATCATCTTTTCTCTGCTGAAGTCGAGTTAAGAAAGAATCTAACTTATCAAAGTTATTAAAAAAATACTCCTTACCTTCAGCCACAATTTTAACTCCCTTCTTATCTCTTTGAAGGATGGCGTAAATTCCTCCCACTTCAGAATCGTGTTTGATAAAGACTTTTTCTGTATCAGGAAATTTTTCATTTCCTTTTTTCGCCCAGAAATTATTTTTTAATAAATATGATCGATACATACTCACTCTTCCACACACAACCTCTTTTTTTTAATTATGATGAGTCATCGAGATATGGTTAATGATATGCTCGTTATGACCATCGACATATAGTCCCTAGTAATATAAAATTCAAGTCGATTATAACATCGTGTAATATGCATGGAACACAATATCACACATATATTATAAGACTTTAACTTTATATTCCACAAGAAACTAATTTTCTGAAATGACTTATAAATCATTAAGTAAAAAGCTCAGAAGTATTTACTAAAAAAAATTTACTTGGGGTTTTGTGAAAAAAATTTCAATTGGAAAATTAAAAATTTAAAAAAAGTAATTAGGGGTATTTTGAATTTAATTCCTTTATAAAATCGTCTAGTTCTTTCATAGTAAATTTCTTTGGATCAAAAGCAACTTTACCGCACTCATCTTCTAAGTTAAAACAAGATTTAATATAGGCTTTATTCATTATCCTTAACATACTTTTTGTAAAGAAGATGAATTCTTTTTGATATTTAACCATTTGTTTAGCAAAATTAAGAGTTTCTGATTCAAGTTGATCAAGTGTAAAAATCCTCGTCGGGAAATTAATGTTCTTTAAATCCTCAACTCCGAATCTATCTGTAGTAAAAAGCATATTTTTCGCATAGGTCAACCCGAGCCCCAATAAGGGTAAAAGAGTCGCCCCAGTCTGAGGAAAAGCAGAAATTGCGAGTTCTGGTAATCTCATATACAATTCATCAATAGGTCTATCAGCAAAAATCCTTAAATCAGAAGCCAAGATTAGCATCACACCAAAGCCAATGGCAATACCTTGGATCTGTGTAATTACTAGCTTTTTCATAAGAACAATAGTTTCATTGATCTTTCTGCCCCATTCAGTTATTTGTGCTACCTTTTCTGGAGCACCTTGTATTTCTTTAAGATCATACCCTGCCGAGAAAAATCTTTGACCACTGCTTTTAATTAAAATACATTCAACTTTCTCGTCTTTGTCTGCATCGATTAAGTATTGATGTATCAATTTTAACATTGAAATATTGCACGCATTCGCTTTATCTGGTCTATTTATTGTAATTGTGGCGATACGTCCTTTCTGTTCATATAAAATGAATTCTTGATTATTCATAATATTTTAAACTCACTACTCAATTTAAAGTATACATATAGATATGTAGATATTATTAGAGTTTTAATTCTATGTTTATTAAATTGATTTTATCATTTCAGATAATTTTAATTGTTAACATAAAAAGAAGTTAAATAATTGTTACAAAATTGATGATTTCGAAAAGAAAGTATGATGAAGTGACCTATTTTATACGTTTGAAACCGATTTTCAGATGTTAGTATTATCATAACGGAAAATGTTTGAAATGATTGGATTAAAATATATTAATGGATAAATATTTAATTGTCAACTGCAAGGGAGAAATACGTATTTTTCAGCACGTAAGGGTTGAGGTGGTATAGGCTAAAATTGATCTCAGAAGTAGAGTTTTTTACGGAAATCTTTGAAGATTTTCTGGGTTTAGATAACAATTTTCATGAGAATGAATTATGGAAATTTTATTCAATAATTAAGTTAATGCAGGTTTCAGATGAGTTAGACGATAAAAAGATTATACAAGAAGGCTTAAATATAATTGTTAATTTATGCAAATTCAAAGAATGTGGAGAATTATTAGACTCTTATGAAATAGAAAGCGATTCTATTAGTGAATTAGCAGAACCAGAAAAAACTCTACTTGGATCAATTTTGAAAGCGGAATTTACTTAAACTCTTTTTCAAATTCCCAAATAGAATCTTGAATTGTATGAAGATTCTTTACTACTTTTCCAGAATTTTTTAATTCCATGTCATGAGCATCATACATCGCTTTTCCCACAGCTAAAGCTCTATTTTTTGTTTCTTCTCTAATTTCTACGATATCTCCTTTTTTAATTGAAGGATCTATTTTTGTTATACCCGGCCGCATTACATCAGCACCATTAGCTACATAACGAATAGCACCAAAATCAACAACTATCGCTTTTAAATTAACCTGATTATTTAGTAATAACGTTAAAACTGGAATATAACCATCCTTAGATTTATAAAGTTTTAAAACATTATTAATTGCGTATAATGTGTCTCCGGCCTCTGTTTGAATAACTTCAACATTACTTTTTTTAGGAAAGATTTGATCTACAAATTTTTGCTCATATTGTTTTAAGATTTCATCTTTTAAGGGTTTTAAATCGGATTTTCGTATAAAATGCCTGTGTTTTATCTTCATTTGTCAAATTAGAATTAAAATTTATTAAAATAAAAATCTTTTAATTTGAAATTATAACAAAAATTATTATGATAAAAGTATATACTTCTGCAGTTGTAATTATACCACCTGAAGAAACTTGGAGACCAATTCAAGAAATTCGTAAAATCCATGATCGTCAAATAAATAGATGGATGCCCCATATAACTCTATTATATCCTTTTAGACCTGAAAATCAATATTCAGAACTTGAGAAAAAATTTTCGGATAGATGTAAATCTCTTGAACCTTTCCAAATTCATTTGAAAATGTTTAATTATTTTAACCATGGACGCCAAAGATATACATTATGGCTAAATCCAGAGCCAATTGATTTAATTAGGAATTTGCAGGCAACAATTCTTAAAATAGTACCAGATTGTAGCGATGTAAATAAATATAAAAATGGTTTTACACCTCATTTAAGTATGGGTCAAATTAAAGGTAAAAACAACCTTCTAGAGATAATTGAGAGCTTACAAATTAACTGGAAAGAAATTAAATTTCGTTTAAGTGAGATTTTTTTTATTTCTCGGGAAAAAAGTAAAACATCAAAATTTGAAAAAAAAAAACGAATTCAACTTAAAAAAGAATAATGAAAATTTTTATATTGGAATTTCATTACTTACTTAATTAAAAACTTAAAAATTTCAAAAAGAAACTTAAGAAAAATCATGACTGAGGATAAAAAAGAAGGAAAATTAGTGTTTCATGAACGTACAGAGATGATATTTAAAATTATCGTGATCGGGGATCCTGCAGTTGGCAAAACTAGTCTTTTAACAAATTTCTGTGGTGATAAATTCGAATATGAATACATTCCAACAGTCGGCGTAAATATTACAAAGGAACCCGTCACAATAAAGGATAATATGGGTACGCAAACCACAGTTAATTTAATGGTATGGGATATAGCAGGACAACCACAATTCTATATGTTACATCGACCTTATTTTAACGGTGCTGATGGAATGATGTTAGTCTATGATATCACGCGTTCAAGCTCATTTAGTAACATAAATAATTGGTATTCTACGGCGATTAAATATGGCCTTTCAGGAATTCCTCGTATTTTAATAGGCAACAAAATAGATTTAAAAGATGAGAGAAAAATTATATTACCTATGGCTGAACATTTAAGCGAAAAAATTAATGCGCCATTTTTTGAGACTTCCGCATTAACAGGGGAAAATGTCCCAATAATCTTTCAGAAAATTGCGGAACTTACCTTAATTTCAAAATTAGAAGAATAATAAGATTATTTTTTCAGATTCTTTTTAAATATTATCATTTTTAGATTTTTACTCTAAACAGAATTCATAATTCGACTAGGAACCCAGTCGAATATGATCCAAAACAATTACTAAAAATCATGGGATTTAAATAGATAATATTGTAAATTCCAATAACAACTTTGATCACTATTTACCTCTTTTCAACAGAGAGAATAGAGAGAAGATATTATTCCATTGATTTCATCTAATTTCTTTATAATACCACTTCTCCTTAATTCTCTCTAAACATGTAATAAGACCCAGAATCGAATAAAGCCAAAAATCTTTTTTGCTAATTATCCAAAACTCTGGTTTATCCCTTTACAGATAATTTATTTATCCAAAAAGTAATTTTTTCTTTTAAGGATTCTTTCATATCATCAGCAAGGGTTTCCATGCCATTTAATTTGCTCGCAAATTGTCCTATTTCATAGAGAATCCTATGGCCTCCAGTGAAAATAAATATATCTTCTTTTATGGCTTCAAGGCTTTCAACTAGAGGTTTTGGATCATCATTTTCTTCAATATAATTTTCTAGTGTGTTAAATTGATCAATTATAGCCTGTTTTTTATCAGTAGCTGAGGTATCTCTCTCAATTTCTTCACTTTTAGCTTCTTTTAAGTGAAATGTAATATCTGATCGCTGAATTAATGATCTAATTAAGTCAAGTTCCTCTTCAAGAATTTTTTGATTTTCAATTACATTATTTAACTGTGGTGAGAGGGATTTTATATCCAACGTAGCTTTACTTAGCTCATTGATTTTATCTGTTAACATTTTAATTTTTAGGTTTGTTTGACCCATTTTAGTGATTATATCAAGACCGAATTTTTCGAGGATTGATGCGAATTTATCTAATCTTTCATCTAAATTATCAGTAGATCCCAATAATTTTCCTCTCCTAATTCTTGATTAAAAAAGTTTATAGTTATTAGAAAGTAAGAACTTTTACAAAATTTATTTTTTATTGAAATTTATTATTAAATTAATATAATGCTATTATAAAAAACTTCTTAAGTGGAATCATTGATTGAATACGTGAACATATTAACTAGAGATGGGAAATCATTGTTATTTAGGAATTACGGAAGTTCTGAGGTAGACAGAGATTTATTAGCGGGATTTTTAAGTGCTTTTTCAGGTTTCATGAAGGAAATTAGCCAAAGTGACATTAAAAGCACTCAAACTGAGGATTTCAAATATTTCTATACAATAATCGATACGATAATCATTGTAGTTTGTACTGACTTAGAAGATGATGATGCTATGGTAAATTCAAAGATCCTCAGCATAAGAACTAGATTTATAGATAAATATGGTAAAATTCTTAAGAATGATAAGTGGGGAGGAAATCGTAGTGTTTTTTCTGAATTTGAAAAAGAATTAGATCATATTATTTTAGGCGCCATTAAAGTATCCATTATAGGTTTTGGTGGTGTAGGAAAGACTACATTGACCAAACTAATCTGTGGGAAAGATGTAGATCTTGAATATGTTCCAACCATTACTGCAGATATAGCCTCTTATGAAGGTGATGAGTTTGAAAGATCTATAACATTATGGGATTTTGCAGGACAGGCTCAATTCAGATCATTATGGAAAAGTCTCCTACAAGGAACTGATATTACATTACTGGTTACAGATTCAACATTTGAAAATATTAATAATTCAAAAGAAATAATTCATGATATATTAGATAAATATTATGAAGACAAATTTGTAATAGGTATTGCAAATAAACAAGATTTAGCAAATAGGCTAACACCTGAATTTTGCGAGAAAATCTTATCCAGCGAAAAACGTGTTATTAAAACTTATGGAATGATTGCTATTGAGCCTATGTATCGAGAAAAAATTCTGGCAATCTTAAAAGAAGCAATAAAAGAAATTTCTTAAATTTTTAATAAATGATAAATAAATTTTAATCTATTTAAGGTGGAGATTCTGATTGATTTTGAAATTGAAGATATTGAATTAGTTGAGGTAGTTGAAGGAATAAAAATTATAAAATTACCAGAATTAACAGAGGAAGAAAAAAATATTATTGATCCTATTGTAGCTCCTACATCAGGCTTGAGAATTCAACTTCTTGATATTAAAAAAAAGGATGATAAAGAAAAATACGTCTTAACGAATAGCAAGTTTTTCCTCTTTCTAAGAGTTTTCAAGGCAATTAGCCAAAAATTTAAAGAAATGAAAAATAACCAAAATTTAAAGATTTTAATAGTTACTGATGACCGCCCAACTAAAGATATTGTATTACAATACTGTTCTCAAATCTTTGCTTATGATGGATATGAAATCTATTATCAAATAGATGAAGAGGGTAAATCACGAATCTCTTCACCTTACGGAGCGGCATCTGTAGCTTTATATGATGAAATTAACCTTATTATTGTTTTGACAGCTAGTCATAATGATTTATCTTGGAATGGCATTAAAGTTTATATTGATTACCCAATACCTTTATCAGGAGATTTATTCAAAGATATCTCGAAAAAAGCTTTAGAATTTAAAGAAATCTACCTAAAATCTGTAAAACCAATTTTAATTGACGCAGAGAAAAAAAATAATGAATATACGAAAAATTTATTATCAAAGATTTTAGAAATCAAAAATTTAAAAGGCAAAAATATTGTAATTTGGCCATATTTAGGAAAGGCAAGAGGTATTGTTAACTTATTTAATGATTATGGAGCAAATGTACTTCTTATAGAGGAGGAAATCAATCCTCCAAATCCTATAAAAATTATTCGAGAAGAAAAATTACAATCTGTTATGACTCAGGCAAATTCGAATATAGCCTTATTACTTGATGCTGACAGGGATCGAATTGCCATTTATGTTAAACAAGATGGAGAATATTTTACCTATATACCTAATGATATCTATTCTGCAATGCATAATATATTAGCAAAGGAATTTAATAAAAAAATTATAAATGTAAGAACTATTCCAACTGATTTGAGAAGCGATCATACAAGTTTTTTAAATATATTAACAGGGGTTGGCTATAAGCATTTAGGTGTGATTATGTATTTCCTTCTTGGAATCGATGTAGATCAATCAAAAATAGATACAGCTATACTTTATTTTGAAGATGAGAATGGAAATTTAATCAAAATTGATAATCCAACTCCACTTAGACAACAAATAATTAAATTGATGGAAATTCATAATATAGAAAAAGAATCTTTCTTAATGGTTTATTGGGAAGAGAGCGGGGGACATACACTAAATATTTTGAATGTTTCAAAAAATAAAAAAACAGGAGATTATGATTTCTCTACAGATTTTACAATAATCGCGGATAAATATCCTGTACCTGCTTTAATATTAATAACAGAGCTTATATGTAGGGGATATGTTATTTCTAAAGCGATTGATTGGTCAATAAAGGGAATAAACCGTACTATTCACGCTGTTGACGAAGAAAAAGTCAAAATTATGAAAAATTTTGAAAAAAACCATAACAAAAAAATTATGATTGATGAGAAAGAATATAATGTCCAAGCATTATCAGATAATAATGATATGATCGACATCTATCAATTAAAAAGTAATGACTCAACACTTTATTTTAGACCAAGTGGAACAGGTCCAGAGGTTAGATTTTATATTTTTGGAAAAGTAGAGACTTATTTAGATGAAATAAAAAGAGTCCAGAAATATATAAAAGAAAATTACATTTAAGATAATTATTTTTGAATTCTTTCTAACTGCTTTTAATCTTAAAGATTTAATTGTAATAAAAAATTTAAACTAATTAACATAAATTCTTTCAAATTTTAAAAAATACAAATTAAATTGACGAAAAAATGTTTCAAGAGAAAGTTATTAATGATCAAATTCTTGAGAAGATGTCTTTGGAAAATGTCTTCAAAATCTTTAATGACAATGTATTTCCAATGCTGAATGAAAAAGAACGAGAGTATTGTCACGAATTACAAAACTTTTGCTTAGATTTACACCCTAAAATCGATAAATCAAAGGATGTATATGGGTTACTTCCCGAACTTGGTAAGCGTGGATACATACAAAGAATAAATCCATGGAAAGACTTCAAACCTTATGGAATGAAACGAGAAATATTATTAGGTGCCCATATATCGTTATTAGACCCTCAATTAGAACTAGCTCGGGTGGCGACAGGGATATTGTGTGGAAACCCCACATTTCATTATTATGTTCATGGAGGTGAGTCTGACATACCACAAAAGGTACAAGATGAGCTTTTATCTGGAGAAAAAATTGGTTGTATAGGTATTACTGAACCTGAGAGGGGTTCGGATGCAGTAAATTTGACTACGATATGTACAAAAACTGACGATGGTGTTATATATAATGGAGAAAAAGTATACACTACCAATGGGGCAGTTGCTGATTATTTTGCATGTTATGGAGTTTATGATGAAGCAAATCCGAGAGATACAATGGTTCAAGCTATTATCGCTCGTGAATTTGGAGTAAAAACTAATCGTTTAAAAATTACTTCTGTACCACGAGTTCAGATTGCACATACTATATTAGACAATGTTTTAGTACCTAAAGATTATGTACTTGCTGATGATGGGCTTGGATATAAAAGACTTTTTGAAGGTTTAGTTCCTGAAAGACTTTCTATCATGGGAAGTGGAGTAGGAATTTGTTGGGCCGGTCTAGTTTATGGTATTATTTATACCAATTTAAGGAAACAATTTGGTAAACCTGTAATTAGATATCAAGGTGTTGGATATGGATTAGCAGATTTATTGACAAAAACTAATGCAGCAACTGCTCTCGCTCTACAAGCAGCAACAGTATATGATGATAAAATTCTATTTACAGAAAAGCCTTCTAAAGAAGCTGAAAAATGGGTTGCGTCTATTTCTTCTCAAGGTAAATATTATTTAGCTAAACTCACACACGAAGTTTGCTATGAGATTCAACAACATATGGGCGGCATATCAATCACCGATAATACTCCCGTTGATGAACTTTGTGATATCAGTAAAATTGAAGAAGTAATTGGCGGATCAAGAAATATCCAACTACTTTTAGTCCAATCTCAAATTCAGAGATATACTGGATTATTATAATCCTTTTTTTTATTTTTATTTTTGAAAATTAAATATTTGTCATGTTTATAAATCACATGGAATCTACCTTCTCATTTTAACAAAATCACTAGATTTCATAAGGTTACAAGGTTTAAAATAATTCTTTCCCGACTTTTCTGCAATATCTCATAGCAATTTAGACCATTTTTCGAAATTATGTCTCCCAATACTAAATGGATCAGGCATATTAGTTCATTTTAACATATTTGGTAAACCCAATTTTCTTTCTTTTTTTTAAAGAAAAATAAAATTTAGAAAATTATATTGCTTTTTTACCTAAGATTTCTTTGACTGGAAAAGCTAGACCAACCACAAGAAGTGTAGCTCCAACAACGAAAGTAATTATACTATATCCAATATATCCAATAAAAATTTTATATCCTATAAAGGTACCCCAAGATATTCCACCACCTATTAGAAGCGCATACCACGACCATTTTTCAGCTTTGCGATAACTCTTTTGGGTTAGCAAAAGAATCATAATCCCATTAGCTAAAAGAATGAAACCAATTAACTTTTTTGTTATGATGTACATCTGGGCAAAACTAGGATCACTTGCTAAATATTGTGGGTATGTCTGACCCGTGTAATATGCAAAATCACTCACAAACATTATTTCAGTTACAAATATCCATAATAATGAAATAACTATGGTATATACTCCCAAAAAAACCATTAAAAATGAACCAATCTCTAATTTTGATCTTTTCATCTTGATCACTTGAATTATATTTGTTGAATAATTAGTTTTTAAAAAAATTTATAGATATCTAAATTAGTGTGGTTAATTAAATTTGTTATAAAGAATTTAACTAGATTTTCTAATTTTCTTTTCTTTATTTCTTATAATTTTTATTAAAGTGAAGCAAAAAAGAACGAATAAGCCAAGTAAAATCATTGGATTATATCCTGGAATTGCTGCTTCTTTTTGTTTTACAATTATTAAATCTTCATATGCGATATATCCGACCTTATCAACTGCGTAAAATCTCAGCTTTACTTGACCATTGGGTACTAAATTCCATGCTGCCTGATCAATTGTTCCATTCTTGGAAAAAGTGTAATTATGTAAACCACCATCAAGAGTATACCACATTAAATCTAAAAATCTTTCATTAACTTCTATCTCAAAGCTTGGAGCAATACTTCCAAATACTGTGTTATTAGATGGTTTTATAATTGTAATATTTGGAGGATTGTTATCAACAATAGGAAGATAATCTTGTATCAATGGAGATATACTTATATTATAAGGAATATCACCAATACCATCACCATTGCTGTCAATACCAGTATAATTGTCCCAATAATTACCAATTTGAGTGTTATTCCATTTATTATTTATATTATTATCCTCAACATCTAACACATTGTCCCTAAAAAAGTTTTCATAAAATAGATTGTATCCGCTGACGGAATCAGCAGTCATTCCTATTCGATTGTCTTTGAAAATATTTCCAGAAATAATATTATAAGAACTGTAATACCCAAATGATAAACCTTCGTTGGGATTGCCGATAAATCTATTATTAGTGAAATTATTATATAGACAAATAGCAAACACTCTCATCCCACTATATCCATTTGAATGAATACAATTGTTTACAAATGTATTATTATAACCCCCAGACAGATAAATCCCATACATAACATTATTTTTAACGGTATTTCCTAACACCATAGAATTATTAAAATCACGTAATTCCAGTCCTATAGTATTAAAATCAATAAAATTGTTTTCAATGATAATTTTATTGCAACCTTCCGCATATAAACCCCACAAACGATTGCCAGATAGATTGTTGTGACTAACTTTAATATCAATGCAATCATATAAGGAAATTGAAACAGCTCCGTCAGACAAATCTAAGTTAGATATTATAGAACTACTACAGTTTATCAAATAAATTTGTCCGGCGTTTAATAATTCATTAGCATTCAAATTTGTCCTGTTAGCATAGAAATATAAATGTCCATCGTTCACTAAATTAGTAGTGTCAATAATATTGTAAGTAAAAATCAGTTCATCCCACGCGTAAAATCCACATGAATACATTTTATTCCCTTTTATAATATTATCCCCTCCCATTTCTAAAAATATTCCAGGATTATTGTTTCTTCTTAAGAAATTATTTGTAATAGTATTATTATCATTAGAATAAGATAAATATATCCCATATTGATTCTGGTTTATATAATTTCCTGTAATAGTATTATTATCTGAATTTCTCGTATAAATACCATAATGTGCATTTTGGTTAATAATATTATTAGATACTGTATTATTCATGCAATAAAATGTAAGAAATTCTTCTTGTGTGAATTGAGACTTGTCTGTCCATCCATCTAAATAGATACCGTTATCATTATTAGAGCAGTTATTATTCAAAAGCGTACCATTACACGATCTCAGCAATCGTATACCATACCAACAATTAAATATTGTACAATTCTCAATTCTGAAGAAAACCTTTTTAGAATTTACTATTAAGATTCCAACACCGTCACCACCTCCATTTATTATTAAATTTTTAATAACATAAGGATCTGAGACGTTTCCTGAACCTGTACAAATTTCAGCAATTTTCGCATCAAACCAATTATTAGAAATAATAATTCTTCCTGAAACTTTGATGATTAAAACTTCTTTATTCGCAACATTTCCAACTTTATCAAGAGCAAAAAATTTAAGAGTTACTATACCTCTAGGTAATTTACTCCACTCTATTTGATCTAATGTGCCATTCTCAGTAATAGTAAAATTATGCAATCCATCATCAAGAGTATACCACATTAAATCTAGAAATCTCTCATTGACTTTAATCTCAAAGCTTGGGGCTGTACTTCCACACACAGAGTTATTAGAGGGCTTTATAATTGTAATATTTGGATGGTCAATATCGACAATAGGAAGATAATCTTGTGTTAAGGGAGAAATACTAATATTATAAGGAATGTCACCAATACCATTCCCATCTAAATCTGTTCCTGTATAATCATCCCAATAATTTCCTATCTCTGAACTATTCCATTTATTATGAATTGCACCCACACTAGCGTGTACTGAATTATTAATAAAAAAATTCTCATAAATAAGAGAATAATCACAACCTGCATCCATCTCTAAACCATAAGTATTATTTTTTATGATGTTTCCTGATATTAAATTGTAGCTGCTTATTTGTAGATGAATCCCAACAAAATTGTTTATAATTCTATTATCAATGAATGTGTTATTATTATTAAAAAACTTTAAATGGATTCCCCTCTCCTTATTATTTTTAACAAGATTTTCAGATATATTAGTATTTTGGCAACCTCCTGTGATATAAATTGCCCTATCATTATTATTTACAATATTCCTCCTAATATAACTATTATTTGTATTAGATATATAAATGCCATCAATATTAAAAGAAGAATCGGTGTTTACCACTGTTACATTATTTGAATGAAAAGAAGAGATACCTTGGGAAGAATAAGATACATTTAAGTCTGAAATCAAAACATTAGAACAGTTAACTAAAAATATTTGACCTCCATTAGTAAAATTCGATGAAGATAATTTTGTTCTATTTACATAATAATATATTGGTTTGCCGTTCACAATATTAGTCTTATCAATATTAAGTAAAGAAAATTCTTCAATCGTACCATCCGGAATTAATAAACCAGATCCTTTCATGGAATTTCCTGTTATATTATAATTAAAAGTGCGTATTTTAATTCCAATATCTTTATTTTGGTTTAAAATGTTTCCTGAAATTAAGTTATCTTGAATTCCTCCTTCTAAATATATGCCATTTTGATTGTAATTAATGACATTTCCAATAAATTTGTTATAACCCCCTGAATCTGTTAAATTAATTCCACTATACGTATTATTATTACATATGTTTTCAAGAAGTGTGTTGTTTAAACACCCTATATATTTCATTAAATGAGCAGGTGGATTGGCCATTAAAAATCCATCCATATGAATACCATAATCATTTTGCGAACAATTATTAGCATATAATGTTACGTTGTTAGAATTGAATAATTCTATACCTTTAGTAAAATTATAAATCGTACAATTCTCGATTCTAAAATAATCGTCTTTATTTGTACCTATCTGTATTCCAATTCCTGTGCCATTACCTTTCAATATTAGATCTTTGATAAGGTACGGATCGGAATATGTTCCTGAACCTGTTAATAATCCTGCATCTATAAGTTCAGATAAATTACCTAAAACGGCAGTATCCACTGAAATTTTTAAATTTTCTGAATTGTCTTTATCATGATTAATTTTAGTAGTCTGTTCTTTAAATCCATAATTCTGAATAAAAAATCCGAGATTTAAAAAGCAAAATATTAAAAACATCACTCCAAATAATCTTTTATTCCATAACTTTTTAGCTAGTATTCTCATATTCTCTTAAAATTATTTATTAATTGTCTTTAGTTAATATTATTATATTTTTTCTCTTTTTACTCGCTGTTTTTATTAAAATAAAGCAAAAAAGAAAAAATAACCCAAGTAAAATCATTAGATTATATCCTGGAATTGCTGCTTCTTTTTGTTTTATAATTAGTATATATTCATGTGCAATATTCCCAACCTTATCAAATGCGTAAAATCTAAGGTTTACTTGCCCATTGGCTAATAGATTCCATGCTGCCTGATCAATTGTTCCATTTTTGGTAAAAGTGTAATTATGTAAACCACTATCAAGAGTATACCACATTACATCTAAAAATCTTTCATTAACCTTTATCTCAAAACTCGGAGCTGCACTTCCAAATACAGAGTTGTTAGAAGGCTTTATAATTGTAATATTTGGAGGATCAATATCGACAATTGGAAGATAATCTTGTATTAGGGGAGTTTTGCTAATATTATGCGGTGTATCTCCAATACCATCTCCATTCATATCAACACCAGTGTAATTATCCCAATAGTTTCCTATCTCTGTATTATTCCATGCATTATCATTTACATTAATCCCACTTTGTTGAACATGTCTTCCATTATCTCTAAAAAAATTTAGGTAAAATGTATTATTAACACTTCCAGATACACCGGCAATTAGATATA